>JBGCGG010000021.1:0-70109 GCA_045110585.1 Phormidesmis sp. | reverse complement strand
AAAGGTGCAGTGTCTTGTGCTAAATCGCATGATTCAGGTCGCTAAGCCGGATAGCTATGTCGGTTAAACCAAGGTATAGCCCTCAACTGGAGGCAAGGCAGGAATCATACTGTCCCTTTAATATTGTTGCAACAACGCCGTCGCCAGCTACTAATAACATGATCAATGTGGTCTGTGAGCGGTTGGCTCAGATAAATTCAAATCGATTTGTAGAGAGGCAAGCTGCGTTTGTGTATGCACCGCCTTCTAATGTTAGGGCGACTCCTAATGGTAGGGTAATGTGTTCGATTGGGATGCGCTCATACATTAACGTTTATGGCCGTTCAGGAGAATGGTATTACACAGATGCCTGTGGACAGACAGGTGTGATTCATAATTCGCAAATTCGTTTTTAGAGCTGAGTTTTAACCTAGATTAGGCAACCCGTCTATGCTCATCGATAATATTCAACACCCTTTTCCACTGCGTAAAACGATTGAGCGTTTTGTGGTGACGGCTGAGCAGATGCAGCAGATAGAACAGCGGGTGTTTGATGCGGGAATGCCGGTGGCGGCGCTGATGGAGAAGGTGTCGGGGCGGATTACGCAACGGTTTGTTGAATGGTTTGAACAGCAGTCTCAATCTGGTCGAGAAATTGGCGTTTTGGTTGGCCCAGGGCACAACGGTGGCGATGCTTTGGTGGTGGCGCGTGAGCTGCATCATTTGGGCTATGCGGTCAGTGTTTATCAGCCCTTTTCTAAGCTCAAGCCCCTGACAGAACAACATGCTCAATATGCGAGAAGTTTGGGCATTTCGTTTGTAGCGTCTATGGAGGGATTGTTGCATTGTGATGCCGTGATTGATGGTTGCTTTGGGTTTGGGCTAACCCGAGCGATCGCAGGCGATCTATCAGTTGCTATAGAACAACTCAATAAACAGATTACTGAACACAATTTATCTGTATTCAGCATCGATTTACCCTCTGGCATCCACACCGATACGGGTGAAGTAATGGGCTGTGCGGTGCAAGCGAGCTACACGGCTTGCTTGGGGCTATGGAAGCGGGCGTTTATGCAGGAGCACGCGCTGGCCTACTTCGGCCAAAGTGCACTCATCGATTTTGACCTGCCGTTGGCGGATATTGAAGCGGTGTTAGGCACTGTGCCGCAGGTGCAGCGGATAACCAATGAAGATGCGATCGCTTATCTCCCACTCCACCGCTCTCCCACTGCCCACAAGTACACCGCTGGTCAATTGTTGCTGATTGCAGGCTCTCGCCAGTATGCTGGCGCGGCTCTCTTGGCAGGGCTGGGCGCTGTGGCTAGCGGTGCCGGAATGCTCACGCTTGTCGTGCCCGAATCGATTCGTTTGAGTTTGCTGCCTCAGCTTCCGGGGGCGCTGTTGATAGGATGCGCGGAAACAGAAGCAGGGGCTATTCGTGAATTGCCAGAGAATTTGAATCTGGAGAAGTATGACGCGATCGCCTTTGGCCCTGGCCTCACCCCTGCTGTCCCTAACCTTCTCAACGCACCGTTTGAATCAGATATCCCGCTTTTGCTCGATGCCGACGGTCTCAATATTTTGGCCAATCGAGATCCTGTTTCACTGCTAAAAAGGAGAACAGCTCCTACTGTGCTCACCCCCCACGTAGGAGAATTTAAGCGCCTCTTTCCTAATATCTACCAAAAAGGCGAAAAGCTTCTCCCTGGAGAAATTGCATGGCTCGCCGCTCAAATTAGTGGGGCAACCATTTTGCTCAAAGGGCCGCGAAGTGCGATCGCCTCCCATCAAAATCTTTGGTTCAATCCCCATAGCACCCCAGCCCTTGCCCGAGGCGGCAGCGGTGATGTTCTTACTGGCTTAATGGGCGGTCTTTTGGCCAGCGCTGCCCAGCCTAAAAGCTGGAAAGAAAATCCTGCTTTGCTAACGTCCGCTGTCCTGGGCGCAGTGTGGTGGCATTCGCAAGCTGCCATTTATGCCAGTCAATCGCGCACCTCACTAGGCGTCGATCCGCTGCACTTAGCGCAGGCGCTCAATCGGGCACTTAGCGCAGGCGCTCAATCGAGCACTTAGCACAGTCGCTCAATCGGACGCTCAATAGCTCCTTACAGACAAGCCTTCTGTAAGGCTCGACATAAGGCAGAGCTTACAGAAGGCCGCAAACAGACTGCGTTTGTAACAGATTGCGTGCTAACCGTATGGCCCGATAAAGGCTGTGGTGTGGTGAAATCGCGCTAACTTAAGGGCGAATGAACTCACCAGGAGAGCGGAACTGCTCTACAGGCTCATCGCGTAGCGCTTCCACCATAAAGTTGCGCCATACCGGTGCGGCATAGCCGCCACCCGTTGCGCCTTTGCCCAGCGGACGATAGTCGTCATTACCGACCCAAACCGCCGTTGCCAGCTGAGGCACATAGCCCACAAACCAAACATCGCGCTGAGAGTCTGTTGTACCTGTTTTACCCGCAGCCGGGCGACCAATTTGGGCATTGGTGGCCGTACCTTGCTTAATCACACCTTGAAGTACGTCAGTTAACGCGGCACTCGCCCAAGGATCTAGCACCAGCTGTGGCTTAGGCGTGTTATCTAAAATGATATTGCCGTTACTATCAGTGACCTGCATGATCAAGGTGGGATCGGAGTGCCAGCCGTAGTTCGCGAAGGTGGCATAGGCACCGGCTAGCTCCAAGGGTGTCAGGTCTACTGCGCCCAACGGTAAGGAAATTACCGGATCCATAGGGCTCTTGATGCCAAGGGTGCGGGCGATCTCAACGACGCGGTTAATGCCCACGGCTTGGCCGAGCTTAACAGCAGGAATGTTTCGTGAGGTTTCTAGGGCTTTGCGCAGCGGGATGCTGCCCATGAAGGTGCTGTCGTAGTTTTTGGGCGAGTAGTAGCCGAAGCCGTCAGGATAGGTGACGGCGGAGTCATTAATGGCGCTGTTAGGGGTGTATTTGCCGGAGGCGAAGGCGGCGTAGTACACAAAGGGCTTGAAGGCAGAACCCGGCTGACGGCGTGACTGCACAGCGCGGTTGAACTGGCTGGATTGGTGATCCACACCGCCGACGAGGGCTTTGACGAAGTGAGTGCGGGGATCAATGGCAACGAGGGCCACCTGGTCAGCATATGCGCCGCTGCCAAAGTAGCGGTAGTAGCTATCGGCCACTACCTCTTCAGCGGTTTTTTGCATGTTCAGGTCAATGGTGGTCTGGATGCGCATGCCGCCTTTGGCCATGGCATCTTCACCGAACTGGTCGGTGAGTTCTTTCATCACCGCTTCCGTGACGTAAGGCGCTTGGCTGGAGCGGAAGGAGGTAATTTCGCCGAGGCGGAGGGGCTGCTTTTTGGCCGCTTCTTGTTCTTCAGTGGTAATCCAGTTAAGGTCGCGCATCCGCTTTAGCACAATGGCCTGGCGGAGTTTTGCTTCTTCGTAATCTAGGAAGGGGCTAAAGCTCTCAGGAGCCTGAATAAGCCCTGCCATCATGGCGGATTCACCCAGGGTCAGATCTTTAGCTGATTTATTGAAGTAGCTTTGGGCGGCGGTTTCTACGCCGTAGGTGTTGTGGCCCCAATACACCTGATTGAGGTACAGCTCAAAAATTTCGTTTTTGTCAAAAATTTGCTCGATGCGCATGGCCAGCACCACTTCCACGAGCTTACGGCTGATGGTGCGCTCAGGGGAGAGAAAGAGGTTCTTAACGAGCTGCATCGTGACAGTTGAGCCACCTTGTACGGTTCTGCCTGCGCCCAAGTTAGCCAAAAAGGCACGGGCAATACCGCTGGGGTTGATGCCACTGTGGGAGTAGTAGTAGCTGTCTTCAATGGCGAGTACGGCGCGCTTGATGTTGGGGCTGATCTCGTTGAGGTCTACAACTTCTCGGTTGGCTTCGTCGTGAATGCTATCTAGTAGGGTGCCGTTAATGTCGTAAACGTAGCTGGTTTCTGAGGGGATGTAGTTACGCAGCACGCGCACGTCTGGCAAATTGCGGAAGCTGATGGCGAGGCCCACTAGCCCCCCTGCGGCAATGGAGCTACCTAGCATCGTGACGGTCAGAAGCGTTGTCGCGCTAACTTGGCCAACATCCTGAATGTATTTGAGGATGTTCGGCGATCGCGTGACTTTGCGGGGACGAGTTCTGACTTTGCGAAAGGTATTAGAAGACACAGGAAGACGATATTTCCTAATAAAGGGGAGCTGGATAAAGCGGAGCTGGGCTGGTTTTAGCGAGCGTAGGGTGCACTGTCCTGGCTAAGTCGGTTGTCGGCTTAGCTCGGTTAGGCTAGATCCGGAACTAGGCCAGATTCCGATAAGCAGGGTGTGTTGCTTTGCTTAAAATGAAGCGACGCTAGGCGCTGATAACTAACTGGGGTAACTACACAAACCCTTTTTGATTTTATCTATCTCGTAAATATAGATGATCTCTGCCGAATGTCTAGCCCTATGTAACCGCTTTTCTTGAGTTTTTCTGAATTTTAGTGGGCTGAAAAGCTAAATACCGCAGTTTTACCCGCTTTCGCCTGTTCTTTTTAACGAACACTGCAACGCAGATTTTCGGAGAGGGCCGAAATGGCTAATGGCTAGATACTGTGGATTTTGGCGCTATAAAGTTACACTGGCAGGGCTTTGTAATCAATCCTTTTTCCGTCTATGTCTGACAACGACAGCCCCGCTAACAGCGCCACTCCAGAGGCTTCCGCTTCTTTGCCCGCAGAAATTCCTGCCGCGTTTGCCGATATTTACCGAGGCGTGAGCGAGGTTTTTCCCTCGCAGTTGAATTCAACTAGCGGTGACGATAATTTGCTGGTGCGATTGCAGGCGGCAAAAGAACCCCTGCGAATCAAGCTGGGCATTGACCCAACCGGTTCAGAAATTCATTTGGGCCACAGCATTTTGGTGCGTAAGCTACGTGCATTTCAAGATGCCGGGCATACGGCAGTGCTGCTGATTGGTGACTTTACAGCGCGCATTGGAGATCCTACAGATAGAGCTGAAGTCCGTAAGCAGCTCAGCGAGGCAGAGGTTAAGGCGAATGCAGAAACCTATATCGATCAGGTGCGGCCTATTTTGGATTTTGAGACGCCAGGGCGTTTAGAAATTCGCTATAACTCTGAGTGGCTTCAGGATGTGGATTTGAGCAAGATGCTGAGCCTCCTGAGCACCATGACGCTGGGACAGATGCTGGCCAAAGAAGGGTTTGCCAATCGCTACGAGAAGGGCACGCCGGTTTATTTGCATGAGTTTTTGTATCCGCTGCTCCAAGGGTACGACTCAGTCGCGCTGAAATCTGATGTGGAGCTCGGTGGCACCGATCAAAAGTTTAATGTGGCCGTAGGGCGTGATTTACAGCGGCACTTTGGCATTCGCCCACAGTTTGGCATGTTGCTCCCGTTACTAATTGGCACAGACGGCGTACAAAAAATGTCGAAGTCAATCGGTAACTATGTGGGCCTCAAAGAAGATCCGCTGTCGATGTATTCCAAACTAGAGAAAACGGCAGACGCGGTCATTCAAGATTATTTCACGCACCTCACCAACTTGCCTTTGGATTCACTGCCGGAAAACCCACGGGAGCAGCAGAAGCTATTGGCGAAGATGGTCACAGCGCAGTATCACGGGGATCAGGCCGCGGCGCAGGCGCAGCAAGATGCGCTGACCCTAATCGCAGGGCAAACGCAGGCGGCAGAAGCAGTACCTGAGTTTTCGCTGGCGGAGGTGGGTTTCCCCGCTAAAATGTTCTATTTATTGGGGACAACGCCGCTGTGTGCAAGCAGCAGTGAAGCCCGCCGTCACATTAAAGGCGGGGCTGTGAAAATGGATGGAGAGAAGGTGAGCGACCCGAATTTGACTTTTGAAGGGCCGGATGAGCTGGTCGGGAAGGTGTTGCAGATTGGAAAGAAGAAGTTTGTGAGATTGGTGGAGTAGGCTGGCTGGGTTTGGGCTTCGACTCTGCTCAGCCATCGAGGATGTGTTGAATGGTGGGTGAGTGGGCTGACACCGAAGCCTGAACGGAGTCGAATGGCTGGTGCTAGAGTGTGTGTCGGTAGTTGATGGAGAGACTGGCATTGACAGAGAAAGGGCTGGAAAAGATTATTGTGCCGTTGGATGTGCCGGGTGAGGCGGCTGCGATCGCGCTTATAGATGCCCTGCCCCAAATTACCTTTTGGAAGGTGGGCCTAGAGTTATTTGTTAGCAGTGGCCCCAATATTTTAAAAGCGCTGACCTCTCGCAATAAGCGTATTTTTTTAGATCTGAAGCTGCACGATATTCCGAATACCATGGCGGGCGCGAGTCGCGCAGCAGGCCGCTACGGTGTCGATTTGCTGACGGTGCATGCGAGTTCGGGAAGCGTGGCCCTCAAGGCAGCTCAGACGGCGGCCAATGAAGGCGCAGCTGAGGCTGGATGCGCGGCTCCAACGGTTATTGCTGTCACGCTGCTGACCAGCATTAATCGTGATGCCTTGGCCCGTGAGCTGCACGTGCCTACCGAAACTGGCGAGTATGCGCAGAAGATGGCTGTGCTGGCAAAAGAAAGTGGCTTGGGGGGCGCTGTGTGCTCGCCACATGAGGCGACGATGCTGCGGCAGCAATGCGGGGATGATTTTGCGTTGGTTTGTCCGGGGGTGCGGCCTAGCTGGGCGCAAAAAGGAGATCAGCAGCGGGTAATGACGCCAGGCGATGCGGTGCGAGCGGGAGCGGATTATTTGGTCATTGGCAGACCGATTACGCAGGCGGCGGATCGAGCTGGGGCGATCGCGAGAATCTGCGAGGAGATAGCTGGTGAGGAGAATAGCTAAGTAATGGTTGCAGCACTGCTGGCTGGACTCACCAGTGTTTTGATAGCGGCTTCGGTATCACCTTTGAACTCGGCGCAAGCTATGGGCGACTCGGTGGCCCCACCGGCGCTGGATACAGACCGCTTGAATGAACCTGCTTTGCCTGCTGAAGAGGCGGTGGCTGAAGAAGAGAGGCTGGAAGAAGAGAGGCTGGAAGAAGAAGTCAGTGAAGAGACGCCTGAAGACGCAGTTGATGCAGAATCGATAGAAACTGAGCCAGCCGATGGATGGGTGGTTCGCCCTTATGCACCCTTGCGATCGCCCACGGCTTGCCCCGCCGATATTGAAACCCTCTCAGCCCTCCTCATTCGAGATATTCCCAACTACACTAACCGAGTCCTACAGCGCGCCACCGCCGTCATCCCTGACTACAAAGACGCTGACGATGGCGATACCGAAACCACCGAAACTAATAATCGATTACGCCGAGAGCCTTACCGTCCCGCTTTTGTGCTCGTTGCCGGTCGCCCTGAGCTAGAACCTCTGGACTTGAATCAGTACGCCTTCACCACCGATCCAACCGCAGGCGGGCCACTAACGCAGCTCTTTTTCACAACCCTCTCGCGCCAGTATTCTGGCAACACCACGAACGACGTACAGTCTTACCACTGGTTGTTTTTAGCAGAGTCTGAAGATGGTTGGTGGCTAGCGTTTATGTTCTCTCAAATTGACGATGCTAAAACGCCCCGCGCCCCCACGCCGCCTAGAGAAAGCAGTAGCGGCAGCGTAGGGCAGGCCGTTCAACTCTGGCTCAGAGACTGCCGCGCTGGCGCAATTTATCCGTTGGAATGAAGCGCTGATGAAATAAAGAAGCCGGAATGAAAAACTGAAATAAAAAGCTTGATCAAGCTTACAGACATTGATTAAGCCATCGCGTGTTGCGTTTTCCAAACCTGTGCTCTTTATTTTAGACCTTATTATTCAAGCTGTTTGAATCCAAGCTGTTTGAATCCAAGCTGTTTGAATCCAAGCTGTTTGAATCCAAGCTGTTTGAATCCAATTTCTTCAACGCGTGCGTAAGCATTTTTCGCTTACGCTTCAGCGCGGATTTCATCTAACTTAGCCCGCACTGCCTGAATGTCTTGCCACATCAGCCATTTGGGCTTGCCCGCTTCACGAGAAGGGTTGCGCAGCAAATACGCTGGGTGAAGAATCGGCATACATAGTCGCCCCTCCCACTCAATCCAGGTGCCGCGAATTTTAGTGATGCCACGCTTTTCGCTAGGAATGATGCCCTTGACCGCAGTGGCTCCGGTTAGGAGAATAATTTTTGGATCAACAATGCGAATTTGTTCCAAAATATAAGGCTTGCAAGCTTTAATTTCAGGTGCAGTTGGGTTGCGGTTACCTGGCGGACGACATTTAACAATGTTGCAGATGTAAACGTCTTTTTCGGAATCTAGGCGTATAGCCTCCAGAATTTTCTCTAGGAGCTGGCCAGATCTCCCCACGAAAGGAAGCCCTTGCTCATCCTCTTGTTGGCCGGGGCCTTCTCCGATGATCATAATCGGGGCTTTGGGGTTGCCCCTGCTGACGACAACGTTGGTGCGGGTTGGGGCCAGCCCGCAGCGCTGACAGGCTTTGGCATGGGCAGCCAGATCGTCTAACGACCCGTAGGTTCCGGGGGGAATGGGCACGCTGGCGCTGGTGGGAATTTGGGCAGGGTCAAAATCTGCCGGAGGTGGGGTTGCCTCTACGCCAGCCGCATTGAATAGATCGATCTGATCGGCCATGAAAGTCGAGAGTATAAAGGAGCACTGCCCCTTATTCTATAAGGCAGGCTGGGCTGGATGCTTTCTTCTACAGGATGAGTTTAAAAATAAAGTTCAAGCATGGCCTGGGGCAAGGAGCTGGTGGTAAGTGGTGAGAATGCGCTGCGCGATCGCATCCCAGCTATAGTTCTCTTTTGCGCAGCGCTGCGCATTTTGCCCGCGTTGAACTCGCGCTTCCTTTTTACGCAAAGCCTCCGTTAGGGCTGTAGTCAATGGTTCTACCGCCGTTGGCACTACCCATCCGGATTCACTTTCAGCGATCGCAGGCCAAATATGCACCTGATCAGAAATAATGACCGGTAGCTGTGCGGCCATCGCCTCGGCCACCGCAATGCCAAAATTCTCATAGTAAGAAGGCAGCACAAAGGCATCTGCCGCGCTAAGAATTTGCGCCTTTAGCTCGCCACCAACAAAGCCACTGATGGTGGCTTGGCTAGCCCAAGGTGCTGCCTGAATTTGTTGTTGAATCTGCGTCTCGTAATTTCTATCTTGTGGATTTGCACCGCATAGTAGAAAGTGAAAAGGAATGTTGTTTTCGTAGAGTTTAGAAAGGGCGGGCAACAGAATATCGAATCCTTTTTTAGGGTCGATGCGAGACATAAACAACAGAATAGGATGATCTGTTGGAATATGAAACTGTTGTCGAATAGCTTGCTGAGACTCTTGTCGATTAGGCAGTGCTGGTAGTGCAACGCCGAGGGGAATGACTATGCCTGGCGTGCTGACCCCAAAGCGTTCAGAGACTTTTGCTTCCAGCTCACTGGTGAAGTGAATGGCGGCTGCGCCTGCAAGGTTTGGTTTTTCTAGCAGGGCGGCGTAGAGCTTTTTAATTTGTTTTTTCTTGGCTAAATCAGCCGGGTCTAAGGTGCCTAGAGGGCGCATTAGGTAGGGCAGCTTTTTTAGTCGGCAGACGGTGGCCGCGCTGGTGCTAACCGGTGAAAAAAGTGCGTGAATATGGGCGATGTCGTAATGGTGAGCGTTGGCCCACAGCCATTGTAATAGCGGGGCAGAAAACTTATAGCGGCGGAAGGGAGAACAGCGAAAGTAAATAACGTTGTAGCCGTCTTGCTGGACAGGGGTGCCAAGCGGCACATCGAGAGGGGCTTCGTCTACGTCACCGTTGGAGTCAGTGGTGATGACGGTGACGGTGGCATTCGGCTGATTTGCCAGCGCCGCGCTCAACCCCCGAATCATTTGGCTAGGGCCACCATAAACAAGGGAGATAGACGGAACAATTTGGAGAATTTTTAAAGGGCGCATGGGCCGAAAAGGGGGTGGCTGGGTTGAGGCTACAGATGACTAGCGGTGAGGTTGCCGGTGGTGAGTTCTATGTGGAGGAGGGTGCCGCCAGTTTCTATGAGGGCGTGAGTGCCTGCGTCATTGAAGGTTGGCGCTGCGGAAATCCACCAGCCAGTGGTGGCTTGGTTGGTAAGGTCGGCGCGGGTAAGGTTGGGTTGGGTTTGTTGGAGGGCTTGGTGAATGTCGTCAAAGCTGTGGGTGCGAATGATTTCGCCAGTGGACGCGATTAGGGTGATCGCGTAATCACTTGCAATGTTGATGTATTCATCAAAAAGCAAAGTGGTGCCGCTAGATGACACGCTGGATGACACCAAGGCAAATTTGGGGCCGTACTGATGCGGCAGGCTCTGCTGCCACAGTGGCTGCTCACTTTCATACAAGGTGCCCGTTGCGGCTGGCGTTTGCCATTGGTCGGTAGCGGAAATTCGCAGCTCGTAGGGGCCGTTTTGAAAGGTTTGGCTTTCGGGCGGGTGAGTGAGTCTATCTGAAATAGAGGTTTCTGTGATAACGGCTTCTGAGGTAACGGTGTCTGGTTTGGAGGCGTCTTTTCTACTATTCGGGCTGAATGCCTTCTGTGATGCTGGGGTGATGTAGGCCACTAGGGCGACCAAAAGTGTGCAGCTGATGGCGCTTGCGAAAATAGTAAAGAACTTGTTCATGTGGATGCCACGGCAGAAAAGTCGCAAAGCTGGCCTTATCGAAACGGGCCTTTCCAAATGGGCCTTTTAAAGGTTATTTTTTTGTGCGCTTCGCTTTTGCCTTGAGTATAAACAAACCCAAGGCACTCAGCCCAAGTGCTGTCCCAGGATTATCGGGAATGCGGGTGCCTGCAGAGGCCACGGCATCGGCAGACACTTCAAACAAATCACCGCTAGAGACTTCGATGCCGCCGCTGCCGCTGCTGCCATCTGTGACAAACGGGCTGTTCAAAATTTCCCGAATTTGCTCATTAGTCAGGGTGCTCACCGTGCCAACATCATCTACAGAGGTTGGAATATTGCGCGTATCCCCATCGGTGAGGAGGTTGTTGGGTGCGCCCGCCCCGAGGGTGGAATGGCGCAATCCCAAGTTATGGCCAATTTCGTGGGCGAGGGTGTCCGCGCGGCCTTGCCCATTATTAAAATCGGTGGCTTCTTGGCTAATCAGTACGCCGTTGGCATCTACCCAAGCAAGGCCAAACTGCGTAAACCCGTTCAGCGATTCAATTTCATCGACGAACCAAACGTTGATGGGGCCGCTGGTACGTGTGGAATCAGGATGCCTCCCAAAGTCACCTGCATTTCCCGTGCGGGTGAGTTCGTAGAATTCATAGTCAGCAGAGGTGCGATCGCGATTATCTTGAATAGACAAAAACCGAGACGCATTGAGTCGGTTGGTCGGCAAAAAAGATACCCTCAAGTTGGCCTGCTCCAGAATTTTGGCCGTAATATCTGCAAACAAACTCACATCAGCGCAGTTGCCCCCGCCGTCGTCGCACACCTGAATCGGCTGAATCCTTAGCTCATCTGGCTCGCCATCAAAAACGATAGTTTCCACGGAAGGAATCCCCCCTTCCGGGCATCCCACCAATAGCAACGTCATCCCCAGGAAAATAAATTTTGTCGATTTGGGCTGGTGTTTGAGCGCAGCTCTTAAAACAGCAGAAAAAGAAAAATTAGGAAGAGAAAATTTAGAAAGCGTGGCTAGATAAGACGTTATATAGTTCACGAGGGCAATTAGTTGAGGGTTTGGGGCCTTTTTTACCTAGGGTATGAGGCTGCGGAAAAGAGCGAAAGGGTGCCGTATGACAGCTCCGATGTGCCAGATTTTCGCGGCACTTACCGTAGTGTTTCGTAGAAAGCTATTTGTTTTTCGGCCAAGGCTTGATTGGTGTATTCGTTCATGGCGCGCCGGTAGCCTTTCTCAGCAAGGGCCTGTTGCTGATTGGGCTGTTCCATCAGTGAGGTAATGCACGCGGCCAGGGCAGCTGCGTCACCTTCTGGAAACACTAGGCCATCTTGCTTGATGACGTGGGGAATCTCGCCCGAATCGGAGCCAATTACAGGTACTTTGCAGGCCATGGCTTCAATCAGCACATGACCGAACTGCTCTTTCCAGCCGACGGCACTCAGGGTTTTGAATGCATAGGTGGTTTCCGATGGAAGGATGAGGGTGTCCATTAAATTGATGTAGCGCGGAACATCGGCGTGGGGGACACTTTCAATCCAAATAATCCGTTCTGCAAGGTTGAGTTCGTGGGCGCGCTGCTGGAGGGTTTCTTTTAGAGGGCCGCGTCCTAGTAGGAGCAGTTTCCATTTTCTGTGGGCTTGCTCAGCGACTTTCTCAAGCGCATTAAATAATGTGAGTAAGCCTTTTTCTTCTACAAAACGGCCCACAAACCCCACAATGAACTCTTCTGGGCTGATGCTATGTTTGTCTGCTAGCTGCGGCTGCGGCTGCGGCCGGAAAAGACTTTCATCAACGCCGAGCTGAGGCATGACGCAAGTGGGGCCGCTGTAGCCATGATCATGCAAAATGTCCGCGCCGTCTTGGTTGCCAACAATTAGGCCGTGCGTGTGTTTGAGGTTGTAGTTTTCCAGAGCGCTGAGCGGAAAATTAACCTCATAAGGGAGATTCCACCAGGTAAAGAAAACATTTTTCGCTTTCAGCCGCAGCATTCGATTGAGGGTAATTAGCTGGGCGTAACCCAAAGATTTTGCGCCTTGCTCCATGTGGATAACGTCAGGCTTGAACTCGCGCAAGAGTGCGATGACTTCTGCACCGAAGCTCAGTAAGCTTTGGTTGTTTTGACTAAAGTTGGAGATAGGCGCAATTCGAAAACGGCCTTCTTGCTTGGGCTGGGTTTCAATTTTTTTGCTCTGGACGCCACCAGGATTCCAAATTTTGGGCACGAGTGCGGTGACTTCTATATCAGGCCGGACGTGGGTGAGCGATCGCAGCTTTTCACAGTTGAGATCGACGATGTAAGTGTGGCTGGCGACCAGAATTTTCATGGGCTTATTAACAGAAGAGGCGGGTTAGGTTGGCGGGTTGGCCCTATGCCAACAGAAGCGCAGCAAAGCGCCACGGCTTTGCTCAGGGCGCGGGCGATCGCGTCAGCGCGGGCCGGTTTAGGTATATACCCGTCCATTGCGCCCCACAGGGTTAAGCAATGTGAGGCAGGCTTTGAGAAACCCGATGATAAAAAAGAAGAAACGGGTGACAATTTTGATCGGAGATCCACTTTTATTGCAGGGGGGGTGGCCCAGCACATGGCAGTCAAATAGGCTGGCGCTTAGGCGAGCAAGTTGGCCAGGGGTGAGGCTTTTGAGGGCCATGAGGAAGTGATTGTGATAAAAGGTCACTTGGTATTGGAGCGATCGCGTACTGATGTCATGACACCCGCCGGTTTCTTCACCTAAATGCACCAAATGCGCCGCGGGTTCGTACCAAACAATCATGTTTGTTTTACGAAAGCGCAGACAAAAATCTGATTCTTCGCGCACTGCACTGCCCGCAAAGCGCTCGTCAAACCGCAGGCCATACTCCTCAAATACCGACCGCCGAAAAGACATATTGCACCCCCGCGCTGTCAGCACCTGCTGCGGCTTAGTAGTATGCACCAAGTCAATGTGATACCAAGCAATGCCCGGATCCATCGCTTCCGGCGGTAAGGTCTCTATTTCTGGCACGGAGGAATCTTCCAGCTTCATCCGATCAAAAACCCGACCGGCCACTGCACCCACTTCAGGCCGCTGCTGAAAAACCTGAGCATGCGCTGCTAAAAAGCCCTCTGGCAGCTCCACATCATCATCTAAAAAGAGGAAAATATCACCCTTAGCCCTTTCCACCGCGTAGTTGCGGGCAGCGGGCAAACTAGCCCACGGTACCTGATACAGCTGCAGCTTACCTTCTTCTGTCAGCTGGTCTAAACAGGCTTGGGTCTCTGGCTCATGGGTTTGAGTTTGATCAACCACAATGAGCTCGTATGCGGGATAGGTTTGCGCCAGCGCACTGCGGATACTGTCACACAAGATAGCTTCGCGGCCATAGGTGGGGATGATGACGGAAATAAAGAGTGGCTTCGTGTTGGTGTCCTGGCTTTCGGTGTTCTGGCTTTCGGTGTCCTGGCTTTCGGTGTTCTGGCTTTCAGTTGCCTTAGCAGATGCAGTAGGTGAAATCATGGCGGATGAAATAATGTGCGTCGAAGGGGCAACTGCTTCGTTAGGGCGAGCTGCTTAATGAAGGCGAGCTGTTTAGTTAAAGGTAGGCTGATCTTTTCTCGAACGTTTCCGTCGCGAGCTGGTAGGAACCGGGGTTCCGCCAGCAGCTTTGAGTGCGATCGCCTCTTCTTTTTCCTGTTCTTGCCTTTCTAGCTCTGGAATTTTGAGAATAATACCGGCAGCTAGCCAGTAGTAAACCGCTACTGGATCCACGTCCAAGGGATAGTAATACGGGCTGTAGCTGATGAAGAAAATAAACACCCACATAGAAGCCGCATAGCTGCGCAAGTTTTTATCTCGGGTATTGCGATAAACCCTAAAGGTGACAACTGTAAGGATGGTATAAACAGCCAAAATTCCGATCAAACCCAGTGGGCCAATCTCATAGAAAACCTTGGGGTGATAGGTCTCTAGCAGTGTGGTTTTACCAAACTTTCGAGCTGAGTTTGTGGCCCGGCCCACACCATGACCAAAGATGCCTTCTTGCGCTTCCCAAACCTGATTAAATTGCTCCTCAATAAATTGTTGAGGAGGGGACGCCTGCCAACGAGATAAAAGGCTTTCCACACGCGCTTCAATAACCTGTGGATTGTTGAGTGCAAGGTAGGCCAAAATCAGTCCTAGCGCGATGCCAATCGGCAAAAAACGCTTGAGGTTTGTGACCTGCCCTGTAAGCACTGTGAGCAAGGCAATGGAGAAAGGCACCAGCACCAGTGCAATCCGCTGACCCGATATTAGCGCCATGATGATGACGGCAACCAGCGAAACCAGCCCTACTGCTCGCCACAGCGCGGAACGGTCACTAAAGGTGGTCCCAAAGCTGAAAAATGCCCCCGAGATCAGGAACCATCCCCACTGCCAAGGGGCGACAAACGTTCCTGGTAAGCGGATTTGCCCCACCGAAGGGGAATAAAGCAAGGAGCCTCCCACAAAGCAGCGAGATTCTAAGGACGCGCGGAACATTTCCTCACCTACGCCCTGAGTTCCTGCACATATGCCGGTTCGGAGCATAAAGTACTGCATCATGCCTAAAGAACAAGCCACTAAGACCAACACAGCCTGCATGCGGAGTAAAAATACCAGATCGTCTTTGTTGCGGATGAGGTAGTAAATGCAGGCCACAAGAGGGATGTAGCCGAAAATTACCTTAGCGCCCCAAATGGCCATCACCACGGGCAAGGAGTTGCCAGCACCCCCAATGAACTGATCGGGGACATTGGTAACAAGAGCCGTAATGATGACAACAATCACCAGAAAAATAAGCGGCGGCTTGATCTCTCTCGGCAAAATAATGGGGAGTCGATTCTTTTTACAGAACTGATAAACGCCAATGAGCGCCGGAATATAAAAAATATCTTTGGCGAGCTGCAGAATGGGGTTGCCGCCCAGTGCATAAATAACGGTGCCAGCAAAAGGCACATAGATAATGAAGGCATAGAGCGCGAGGCGCTGATACTTGAACGACAAGATCAGACACATCAGTGCGCCACCAGCCGCCACGCCGAGCTTTGGCTCGAGCAAAATTGCGAACAGCGCGCCGACAAAAAAACAGCCAAAGAAAACCGATGAAATAAATGAGATGGTTTCTTTGCGTTTGGCGGCTGCCGCACGTTCTAGGACAAGTTTTTGGCGCGGTGAGAGTTCTTCGACAGCCTCACCGGTTGCCGCGTTTACAACCTTGCCCTTAGCACGGCCTTTTTTCCCAGCCTTTCCTTTTGCACGCCCCTTTTTGCTTTTGGCGCGCTGCTTGGCCTTGCTGACAGATTTTTTGATGGATCGTTTCCCAGAGGAGCGTGAAACCATTTTGGCAAAAGAGGGTTGGGGATGAGGGCCAGTCCGAGTTAATCCGGTCGAGTTAATCCGGTCGAGTTAATTAGTCCGAGTCAAATTTAGATCGAGTCAAATTTAGATCGAGTTAGTCAGTCCGAGGCAATGAGTGGGTATAAATCAAATTTGCCCAATATCACAGGTCACACCATCACAACAGATGAGGACACGGACAGATTTGGCCCTGTAGCCAAATACTAAGGGAGCAGAATAGAATCTTCTTCAAGTTTAGGGTGAGGTTTTCGGGATCTTTACAGAGTGCTTGTTTTAACAAAGCGGCTGTTGGGAAACACGGAGACTATCGACCGAGGCGATTCGGAATTCCGTCGCAGCCACCTGGGATAGTGCTGCGGGTTTTGCTGCCGCCCCAAGCGCAGCAGTAGCATCGCTGTATTTCGGACAGGCGTTGGACATTGGTGAAATCTGCGCCTTCTACAACGGCGCCGGTAAATTCGCCTGTTGCGTAATTAGGCGTGTCTTGGCGGGTGCGGGGCGTTGCCGTTTCAAGATCGCCATAAAAGAAGCGGGCGCCCATGATATCGGTGTCGGTGAGGGTGGCATCGCACAAAATAGAGCGGGCGAAGTTTGTGCGAACTAAATCACAGCTTGTGAGATTGGCCCGAATCAGGTTGGTGTCACTGAGGTCAAGCCAGCGCATGTCGGTTTTGGCCAGTTCGCTGGCGGCTAGCATCACGCCTAAGTCAATGACGCGGGTGCCATTGAGCCGGTCTTCGGCGTAGCCACCGAGTCCATCGAGGATAGGGCGGCCAAGGCGTTGGTCGCGCGCTAGGGGGGTGAGTAGTTTGGAGCGAGATAAAAAGCGTAGGACTTTGGCTTTTCCTCCTGCATCGACGCTGCTCAAAATAGCCGCTGTGCGCGCTTCTGCAATGACGCGCTCTTGGGGCCAATCTTCCAGGAGTCCTTCGTCATCTAGCACTAGTTCTGAAATGCCTTGGAAAAAGGAGTCGATGGTTTGCTGCTGGGTAATGAGGTTTTGCTGAACGGTGAGATCTCGAGAAATGATGTACTGCCGCCAGGCGACATAAACCGCCAGAACGGCAATAAAGATTTGACCGAGTGCGCCGAGAAAGTCCCCGAGGGCGCTGATAATGTCCCATCGCAAGCCACTGCCCCAACGGGCAATGGGACGCGTAATCCCGCTGGTATAGACCAAACCAATGATGCCGAGGCAAAGACCCGGAACGGCAATAAAAAGGGCGCGTTGCTGCTGACTGAGGTCGCTGATGGCTTCTTGCAGGGTGGGGGCAATTAGCCGTAAGGAAACAATAAAGGTGACGATGGAGCCAGCAAGGGTGAGCCAGAGGCTACCTAAGGTAAGACCCACGATAATGACGATGGAGCCTGCGATCGCAACCACGCTTACAGGCGCTTGCACCACTTTGATGGGATTAATGGCCGGCTGCCGTTTGTAGCGTTCTGGTGATGCGCTCGTATTTCGGCCTACGTCACCTTCTAAATCAGCGGATTCTTGATCTGACATCGAAAGTTCTTGCGCATTTTCCCCCTGAAAACGGTTCAGTGGCTGGTTAGTCATGACGCGGCCATCAATAATTTGGCTAGAAATCGGTTGCCCATTTTCTGTTTGGCCATTCACGACTTGACCGGATATAGATTGACCGGATATAGATTGGCCAGTCATAGATTGGCCCGCCGTAGATTGACCAGTCATAGATTGGCCCGCCGTAGATTGGCCCGCCGTAGATTGACCAGAGTTTCCCTGTCTCGCAGAGGCCAGTCTGCCCGTGCCGAGCGGATTAGTCCGACCGGCATAAGGATTTGCGCCATAAGGATTGTCCACGGTAGGAGCCGTGGCGCTTTCTATGTTCCCTTGTCCGTTGTCGGCTTGTAGTTCAGGGTCGGGGTTGTAATCGACGCTGAAGGTTTCATTAGCAGCTTTGCCTGACTCAGAAGGAGGATTAGCCATAAACGCTCAACTTAAGCTCAGGTGCTAGTGTACCTGAAGTTTTTACGGTGGCCTATTGCCTGCGGTGGTGTCGGCTTTGGGGTGGTTTGGATAGGGCTTGATAGAGACGCTCTATTTGGCTGGTGTGGATTTGCGCTTCACCAACCTCTACTAAAATAAAAACAATTACTTACTTTCACTCATGATTACTGCCTTACTTTTAGTAGCTGCGATCGCAATTCTCTATTGGGGCTATTCCAAAGCCCAGCCCTTTGGCAAGCCTGGTATTTTAGCTTGGCTCCAAACGGTCGTGCTGATGGGGCCTTGGCTCTTGTTCTTTGGTTTGTCTGCCGTAGGCATTTATCTAAACGTTGCTGGCATTCTTGCGTTAGTCGTTATTTCAGCCGGTGTCTATATCTATTTGGGGCGTTTGCTGCGGCTCAGCGGACAGGCCGAACTAACCGAAAAGCAAGCTGCTGCGATGATGAGTCAGTCCGGCAGCTCTACCCTAGAGAAAGGCACTGAAGAGAAAGGCACTGAAGAGAAAAGCGCTGAATCGACCGCTGATCCGCTAGTGACGGAAGCCGTGGTGGATAAAGGCACTGATGAAACGATGCGTGAAGTGACCGGTGAAACGTCACCTGCTGCTGAGCCGTTGAAAATATCTGAATCATCTGTTTCCCAACCATCCTCTACTCCCCAATCCTCTGGCCCCCAAGCAGAGGAGGTACTGCCGCCGATTCCACCGGAAGATATCACCGTGATGGAAGGCATCTTTGGGATTGATACGTTCTTTAGAACAAAGTCGATTTCTTTTCAAGAAGGGGCGATCTTCAAAGGCAATCTGAGGGGTAAGCCAGAGGAGGTAACGCAAACGCTGAGCAAAAAGCTGACCGAGAAGTTTGGCGATACCTATCGTCTGTGTTTGCTTTCTGACCCAGACGATAAACCGGTTGTATTGGTACAGCCCAGTAGCACAGGGCCGAATCCTACTTCACTCAGGCAAAAGATCTTATGTGTGGTGCTCGCGATCGCAACATTGGGCACCTGCCTGGAAACCTCAGGTATTTTGCAAGGGTTTGATATTTTCCGAACTCCCCAACGGCTACCAGAAGCACTTCCCATTGCCCTGGGCCTAATTGCAGTGCTGTGTATCCATGAAACAGGACATTGGCTAACCGCTAACCGGCTAAACGTAAAAACTAGCCCGCCCTTTTTTCTCCCGGCTTGGCAGATTGGAGCCTTTGGTTCTTTTATGAGATTTGAATCTATCTTGCCAAATCGGTCAGTGCTATTCGATGTGGCCTTTGCAGGGCCAGCCGCAGGCGGTCTGCTTTCGTTTGGATTCCTTTTTACGGGCCTTGTGCTCTCTCATCCCGGTAGCGCATTTCAGTTGCCTGCTCAGTTTTTTCGGGGGTCTGTTTTAGTGGGCACTCTGGCACGGACGATGCTAGGTGATGCACTACAAGGTGATCTGGTAGATGTTCATCCGCTTATGGTCATGGGCTGGATGGGCCTGATTATTACGGCTATTAATGTGTTGCCCGCAGGGCAGCTAGATGGTGGCCGTATGGTGCAGGCCATTTATGGACGCAAAACCCTGATGAAGAGCACAACGATTACAGTGATACTGTTGGCGTTAGTCGGGTTGTTTAATCCACTGGCACTGTACTGGGCCGTGCTTGTTCTCTTTTTGCAGCGTCAGCCTGAACGTCCTTGTCGCGATGACTTAACAGAGCCAGACGATACCAGGGCCGCCCTCGCACTGCTTTCTCTGTTGTTAACGCTGCTGGTGTTGCTGCCGCTAACGCCTAGCTTGGCAATGCGCTTAGGTATTGGCTAAATGCGCGCTGTACCTATCATCTGTCTCATTTCAGTGGCTATCTCAGGGGCTATCTCAGGGCCTGAGATAGCCCCCATATCAGTTCGGTGAGCCATCTCCGCGACCAGTGTTCCAGTAGAGAATGTTGCAGGCGGTTCTGTTCCAGTTAGGTGCGCCCTCGTCGAAGATATCAGCATTCGTTGCGACAAAATTCGTTAGTGCGGTAGCTGACAAATGCTACGCCGCTGAGTTAGGACGGGAAGCGTTGACTTGGAAACATCGAAAACATTCAAGCGTGAGGACGACCGCGAGATGGGATTTATCAGCAAGCGTCAGCTAGATGTGCAGATGATGGGTGTGCCCGTGATAGATATGTCCGTGATAGGCATGCAGGCGCTAGATGCCTGGAAAAGAGGGGCTTTAAAAAGAGGAGTCTTGAGTGTTGGCGTACTCGCGATGGGGTTCTTGGGCTGTGGCCTTTGGGGGGCTAGCTTGCCTGCCTTGGCCGCTGAAGGCACTCCGAATGGCGGGGCCATCCGCTTACAGAACGGGGTTGCCGAAGTCCGTGGTGTAACGTCCGGAGAGCGTAGCTTGGCTGAAATGGCGGGGCGCGATCGCCGCCGTAAAGTGTGCTTAGGATACGCAGCCGCTGAACCCGACCACACGCTGATTCTCACACAGCCCCAACCTCGCCTGCGGATTGCGGTGAGCAGTGAAGGCCAAGATACTACTCTGTTGGTAGAGGGGCCAAGGGGCATAGACTGCAATGATAATTATCGGCGAGAGCACCGAGATGCTGCCGTGACTGCGCGAAACTGGCCCGCAGGAGAGTATCGAATTTGGGTCGGTGCATTTGATGAGGGCGATCTCATCAACTACCGGCTACGCATTACAAACCCAAGCACTGCCATTTGGAGCAGTGCTCCAAATAGCAGTGCTCCAAATGGCAGTGCTCCAAATGGCAACGCTTCAAATGGCAACGCTCCGAATAACGGCTCGATCTAACAGCCCAGTACAGCGCTCAGCACTGACAAGCTGTGACAAAAGCCAGATCAACGCTTACCCTCTCTCAAAATTGATCTGACTATCGGATACCCGAATAAACGAAAGAGTTGGAGCAGTATTAATCAAACGCTAATATGAGCATGGCCTACTGGCCTTACGATGACTTCGAATTTGATTTGACTCACCCGAAGTTCTATCTTCTGACGCTCAATTGACGCTCAATCCAATTTTTAAGGACATCTATCCGTGCTTAAAGCGCTTGTTCAAGACTTCCGCATTATTTTTGAACGTGACCCGGCTGCGCGCAACTGGCTAGAAGTTGCGCTGCTATATCCTGGCTTTCAAGCGTTAGTGCTGCATCGGTTTGCGCATTGGCTCTGGAATGTAGGTATTCCTTTTGTGCCCCGATTGATTTCGCATATGGCGCGGGCGCTGACGGGCATTGAAATTCACCCTGGTGCGCAGATTGGCTCGGGAGTCTTTATCGACCACGGCATGGGTGTGGTGATTGGTGAAACCGCGATCGTGGGTGATTTGGCACTGATTTACCAGGGCGTAACGTTAGGGGGCACAGGTAAAGAGACTGGAAAACGTCACCCTACACTGGGTACAGGTGTCATCATTGGCGCTGGCGCAAAAGTCCTTGGCAATATTCAGCTGGGTAACAATGTGCGTGTGGGTGCAGGTTCAGTGGTGCTTCGTGAAGTGCCTTCAGACTGCACAGTGGTAGGCATTCCTGGCCGCATTGTGTACCGTTCTGGTGAGCGAGTGGAACCTTTGGAGCACGGGCGTTTACCCGATTCAGAAGCGCTGGCAATTCGGGCGCTTGTCGATAGAATTGATGCCCTTGAGAATGAGCTAACAGCGATCAAATCAGCCGGTAAGGCCGCTTTGAATGTAGAGCAGTTAGTGCCTGTAGGTACGGGGCGCGTGGATCAAGAGGCCATGCTGGCTAGAGCATTGCAAATGGAATGCCAGGAGCGTGGTGCTAAGCCTCAAGGCAGCAACGAAAACGGCAACGAAGCTGAGTGCTGCCGACTTGAAGATCGAGCCATTCAGGAATTTTTGGGCGGTGCAGGCATTTAAGCATTAACTTTTCCTGTCAGCGAGCATGAATTCTGTCAGCAAGCACTGACAGAATTCATGCTCGCTGACAGCTAAGTGACGTTACGGATTAACGGCGCTGACGTTCCATGTTGGCGTTTCTCCATTGTCTTTGATGTATAGATGTCTGTTTTGAGGATCGCCGCGTAGCTCAAGATGATCCACACTGCAGGGTGTCAGAATTAAGAGCGTGAAAGCCTCAGGGGGATTTTGTTCGTCTAGCTTGTTAGGGATGGCAGATAGCTCAGAAGCAGATAACTCGGAGGTGCTAACCTCTTCCAGAGAAGGGCGGTTAGCGGAGCGGGGGGCTTTAGGATAGGGCCATGTGAACTGAATACGGGCGTTATCGGAGATAGTTTGCCAAATGTTCTGGCGTGCGGTTTGTAGTGTCAATGCGTTGTGCTCGGTGTCGTTGTTCTGTTTCCCTTGGGCTGTCACTAGGGTGAGCTGACCGGCAAGGCGGAATTGTTCTCGGGTTTTGGTGAAATACCAGCAGGCTTCAGCGTTTGGATTCTGTTGAATTTGAGCTGTTTTTTCGCTACGAAAATCGCTAATAAACATGAGGGCGTTGGTTCCGTTTAAAAAACCACGAAAAACCACGGTGCGATTGGCAGGGGTGCCGTCGAGCTTAAGCGTTGCGAGCTGGAGGTAGCGGCAAAAGGGAACAGCGCGGTTGCGATGGAGGGCACGAGAGAGGGGCGATCGCCAAGGCGCGAGCGCTTCATCCTCAAATTGACAAGCCTCCAACGGACGGGCGGGCTGGGCATTTTCAGAGGTTGGCATAGGGGCTGTCATGGTGGAAGTAGGCGTGGCGAAAAAAGAGTTATTCCCTCTGAGAAAAATAGTAGGAGAGAACATATCGCGATCAGATTTAGGGTCAGATTTTAATCTGAGAGATGTTTAATAGAACTTTCTGAGAATATATCTGGTTAGTTTGTTATATCTGGGTAATTTGATATAAGAATAGGGTTCGAGGCGTTCATTGTTTTCTTTTATGCCGCTTCTTTTATGCCGTCTTGAGCGGTTCTAATTCTGTTTTGTTGATTTACCCTTTAGCTAGCCGCAAAGACGAACAGCGCCTATGAACATTTGGACGGTTGTGTACCTTGTCGTAGGGTTTGTTCTGCTAGTTGCTGGTGCCGAAGTTCTCATCAAAGGGGCTTCTAAGCTTGCCGCAACGATGGGCATTTCGCCGTTAATTATTGGTTTGACGGTGGTAGCGTTTGGTACGAGTGCGCCTGAGCTGGCCGTTAGTTTAAATGCGAGCTTGCATGGACAGGCTGATATTGCGCTGGGCAATGTGGTTGGCAGCAATATTTGCAATATTTTACTGATTCTTGGAACCTCTGCTTTAATTGCTCCGTTAGTTGTGGCGCAGCAGCTGGTGCGATTAGATGTCCCGATTATGATTGGCGTTTCGGCGCTGGTGATGTTCTTTGGCCTAGATGGCCGGATTGACCGCTCTGATGGGGTGGTTTTATTTTTGGGCGGGCTAGCGTACACGGTGTTTTTACTGTATCAAAGCCGCCAGGAGAAAAATCCGGATGTTCAGGGTGAATATGCTCAATTTGGGGCGCGATCTCTTTCTATGAAAGAGACGGGCCTCAATGTTGCGATGTTTGCCGGTGGCTCTGTGATGCTGGTCGCAGGCTCGCAGCTGTTGGTCAAAAGTGCCGTGGCGATCGCCCAAGCCCTTGGCGCTAGTCCGCTCATTATTGGCCTCACCGTCATTGCCTTTGGCACCTCTTTACCCGAACTGGCAACGTCCGTGATGGCCAGCTTTCGGGGGGAGCGCGATTTAGCTGTAGGCAACGTTATCGGCAGCAATATCTTTAATATTTTGGTGGTGTTGGGCCTTACCAGCGCGGTTTCTGCGACTGGCGTCAGCGTAGGCGCCTCAGCGCTCTCGTTCGACATTCCGGTCATGCTGGCTGTCGCTGTCATGTGCCTCCCCATCTTCTTTACCGATAACGAAGTTTCTCGGCGTGAGGGGGTGCTGTTATTGGCTTACTATCTCCTGTACATGGGCTATCTCATAGTCAATGTAACGGCTGATCCATTCTCCCCTTGGAAAAATATTATTGGGGCGGTTGTGGTGCCACTGACGGTGCTGATGTTGGTTCGCTTAGGCTGGCGGACATGGGAAACCGTGCAACAGCGACGAGAAGTGGAGTAGAAGAAGCCCGTATTCGTCTTTACTGGTCGCCGTTAGTTTTTACTTCACGGGTTGTCTTTATTCTTCGACCTCAGCCTTCATGCGTTCTAGCGTTTGATGCATTTGATCAAACATCTGCTGAGGATTTGTCCCAAACTGACTGAGCTGCGTCTTGAGCTGCTCCATCGTCATTTTGGCCATGAAGTCTTCCGATAGCTCAAAGCGTTTCATAAAAATCTTATAGCGTTCCATCACGGACTCCATTTGTTCAATGAAGATCTTTTTGCCCTTTTGATCAAACTTACCGTAGTTGCCGCCAAGCTCCATCAAGGACTGATAGTCCTGGAAAAGCTGCGTTGCTTCTTGCTGCACGATGTCTGAATCAAACATTCCCATGATGTTCATTGCTCCGGGATGAGTCTCTTTATAGCTATAGCGTAAAAGACATAGCCTAGCTAGCCAAGGTGGATATCCCTACCCAGCTATCGTCTCTGTGGCTGAGGGCTGTCAGCCTACTAGGCAATCTCTCTCATTAATGCTGGTGACCTTAAAATGCTGGTTCCCTTTACAACCGCTAAAGCGATTCTTAGTATCCAAATTCTATATTTTGCTAGGTAAGCTGCTAGCGACTTAGTAACTTACCTAGCCAGGCTTTTTTCGAGCCACCTTTGGTCATATCTGCGGGAGAGGGTTGCTCTTTCTTTGGTTTCGCAGCTTGCGTGCTCTTGTCTGAAGGTTTTTGAACCTTGGATGACGGTTCTATGCCCAATAGCTGACTGTACTTGAGTGCAACTTTATGAGTGGGCTTTAGCTTTAGCGCTTGGCGAAAATGGCTTTTGGCCATACCAGAAAGTTTTTGTTTGTAATAGGTTTGGCCAATCATGGAATGTAATTCTGGATCTTGAGGCGCAATTTTTAGCGCTTCGCGTAGTTCTTGAACAGCCAATTCGTAGTTTTGCTTAACGAGATAGGTTTTCGCGCGTGTGGTGTGTTTTTTTACATAGTCCACCGCTGAGTTCTCATCTTTGGGCAGTGCGCCTGCGCTAACCGCGTCAGAATGATTACCGTTAGCGGCCTGCTGAGAGGCCTGCGCAGCCATTGGTGACGGCGTTGCGGCTGTAGGGGTCACTGCTGCCGTCATCAGCCCTGCTCGCTTCGGTCGAATGACGAGGTTTTCTAGCTTCCGACTCAGAAAAACCAAGTTAAGCTGGCCAATTTCTAGCGCATGAGTATACAGCGCTTCGAAAGACTTAAATTGACGGTCTGCAACCTGGGTAAGCGCCTGTTCATAAAAGATATCAACATTTTCATCTTCGACGGCGGCCAATTGCTGCGCACTCGGAAACGTCGGCACGAGCTTTTCGGTGCGCACTAAGCGTCTAACCCGCAAGCGAATGGCCGAGAGGGTGGCTTGACGGCCTTTTTCGTGTTTGAGCTTTTGGTAAGAGGGGTTTACAATACGCGCAATTATTTTGGCGGCTATTTCCCCGGTCATTTGGCCGTTGGTTTCATGGCCAGCTAGCGCATCGGGGTGAAGCTGCTTGGCAATTTGCCGGTACCGCTTGGCAATTCGCTTTTCGTCAGCACTCACTGAAACGCCTATCAGCGCGAAGGGATCACTATCAATTAAATTGACCAGCTCAGTAAATTGTTCGGCTTCTGACATGCAAAAAGCAGCTCTACGAAAAAGATAATATGCAGATGATCACCCTCTAAAATGCCCAGTACCTGCTATCGAATGGCTACCGCACATGGCATCTGCTTCTACAACGCCCACTGTCCACAACCGTAGCGCCCATCGTCGGATTGCGATCGCGCTGGCGTTCACGGGTGCGCTCCCAACCCCGTTGCCTCTCTCTTGGCTGCACAAGTTCTATTTGGGACAATACCTCTGGGGGATCGTTTACCTTATTCTTGCGCCTACGCTCCTGCCTCAGGTCGCTTGCTGCCTAGAAGGCATTTGGTATCTTACCCAAAGCAACGAACGCTTCAGTGAACGCTTTCCGAATGCCAGCGCATTTATGTTGACCGATTTGGCCAGCGGATCTGCGGAGAGTCCGCTGCTGAGTCAGCAAACAGCCAGCCAAACATCCGGTCAAGCTGCTAGTCAAACTGCTACTGCTATTCGCGAGCTAGAGCAGCTTCGCCAGGACGGCTTAATCACGGAATACGAATTTGAGCAAAAGCGCCGTAAGCTCATTGACCAGGTTTAATTTTTTGATGCCTGCCGCGTTCACACACTCAGGCCCAGCTATTCAGGCCCAGACACCCAGGCCCAGACACCCAGGCTCATATACCCAGCGCCGATATCATGTTGTTCAAAAAGCTCCTTGCTCAAGCCCAACTGCATCCGCTACAAAGGCGATTGCAGCAAGAACCGTTCTACCGATTTAAATCGTTTGAGGAACTACGGCTAGCCGCAAGTTGGGGAACGCGTATAGATGCCAATACCGCTTCAGTCGATGACTGGTTACGGCTGCCTGGGCTCTCTATTCATCAGGCCCGGCGGCTTACTAACCTCACAGCCCATCAGCTTTTTTTCAATGGCATAGAAGATGTGGCGGCGGCGCTAGGTCTTCCTCTCCCACAAATTCATCCTTGGGACGCGGTTCTCCAATTTTGCTATTACGATGTAGACCATACGCTAGAGCCGGTTGCGCTCAACGTGAATACTGCGACTGCCGATGAACTTGCGACGGTTCCTTCTATTGATTCATTTTTAGCGCGTGCGATCGTGCATTATCGCCGCGTAGGCCCCTATCAAGACTTACCTGACTTACAAAAGCGACTGAGGCTCAAAACAGCAGTTGCTAGTGAGCTTTTGCACTATCTGACTTTCTAATGCCTCGCTTTTCGATCCTCTGTTTAGGTCAAGTTTTTAGAGCTACTTTTGAGGTCAAGTCTTTGGATGTTGAGGCCAAGTCTTTGGATTAAGTCTGACAGAGTAGAGCTGCTGTTTTGGGTGCGCGCTCAAAATTTGCATCGTGCTCACTTGATGGCATCTCCTCAAATTTGATCGATGCGACCGATTTTCTCTAAAGGCCAAAAACGAAAAACAGCGCGACCGATGGCATTTTCTGCGGGCAAAAATCCCCAAACGTGAGAGTCGTTGCTGTCGTTGCGGTTGTCACCCATCATAAATAGGCTATTGTCAGGCACTTTTACGGGCTGCATTTCATAGAGAGGCATTTCAAAAATGTAGGGTTCTTTCAGCGGCTTGCCGTCAATTAACACCTGACCTGCTGTGACCTGCACCGTTTGACCTGGCAACCCCACTACGCGCTTAATGAAAGCCTGTTGGGACGAGTATCCATAGGACTGAAGCTGCGGCGGTGGCTCAAAGACGACTATCTCGCCACGTTTTGGCGATCGCACCCGATAGGATACCTTCTCTACTAGTAGCCGATCGCCCACTGCGAGGGTTGGCACCATGGACGGTGAAGGAATATAGCGTGGCTCTGCAATAAAAAAGCGAACAGATAAGGCGATCGCCAAAGCGATCGTCACCAGCCTCAAATTTTCAGCTAATAATTTGCGCCAGCCATTCGCGCTCTCAGGTTTGGCTGAAACGAGCCCCTCAGTTTCTGACGCTTGAGCCTTGCCCAACTCCTGCTTAGCCAGATCCTTCTCTATACTCGATTTATCAGCAGCCATTTTTTCCCGTTCCTGCTCCCAGTTTTCGCCGTAAGGTTTTCGCCGTACGTAAGACTAACCAGACGGTTTAGAGACCATATCATGCAGCCTGTGCATCAGCCGATTGCATCAGCCGATTGCATCAGTCGATTGCATCAGCCGATTTCTGAGCGGCCAGCGCTGCCCGTGCATTACGTCTGAGCATCGGTGGCTTAATGCGCCGCAGCGCCGAGGCCGGGAATCGGTTATTCCATGCTTCTTCATCGATATCAGCTAGCTCAGCTAACGTCGGTGCCACATTGTGAGCATAGGGTTCAAATGCCGCTACGTCGGTTGGTTGGGCAAATCGCTGGTTCCAAGGGCACACGTCTTGGCAAATATCGCAGCCAGCGACCCAACCGTGAAGATTTTGAGCGATCGCCTCCGGCAGCTGCTCAGCTCTATTTTCAATGGTGTGATAAGCAATGCAACGATTCGCATCAACCACCCCTGGCGAGCGAATCGCCTCGGTTGGACACGCTGATATGCAGCGCGTGCAGCTTCCACAATGAGCGGTGTGGGGCCGATCGGCCACCAGCGATAGGTTCGTAATCACCTCACCTAAAAACACCCACGATCCATATTCTCGGTTAATCACGTTGCCATTTTTAGCAATCCAACCCAGCCCCGCTTGCTGCGCCCAAAACTTATCTTGCACAGGGCCAGTATCTGCATATAGTCGCGCTTCTATGGTGTCATCTAGGCTCTGTAACCATCCCACTAGTTGCTTGAGCTTTTTGGTGAGCACACGGTGATAGTCTCGGCCCCAGCCATAGCGAGAAATTTTGGCCAGATCGTTGCTCTGCGGCCTTTCATGCCCGGTGTAATAGTTCAGCGCAACGCAGATAATCGACTTTGCTGTAGGCATCACTTTGCGGATATCTGTGCGGCGATCGCTCTCCATCCAACCCATATCCGCCTGGTAGCCCTGTGCGAGCCAAGCGTGCAAAGCCGCCGTTGCGTCTTGCTCTGCTGAGGTCGGGCTTGCCTCAATCGTTGCAATCCCGGCCACATGAAAACCCAATGCCAGCGCCTGTTGCTTAATCATCTGGCTGTTGACGCTTGGGCTGTTGACGCTTGGGCTGTTGACGTTTGGGCTGTTGACGTTTTGGCTAATCACGTTTTGGCTATTGGGTTCAGGCTGTGTGTGTTCCTCAGGCTGCATGGTTGTTCATCCAACGCATGACCGCCCTTTTCTCAGGTGCAAACCCGTATCGAGCCTCATGATGCACAATGGCCCTAATCTCTGATGACCAAAGCGCGTCTGGCAAAACTTCAAACCCCAGACGCTCGTAGAATGGAATGTTCCATGGGACGCGTCGAAAAGTTGTTAAAATAACCTGTTCAAACCCACGCGCTTGCGCTCCCTGACAGCACTGCTTCATCAGCGCCGAACCGATTCCCTGCCGTCCATAGTCGGGATGCACATCTAGCTCCACGACAAAGCAGCACAGCGACAAAAACTTAACCACGACAAAGCCTACAGGTTTGTCATTAACTACCCCGACCCAGAGTCGCCCATCTGCCTGGGCCTGCTGCAAAAAAGTTAGCGTCGTCAGCCCTTTCATGATGTTTGCTGAAATTCCCAACCAAGACAAATAGGGCTCAAACTGTTCTGCTGCCGCCACTTCTATGTCAGACAGGGCTACCACATCTGTTTCTTTTGCCAGACGAATCGAATACTCGATTTTTGCCAATGGTCTCAGCTCCCTAACCATGTTGAATTCCCCAGCCATACGAGATTTCAGCTTTGTTGATCAATATCGTCTACCAGTGACTGGGTGGATTTTTTGATGTTTTCGAATTGTTGAATTAGGGGAGAAATATTGTCTCTTTCTTGATCTACGTATTGGTAAAGGTCGGTAAAACTAAGATTGATTTCATCATAGATGCCTCTGAGACGGTTGTTCAGCTGTTCAGACACGGTCGTTTGGAAGCGGTCTCTGTTTCTATCTAGCTCGCTGTCAAGTTTTTGAATGAGTTTGCGCCGTTTGGCAACTAAAGTTCCCCCTGCCCACAGCACACCGAGTCCTAAAAAGGCAGTGCCAATAATATCTAGGATTAGCCCTCGGGTGATGCCCGCAATGACACCGCCGATAACGGCTAGAATGCTGCCGCTGGCCACGCCTGGGCTAACTTGTTCAGCTGTGTCTGCTAAGCCATCTACAAAGGTTTTATCGTCTAATAGGTGATTGACCTTTCCTTTCACGCCTTCAATGACTTCGTAGCGATAGTCCAGCATGGGTAGAGAAATATCTGTATTTCTAAGGCTATCGTTTTGTAAAATGGTGAGTTCGGCTAAAAGTTCTTTAATCATGAGCTGAATACCGTCTAAAAACCGTTTTGCGCCGTCTTTTGCGGTTTCATCTAAAGTGGCTTCTAGGTCCGACTGTGCCCGTGTCTTTAGCTCACTTATCCAGGTTTCTATCCGTTGCTTGCGACTGAACATGGAGAGAAATGAGCGCTTGGCAAGGACGTATATGGAGAGTCCTTCTCTAAATTCAGTTTTGATTTGGTAAGTGGTGCGCTCGTACTGTGCCATCAAACGCTCAACCAGGGTGTCGATTTCGTAACGAGACTGGGTTTGGCCTAGCCCTAAGCGATCGCGAATTTTGGCAACAACGGCTTCGTCTGTCTGCAGTTGTTGCTCAATAATCTGCATATTTTGCCCCAAGCGCGTCACTATTTGCTCGGCTGCGGTGATGTTGGAGGTGAGCTTTAATCGATATCCCTTCCCACCTGTAATGGTGTCTCGCACGAAGCGTTGAATCGCTTCAAATCCCCCGTCTTCACCTTGCAAGGCGGCTTTAGCAGAGGTTGCAAATACTTTGGGCGATGTAATTTGCCGCTGTCGGGCTTCTTCTTCAATGTATTGAGTGGATGCCTGTAGCTCGCGTTCATCCGCCAAATCTGCCTGCTGGAGGACGAAAATGACTGGTTTCTTCCATTCCCGGTGAGCAAAATCTACCAGTGACCAAGCCGTATTTGTGTACGGATTTTTAGAAAAGAAGACAAATACAACGAGATCACTGTTTGGGATGAATTCTTTGGTAATGTCTTCGTGCTGCTGAAGGGGGCTATTGGTGCCAGGCGTATCGACAATGGCAATCTCTTTCAAAATAGGGACAGGTCGACCTATTTCTCGGAGTTCACCAGGTTTGATTTCGCGGCTGTAGCCATCACCTTCTGCGTAAATAATTTTCGCGACTCGGTTAGTCCGCGGATCTGCGCCCACTTCACAGATTTCGCCACTTTCCAAAAGGGCATTGATAAAGCTACTTTTGCCCGCTTTCACTTCTCCAATCACGACGAAAAGAAAAGGCTGGTTGATATTTTCTTGAAGGTTTTGAATCGTTTTGGCCAAAGGGCCGTTTTCAATGTCTTGGGCGAAGGTGTCTAGCTGAGCAAGCAGTTCGGCGATCGCTGACTTATGCCGTTGCAGTGTGGGGTCAACAATTGCGCTGTTCATTTTGGAGCCGCCAGAAGTCAAGTCAGAGGACAATTTGATATGGGCAATCATACCGAACGGCCAGGACGACAGCAAAAACAGCGCCCGCTCAAATATCTACAGTTCAGATGGCCCCCGCTCAAATATCTGGGCTGAGATATCTCAGCCCAAAAAATAGCTACAGCACATTCGCCGCTCTAGCTGCGAGATCTGAGCGTTCACCTTGATAAAGGGTGATATGGCCTGCCAGCGGCTCGTTGCGGAAGCGCTCAATGACATACGTTAAGCCATTACTTGCCGCATCCACGTACGGATTATCTATCTGAGCGGTATCGCCTGTGAGTACCACTTTAGTGCCCTCTCCAGCGCGGGTGAGAATAGTTTTAACCTCATGGGGGGTGAGATTTTGAGCTTCGTCAATGACGAAAAATTGTTTTGGAATGGTGCGTCCGCGAATGTAGGTGAGGGCTTCTATTTGCAGTAAGCCTAAGTCCATTAATTCTTCATGTCCGCGCCGCCAATGGTCTGGTTTGCCTGCAGCATCTTGCGTGTTAAAAATCAGATCGAAGTTGTCATAAAGCGGTTGCATCCACGGGGTGAGTTTTTCCGTCATATCCCCAGGCAAGTAGCCAATGTCTTTCCCCATAGGGACAATCGGGCGTGAAATGAGCAGGCGAGTGTAGCGTTTTTCTTCGGTGACTTTTTGCAGGCCCGCCGCGATCGCTAACAGCGTTTTACCCGTGCCCGCCTTTCCTACCAGGGTGACTAATGGAATGGCGTCATTGAGTAAGAGTGCAAGTGCAAATCGCTGCTCCCGATTACGCGCGTGAATATGGGATATTCCGTTGTACGGAATCTTGGGCAGCGGCACGACTTGGCCTTCTGTGTTGAGAATGCCTAAAGCCGTATGGTTCGGATTATTAATATCGACGAGGGTGAGCGCTTGATTGGGCGAAAGTTTCTCACTGAGCTGAGGGAACTCTACAGCTTTGTCGGGTTGAAACATCGCTGCCATTTGTTCCGGGCTGACGAGCACTTCACCGATGCCTGTGTAGAGGTCATCGACATCTATTTTGTCAGTTTCGTAATCTTCAGCCGTTAATCCCAGGGTATCCGCCTTGATGCGCATGTTGGTGTCTTTACTCACCATTACCACTGGGCAGTCGCACTGCTGCTTCACTTCCAAGGCCACCGCCAAGATGGCATTGTCTCCGCCATCGCCCCCGCCGCCGCTGTAAAGCTCCGCAGGTAAATTCTCTAAGCTTTCACGATGGCACAGCGCCACGCGGACACGCCCGCCGCGATCGCCGTTATTTTTGAGGGGAATACCTTCTGTTAAGCTGCCGGAGCGCCGGAGCTGATCTAACATCCGCGAAGTTTGGCGGGCGTTCCGACCGGTTTCTTCAGGTCTTTTCTTAAAGCGATCTAGCTCTTCGATAACCGTGATTGGAAGGACTACGTCATTGTCTTCAAACCGTAGGAGCGCGTTAGGATCATGCAGCAGTACGTTGGTATCAAGGACATAGACTTTCTTCATAAGCTTTTAAGAAGGCTAAGTGCTAGCAGTAAACTATTGCCCCAGGGAGCTGCTCTGGAGAACGATTTCTTCTAAATAAGCAGGTTCCAGGCAGCAAGGCTGGATGTGCGCTTACTGTAGCAAACTGTTCTGCGAGTTACCTAGTTGTCGGGGGGTCACTGTTTTTGGACGGCACTGGATCGTAGCCGCCGGGATGGAAGGGATGGCAGCGGGTGATGCGGCGAGCGGCAAGCCAACTTCCCTGGACGGGGCCAAATCGTTCCACAGCTTCGATCGCATAGCAAGAGCACGTTGGTTCAAATCGACAAACGGGGGGAAATAAGGGAGAGATAAACTGGCGATAGCCTTTTAGAAGCAGCAGCAGCGTAATTTTCATAGGCACATGAATAGCGAGAAAGGCTAAGATGAGCAACTCAAACTGAAGATCTGAGCGTAATCAAATAGAGAATTCAATAGCGTGCTCATATGAAAATTCTACAGGGCAAATATCTTAAGCGGATTGAGTCAGCGAAAGGGGCGCTGAAGGGTATTCAGCTAAAGACAGAGAAAGGGCTCCAGGTGGTTGCGATTCCGAAAGCACTCAGAGCGATCGCTCAATCAGAGATTTCTGTCGGGGATGAGGTTCGGGTGTGGGCGATGCGGCCTGACAAGGCTGATCAGAAAAAAGGTCTCAAATCTTCTGCCAAGCAAGGTCAAAAGCTAGTCGCGCTTCAACTTATTCCCCTGGCTCCAAAAATGAAGGTTGTAGTGCCTGAAGGCACTGATATTACTGATGCTAAGGCTATTAAGCGGAAAGGAAAAAAGAAAAAACAGGCTGCTAAAAAGGTCACCATACAGCTTTGCCAGAAGAAAAATTGCTGCAAGAAAGGCGGAGATGACCTTTGGTTAGCCTTTGAAAAGGCGTTGCAGACTTCTCAGAATCGTGCTGAGCGGCCAGCCTTTAAGCTAGAGGCGGTTGGCTGCTTAGGGGGGTGTAAAAACGGCCCCAATATTCGATTGCTGCCTCAGAATGTGAAGCATCGCAACGTGAAACCATCTGATATTGAAGCATTTATAAGCTAGTCACGCTTGGCGTGAGCATGCCTGCAATCAATAGGCTTGAGCTGAAGATTAATGTGATGACGGCTAATGTGATGACGGCTAATGCGATGACGGCCTGTGCCAATGAGGTCTGGCCCAAGGATAGCGATCGCTCAAATTATCTAAATCGAGTGGGGGAAGATTGGCCACAATGTCGCTGTATCTACCCGTTTTTATGACGATAGCGATCATGTGCATGAGATCGTCATAAACCACTTTGGTGTGTGGGTGCTCTGAACCGAAGCGCTGCCGAAAAATATTGAGGGCGCATTGGAACATCGGTTCAGCTTTATCGTAGCGATGCTGATAGCGATAGACATTGGCTAGCTGATAGCAGTTTTCGGCAATATCTGGATGGTCGGCTAAAAGGCACTGAAGGCGAATTTTGAGCGATCGCTGTAATAGCGGTTCAGCCTCGCCATATCTGTTTTGAGATTGATACAGTGCGGCTAGCTCACTGAGGTGCTGGGCGACAGATGGATGAGACTCTCCAAATTGCTGATGGCGTAGCGCAATAACCTTTTGATACAAGCTTTCGGCTTCAGAAAATCGACCCTGTTTCTCGCATAGGAACGCAGAATCAGCAAGCGCTGCCAAGGTCTTCTCATGGCTAGGATTGGCGCTTTGTTCATTGCTCCCCTGGCCTTGCCTGTGCGCCGCCATCATGTCCGGATGAGGGGCTCTAGGTGAAGCGTGACTGGTTCTATATAGCATCTGGTTCAGCGTTTCAATCACTTCTGAGCGCGCAATGGTATACGTAATGGTGTCATTAGGCGCTTCAGAAGAGACGTTGCTGGGTGGTATGGCGGGTGCAATTTTTGATGTCAAAGTATTTGCCTTGGGAGACTGAGAACGCTTCCCAACGCAGGTCAAAATAATCCTTCGGATACACTTTTGGCTCCTCAGTACGCTGCGGCGAAAGTAACCATATAACCAGTTCTTAAACTGCTTAATTACCGAAGTAGACATTGGAAAAATGAAATAAGGAAAAATATAAAATGCAGGCGATACGGATGGATCGCCCAATTCAATTACAGTGCACTACCCTTAGACGGTACGAATAGATACAGAAAGGCTGGTGTCTATTTTTTTGTGGAGATGATGCCGTGTGCAGCATGAAAGCTTGCAAACTCGACTTTTCTTTCCCTATCAATAAAAAGAATTCCCGACAGCACGAAGATGATTTACGGGTGAGGATACGTGAATTTGAAGGATTTAGTTCATGCGGTAAAGTACGTAAATGAGTACGACACTCATGGGTACAGCACTGTATTGAGCGCACGAATAGGCCCCGTGTAAGCAGACATGCAAGTAGCAGTGAAGGTGATGTCTTGAGTCAAAGTTGCCGTCACGCATAACGTGACGGCAACTTTTCGAGAACTTTCTGCTTCTAATTAATTAGAGCTAGTCAATTAGCAATAAGGCAGCCTACTAGGGCGGCATGCACTCTAAACATGAAATTCATACGGAGAATAGTTCGTATGAATGTATGTCTAAGTTAGACGGCGATGATACCTTTTGATAGGTCGCTGTCTTATTGTGGGTTTAATAAAGCAAACTTGTTATAAGTACATTAGGGTATGGCATCGGTTCTTCAAATTGGTCAAGCGGTGTTAGATGCACCGACCCTTATTGCGAAGCTTAAAGAGCATCAGCTGATGCCCAAGCTTGTGCAGGAGGTTGTCATTGATGAGGCGATCTCGGGTGTGGCTTGTGACCCTCAGCATGCGTTGCAAGAATTTTGTGCAAAGCGGGGGCTATTTTCTCAGGAGCAGCAGCAGGCTTGGTGTCAGCAGCAGCATAAAACACCTGAGCAAATGAGTTTGGCAGCACAGCGAGAATATAAGCTGTCTCAATTCCAAGAAGAGACGTGGGGTGAGCAGATAGAGTCTTATTTTCTGCAGCGTAAGGCGCAGCTAGATAGGGTTCGTTACTCACTTATTCGTACAAAAGATACCAGCTTGGCCCAGGAAGTCTATTTTCGACTCAATGATGATGGGGCTTCTTTTGCGGAACTTGCTGGCCAGTATTCAGAAGGACAGGAGTCAAAAACGGGTGGCATGGTAGGGCCTGTGGAGCTGAGCGTTCCGCACCCTATTTTGGCCCGGATGTTGATGGTTAGTAAGCCAGGGCAGCTATGGGCTCCCACTCAAATTGGTGAGTGGCTGGTGATTGCGCGGCTCGAACAGTTTATTCCTGCTCAATTCGATGCGGCTATGCGTCAAAGATTGCTGGCTGAGCAGTTTCAAGAGTGGCTAGATGCGCAAATTGCAGAGACACCTGTTAATGCATTAGGCGTTGAGCAACCGGACGCTGCCGATGCGCAGCAAAACAATGCGTCTTCTTCAGAGCCTGCTTCACCGGGGTTGAGTGTGGGCGCTTCTTCCTGATGTTGCTGCTTTCACCCCTCATGATCTCGAGCCGTGTTTCTATCATTTAATCGAGACGTACTTTCATTTTTGCTTGCTACCACTGCTCCGTTTTTGCCTTGTTTTTTAGAACGCGCTTAGTCCCGCGCTTGTTATGACTTACACCAAAGTTTCATTTGAACAAAGCCTTGGGAAAATTTCTCCCTTTGACCAGCTGCCGGTGACGGCGTTGGAATCTTTGGCTAGCGGTTGCCAAATGCTGCGCTATCGAATCGGTCAGCCGATGCTGCGGCGAGAGTCGATGCCTTATCAGCTAGTGGTCATTGTCGAAGGTAAGGGGCGGCTTTTGGGCTATGACCCTTATCAGAAGACGCCGATGACTTTGGAGCTTTTGCAGCCTGGGTCAATTTTGGGGCTAGCTGGATTGGTGAGAGGCGTTCCTTGTGAAAGCGCGATCGCTTCTTCAGAAGTTACGGCGATTACGGTGCCTATGACAACCGTCAGGCAGCTCATTGCTGAAAACGAAAAATTTGCTGAGGCGATTGTTGGCCGCTGCTATCTCGCAGAAGTATTCGACCTATCGAGCCAATACTTTAAGACGCAGGCTCGCAATGTCAGTGACTCTGTGGAGATGGCCAAGCGACTGTTGGAGAATGCGATCGCCACTACGCTCAGCTCAGGTCAAGTTGCTTTAGATGCGCCTGACCCCAACAAGCTCTGGTTTGTTAGCTCTGAGAGCATTGCTAGCTATCCTGCGGGCGCTTGGCTCACCGCTGAAATGTTAGATGGTCGAGTGACCAGTCAAAAAAGCACTCGATTAGTGGGCATAGATATGCGCACCCTCAGTCAAGGTAGCGCCACCCAGAATGGCAATGGCAATGGGCATTACGATAGCTCGGCAGTTATTTCTCAACCAGGTGCTGGGGGCTCCATGCAGTCCACAACTACTGCTTCAGCTAGCTCAGCCCTGTCTCGTCCTGACGATGTGCCCTATGCCCCTGAGCTAAGCTACGGGTCGAATATTGTCGAAGAAGGCTCAGCAAGAGCAGAAGCGATTAAGTATCCGGTCATGCGAGGGCGTGATGAGGTCGGTACTGCATTGTCCTGTTTTGCAATGCTTGCGAAACACTTAGGCATGCCCTTCAAGCGAGATGTGGTAGAGCGAGTGCTGGTCAATCAGCATGAGCGACTTGGACACCTGTCTTTGACCGCCTGCGGCGCTGTTGCTGACTTGGTGGGGCTGAAGCCACAGCTTGCCAAAGTTCCTGCAAGCTCTATGTCACGGCTTCCTAAGCTGGCCTTGATTAAGTGGCGAGAAGGCTTTGCGGTTGTCTATGAAACATCTGAAAAAGAGTACGTTTTAGGCGTACCGGCTGATAACAAGGTTGTCCGTCACTCACCGCAAGCCTTTGAAGAGATTTGGGGGCCAGAGGGTGAGGTTTTGCTGGTGGAAACCACCGAGCAAACACCCCAACAAAAGTTTGGACTCTCCTGGTTTATTCCGTCTTTGAAAAAATACCGGGGCGTCTTGACGACTGTACTGGTTGCCTCTTTCTTTGTGCAGGTGTTTGGCTTAGCGAATCCGCTAATGGTGCAGGTCATCATTGACCGAGTGATTGGTCAAAATAGTATTGATACTTTGCATGTGCTAGGCACCATCATGTTGGTGGTTGCAATCTTTGAGGCAATCTTGACCAGTTTAAGAACCTATCTCTTTGTCGATACGACGAACCGGATTGACATGGCCTTAGGGTCAGAGATTATTGACCATTTGCTGCGTTTGCCGCTGCGCTATTTTGACCGTCGACCTGTCGGTGAGCTATCTAGTCGAGTCAATGAGTTAGAGAACATCCGCCAGTTCCTCACAGGAACGGCGCTGACAGTTGTGTTAGACGCACTGTTCTCAGTCCTGTACATCCTAGTGATGTTTATTTACAGCGTGAAACTAACGGCTGTTTCACTGGCAACCATTCCGCTGTTTATGCTGCTGACCTTCTTTGTTTCACCAATTGTGCGCCGTCAGCTTCGGGCTAAAGCAGAACGCAATGCAGAAACGCAGTCTTTTCTGGTAGAAGCGCTGTCGGGTATTCAAACGGTGAAGGCTCAAAATATGGAGCTGAAGACCCGTTGGAAGTGGCAAGAAAAATATGCTCGCTACGTGAGTGATGGTTTTAAGACTGTCTTGACCTCTACAACTGCGGGATCAGCGAGTGGCTTTCTAAATAAAATGTCGGGTTTGCTGGTGCTTTGGTTTGGCGCAAGCTTAGTTTTGGAAGGCGAGCTGACTTTGGGCGGTTTGATTGCCTTTCGAATTATCTCAGGCTACGTAACCCAGCCCTTGCTAAGGCTGACGCAGCTATGGCAGAACTTCCAAGAAACGGCTCTGTCGTTAGAGCGCTTAAGCGACATTATTGATAATCCACAGGAGCAAGCTGAGGAAGATCGAGCGCAGATTCCGATGCCTGAGATTCAGGGTAAGGTGACTTATGAAAACCTTTCGTTCCGATTTGCACCGTCTGGCCCCTTACAGCTTGTGAATGTCAACCTGGAGTTTTACCCAGGTGAGTTCATTGGCATCGTGGGGCAGAGTGGTTCGGGTAAAAGTACGTTAATGAAGCTATTGCCCCGTTTGTATAACGCAGAATCGGGTCGCATCCTGATAGATAATTACGATATTCGGAAGGTGGAACTTTATTCTCTGCGTCAGCAAGTGGGTATTGTGCCTCAAGATAGTTTGCTATTCGAAGGCAGCATTCAAGACAACATTGCCTTAACGAATCCGCAGGCGGATACAGAGAGCATTATTGCCGCCGCGAAGATTGCGGGAGCGCATGATTTCATCATGGACTTGCCCAGCGGTTACAACTCTAGAGTGGGAGAGCGCGGTTCTTCACTTTCGGGTGGCCAACGGCAAAGAATTGCGATCGCTCGCACTATCCTTCAAAATCCCCGTTTACTGATTATGGACGAGGCCACTAGCGCCCTCGACTACGATACAGAGGCTCAAGTTTGTTATAACTTGCAGAAGTGGGCTAACGGGCGCACGGTGTTCTTCATTACTCACCGTTTGAGTACCATTCGCCAAGCAGACCGAATTTTGGTGATGGACAAAGGCTCCGTTGTGGAGCTAGGCACCCACGAAGAACTCATGGCCCTCAAAGGCCGCTATTACTGCCTATCTGAGCAGAAGGGAGAATAACGACCGATGAAAAGTACTTTTAACAAATCTGGTTCTAACGGTAACGGTCAGGCTGTGAACGGCCATTCGAATGGCCATGCCAACGGTAACGGTCAAGCTGTGAACGGCCATTCGAATGGCCATGCCAACGGTAACGGTCAAGTGGTGAACGGCAACGGTGGCAACGGCAGCTTTTCTCCTGGCGATGGGTTTGAAGCCTATGTTCCACAGGCTTTTGATAAGCCTGTTATTCTTCGCCAGTCTCCGGTATGGGCTAAGTGGATCACGATTAGCATTATGAGCTTTACAACGCTTGCAGTGCTAAGCGCCATCGTCTTTAAAGTAGATGAAAATATTGGCGCACAAGGTAAGTTAGAGCCGAAGAGTGCGGTTCAGCTCGTTCAAGCTCCGGCGGGTGGCATTGTTGACGATGTGCTGGTCGAGGGTGGACAGTTTGTTGAGAAGGGTGAAGTTGTCGCTACCTTGGATGAAACCAATGTGGAAGCGGATATTAAAGCCAACCAAGAAATCACGCGCCGCCTGAGGGAAGAAAGCGATTATTACAATGCCTTATTATCAGGTGACTTGGCGGCTGTGCCGCCGGAAGGTGTTTCTCCGGCTTTGGCTCAGCGCGCAAGCAGCCGAGCGAGCTTAATTGAGAGCAATCGCTTGTATAGAGCGCAGCTAGGTGGAGACTCCTCTGGGCTGAGCGCTGACCAGTTGGCGGTACTAGAAGATTCGCAAGAAGATTTAGGGAATGAACAAAGTATCAACCGGTCTCGGGCAAATGAGTTGCGCGAGCAGCTCGATCAAACCCGTATTCAGCTGAAGAATGCGCGCAGTAATTTAGATACGAATAAAGAGATTCTCAGCCGACTCTCGCGGTTGTTTGATGAAGGGGCCGTGGCAGAGCTATCGAAGCTTCAGCAAGAACAGGAAGTGAATGATAGACAAGCTGAGGTAAACACCTTAGAAGAAGAGATTGGTGTTTTAACCTTTCAAATTTCTCAGGCAACCTCCCAGGTTGATCGTACAGACTCTAGCGCTCGGGTCAATTTGCGCAATCGACTAGAAGATAACAAGCAGCGGATCAAAGATATTGATAGTCAGCTGGGCCAACGGATTATTGAGAATAATCAGCGTCTGCAGGAGCTGGAAAGTCAGCTGGTGCAATTGCAGACCAGTCAGACTCAGCAGGCTATTACGGCACCGATTTCTGGAACAGTTTTTAACCTAACGGCGAACAAACCGGGTTACGTAGCTAACTCTACAGAGCCTTTGATGGAGATTGTCCCGGAAGATGCATTGGTGGCTCGTCTGTTTATTTCTAACCAGGATATTGGCTTTGTAGAGGTTGGGCAGACCGTAGATATTCGTATCGATGCTTATCCTTACAGTGAGTTTGGAGATATGGAGGGAACGGTTACTAAAATTGGAACGGATGCTTTACCGCCAGATGACATCTATCCTTTCTACCGTTTCCCTACAGAAGTTACATTAGAAAGCCAGAAGCTTGTCTCGAATGGCCTTCCGTTAGACTTACGGTCGGGAATGTCACTCAGTGCGAATATTAATCTGCGCAAGCGTCGGATTATTACGTTCTTCACGGATATCTTTGTGAAGAAGGTGGATTCGCTAAAGGGCGGTGGCTAGTCGCTCTATTTGCGATCGCAGCCTATGGGATAGGCGCTAAGCCTGTCATGAAGCTCTCCATCTATCACTTTGCTCGCTAAGTAGTGAAAGTGATAGATGGAGAGCTTTTTCGTTCGTTGAGGCGATCGCACTGTGACTGGTTTTAGCCAATTTCAGTTGTCTATTACTCACTCTATAGTTGGCTAAGAATTGGGAATAGATACCGATAAAGCCGTGTTACGCAAAAACAATCCTTGCAATTACTGCATTTTTTTAATTCTAAAATTGCATCTGTAGAGCAATCTAATTGATTTTAGTAAAGTTAACTACAAAACCGAAACATATGAGTTGGGAATCTTAATAAAGCAACGCATTTTTGTTTTCTATGAATAACTTTATTCCTTTGATTTTGCCTGCTGTCTTCGGATTGGTTGCAGGCGTAAGTCATGGCTTTGTTTCTCACTATGCTGAATTGCCTATGTCTTTAAGTGAACAAATTACCCAACCGTTGCAGGGCAGTGTTCCTTTAAGAGACTAATCACTTAAGACTTTCGGTAGCGGCTCAGTCAAAGACTGAACAAGGGCCTTTCTCAACAAGGCGTAACTGCTGGGAAAGGATGAATGAGAGGTTCTAGCTCAAAAGGGTTACAAAAGCCACTTATCGAAAGCACTGAGAGAGAAGGGGGCACAGAGAGAAGCGCTTGCAGAAGCGTTTACAGAGAGAAGGACTCATAGAGAGAAAAGATTAAATAAAACTAAGTGGTATACGAAGATACTAAAAAATCTGAGAAAATCTTTGAGTCAATCGCGCTTATAAGGTTAATTACTATGACTTATAGTTCTCAGACTCGTACAACCGGTTTAGACCGCGCTATTGCGGGTGTTTTTGTCGCTGGTGTCACTTTTGTTCTAGGCTACACCGTTGTTCGTGCAAGTTTGGCGCAGTCTGCACAGACAGCTACTACTCCTACTGCTGACGCTGACGTTGAGGTCGTTGTCCCTGGTGAAGGTACGCTATGGGCAGATTTCTCCACTAGTTTCTAAGCCTTGCAAGCAGATCCTTTCTCAGCACCTAAAAACGAAATAGGCAGACACCTTGATCTACTAAGGTGTCTGCCTATTTCGTTTTTAGCCTTACTTTTTCGAGGAATGGGTGATGTACCATCTCCAAGGAATATCACGCCCTTTGGAAAGCCCGATACGGGTCGTTTGAGTCATGTCTTTTGAGGCAGTAGGTGCTCCTTTTTCTATCCATACACCCGATTTGGGATGAATGGGCACGCCCTTTAAAGATTCGTCTATTTTCAGGCTGCGACAAAGCTTTCCTGGGCCAGCGGCTATTTTGTGAAGCTTTTCTTTTTTAGGATTTATCCAACTTGGACAAGATTGTAGATTGACAGCACGAATTAGAATGGTGCTAGCGAAGCGATCGCGATCTGTCACGATATTAAAGCAGTGATATTGCCGGTAAATTCGATAGACATATGCGATACCTGCTGGGCCAAATACCACCGCGTTGCGCGCCGTTTCATTGCGGTAGGCATACATTGCGGGATCGCCGGCTTCGTAGGCTTCTGTCTCGACAATTTGACCTCGAATAACTTCACTGCCAACTTGTCTAATCAGTATCCGTCCCAATAAATCTGGTGCGACATCTGTGGCGGAACGGTTGAACCAGTCTACAGACAGATAGGGCGGCAAATCGTCTGATGTCATCAAGGTTTCTTTGTGAAATATAAGTCGGTATCTATTGTAGTAATCATCACTATTGGCCTGTCTCAATTCATAGTATGTAACTAAACGTTAAGCCAACATGAGACACTAAAGGATAGAGATTGCCGTGTAGCGAGAGCGTAAGGGCTGATTTATCCATGACCCAATCACACAAAAGACCTTATAAACTGACCAATCAGATTAATTTCAAACATATTCGAGGCGACTTGTTTGGTGGCCTGACTGCCGCTGTCATCGCGTTACCGATGGCGCTGGCATTCGGTTTTGCTTCAGGCGCCGGTGCCGAAGCAGGCCTCTATGGCGCTATTTTGGTAGGCTTTTTTGCCGCGCTCTTTGGAGGCACCCCGACACTCATTTCTGAACCCACTGGACCCATGACAGTGGTGATTACGGGCGTGATTGCTTCCCTCGTTGCAGCAGATCCGCAAAACGGCATGGCGATGGCCTTTACGGTCGTGATTATGGCCGGTATTTTCCAGATTGCCATTGGGGCACTAAAGCTGGGTAAATATGTCACTTTGATGCCCTACAACGTGGTGTCAGGATTTATGTCTGGCATCGGGTTAATTCTGATTATTTTACAGATAGGGCCTGCGATGGGGCTAGCTAGTCCTAAAGGTGGCGTGATTGGGACGCTGCAGAGTGTTCCTGAGCTGGTGAGTCAGCTTCAGCCTGTTGATTTGATCCTGACGATTTTGACAGTGCTGATTATTTTGTTTTTCCCTAAGGGGTTGAGAAAGTTTGCACCCCCTCAGCTGGTGGCCATGATTTTGGGCACGGTGCTGTCATTGACGCTGTTTGCTGGCTTAGGGGATGGCGTTGAAAATATGCGCCGCATTGGGGAAATTAGCCTGGAAGCGCCTTCTTTAACCATGCCAACATTTAGCGGCACCCAATTTCGGAACATGCTAGTGGATGCGGGCGTATTAGGCATTTTAGGGAGTATTGATGCGTTGCTGACATCAGTGGTGGCTGATAGTTTGACGCGAACCGAGCATGATTCTAATAAGGAGTTAATCGGTCAAGGCATCGGTAACATTGTCTCAGGCTTTTTTGGCGGATTGCCCGGTGCTGGCGCGACTATGGGAACCGTTGTCAACATTAAAGCGGGCGGCCGTACGGCGCTATCTGGTCTGTCTCGAGCGGTCATTTTGCTGGTTGTTGTCGTGGGTGCTAGCGGGCTCACCCAAAACATTCCATTGTCCGTACTGGCGGGCATCATCATTAAGGTCGGTATCGACATTATCGACTGGGGCTTTTTGAAGCGGGCGCACCACATTTCTCGAAAGTCCGCGATGATTATGTACGGGGTGATTTTTCTCACCGTATTTGTAGATCTTGTGGTTGCGGTGGGTGTCGGTGTGTTTGTGGCCAACATTCTCACGATTGAAAAACTGAGTCAGCTCCGCTCGGACAAAGGCGTAACGGCGGTGACGGATGATGACGATACGATTATGCTCAGTTCAGAAGAGAAAGAACTGTTGGATCAAGGCGACGACAAAATTCTGCTGTTTAGCTTGAGTGGACCCATGATCTTTGGGGTCGCAAAGGCCATTGCCCGTGAGCGGACTGCGGTACAAAATTGTAAGGCGCTTGTTTTGGACTTGAGTGAGGTGCCGCATTTGGGTGTAACGACATCATTGTCAATCGAAAATGCAGTTCAAGAAGCCGTAGATGGAGATCGCACTGTCTACATCGTGGGTGCGAAAGGGCAAACCTACAAGCGACTAACGAAGCTTGGATTGTTGGATATTGTGCCTGCGGAACGATTCTTGGCGGATCGAACGGAAGCTTTAAGGCAAGCCGTTCAAGTGGTGCAACTGGGTTCTGCTGTGTCCTAGTTGTGTTCGGTATTAGAATAATTCATTAAAAAAGGGGGAACTCAGCATTGCTGAGTTCCCCCTTTTACTTTTGGGTGAGGATTAGCGCACTGGAAGAGGCTGATGGGTAAATTCTCGTTAGTAGAGCCTAGTATCGCAGGGGCTAGTTGCAGGAGCCTAACGATTTTGTTTATTGGAGTGCTTGCACGAATCCATTGATGCGATCCATACCTCGCTCAATGGTGTCGAGGTCGGTTGCGTAAGAAATGCGAATAGTGCCTTCTGCGCCAAAGGCAATGCCTGGAATAGCCGCAACGTACTTTTCTTCGAGTAGCTTTTGGCAAAATTCTACAGAGCCAAGGCCAACGCTGCTAATGTCGGCGAGTATGTAGAATGCGCCTTGGGGTTCTACGCAGCTAAGCCCATTAATGCTGTTGACGATATCGACAATGGCGCGGCGACGCTTAGCAAAGGCGCAGCGCATAATGTCAATGCTATTGGAGGGCGTGGTCAGCGCTGCAATGGCGCCATACTGCGCAAATGCACACACATTAGAAGTGCTATGGCTTTGTAGTGAATTTATCCCTTGGATCAGTTCAGCCGGGCCAGCTAAGTACCCGAGTCGCCAGCCAGTCATGGCGTAGGCTTTGGCAAATCCGTTACTGACAATCGTACGTTCAAAGATTTGGGGGCTGAGGGAGCCAATGCTGATATGAACAGCATCATCGTAGAGAATTTTCTCGTATATTTCATCCGAAACAACCCAGATGTCGGACTCTATAACAACCTGTGCCAGGGCCTCTAGTTCTGTGCGCGTGTAGACAACGCCGGTTGGATTTGAAGGTGAGTTGAGAATGAACAACCCAGTCTTGGGGGTGACGGCTTGTTTTAGCTGTTCGGGTGTGATTTTATAATTGCTTTCAGCAGTGGTGGGCAAAATGACAGGGGTGCCGCCAGCTAGCTTGACCATTTCTGGGTAGCTGACCCAATACGGTGATGGAATAATGACTTCATCACCTGGTTCAATCATGGCCATCATCAGGTTGTACAGCGAATGCTTGCCGCCGTTCGTTACGATGATATTTTCACGTTGGTAGCTTAAGTTGTTATCGGTATTCAGCTTTTGAGCGATGGCATCGCGGAGGGCGGGTTCACCTGAAGCTGGGCCGTAGCGCGTTTTGCCGTCGTCTATGGCTTTTTTGGCTGCGGCGCAGATATGGGCAGGTGTGTCAAAGTCGGGTTCGCCTGCGCTGAAGCTAAAGACATCTAATCCGTCTTTCTTCATGGCTTTGGCCTTGGCTGAAATGGCCAACGTCATGGAAGGGGTAACCTGACGGATTCGGGAAGCGAGCTTCATGTGCGATCGCAGGTACCTATTGCCTGCCAGAAAAAATGTAAACCGGAATACTAAGTTATATCGATTCTAGGGGCTAGCGCTCAGGAAGTTTCGGGGAAAGTCAAATTTTTCGGATATTTTTATATCTGCGTAGCGATGGGGCCTGACTGTTTTAGGGCTTGGTTAGGCGATCAGGTGGTTAGATGAACAGGCCATTTTGTGAAAGGACGTAGTTTTTGAAAAGATTTGGTAGGTCGTGTGAGCGATCGCTCTTCCTCATGTTGCTGCCTGAATCTTGCTGCCTGAATCTTGATTGCAGACGTTGAGCATGCCTGAACAAAAACGACTGCTGGCTGTGGGCATTGCCTTATGCCTGTTAGCATGCATTTCTCAAAGGCAAAGGGAGAATTAAGCAATCAACGTAAGACCATAAATTAGAAACAACAGATTTAGCTTGTGATTAGGAAATCGTTTTGAGTTCCATACATGCTTCTGTGATGCTGTTGTTTTCTGTCAGTGACAAGAAATAGGCTTTGGCTTCTGGCCTTGATCTTACGGCCTCTGCAATTTCTGTGCCGTTGAATCGAACTGCGACACCATCATCAATGCCAATGCCTTGAGGCAACTCGCCATTTTTCATGAGCTGGTGAACATCCGGGCGACGGTTTGGCTGATTGCTGTAGTGAGGCGTGCAGCTACCCGGTAGCAGCCCGATTCCAGGGAGCGGGCTGAGTGCGCCTACATAGGTAGAGTCGCTGCCGCCGGTGTCAAACCAGCAGAGTGCACCAGCGCTAACGCCTGCCAGCACGACACCGGATTCCCAGACACGTCGAAAGATTTCAGGTAGGTTCCAGTTACGCCAAACGGTGAGCATGGCTCTGGTATTGCCGCCACCTACATAGATCAAGTCTTGTTGGAGAAGTTGGGCCTCTAGAGCGTTGAGAGAAAGGGTTCGGCTGGTGGGCTGACGGAAAAAGGTGACAATAGAGCGATCGCATGCGTATTGAGAGAATGCAGCATCGAATCGTTTTATGTAGTCTTCTGAATCACCGCTGGCAGTGGGGACAAAGCAAACCTTTGGGTTGTTTTTGCCAGTTTGCTCAAGACAATAGGGAACCAGAGACGGCTCATGGGGCTTAGCTGAAAAGCCACCATTGCCACCGATTGCAATGATGGTGGGTGTGCGGTGCAACGACATGGCAGTGAAATGGAATGAATAGGGTGATCTAAACACACCTTATATCAAGGTTTCTTAACTTAATAAATTTAAGCGGGAAGACTGAAACTGAGTTGTCTCTTTTTCAGTGGTGACTACCATTAAGACCTTTTTTTGTTATGCAAACCCTTACTATTAAAAGCACACGGTGCGTTTGCCTATGCCAAAATATGATGCTCGCGCTGCTTTATTACGGTGCGGCTGAGTTATCGAGAGGGCTGGCTTCAACGCCTCAGAATGTGACTCCCGTTTGGCCTCCGGATGGGTTTGCGGTGGCGGTTGTGTTTTTGCAGGGCTATGCCTTGCTGCCAGGGGTATTTTTAGGCTCGTTTTTGTCTAATATTTGGGCGTTTTGGGACTCCAGTAGCTGGAGTGTCATGACATTTTCTGTGCTGGGGGTGATGGGTATTGCTTTGGGCACCACATTGGGAACTGGCGCTGGGATATTTGCACTCAAAAAGGCTACGCGATCGCGCTATCCCTTACAACGGGTCAGTGACGTGATTAAGTTTCTGTTGTTTTCAGGTTTACTGGGGCCAATGGTGAATGCCGCTGTGGGCGTCGCGATGCTGTGTAGTCTGAGCGTAGTGCCTTGGCCCCTGTACAAAGGTGTGTGGCTAACGTGGTGGATTTCTAATGTGGCCGGTATTTTTATTGTGACGCCCGCGGTGATGAGCTGGGTGCATTGGTTGCGCTTTAATTCAGCAGAAAAGGACGCGCAACAAACGCTAGCGAAAAACATTACAAAAAATACCCAAATACTCAAGTTGTTAAAGAATCCTCTCGGAAATTTATCTAAGAGAGATAAACAACAGAATTTTAGCCTCTGTGAGGCACTCCTGATTGTGGGGTTGATGGCGGCGGTGGGCCGAGCTGCTTTTTGGCAGTCATACTCGTTGGACTATGTGCTGATTCCGCTGTTGATTTGGTCTACTTTTCGATTTGGCCATCGCGGGGCCACCTTGGCCGTTGTGGGTATTTCTGCAATGGCGATTGCCGGGACCGTACGGGGACTTGGTAGCTTTGCCAGTGATGACATGAATAATTCACTCGTGTCGCTACAATCCTTTATTGCCGTGACTGTATTTACGGCGTTGATGCTGTCGGCGGTGTTGGCAGAGCGATCACTTGCAGAAGAGAGGCTGCGAATTGCGATTTCAGATTTAGCGACCGTAAATCAAGAGCTAGAGCATAGGGTTGCTGATAGAACTCAAGCACTGGATCGTAAAAATCAGTCGCTCAATAGCACCTTGCAAGAGTTACATCAGGTGCAGGCGCAGATGATTCAAAGTGAAAAGATGTCTAGCATTGGGCAAATGGTGGCGGGCATTGCCCACGAAATCAACAATCCCGTGAACTTTATTCATGGCAACATTATTCATCTTGGTGGTTACATTACTGACACCATAGAGGTGGTAAAAAGCTATCAGACGCATTATCCTCAGCCCCTGCCTGCGCTTCAGACTCAGCTCGAAGCGTTAGAGCTTGATTTTGTGGAGAAAGATGCTCAAAAGCTTTTGAACTCTATGCGGCTTGGTACTCAGCGGATTCGTGAAATTGTTATATCACTCAGAAATTTCTCTCGATTAGATGAATCAACCTTAAAACTTGTGGATATTCATGAGGGGCTAGAGAGCACGCTGCTACTGGTAAAACATCGCCTGCTACAGCCGGATGGACGCCCTTCAATTCATGTGGTCAGGGACTACGGTGACCTTCCTTTAGTGGAATGCTTTTCGAGTTCGTTGAATCAGGTGGTGATGAATATTTTGAACAATGCGATTGATGCAATGGTGCCATCTACCGAGGAGATGCCAGAAGGGGCCTTGCCAACGATCACGCTCCGCACAGATGTGATGGGCGATTGGGTAACGATTGCGATCGCGGATAATGGCCCCGGTATTCCTGACGCTATTAACAGCAAAGTATTCGATCCGTTCTTCACCACAAAGCCTGTGGGCAAAGGGACAGGAATGGGGCTGTCTGTGGCGTATCAAATAATTACTCAAGAGCATGGTGGTAAGCTCACGTTTGATACTGCTGCCACGAGTGGGACAGAATTCACCATTCAAATTCCGCTTAAGCAAACCTAGCCGCACACGGTCAGCTGAGCATGCGCAGCCGCACACGGTTAGTCGATGAAACAAGCTGATAAATCTATGTGTTTGTAAACTGTGCGTTTGTAAACTGTGAAGCTGAATACTAACTTGATGGAAAGCGCTGAATTGAAGGAAAGAACGGTTTGCCGTGACGTATTTGTGGCGCTCTCTAGTCCACAGGTTGCGGCGGTGTCTGATTTTTATCAAAAACTGTTGGATGTGCCCCCCAAGGTGAATGCTCCAAGCTATGCAGAATTTCAACTTAAAGGGTTGAGGCTGGCAATTTTTTCACCGAAGGCAGAGAATGCGCCAGAGTTTGAGGGGCGTAGCAGCGGCGCGATGAGTTTGTGCTTGGAAGTGACGGATTTAAAGGCGGCGATCGCGCACCTAACCACCCTCGGCTATCCGCCCCCTAATGACATCATGCATACTTCTCACGGCCAAGAAATCTACGCTTACGATCCAGATGGCAACCGGCTTATTTTGCACCAGTCTCCTGGCTAGTGGGTTGAGGCTCGGTTGTTTGGGGTTGGTTTTGCAACTGCATAACAGCCTGACGAAACCCCAGCACCACTAAAATATTCGAGAGCGTGAGAAACAACTCCGCGCTACCGTGAAGCCAGTCCACATTGGCGAGTTCTTCGCCGTAGGCTTGCTTGGCGTAGATGCCTGCCGGGATGGTAACCGCCACAAAAATGAGCAGCACGTAGAATCCAATTAGGGCAAGACGAGGCGTTTGTTTACTTTTTGTGAGAAACCACAGAAAGCCAAGATAGGGAAATAGCGAAATGGCAAAAAGCGATTCTTTATTCACGCGCTGATCTCCTTAGACTGCCGATAAATCCACCAAGCCGCAGCGCAAGCCGTGCAGTTGCCGACAACGGTCATGGCTGCCTGCAGCGTGACGAGCCAGGCTAACGCGGGTGCGTTGTCAAAGAAGTGCCAAGTACAGGCGCACATGGCACTGACTAACGCAGGCAGCATGCCAAAGGAGAGTGCGCGCCAAGCCAGGTATCCGCTCACCTCGGCATAACGCCAGACAAACCAGATAGCGGCGATCCATTCCAGCACGCTAGAGACATGTACCATCCACGTGGGAATTGAAAGGGCGTGCATAGGCGTTTAGGGCTTCTTGGTTAAGGCTTTTGAGTCACGACGGGACGTAACGGCGAGGCGTAGCGTTCTTATGTATTCTAAGGATCGATCAGGGGTGACCCGCAAAACGGTAAGAAAACTACCGATTAGAGTTGATGCGAGCAGTGCTGTGTGGCTACTACGGAATGGGAAATGGCGGCGATGAGGCGCTGTTAGCGTCGCTGTTACAAATGCTGCCAGCGCGCGTGACCCCGGTTGTGCTGTCGGGTAATCCGGTAGAAACTCGCGATCGCTTTGGGGTAGAGGCCGTTCCTCGCAAATCGTTCGGCGCGGTTTTTTCGGCTCTGCGCGGCGCAGATGCCTTTATATGGGGTGGCGGTAGCCTCATGCAAGATGCCAGTAGTGCGCTGAATCCAGTGTATTACGGGGGGCTAATGTTGCTGGCCAAGATGATGGGCCTGAAAACTGTGGCCTGGGCGCAGGGCATTGGCCCCTTGGACAAGCCGTTTAGCCGATGGCTGACTAAAACGGCTGTACATAAATGCAATGGGGTGAGTGTCCGCGATCGCAAGTCTGAAGCGCTGCTTGGTCAGTGGCAGCGCGCTTGTTTGCTGGCACCCGATCCTGTTTGGGGGTTAGAACCCGCGCGGGTTGAAGGACTTTGGGATTTGCCCGCACCCCGCGTTGCGGTGGCCTTGCGCCCTCACAAACATCTCAGTGACCATCAGCTTTTGGTAATTGCTCAAGCCTTGGCCAACTTTCAAAAAGCAACGGGCGTCTGTTTACTGTTGGTTCCGTTTCAGCCGGTTCGAGATTTAGTGATTGCCCAAGAGATTGCCCGTCACTTAACAGAGCAGCGGAGCGGCCCCCACCATATTTACTGTCTGACGCAGCCAGAGCAGCTCAAGGGCCTTTTTCGTGGCGTGGAGATGACCATTGGTATGCGCTTTCATGCGCTGATTATGTCAGCCGCAGAAGGGTGCCGCAGCTTTGCGATTAGCTATGACCCCAAAGTAGATGCGATCGCGCAAGATTTATCCCTACCAGGCTGGGCCCTCAATCCGGGCAACAGCGTCCTTCCACCCATGCCACTCGATCCACAGACTATTTGCAAAACATGGCTAGAGTTTTATGTAAACGGCGACCCGCTCAGCCCTGCCCAAATTCAATCGCAAGTCGATAGAGCATTCATGCATAGAGACTTACTGGCAGATACGCTGCTCACGCACTAGCTGCCGTATCAACTATTACATCCTGTAACGATACCCCTGAACTGCCATCGCATACGTAGAAAGGCTTGTAAGGGTTTATACGGAACTTTGCGTCATTTTTCTCAAGGATTGGCGTTTCGAGCTACTGTAATTCAGCTTTGTGTGCTACTACTTTAGAGAAATCAGTTTTCTAGGGTTCCCAAGGCTAGCTAATAAGCTGCAATTTTCCGACCTGTTTTTGTGGCCCATCTTTCCACTCCATATTTTTGGCGCTTAGATTTTTTGGGCTTTTATCGTTTCTAACCTTCAACCTCTGCCGACCTGCTAAGTCTGCACCTTTTGCCTAGCTATGAGTGAAAATCAGTCCCCTCAAAACCAGTCTCCTCAAAATCAGCCTGAATCGCAGCCTATTCAACCTCTGTCAGTTAGCTATTCGACAGAACACCTTGGTGATTTACAAGGCGTTAGCCAGCTGCTCAGTGAAGATGGTACTCAGCAAGTAGAATTGCCTTTGACTGAAGGCCCTGTGGATGTGTGGGAAGCTACGAGGCCCGAAACTGCGGCAGCGATGGAAGGCTTAGACGACTCGGCTGTAGACGACGCTGAAATAGAAGGCTTTGAGGCAGACGATCTAGCTGTAGACGGTACTGAAGCAGACGGTGCTGAAGCAGACGGCGCTGAAATAGACGGCGCTGAAATAGAAGGCCCTGACGAGATCGCTCAATCTGTGCCAGAAGATATGGCAGAAGCTGCACTAGATAGTGACGTCGCTACGCTGACTGTTGACGGCAGTCAACATGATGCTGACGGTGATGCCAAAGACGCGCCTTCAATGAGCGACTACATGCCAGCGATAGATGATTCAGCAAACGAGTCCGTTGCAGCCGCGCCTGAGAACAGAGAGCATGAGCTGCTGTCGTTAATTCGTGACCTGAATGAGTGTAACGATGCCCTGTTGGCCCAGGTGTCTAAGCTGGAAGATGATGTGCAAAAGGCACAGACAGAAGCTGCTACAGAAGTGGAGAAAGCCAGGGGAGCCGTTCAGCTGGCCCAGGAGAAAATGAGCCGCCAGGTTTCTATGGAGCAGGCAGCGGCACAGAAGGTTTCTCAGACCGCACAGCAGCAGGTCGCTAGGCTAGTGGGTGATTTAGATGCGGCTGAGCAGACGTTGAGCCGCCAGGTGCTGGTGAATGAGAATTTGGAAACGGAGCTGACTGAGGCCCAGGCGCGGATTACTCAGCTGGAAAGAGAGTGTGCGCTGGCGGATCAAAAGCATGCGGAAGAAGTACAGGCACGTGTCCAGGCAGAAACCAAGAGTCGAGATTTGCGATCGCGTCTTCAGCGTCAGCAGCGCTACACGCTTCAGTTCAAGGCCGCGCTCGAAAAATCTCTCAGTGTTGGCGCATCTCCTGTGTCTGCCATGCACGTTTCAGAGAAGGCGCAGCCCGTTCCTTTTGACCAACCAGCGCATCAGTCGATGGCCGTTTCTATGCCCCGCTCACAGCGCATTATGCCGTGGGCAGGTGCTAGCCGTACCTCTGCATTTCAAGGCATTGATCCTCACCTAGAAGCGCTGATTCGTCGCGGCGCTAAGCCTAACGTTCCAGATGTCGTTCCATCTGAGCCGATGGTTAATGATGTCGCTCAAACCCTAGATACGTCATCTGAATCTGTTTCATCTGAAGCAGAAGCAGCACTTTGGCAAGACTTAGAGCGTGTGATGACAACTGAGTCTAATCAAGACGATTTGGATGCGGGGCAGGGCGAAAATGCGCCAGCTGTAGCATCTGAGATACCGGTATCCGCAGATTTAGTTGTGGAAGGCTCATGTTCTGAAGGGTTAGTTGCTGAAGGGTTAGTTGCTGAAGGCCTAGTTGCTGAAGACTCACTATTTGAAGCCTCTGAAGATTCTGGTGTGAAGGACTCAGGCTCTGAACCCTCAGATTCTGACATGCCTGAGTCTGAAGGATTGGCTTCAGCTGTGGTTGAGACTAATGCTCAGGTAGTTACGGACCATCAGGTGGTTACAGACCATAAGATGCCACGGCTCAATTGGCAGGCTGAATCTAGCCGAGTGACGGCTGATCCTGCGCCCTTAGTCAATCAACCCTTAGTTAATCAACCCTTAGCCAATCAGGTATCGACTGAAGACTCGACTGCAAGTGTAGAGGCCGAAATGTCCCAAGTGGTCTCTTCTCAAGCCGTATCTTCTCAAGTCATGGCAGAAGAATCCGGTATGGAAGCATCTGGTACGGAAGCATCTGGTATGGAAGAGTTTCCTGCTGACAAAACTGAAGCCGATGCAGAAACCGTACGACAAGCGGACTTCAATAACACGGCTCTAGCTGAAGCTTTGGCTAAAGCAAAGCGGCAGGCGCAGTTGGACTCGACCAAATCGGATGAGGTGATGTTTACAGAGCCTTCGCCCTGGGGAAATCCGCTCAGCGGAAAGGCTAGTGGAACAACCGCCGGACAGCCCATGCGGAAACAACCTGTAACAGCACAGGTGGCTGTTCCCTCCGCAGATTATCTCCCTGCCGTGGAAGAGGCCAGCGGTGCTTCTCGGGTTTCACCTGTGGCTAAGCCGTTGCATCCTCAAAAGAAGATTGTTTCTCTGGCGTCTGTGGAGTTGCCGACCTTCCCGAGTGCAAAATCTGCGAGCTTTAAGCGCTAGGCACTTAACGTTAGTAAGGAATTGCCTAAGCGGCCGCTGAACAGTACTTTAGGGGGTACGCAAGCAGAAAGGCGCGGGTGCGCAGGTGGGCCTGAGTGGATAACATTGCCAATACGTCAGTTGGTCAAGACTCGATGCGTAACGAGTCGGTTCGTTGCCTGTCGCTCCGTGATTGGGCCAAAAAATGGGCTACTGATTTATCTGATGATGTGGTCAGAGTTTTTGTGGGCGCGGATAGATCCCAGCTTTTAGCTGTGAAGGTGCTGGAATATTCTATTAAGCGCCATACTCAGCTGCCGGTAGAGGTGTATCCGATGGTGGATTTGCCGGTGCGTGTGCCCGCAGACCCGCTGAACTGGCAGCGGACGGGATTTTCGTTCAGTCGTTTTTGTATTCCAGAGCTAGCGGGGTATCGCGGTAAAGCGCTGTATTTGGATGCCGATATGATGGTGTTTAAAGATATTGCGTCGCTGTGGCAGTTGCCTTTTGACGGGGCGAGGGTGATTATTCAAGCGGAGTTGCCGGAAGCACGGCAGCAGACTAATGAGAAGGTGGGCGCACCTAAACAGAGGGTGAAGCAGTGCGCAGTGATGCTATTGGATTGCGATCGCCTGGATTGGAATATAGACGACATTATCGACGGTTTCGATCAGGGCCGTTATGACTACGAAAAGCTGATGTACGACCTGTGCATTTTGCCCGAAGACGATATTAAATATGCGGTGCCATTTCATTGGAATAGCATGGAGCACTATGCCCCAGGTGAAACGTCGCTGATTCACTACACCGATATGGCAACCCAGCCCTGGGTGTATGCACAAAATGAATATGGGTCGCTGTGGTTAGCAGAAGTGCGACGCATGCTCAGTCAGGGCGCATTGACGCGCGCTGAGCTGAAAAAAGAGATTGCGCTAGGTTATTTTCGACCGTCTTTAATGATGGATTTGGACTGGGGACATCGAGTGCCCAGCGTTTTGCGGCCTCAGTTTGAGCTGCTTATGCGGCTGTTAGATAAGCCCTACAAACCGCATAAGGAAGTGTACCGACAGAAAAAGATTCGAGTCAACGCAGTGAAAGAAAAGCAGGCGATGGAGGTAATATGACCGCAGTTCACGAATATTCGTGCCTATGAACTCCCTTAAATCTTTGTTCCGGAAAACGGGTGCTGCTGGTAGCTCTAGCGGCGGTCGTTCTGCAGAGGCGAACCCGTTTTCGCCAGGCCCTGCGTCACCTCGCTATGCGTATGGGTTTCAATCGCCGTACCGGCAGCCGCGTATCTTGATTTTGGTTGATAACGTACGGGCCACGTATTTTCTGAGCTTTCACTACGCGCTGAAGCGGCTGCATGAGACGGAGAGCCTTGCTTTTTTTGTGATAGATAGCGCTGAAATTGGCCGCTGGACGCAAGGCAAATCACCCGAAGCTTTCGTGAATCAGGTCATTGAAGATGTGCAGCCAACGCTGGTTATTTTTAGCCGGTACGGTGTGCCTCACGGGGATGTGTTGCCAGGGTTGTTCAAAGCTCAACAAATATCGACGGTATGCCACATCGACGATGACTTGCTTAACATAAACACTGATTTGGGTGAGGAAATCCAAACCCGGCAGGGCGATCCGGTGGTGCTGCGATCGCGGCGAATTTTGCTAGAAGAGACAGATTTAATCTATGCCTCGACGGCTTTCTTGGCCGATCACTTTTCCACCCAGTTTCCTGAACAAAATGTGTTTCACGGCACCTATCCGCCTTATCCTGACTTTTTATTAGAAGCTGCGCCAAAGCCAAAGCCCGAGGGCGCGCCCCTGACGATTGGCTACATGGGATCTAAGGGCCATCAGATCGATTTACAGGCGATCGCGCCTGCGCTTCAACAAGTGCTTACGGCCTATCCCACGCTCCGCTTTGAGACCTTTGGCACCATTAGGATGCCTGAAACCCTAAACTCATTCAGCGATCGCATCCGCGCCCACAAAAACAACACCGACTACGCAGGCTTTCTCAATCAGCTCAATCGACTTGCCTGGGATATTGGCCTCATTCCCCTTCAAGACACTCGCTTTAACCAATGTCGTTCTGCCACCAAATTTCTTGAATACACGACCTGCGGCATTTCCGCACTGGCCAGCCGCGGCTATGTGTACGATCAGTTTGCACAGGCTTCAGAACCTCAAATCATGATTGCGGAAGTCGATACGTGGACAACCCAACTAGAGGCAATGATTGAGAGCCGTCAGCTCCGCCAAACGCTGGTTCGTAACGCTCAAACTCACTGCGCCGAGGCATTTAATCTAAATGCACTCGAAGCCCAGCTCAAAGAGATGCTAGCGCTGGTGTAGAGTTTTACAGGGTCTATGCGGGACTTATCGGGACTTATCTTTAAGCTATTCCGTTAGGACATCTCTAACATCAACTTTGAAAGCAGCTCTATGGCCAAGTGGAACAAAACCGCCGCAGTTGTCGGCATTAACCTACTCTTTACCGTGGGGCTGATTGAGGTCGCACTCAGATTCTTCCCGACAGTGGTCCCGGCCAATTTGCTGATTCACTTCGAACCTAACCTGCGCAGTAAGCTTGCTGCAGGGCGTTTCCCCACTGCTGAAGATGCGGTTGTTTTTGAGCGAACAGACGGCGGCTTTCCCTTTCCTATTTGGAAGCCCATGGCCGAAATTAGCTACAGCTTTGAAGATCCTGGCACCGTGAACACGGTGAAAATGGATGAGATTGGCTTTTGCAATGTGCCTAATCTCTACAGCCAACAGACACAATTTGATGTCGTTGCGATTGGAGATTCATTTACGTGGTGTACCACTGTACGTCCAGAAGATACTTGGCCCGCGCAGCTTGCTGAGGTAACAGATGTAAGTGCCTATAACCTGGGCAAACCAGGGATTGGTCTGTATGAATATTTAGCGTTGCTGAAGCGGTTCGGCCTAGAGAAAAAACCCAAAGTTGTTGTCATGAATGTGTACGAAGGCAACGACTTACGCGATGCGCTCAAGTTTGTTTCTTATCGTCAGTCAGGGGCAACGGATCAGCGTACCGATAACAAAACAGAAAATCAGCAGCCAGAAGAGAAATCCTTTGGCCCCCTGGGCCGCACTAGCTATGCTTGGAACTTGTTTCGCGCTGTGATTGTCAAAAACAAGCCCACCCAGGAACAAACCGAATTCAACTTTGAAGGCTACTTCGAAGATGATGAAAACTTTCGCTATACCCTGAATTTTGAGTCGGGGGCGTTGCCTTTTAACTTAGAAAATGGCGATCTCGATGAAGTGGTTCATGCCAAGCTGCTCACCGATGGCAAAGTCGATCTCTCTATTTTTGCTGACGCTCTCACTCAGTTTGTGCAACTCTCCGAATCAGAAGGCTTTATTCCTATTCTTACCTACACCCCCTCTGCCTACACGGTCTACGCCGATGTTGTTGATTTTGAACAATCTATTCTCAATGACATAATGCCTGACTATAGCCAGCAACAGCGAGACTTTTTCGCAGCCAAATCCAATGAGCTGGGCATCGCGTTTTTAGATTTTACGCCCGGCCTTCGGGCTGCTTCGAAGGACTACACCACGCCTGAAAAAATCTTGTATTACCAAACTAATCGCCACTTTACTAAGTTTGGACATGCCGTTGTTGCAGATCTGTTAGTGGATACCATTGAAGCGAAAATGACGGAATCTCCCTAACAAACTCATTTCAACCATGATCCTAGAAGTTGCTGTGCTCAATGTGATCCCAGAGAAAACCGCCAGCTTTGAAGCGGACTTTGATAAAGCTCAAACTCTTATTTCTGCAATGCCAGGCTATATCAGCCATAGCCTCAAGCGGTGTATTGAGACGCCAGCCCGCTATATTTTGTTAGTTCAATGGAAAACGTTGGCAGACCATACTGAAGGGTTCCGGGCGTCAGCCTCCTATTTGCAATGGAAAGCGCTGTTGCATCATTACTACGATCCGTTTCCGACCGTAGAGCATTACGAGAATCTTTGAATTAGACAACTGATGTGAATCCCTGAGTTGGTCAACTAAATATTTAGACACCTGAATTATGCCGCGATTTTTGCCCGTAATGTTGCTGAATGACTGCGGTTTGTTAAGTCCGGGTGAATTGAGTGAAAATGCGGAACATTCATCAATTATTATTATTCTACGGTCTTATTTTTAAAGTTCAGTCACGACAGGAATCAATGAATATTCAAACGCTTAAGGTGAATTTGAAGCTAGTTAAGGGTGCATCGGTGCTAGGTGCTAGTTTGATGGGAGCGGGTTTGGTGGCGATCGCTTCTGCCCAAGCCCAAACAACTGTTCAAACAACTGAAACTGGCAGAACTCTACAAGAGCTACAGACAAGCGCCGACAGCGAAACTAACCTGTCCCTACAAGAGCTTCGCGACAGAGCCGCTGCGCTTGAAATTGAACGCAATAGCCGTGAGCGCAACTCTACGGGTAATGCGGCAGATAGCCCAACTATTGAAACCTCTGCTACCGGCGGTAATGACGCTGTGCTTGCCCGTCTCAATGCTGAGTCCGGTAAAGCCACTGTTTTGCTGATGAATAATACGGGCGCAGAAGTGACGTACGAAGCCATTGGCCAGACGCCTCCTCGCATATTGGCTCCTGATGAGAGCGTTCGCCTAGATGCCCTGCCCATGCCCGTTACTATTACCGCCGAGCGTCAGAATTTTGGCCTTGTAGATATGGTGGTTAGCGTTTCCGATGCAGGTACTTTGACAGTTGATTTAGAGCGTTCTGAATTTGATGAAGTTCAAGGCGCACTCCGTATTCGTGAAGATGGCTATGTGTTTGTGAACTAACACATGCTCATAAAGGCAGGATTTGCGAGCATTTAGTAATAAACTGGGCTTACAAGTTTAGTAATCTCCACAAATAAAAGTGCTGGAAATAAAAGCGCTGACTGAGATATTTTTTGGCTAGCGCTTTTATTTTGAGTTTTCCAGATGGTGGTTCACAATATCGCTATTCGTGAATTCGACCATTCGGCATAATCGTGCCGGTTAAGCGAGCGCCTAATAGCTTCACCATAATTTTGTCCCCAAAGCCCACTTTTGCGCCGCTGAGGTCTGCGCCGCTGAGGTCTGCGCCAATAAGGTCTGCGCCGCTCAGGTCTGCGTGGCTAAGGTCGGCCTGGAGTAGATTTGCGCGAAACAGGCGCGCCTTGCGAAGATTCGCTCGATTGAGATTGACCTTGTGCATAAAGGTGTCACTCAGGTCTGCGCCTGCAAGGTTTGCATTACTCAGGTTACGCCCCGAGAAGTCCTTTTCTTTTAAGTTTGCGCCTCGCATATCAACCCCGCTGAGATCAGGGTCTCGTTTGGCCCGCGCCGCACGACTGACCGATGAACTGGCCGACGATGCAGAATAGTAGGTATTGCCTGAGCGGGTTGTGGATGCTCGTGTTGCCGACGGATTCGGTGTTGTGTTGTCTGAGGTTGCTGGTGCAGTGTCTTTCGGCTTGGCCGGAGCGGATGCCTTGCGAATTCTTTCTTGAGCAGCCTTACTTACTGTGGTTCGACTGCTGCGGCGTTGGCTCGATGCGCTTGATTTTCGCTGGCTTCCTGCACTAGAACTGTTGGTTGAAGCGGTATTCGTGGAAGTGCTCTTGTCTGAGGCGGCGTTAGATGAAGTGCCGTTTTTGGCGGTGCTACTTCTAGCGCTGCTGGTTGATGCGCTGCTGGTTGATGCGCCGTTAGTTGAGGCGCCGTTGGTCGAAGCGCTATTAGTTGAGGCGCTATTAGTCGAAGTATTATTTTTTGACGTGCCGTTGGTGCTGCTGCTCGCGCTGCTAGCTTGCTCCCGGCGAGGCCATCGACTGCTGGGGTAAGGGCTGGTGGTGCGCCGATATGCTTCGTACGGTGGACGATAGCCCTCGGCTCTGCTGTATGGACGGTAAGTGGAGTCGTCACCAGGCCGATAGGTGCGGGTGTTGCGGTTGTATCGGTTGTATCGATTGGTGCGAGCGGTGGTTTTAGCTGCGGTGCGGACGGTTGATTTTTGAGTGGACGTGGTGCGGCGGGCGGGCAGCTTACCGTTTTTAGATTGCGATCGCAGATAGGAACGGGCCTCGTTAAGCTGCTTGAGCTTATCTTCTGCTTTTTCGATTAGGCGGGCGCGATCGCTTGGAATGCGATCTGGATGCCAAATGAACACAAGATCCTTATAGGCTTGGTTCACCTCTGTCATAGAGGCTCCAATTTCCAGCTCTAATACGCCATAGGCTTGTTCTATTGGGTCCATACGCGCCAGGTAGCGTGGTGTTTAAGTGAGCGTCTTTGGCATTCTCTAGTGATGAAGCGCTCAGGGTGAGACTCCCTAGTGAAAGCAAAGCGGCAGGTGAAGGCAAAGCGGCAGGTAAAAGCCGGTGGTTAATAGAATATTAAGGGATAAAGATAAACAGCAATTATAAAACGAATGAGATTAGATTATGACGGATTACTTTCCCCATCCAAATCAATCACAGTAAACCTTAAGAACTTGGCTTAACGTTCTGTAAGGAATGATCCCCCATGAATGGCCCCATCGGCTAATTCTCCGTAATTCCTTCATCAATAACTAATTCATGAATGTTCCATAATGTGCCGCCCAGCACGCTGTACTGCACATTCTCAATGTTGTCTCTCACCGCACTCATAGAATACTGACCCACTAAATGAATAAACGGCAGATACTCCTGCACTAAGTCCTGAGTTTCAAAGTACATCGCCTTTCGCTTGTCCTCGTCCAACTCCTGAGCGGCCTTAATATACAAATCGCTAATTTTTTTCTCCCAGTCATACACCTCCTGCCCTGGCAGGATAGATTTGCCGCCCTGGAACTGCTGATTGAACAGGTGTAAATTACCTGAAGACTGCCACAGGCTGGCGCTCCCGTTGGGTTCTACGCCCGCTCCAAAGCCTAAAATAATGGCTTCCCAATCCATCGTAGAATCTAGGTTTTCAATTAGCTTATTGAAGTCGATGGGCTGGAAGTTGACCTTGATGCCAATGGCAGAGAGGTTTTGTGTAATTTGGACGCCAGCGGCCTCTCGGATTTTGTTGCCGACGTTGGTTTGCAGCGTGAATTCAACGGGTGTGCCTTTAGGCCCAATGAGGCGATCTCCTTGATAGGTAAAGCCCGCCTCTGTTAAGAGCTTTTTCGCCTTAGCAATGTTGTAGTCATAGGATTTAGCATCCGCCTTAAAGTAAGGGCTTTGTGGCGCAATGTGTGAGTTTTGCAGCTCACCTAAGCCCTTGAATATATTGTTGAGCATGGTGTCTCGATCCATGGCATAGGCGATCGCCTGACGAAACTTCACCTCATTAAACCAAGCCGACTTAATCGGATCGACGACGGGCTTACCTTCCAGCGATCCTTTATTGAGGTTAAAAGACATAAACAGGCGAGTCGTGGTGGGGCCACCGTTATAAACGGTGTAGTTGCCCTGGTCTTCGTCGCGCTTCATTAAGCTAAAGCTATCAGGCGTTACCCCCATCAAATCAGAATCGCCTGAGCGGAACCGAACAAATTCGGCGTCTTGCGAACTCACCACAGGCAGCACTATCTGCTCAATATAAGGCTGTGGTTCTCCGTTTGGCCCTTTTCTCCAATAGTGAGGGTTGCGCTCTAGCACAATGCGCTCACCAATGAGAAAGCGCTTCATGTAGTACGGGCCATTACACACAATCTCGGGTGGGTTCGCATCGGTGCCCCACATCGTGAGGAACTTAGGCAGGCCGTTGTCGCCAGTTTCCTGCACAGAGGCTTCAAGGATATGCTTAGGCAAAATGCCCAGGCTCGTGTTTCGTAAGAAAGGCGCAAAGGGTTCTGTAATTTTGAATTGGACTTTGCGATCACCGACTTTGGTCACTTCTGGGAGCGTTCCAGACTCACCCACCCGTAAAAAGTCTCGCTTATTCGTCGTAATATCCGGATTAAAAATGAGCTCGTTATAGGTAAACACCACATCATCTACCGTCAGCGGCTCACCATCTGACCATTTGAGATTTTCTCGGAGGGTAAAGACAATCGTTTGCCCATTGTCAGATATTTCCCAAGCCTCTGCTAAAGCAGGCACGATTTCACTCGTATTAAAGTCGATGGTGGTAAGCCCTGCATACATCAGTGCCAGCACCTCAGAGCTAGAGCTTTCCGCTGCGAGGATGTAGTTGAGGGTTTTGGGTTCACCCACAATTGTGCTGATGAGCCGGGGAATATCGGTGTCTTGCGTTCTAAAGTTTTCAAGCCTTAGGTTGGCAAGAGGGCCTTCGGTCGCTACCGAGCAACTTTGTAGGGTCACCGTACATAACAGTGAGGCCATGCCAAGGGCGATCGCTTGCTTCCAGCGGGAGATATTCCAGCGGGAGATGTTGAGTTGATTGATGCCTCTTTTCACAATCGCTTTCAAAGCCGCTTTCAAAGCCATAGCCATCTCAACTCACCCTTCAAATCTTAAGAAAAAAACTAAGGAAACTATTCAGTGCAACCAATATAGATAAAAACCAGCGCCTTGCGTAGGTCGCTGCTACAAAAAGCTGCCTAAAAAAAACGCAGCCCCTAGTGACTAAAGGCTACGAAAGACTTATGAAGTGCAGTGAAGCCGCTACCAATGGAGGAGCTTGAACCGCTAAGGAACAGAAGGCAAAATTCTAGGGATATTCATTCCTAAATAGAGAATTCATCCGCAAAGTCATTTACCTGTCAGCTATCTGTTAGACAGTTTCTACCAGCTAGCTTTTTACCAACCAGTTCTACCAGCCAGCCTCAGACTGCTGTAGAACGTACTCAGCGACAGAAGCGATTTGATCTTCCGTGAGACGACCGCTGAAAGAAGGCATAGCATTTTTACCGTTTGTCACCTGATAGACAATCTTTTCAGCAGAGTTCATTTCATACTGCTCTAGGTCTGTTTTCTTGAGGGTTTTCGCTGCGTTAACTGCGTTACCACCGCCAATGTGGCAAGCTGCGCAATTTGCACTAAATACCTGAGCGCCTTCTGCCGCGTCAGCAAAAGCAGGGGCAGCGAATGTGAAGGTTAGCAGAGCGATGAAACCTGCAACGAATCTTTTAATCATGACTGTTATAGAAATGTTTTCGGCTGTGAATGGGCAAAAGGATTAAGAAACCCCTAAAAATGGTATCCCGAGTTACAAAAGCACGGCAAAAGACAGGCTGTAGAACAATAACTTTTGTAAATTAAATCGCTGTCTGTTGATGGCCTTAGCGCCTCTGTGACAGCTTTTTCGTAAATACTGTTGTGCAATACTTTAAACTATCTCGATTCTAAGCTGTTGTGGTCTGGCATTATTTTGGCTTAGAACTATTGCGGTAATGCGGCGAGCCTGATGGGTAGCGTGATAATAAACTCTGTTCCTTTTCCTATCTCAGAGACAACCTCTATTGTCCCCTGATGCCGTTCAATAATCTTAAAGCAAATACCTAAGCCCAAGCCTGTTCCTTTTCCAACGGGCTTCGTTGTGAAAAAAGGATCGAAGATTTTGTGTTTTAACTCAGGTGGCATGCCGCCGCCCGTATCTTGAATGCTAATTTGAACGTGTTCTGAACCAACAGTATGCGTTGTTAGAATTAACTGTTTAACTGCTGTCGTTTTCTCCATCATCGCATCTATCGCATTGACGATAATGTTAGTGAAAACTTGGTTGAGCTGAGATGGTGAGCAGACAACTGAAGGCAATGCACCATAGTTTTTAATGACTTCAATCCCACCTTTAATTCGATGATTCAGAATGAGCAGCGTACTCTCTAAGCCTTCGTGGATATCGACATCTTTGAGTACAGCTTCATCGAGTCGAGAGTAGTTTCGCAATGACACCACAATATCGTGAACGCGTGTGGTTCCCATATTCATAGAAGCGAGCACTTTAGGCAGATCTTCGAATAAAAAGTCAATTTCGATATCAGTTTGTTTTTCAACTAGTTGGCTAGCGGGCTGTGGGTAGGTGGTTTGATATAGCGTAATGAGATCTAATAAATCTTCAAAATATCTTTCAAGTATGGGGATATTGCCTTGAATAAAGCTGATGGGGTTGTTGATCTCATGGGCAATGCCTGCCACCATTTCACCCAGGCTAGATAGCTTTTCAGTTTGAACCAGTTGACTTTGTGTTTGCTGTAAGTCTTGTATGGCTTCTGTTAATTCCCGCGTGCGCTGTTCGACGCGCTGTTCTAAGTTGGCTGTGAGCTGTTTTGTTTTGTGGCGCTCTAGTGCTAGTGCCTTTAAGTATTGATCTAGCATTTTGAGTACGCCTATCCACATGGGGGATAAAGCGAGCAAGCTTAACCCTGAAATAGCGCTAGAGACCCATAAAGACTGGCTAAACTTGCGCTGGGCAATATTGGCTTTGTGAGTGAGCGCTGCTTTACTACGCTGTACGCCTGTTGTATAAATTGTCTTTTGTTGTGCATACTGGCGTCCGCCTAATAGCTGAGTGGCCTTTTTTAAATCACCATTGCGAACGAGTTTAAAGGCTTGGTCTTCCATCGCAACCAGTCTATCGTTGGCAGCTTCTGTTTCTGCTGTTCCTTCCGTTTTATAAAAGTCAGCAGATAAATCATTAACGTTTTGAATAGCCGCATCTAACTGAGGGACAAATGCCATGTATCGCTTTTCCCACTGCTGATCGCCAGTAGCAGCGCTCATGCGAGCTGACATTGTCAGGACTTCGTCTAAATACGTAATGGTGTCGGTTAAATGTTGCAGCTGGGTATCGCGGGCAATGACGCGATTAAACGTGCGGTATGACTGCCAGCTGTTTAGGCCAAGGGGAATGAATAGAAAAAAGGTCGCAATTATGGTGATAGCGATCGCAATGACAGGTCTGCGACTAATGTTACTCACCCATTTCCTTACAAAGTTCATCTGGATTCGCTGAGCTGAGTCTTTATATCTGCTGTCACTTTGGTCTTGTCATCACTGTTGGCTGAAGCCAATGCAAAACAATGGCCAATGTGATGCCGCAAAGTGCGAATGCATCCGTGCTTTGCGGCATCACTGTTTTAAGATTTCCCCAGATTTCTCCAATTAGGCTCAGCGATCACCGAAATGAATGTTGAGTGGCGTTGTTCAATTTTCTCTTTTGAGCTTTAGGTGATGATTTAGATGGCGGCTTAGGATAGCGCGCTTCGCAATACAACTAAGCTACGGGCCGCAACAGGCACTCTATCGTTTTTTTTGTAGCTTTTCGTACGCTTTACAAATCCTTCTGAGTGCGTATCTATGAGCAGACGCCATTTGCGATCGCGTAGTCCCTCTGGCAATGAAAAGTCTAGCGACTCGTAGTACGTATTAAACATCAGTAAAAAGCTATCGTCTAAAACTTGCTCGCCGCGATGGGTGGGGGTAGCAATTTCTTCCCCATTCAAAAACACTGTCAGGGTTTGAATAAAACCCGCGTTCCATTCATCACGCATTTCGGCCCCATCCGTATTGAACCAGCCAATATCGCTAATTCCTGAACCGTGAATTTCACGTCCATAGAACCAGTTCCGACGACGCAAGACTGGATGGTTGTGCAATAGCTTAATTAGTTTTTGGGTGTAGGTGAGTAGAGCCTTGTTATCTTCTGGTAAATTCCAATTAATCCAAGAGAGTTCGTTGTCATGGCAGTAGGTGTTGTTGTTGCCTTTTTGGCTCCGTCCCATCTCATCCCCAGACAGTAACATGGGTACGCCCTGGGAAAGGATTAACGTGGCCAACATATTTCGCTGCTGTTGTTTCCTCAGCTGCAACACCTCTGGCGAATCTGTTTCACCTTCGATGCCACAGTTCCAAGAGCGGTTATGGTCTTCTCCGTCGCGGTTATCTTCTCCGTTGGCTTCATTGTGCTTCTGGTTATAGCTCACCAAATCACGCAGTGTGAAGCCATCGTGCGCAGTAATAAAGTTAATGCTGGCATGGGGCCTGCGGCCTGTATTCTCGTACAGATCCGAACTCCCCGTAAATCGAAATGCAAACTCTCCGAGTGTGGCCGCTTCACCTCGCCAAAAGTCTCTGACCGTATCTCGATATTTGCCGTTCCATTCCGACCATAACAACGGGAATTTTCCGACCTGATAGCCGCCATCGCCAATATCCCAAGGTTCAGCAATCAGTTTCACCTTTGAGATCACCGGATCTTGGTGGATGATGTCAAAAAACGTGGCAAGTGTACCTTCTTCGTACAGTTCACGGGCTAACGCTGAGGCCAAATCAAAACGAAACCCATCAATGTGCATGTCTTGAACCCAGTAGCGCAGGCTGTCCATAATCAGCTTTAGCACTTGAGGATGGCTCACGTTCAGTGAGTTTCCGCAGCCTGTAAAGTCCATGTAGTAGCGCTCATTGCCTTCTACCAATCGGTAATAAGACGCATTATCTACGCCGCGAAAGCTCAGAGTTGGCCCCATTTGGTTGCCTTCGCCTGTGTGGTTGTACACCACATCCAAAATCACTTCGATGCCAGCAGCATGGAGCGATCGCACCATTTCCTTAAATTCATTTACCTGCTGGCCTGTCATGCCCGATGCGCTGTAGCCAGCGTAAGGGGCAAAGTAATTCAGCGAATCGTAGCCCCAATAGTTACGCTGATCGCGGCTAGCCAAATAGCCCGGTGTGCCGTGAAAATGATGCACGGGCATCAGCTCTACTGCTGTAATGCCCAAAGACTTGAGATGTTTGATGGCGGCGGGATGGGCTAGCCCTGCGTAGGTACCACGTAGCCGTTTCGGAATTTTAGGATGCAGACGGGTAAAGCCTTTGACATGCATCTCGTAAATGATGGTTTCGTTCCAAGGGGTGTGAGGATGGCGATCGCCTCTCCAATCGAAATTTTCATCAACGACGATACACTTCGGAACGTTGTTTACACTGTCGTCTTCGTTATAGTCCAAATCTTCTGCGTCTGCGTCCCAGTTGTAGCCGAAGGTGGGCTGACCAGAGGTAATATCTCCCGCAATCGCCAACGCATAGGGGTCAATCAGTAGCTTATTCGGGTTAAACCGATGTCCATTTTGAGGATTAAATGGCCCATGCACCCGAAAACCATATCGCTGTCCGGGGCCAATCCCTGGAAAGTAGCCATGCCAAACAAAGTTATACACCTCATTTAACTCATAGCGAGTCTCTTTCCCTCGCGTACCAAACAAACAAAGCTCTACCTTCGTTGCATGCTCAGAAAAAATGGCAAAGTTAGTCCCTTCGCCGTCCCAGGTCGCACCTAGCGTATTCGCCGTCCCCGGTAGCTGCCTAACTTTCATAACGCCCAGCACACAAAAAATCACAAGCCCCCAAGCCTATTTAACGGATGCAAACCCGCAGGCTTAGAGGCTACTAACGTATCGTGTCTGATGAACGCGACGCAAAGACTGTTACAAATACATGCCTTTTAGCATAGATTTTCCGGTAGTTTTACTGCACCGTTATGGAGATTTTTTCAGAAAGGATTGGATTGTCATGGGGGACGTGAGTGTAGTTGCCGAGCAATAGCTGCAAAGTGTGTTCCCCAGGCTCCAAGCTCAGCGTCGTCTCTGTTTGGCCGCCGCCGAAGTGCTTAATTTGAGACGTTGCGGCCAAAGGCTCAGTCATAGACGGTAGCTCGTCTACATCAATCAGTAAGTGATGGTGCCCTGTTCCCTCCTTATCGACTCCAGCCGGGGCAACCCCCATCCCAGAAAGGCCAAATTTCACCGTGAATTCTGACGGTACGGTATCTCCCGCTTGCGGTGTAATCAGGTACGCGCGGGCGGTCTCGGGCGCATGGGAAAGCGCTGCGGCAGTTGCCATCGGCATTACACTAGAAGGCATCATGGATCCCAAAACTAATAGCATTACTGCTAACCAACTTGCCGCCCGTAAACCAGCAGCAGACTTTGCCAAAGAATTCACAGTCACAGAATTCACAGTCACAGAATTCACAATGCGGCGGACAAAACTCATCAAACCAACCTTCTAAATAGACAGGGCGTCTACTTATCTTAAATAACGATGCCCCCTTGTGATCAGCCAATTCTGTTCTGCCCAGAAACGCGCCTGACTAGGTCGGTTCCGGCGCAAACGCCTTCCTCACTGACACCCTCCTGACAATAGGGCGTAACTATAGTGCCTAAATGGAGTTGTTGCTAATTGTCCCTCTCGTATCTAAATCTCTGAGGTAATACAATGCAAAACAAGCTGCCAGCATCGGCCATGAGGCAAAAAACAAGATATTAGCACTCTCGAAAGGCGCTAAATATTTGGGGAATGACACTAGTGTGGAGGCGGCATGCATGAGTAATACAAGGCCATAGGATATTTTCTTTTGGAACCCAGCTACAAAAGCCAGCATAATAGCGAGCTGAAGCGCACCCAGCACATACGAAGCCACTGCACCAATGCCGCCAATGCCATAAAAGGTTTCAAATACAGCGGCTGCATGGTCAGGATTGGCGAACTTATCGACTACCCAAATCATCATGGCAATGAATATGCTGATGCGGGTAAGGAGTAGCACTAAGGAAACACGCTGTGTAATCGGGGTGTTGAGCGTAGAAACGGAGACGTTAGGCGTGGTTTGAGTGTTCATAGATCATTGGATGCTGTAACGCGCTTGGCATAGCCTCATTTTGTCAGGAACGCGCTTTAGCTTTGTAAGGGCATTCCTGACAAAATGAGGCTATGCCAACGCCTCTTCCTTCACATGAGAGTTCGCTTAGAGTTTTGTTTGGCCTGTGCTTGCGACCAGACGCACTAGCGCTATACCTGTCGTCTTATAATTTTTTGATAGCCTTGCTCAGCCAGTCCTTTAACAAGCCAGTCCCTTAACAAGCCAGTTCCTTCATAACCTGCCTCTCAACACCCAAGCCCTCAAATGTTTCATGACTTGCTCGCCGCCCAAAATAAGGCTCTTGTTCTTCAGTTTTACAAATCCTTTGACACACGCAGCCTCTCTAATGGGCTAAGGCTCCTCTCTCCCCAGCTGGTTGTGCATATGGCGGGCATAGACTACCCCCTCACCAAAGCAGCCTTCAGTGAAATGGGCACCGATGTTTATAATGCATTCCCTGATGGTCGCCATAGCTTCACCCAAGTGATTGCCCATCGCGATATGGTCACCACTTGCGGATTTTTTACCGGTACCCACCTAGGCAGCTTTCAAGGGCTTCCTGCCACGGGTAAGTCTGTTCGATTTTCAATTATGCATATCGACCGGGTGCACCACAGCAAAATTGTGGAGCATTGGGGCCAAGGCGATAGTCTTAGCCTTGTACAACAGTTGGGTGTCAAGCTTGTGCCTGGCCCTGGTGTCTTACTCAAGCTAGGGTTGCAGGCTGGTCAAAGCTTGCGGGGTGGAACATTTGATAAGCTGCGCTCCATCACGCAGCCAGATCACTATCCCTCTTCGCTAGAATAATCTCTTTTTTATGTCTTCCCTTATTCCAAAAGTACTGGTTAATTGTCACTATCACCATCCTGAAAAGCCACTTTGGCATTCTCAGCATCAAAGCGTGTACTGGACAGATATTCCCAACGGTCGGTTATTTCGCTGTCAGCCCAGATTCGATGGATATGAGCAGATTTATTTGGGGGAGCCGGTGGGTGGATTTACAATTCAAGCAGATGGCGGACTGTTGCTGTTGAAAACGAATGGCACAATAGAGCGCTGGAATAAGGGGAAAGTCTCGACGGTTGTTGAGGAAATATCTGATGCGAAAGGGGCACGGTTTAATGATGCGATCGCAGATCCAGAAGGCAGAGTTTTTTCCGGCACAATGGCAACCGAGTACAGCCCAGGCCGTTTCTACCGCATCGATACTAATGGATCTGTTCACGAACTTTTTCAAAACATGCGCGTCCCTAGCGGCATGGGCTTCAGTCCAGACTACAAAAAATTCTATCTCACCGATTCTGAACAGCGTACTATCTTCAGCTGCGACTATGATCGCGTCACCGGTCACCTTTCCAATCAGTACCCTTTAACAATAGTTCGGACAGAAAAAGGAGAGAAGATAGTCAAAAAAGCCATTCGGGCATACGGTTTAGTTAACACAACAAAACCCACCAAAATGGCTATGCCAGCTATCATACCGGGTCTACTGAGCAAAGTAGGCTATTTAGGAA
>JBGCGG010000020.1:0-12059 GCA_045110585.1 Phormidesmis sp. | reverse complement strand
GCAAGACAATCTCTATCAGACCCTCTGAAGTCAAGGGCTCTAATGCGGATGATAGCGTTATGTTCGTGGATAAAGAGGCCATGCGTACACCTTATCGCTACGGCTCAATCCATCACGTTAAGGAAACCTGAATACTTACGTCTCTTGTAATGCTTCCTGCTGCTATCGCTTCACTAATGCCTTTGCCTACCTCATCTTCGTTCATATAAATCCAGGCGGCATCTATGTGGGTGTAGCCCACGCGTAGCGCTTCTTTTACGGCTTCGTACACCGCGTCTTTTGGTGATTTCCAAGTCCCTAACCCAAAAGCCGGAATCGTATTGCCGTCGTTAAGTGTAAACGTTTTCATTAACTGTTTATGGCCTCGTCAATCCACAAAAATGTTGTTCAGAATTTTTACGCCTGACGAAATTTTATCTCTAATTGCCTGTGGGGCTATCTACTTGTGGGTGGTTTTACTTTACTTCATGATGAATAGTTACTTTGCATTAGGCCCGCTAAGACCTGTTGAGTCGTCGCTGTCCAGCCCACAATGCCGCCTTGTGCTCGAATCATTTCTACTGTGGCCTGTTTGAATTCAGGAAAATAGCTTTCCGTGGCATCTTCCACCAGGAGGCATTCGTATCCCCGATCATTCGCCTCTCTCATCGTAGATTGAACACAGACTTCTGTGGTAACACCCGTAAAAATGAGATGGGTAATCTGTTCCTTTTGGAGGATGGTAGCGAGTTCTGTTTTATAAAACGCACCTTTGCCGGGTTTGTTGATGATAATTTCGCCTGGCTGGGGCTTAAGCGCTTCAATAATATCGTTGCCCGGCTCCCCCAATACTAAAATTCTGCCCATTGGGCCTTCATCGCCAATTGTGAGGGCGCTTTTTCCTCTTGTTTTTTTCGCAGGCGGACAGTCAGAAAGATCGGATTTATGGCCTTCTTTGGTTTGGATGATAGTTAGCTTTTTAGATCTGAAGGCTGCCTGTAGCCTTTGCACCGCAGGCACAATTGACTGAAGGCGCGAAACATCGTTCCCTAGGCTTTCGCCAAAGCCACCGGGTTCCAAAAAGTCTCGCTGCATGTCAATAATGACTAGCGCTATATGCTCTTGGGCGGGGAGAGGATAGTTATAGGGTTGGGCGTGGATGCTAGCCATAAGAGGTTAGGAACGGGTTGAATTTTCTCGAATAGCAACAGGTTTTTCCCAGATGATTAAGATAATACAGCCTTCTTCACTGACAATGTTGTGATGGCTGCCAGGTTCATTAATCACTAACGTGCCTGCTTGATGATTTCCTTGATGATCGCGCTGCGCGCCTGAGAGTACAATAATGTGCTCATAACCTGTATGGTCGTGTTCTGGTACGGTAGCACCGGGTTCATATTTGAGAAAGGCGGCACTAGAGCCGGAGGGGCCATTGTTGTACAGGTGGTGAATGTCTACGCCGGGTCGAAAAAATTCCCAGTCTAGGCGTTCTGGATGGTCGGCTAGGGAAAAAATATCGTTTACCATCATGATCTTGTCACCTATCGAATTGTTGTTTCTGATGCGTTTAATGTATGCCTGCTTTATGGGTGATGGCAACATTAGATTCTCAGAACTTGACGGTTTTAAGTTTTAATGCAGCTGCTAGCGCAAGCGGTAGACAAAAGAAAGCGGCCGATATTCTTCTTTTTTAGTGGCCTGCCATGCGTTGCCCAATCAGAGTGAGATTGGCATTGGCAATGTTGCTTTCATAGACGAGTTTGCCACCTGATATAACGTGAATGCGATCGCACAATACCATCAGCTCATCTAAATCTTCGCTCACCAGCAAGACGGCAACGCCTCGATTCCGGGCGTCTACAATCGCATTATGAATAAATTCTACTGCCGAAAAGTCTAAGCCAAAGCAAGGATTCGCGGCAATCAATAGTTGTACTGTTTCGGAGGAGAGTTCTCGGGCAAGTACTGTTCGCTGTACATTTCCGCCAGAAAGATGCGCAACTGGGGTTTCTACAGAAGGGGTTTTTACTGAGAAAGTGGTGACTAAGCGCTGAGCGGCTTGGCGAATGGCGTTAAGTATCAGCAGCCAGTTCCATTTTGCCTGGGGCGGGGTGTCAAAGGTTCGAAGTGCCATGTTTTCAGCGACGCTCATGCCTGGAACGCAGGCGTTGCGAAGGGGTTCTTCTGGCAGGGCAAATACCTGATGGTGAGACATTTCTGCGCGGGTTGCACGATAAGGCTCGCCGTTTACCTGCATCTCTCCAGCCGTCGGAATGCGCTGACCTGAGAGAACTTCTACGAGTTCTTTTTGGCCATTTCCAGAGACCCCTGCGATGCCAACAATTTCTCTTGCATGCACCGTAAGATCTATTCCCGTTACTGCTGGCAGCCCATTTTCACCTTTCGCGTGAATAGATTTTATGGTGAGTACGGCTCGTTTGGCATCGTCTGATTTTTCAGCAGTTGTTTTAACGGTTGTTTTAACCACAGAAGCCGTTTCTTTGGCTTCTCCGAGCATCATTTGAGCCATTTCTTCAACAGAAAGCTGGGCAGCACTTCCCTGCCCGACGCGCTTTCCTTTTCGGAGAATAGTCACTTCATCGGCAAAGGCTTGAACCTCTCTAAACTTATGGGTAATTAAGAGAATGCTGAGATTCTTTTTGACGACTTCTTCTCGTAGTAGCCCCAGCACTTCATCGGCTTCAGCGGGTGTCAGGACGGAGGTAGGTTCGTCCAGAATTAACACTTTGCTTTTGAGATAAAGCTGTTTGAGAATTTCTAGCTTTTGCTTTTGCCCAGCGGCAAGATCTGCTACTGGCGTATGCAGGTCAATGTGAAAAGGAGAGTTTTTAACAAATGTTTGTAGCGCCGCCGTTTCTTTTTTCCAATTGATAATCTGTTGGGTGTCGTAGCGAGAGAGCACCAAATTTTCTGCAACGGTCATGGCCGGTACGGACGTGAAATGCTGATAGACCATGCCAATGCCATAGCTGTGCGCGTCTTTAGGGCTTTGAATCGCGCCTTTGGACTGATCGATTCGGACTTCGCCTGCTGTGGGCGCGTGGAAGCCCATTATGCACTTAACAAGCGTGCTTTTTCCGGCCCCGTTTTCACCTAGCAGCGCATGAACAGTGCCGGGTTTGAGCATCATTGAGACCTGATCGAGCGCGGTGAAGCGACCGAAGCGCTTGGTCATGTTGACCACCTCAATTTGAGGAGGAGCCTGGGTCGGTTTGGGTGGGAGCGTGACGGCTTTCATAGGCAGCTTTGCTTAGGACGTCAGCGTCTCGATTAGGGCTTCGGAGATTGCGATCGCGCCAAAAACGCCGCCTTGCATCGTAATCATTTTGAGGGCGGCGAGGTAGTTGCCGTAATCGGTGGCACCTGTGCAGTCGGATAGTACCAAGCACTCGTAGCCGCGATCATTGGCCTCGCGCATGGTGGTGTGAACGCATACGTCGGTGGTGATGCCGGTGAGAATAATGTTCTGAATGCCTTTGCGGCGTAGCAACAGATCTAGATCTGTGGCAAAGAAAGCGCCTTTGCCAGGCTTATCAATCACGGTTTCTCCGGGGAGTGGGGCCAGTTCTGGAATAATTTCCCAGCCTGCTTCACCGCGAATGAGAATGCGGCCGCAGGGGCCAGGGTCACCGATGCCTGCACCAATTTGACGCGATCGCCATTGCTTGTTCTCTGGCAAATCAGATAAATCAGGCCGATGCCCTTCACGGGTATGCATGATGTGAAAGCCCTGCGCTCTCATGACTTTCAGCAGCTTTTGCAGTGGCTCAATCGGGGCGCGGGTAAGGGTAAGGTCGTAGCCCATTTTGTCTACGTAGCCGCCCTGACCGCAAAAGTCAGTCTGCATATCAATAACCATGAGCACCGTATTTTCAGGGCGCAAATCACCATTAAAGGGATAGGGATAGGGATCTGATTTGACGGTATGCCCCATGTTTGTTCGCCAGCTGCTCACTTTATCTGCTCACTCAGCATATAGCAGACATAACACTCCCAAGCGGGAAAGGAGTGTTCATGATGAACTAAACATCTGGTCTATCAGAGCATTTAATTGATCAGAGCATCTAACCTATAGGTGCTTCCTTGGTGCTTCCTCTCTGTTCACTCGGCGCTTCCTCGCTGCTTTTACTCAATGGTAAAACTCACCACGAGGTCATTAAAGTCAGCGTCGCCCAGATTGGCAGAATCTTCGAAGCCAAAGGTGTTGTTGCCTAGCAGCTTAACGTGGTCAGCGCCATCACTGTTTGCCCCTGCATAGGAGAAGTGAACGTCGCTAGTGGCTGGGTCATTGCCGTCTTCAATTAAATACAAACCTAAGTAGCCACCGGCTGCAATGCCGCTAGCACTCGTTTGATTAATTTCCCCATTGTTGCCGGTCAGCTCAATGTCGAGCTTTCTTTTGAGGGCTTCTTCTTGATAGTCTGGGTCGCCGGGGCGAACAACAATGCCAAGGACAGCATCAGTGGTAATGCCACCATCTGCAAAGTCTGTGCTGTAGAGACCTACGGTATTGTTAAAAGCGGCTTCTCGGTAAACGGTAAAGGCAAAATTTACTGTGCCGGTTTGCGCGCTTAGGTCAATGGCTGCAGCGTCATTAATCAAGACATTGGTGGTGGAGGTGCTGTTGGCAAATGCCACCATGAGCTGAGTGCCATTGCTAAACGTCAGCTTGGCCTGGTCATTGCTTTGAGCATTGGGCATTGCTAAATAGGTTCTCCCATTTTCTACCAGTTCAAACTGTAAAAAGGTCTCTGCTAAAATCAGATCGCTTTCTAGAGCAAAAGTAGGTGCAAAGTCTGTAGGAAGCTGGCCGTCTTCTAATAAAGAGAATCGGGCAATTTGGGTTTTGTTGTCTCCTGTCGCGCCTACGCTGAAAACCACAATTTCGCTAACGCTATCAACAACGGCATCTGCTAGCTGAAGTTCTACCGTATTTGAGGTGCCCAATCGTGTGACTTCTAGTACATTGCTGTTGTCAGTTGAGGTGAATCGTTCCTCATCGAAAACCACTAGCGTGTCATCCCCAAAGCCCGCGACAAAGACTTGATTGCTATCAGGGTGAATGGCAACATCGCCCAAAAACTCCAGCCCACTGATTCCGTCTTGGCCATCGATAAAAGCGGTGTCGAAGCTGAGTTCACCCTCCGCGCTGCGATTGAAAACCGCTAGGGCACTATCTGAATCGCCTGTGGCAAACACCTGATTACCGTCTGGGCTGACCCTAACAGACCAAGTCCCTTCTAAACCGTCGATGCCATTTTCATTGTCTCTAAGGACTTGATCAAAGGTTAAAACGCCTGCTTCGCGATCAAAAATAGCGATCGCATTATTTGTGTAGCCCGCCACAAATACCTGCGTTCCATCCGGACTGACATCAAGCGAGATTGCTCCGTTCAGGCCATCTATCGTTTGCCCATTATTGGTATCTCCATCTTTAAAAACGGTATTGAAGGTGAGATTACCTTCTGTGTCTCGGTCAAAAACGACGAGAGCATCATCGTCATAGCCTGCTACAAATACCTGCGTTCCATCCGGACTCACCACCACTTCATAAGCGCCAGCTAGGCCATCAATGCCATTCTCGCCATTCTTTAAAGCTTCTCGGAAGGTCAAATTACCATTGGCATCTCGGTCAAAAACAGCCAGGGCACTGTCTCCGCTAAAGCGGTTAGGATCACTATCCCCAATAAAAATATTGTTGCCCCCGGTGACAAATACCTGAGTGCCATCCGGGCTAACCGCAACAGAATGGGCATTGCTTAAACCATCTACCCCATCCACATTGTCTTTGAAGGTGGTATTGAAGGTGACATTCCCCTCTGCATCGCGATCAAACAATGTGAGTGCACTATCTTCAGCTGATGCCACAAACACCTGACTACCGTCTGGACTAAAGGCAACATCGTAGGCACTATCTAGCCCGTCTACGCCATCTACCCCATCTTGAAAGGTTGCTCTCAGGGTTAAGTTGCCCCGCTCATCCAAATCGAATATGACCAGCGCATCGGCTTCATCTCCAGTGACAAATACTTGAGTGCCATCAGGGCTAACGGTGACTCCAAGCGCCCCATCAAGCCCGCTAATGGTCTGTGTTCCGCTGGTATCACCGTCTGTAATGATCGTTTGTAAGGCGAGGCCAAGGGTGGCTGAGTAGGTATTCAGCGCTGTGGGGGTGAAAATGCTGTGAGCGATCGCGGGCCACTGTCGGTTACCCAGCACCGTCTTTGCCGCGCTTACAATGGCACCTGTGTATGTTGCAAGCTGCTCTATAAAGGCCATGCCAGTCTCACCAGCAGCTACATTGCAGGCGAGTAAAGAAAGCTCAGGTGTAGATTTTGGTACGACTGCTGGAGATGTGGCGACTGGTGATGTGGTAACTGGTGAAAACCACGTTTGCAGAGCCGTGCGGTATCGCAACAAGTTGCTGGATGCTAGGCGCGTTGCTCCCAGCTGCAATCCGCCTGAAAAACCATGGGCAACTAACGTCACCGACGCTGACGGAAACTGCTTTAAAATAGTTGTAATTTGCTGTATGCCATCGCGTGCTGGATCGAGCACATGGGCACGAACCCCTGGCTGCAATTGATTGAGCAATGTTGACAGGTCGTCAACTCGGGCGTCAAAAATAGCTAGGGTTGGCGGCACAGCGACCTTGGATGTGCCTTGTTGGGCAACCGTTTGACGCTTTGGCTGAACGCTGTACCAATTAAATGGTGCCGATTCAAGGCAAGGACTTGAACAAACTTCGAATAATGGCATAGCAACCTTTTGGCAATGGCGCTCTTAGTATTGCCAAAAGTTAATAACATTGCCCAATGGTCGGTTGTCGTTCCATGACGATCCGTTGCGCGTTTTTTCGGTGTTATGGATGGAATCCGCCAAGACGCGTAGGGATAAAAATGGGGAGCTAAGCGGTTTGGCGGACGGCCTTTGCGGGTAACTCTTCCTCCAGATATTCTCCCTGGTATTCTCGCTCTGGCGCTGAAAATCCGCAGGAAGTGCCATCTGTGTGAACGACTTCATCTTCCCAAGGGAGCCGATAGTTTCCCGCAACCATGTCTTGCATGTAGGTGTAGGGACAATCTTGAGCGCCCCCTTTCACGGCTGTGTAGCCCCGATGGCCAAACTGATAGATATTATTTTCCACCCCCCAGTGATTGCGGGCTTCACGAACGAGATCGGGGCGTACTTCGGCGGTGATGATTTCGTTGGGACGGTGGCTGCCCATGACGAGGGGCTGGCCGTCAAAGTTGACGATCATGCCTTCGCCCATAGAGTCGAAGGTGCCATCGGTGCCGCACATGCACACAGAGGCGGTGACCATTAGGTTGCAGAAAGCGTTGCTCTGGTTGGTAACTTGCCAACTGTGGCGAATAGGGGCTGTGTAGCCAGCGGTGCGGAGCATAATGTCAGCACCTTTGTAGGCACATTCTCTGGCCATTTCAGGGAACATACCGTCGTGACAAATAATCAGTGCGATTTTGCTGCCGTTGGGGCCATCGCATACGGGAATGCCGATGTTGCCAGGTTCCCAAGGTTCTACGGGCACCCAAGGGTGAAGCTTGCGGTAGTAAAGTTTGAGTTCGCCTTGGTCATCAATGATGATACCGCTGTTGTAGGGGTTGCCGTTGGGGTTGTATTCCATGATGGAGAAACAGCCCCAGATTTCGTTGTCGATACAGGCTTGTCGAAAGGCTTCGACCTCAGGGCCATCCAGCTTACACATGATGTCTGGATTGGTATCCATCGATAGGCCATGGAGAGAATATTCTGGAAAGACAACAAGATCCATGCTGGGCATATTGCGGCGGGCTTTGCCGACCAGATCGCAAATGACCTGGGTTTGCGCGGCTAAGTCATCGGGGGTAACGACGTTGGGCAATTGCGCTTGCACCATGCCGAGTACGACGCCGTTGGGTGCTTTGTTAAGTCCGCCTAGTCCACTCATGATGAATATTCTCTTTGGGCACTAAAGGATAGGTATTGAAGATGAGGCTTAGAAGTATCTAACTTCAAAGTAGAGGGAAATTACGGCACGTTTTGTGATGGTTGTTGCAAACCCGGTAAGTTATGGGTGGGTTTATTGAACAATATCTGCGAGGCGGAAACGGGCGATTTTGTAGATTTCGGTCAGCGATCGCGCCATTTCTTTCGATTTATCTGTCTGCATTCTTTTCTCCATAGCAGCTACTACGTCTGTCACACTCAGCCCTTTTACTGCAACAACAAAAGGAAATCCAAACTTTTCTCTGTAGGCTGCATTTAAAGCTTGAATGCGACTATAGTCTTCTGTATTGAGCTGGCTTAGCCCAGCGCTGGTTTGTTCTTGAACTGAAGCGGCTGCCATTTTGCCGCGCTTTCCCAGTTCGGGATGGGCGCAAATGAGAGACAGTTGTTCTTTAGCTGTCATAGATTTGGCAACGACTTCGACCATTTTTTGATGGAGATCGTTTAGATTTTGGAAGGGACGCGCTGTCCAGGCTTGTTCCGCAATGGTTGGTGTGTCTTCAAAAATGCAGCCGAACTGGGCAATAAATTCTGTCTGGGTCATTTGATTGATGGTTTCAATAGTAAGCATCATCACATTTCCGAATGGTGCACGATATGTCATTTCTGATTGTTAGCTTTGAGGCTGAGAGCTGCCACTCCAATGGTGACCACCACCACGCCTAACGTCTGTTGAGGTCGCAAGGATTCTTGAAGGGCAAGCCAAGCAAAAAGAGCTGTAAGTACGGGGGAACTGGTGCTGATGAGCGCTGTGAATGATGCTCCGATTAAACGGATGCCGGAATTATTTAGAACGTAGCCTGTAACGGTCACGGCAGCGGATAGCAACGTCATAGAGAGGAGCGGCGGCCATGCAGTGATTGCGACTTCAATAGGAGGCATTAGAGGCAGACTAAGCGCTGAAAAAACAGAAACAATGAAGAAGGTGATGAGAGAAAATGGAACAGGATGGAGGCTGGTGTGAGGATTAGAGGCGCGCGATTGAAGTACGATTTCGGCAAAGATGCCGTATAAGCCAAAGTTGAGGCCCGCAATGAGGCCGCTGATAACGCCCAGCAATGGGCTAGTAGTAGCGGGTGAGTTTGTTGCTGGCTCTAGTGTGGTGAGTACAACACCACACAAAATGACTAGCATTAGCGCGAGCTGATAGCGCTGAGGGCGTTGCTGTAGAAAACGCCATGCCAAAAGAACGGTGACAGCGGGATAGATGAAAAAAGTGGCGATCGCAATACCAGCAGCTACTTGACTCAGTGACAAGTACAGCGATATTAGCCCTACAAATAAACAAAGGCCACTGCCCACAACATAGCTAAGTAGTTTAGGGGCTTTAGTCAATTGCCCAAGGGAACGGAAGGTGCCGTTGTAAAGGCGGGGGGCGACTACTGCAAGCAACAGCGCCATTAACCCCATGCGCGTGGCGAGGAGCATCACAATGTTGCTCAGAGAGGGCGATAGCCAGCCGCCCAGCATAAAGCTGTTAAATACTGTGCTAGGCACAAAGAAAATACGAGAAATAACATTTTGAGTCGCGAGGAAAATAGCACTCAAAAATACAATCACAATGCCTAAGAGAAACTGAGACGACTCTTTTTTTGAGGGGTTCGGTTTCGAGGCGCTATTTTTAGAGCTTTTAGGCGTTGAGGCGCTAGGTGGACGGCTCATACAGGTGTAACTGAAATGCCGTTATGGCACATCAGGGTAGTGGCAAGCAACCTGATGATGATCGCTGATGGGCTGCAGGTCTGGCAGGATTTGTTGGCATTGTTCATCTCCTTTGGGGCAGCGGCCATAGAGACGGCAGATGTGAGGGGAGGGATTGATGGGGCTTTGGGCTTCGACTACGCTCAGCCCACGGGAGATATTGGCAGACGTAGAGGGCGGGGCGAAGCTGGGGATGGCGGAGATGAGGGCTTGGGTGTAGGGATGGGCGGGGTGGTTGAAAACGGCATCGGTGGGGCCGGTTTCGACGAGTTTGCCGAGGTACATGACGAGGATGCGATCGCATAATAACCTCACCACATTCAAATCATGAGAGATAAACAAATAGCTCATATTGAGCTGTTGTTTGAGATCTGCAAGGAGATGAAGAATGACGGCCTGCACCGAGACATCGAGGGCGGAGGTGGGTTCATCCAGGATGAGGAGCTTGGGGTTGAGGGCAATGGCACGGGCAATGCCGACCCTTGCCTTTTGCCCGCCTGAGAGCTGATGGGGAAAGCGGCTGAGCAGCTCGGGGGGCAAGCCTACTTGTTGGGAAAGTTCGGCAGCGCGTTGTTTGAGCTGGGCGCGGGTGTGCTTTTTGCCCAGGCGTTTGATGGGTTCGGTGATGGTTTCAAAGGCAGTGAATCTGGGGTTGAGACTATCGGTGTGGTCTTGAAAGACCATTTGCAGCTCGGCGCGATAGGGACTGCGCGAAAAGACGCCGACGGGGATTTGGCTGATGGCGGTGCCATCGAATACGACGCGGCCCGAGGTTGGCTCTAGCAAGCGGGCGATTAACCGGATGAGGGTAGATTTACCGCAGCCGGATTCGCCCACTAGGCCCACACTTTCACCGGGATTAATGGAGAGAGTTACACCATCGACGGCATGAAGCAACTGCGCTTTCTGCTTAGGCAACAGCCAACGAGCAGAGCCGTTTGAAATCGGAAAATGTTTTTTGAGATCGGTAACTTGCAGCAAAGGGTGTTTACTCATCATTCATCCTTCCTCGTTCCGCGTTTCAATCGGGTGCCAGCAGGCGACTTGATGAGCTGATACTTGGTGATTGTCTGTGAGCTGTTGTGGCAGCGAGGAGTGTTGTGGCAGCGGGAAGTTGTGACACTGGTCGCTGGCGCGATCGCATCTTTCAATAAAGCGGCAATGGGGCAAGTCTTCTCGGCGTAAGTCCGGTAGGCCACCGACGATGGCGGTGAGGTCATCAAAGCCTTTGTGGGGTTCGGGAGTGGCGGCGATGAGCTTGGCGGTGTAGGGGTGACGAGGGGCCGCGAACAAAGCGCGAGTGGGGGCGCTTTCGATGAGGTGACCGGCGTGCATGACTAGGATGCGATCGCAATATTCTGACGCCAGGGCTAAATCATGGGTAATCAAAATGGTGGACATCTGTTGCTGTTGCTTCTGTTGTTGTTTCTGCTGTTGTTTTTCGTGGGCCAGCTCTTTCAATTGAGTTAGCTCTTTCAACAGTGTCATTACCGTGGCCTGAGTGGTGACATCCAAGCCCGTTGTGGGTTCATCAGCAATGAGGAGTTGGGGATTGCAGGCTAAGGCGAGGGCGATCATAATGCGCTGACAGAGGCCACCGGAGAGTTCATAGGGATAGGCGTTGTAGCGCTGCTCGGGGTCGGGGATTTGGACGCTGGCGAGCAGTTCTAGGGCGCGGGGTTTGAGCTGGGATTTGGGTAGGTTGGCGTGGCAGCGGAGCACATCTACAATTTGTTTGCCAACTTTGCGGATGGGGTTTAGGGCGGTGCGCGGGGTTTGGAAGATCATGGACAGATCTTTGCCGCGCAACTGTCTGAGTTTGTTCTCGGGGGTTTGCAACAGATCGTAAGTGCCAGATGTTAGAGAACCAGATTGTTGTTGCCAGAGAATTTCGCCGCTGGTGATGTGGGCGGCGGGGTCGAGGATGCCCATGATGGCGAGGGCAAGGACGGATTTGCCGGAGCCGCTTTCACCGACGATGCCGACGGTTTCGCCGGGATGGATTTGGAGGCTGATGTGTTCGAGGGCGTGGACGGTGCCGGTGCGGGTGCGGAATTCTAGGGAGAGGTTGCGGATGGAAAGTAAGGCTTCGACTCCGCTCAGCCCACGGGTTAGTTGCGTAGATACTGGAGCAGAGGTGTTCATGTTCTGAGCCTCGGGTCGATGAGGTCTCGAAGGCCGTCGCCGAGGAGGTTGAAGCAGAAGACGGCGAGCATGAGGATAAGGCCGGGGAAGATGGCGAGCCACCATTCGCCAGAGACGATGTAGGTTGCGCCTTCGGCGACCATGATGCCCCATTCGGGGGTGGGCGGGCGCACGCCGAGGCCGATGAAGGAGAGTCCGGCGGCGTT
>JBGCGG010000019.1:0-9660 GCA_045110585.1 Phormidesmis sp. | reverse complement strand
CTCTGGGCTTTGACAGTCTTCTAGCAGCTCGTCTAGTAGGTCATCCACGCGGTTGGGTTCTTTTTTCTTGCGAGCCATGATGCGGTAATCTCCTGAGTTGATAGGATCTTAGTCCGCTTACACAAAATTCTGGACAGTCTCCCAAACGGTCGCTTCATGGAAATTTCCCTGTCAAAAAAGACAGGCGCTGGGTACACGATTATTGTCGTTATCGTGCCCAATTAAACGATGGCCGTAGATTAGGTGCTTCCAAATCCGTACTCACTCGATCAGTGCGCACTGAGTTCGTTTTGTTTAATCCGTACTCGCCGAATCCGTACTGCCTTTACCGAATCCGTACTTACGCTGTTTAGAACTGGCTATATTCAGTGCTTATGCTATCCGTGGCACTTACTGGTTTCCTTTAGTCGTGCGCCCGATTTGTACTACCTATCCGTACGGCTGCCATCTGTGCTGTTTAAATTAATACTCACCCGATTCTTTGATGCGTCGCACTAAATACTCTCTCATTTCGATGAAATCTTTAGAAACGCGAATATCGGCGGGCGGTGTGTTTTGCAGCCTAGCTGAGAATGGATTGGGAATATCTTCGACTATTCGGCCAGGTTTGGCATACATCAAAATAACGCGGGTCGATAGGAGCAGTGCTTCTTCGACATCGTGTGTGATAAAGAAAATGCTTTTGTTGGTTTTACGCCAAATATCGTACAGGCTGAGCTGCATAGACTCTCGGGTAAAGGCATCGAGTGCGCCAAACGGTTCGTCCATCAAAATGACTTTGGGATCGGCGGCGAGGGCGCGGGCGATCGCTGCTCGCTGTTTCATGCCACCCGATAGCTGATGTGGCAGCTTTTTGGCTGCATCTAATAAGCTCACCATTTCTAAGAAATAGCTCACTCGCTGCTTGCGTTGCAGCTTGTCTACGCCCTTCATTCGTGGGCCAAAATCTACATTCTTTTCAATAGTCAGCCAAGGAAACAAATTGGGCTGCTGAAAGACAACGCCTACTTCTGCATCGGGCTTGGTATGGGGCCGTCCATCTACGGTTACGGTGCCGTGAGTGGGTTGTTCGTATCCTGCTAGCACGCGCAGCAGCGAGGTTTTACCACAGCCTGAAGGCCCGACCGCACAGACAAAATCTCCATCATTCAAATTGAGATCCAAATTACTCAGGGCCAGAAATGGATCGCCACCATCTCCGTCATACACCAAATCAATGCCCTTAAGTGAAATGAGCGTATCTCCCACAATCGGGTTGCGAACCTCATTAGGGGCATCAAGCTTTACATTATCTGGAGTTGTCTCTGAAGCCGTGCTGGGCCGTTCCATAGAAAAATAAAAATACAACAAAGTGGAAAGCAGACGGGGTAAAAAACACCCAGCCTACTTTCCTAAAACAATCGCTTACTTCAAGTCAGCTGCAACAGGGGCGTTAAACAGTGCCTTTTCATAAGCGGCAACATCTGGTGCTGAAGGAATCGCATCTTGAGACACCATAAATTCAGCAGAATCTTTGAGAACTTGGCTCAATGCTCCGGGTGCATCAGGGGTTCCCAAATACTTGTCAGACGCTTGCTCACCCGCATCGAGCCAAACTAGCTCATTCATGACGCTAAGACTTTCTTCAGGTGTGAGGCCAATCTCTTCAGACATCGCGGCAGCAGCCTCTTCAGGGCTCTCACGGTAGAACGCAGTAGTCTCATTCAAAACCGCAACATAGCCTGCTAGAAAATCAGGATAGCTTTCTGCGAATTCTTTACTCACAATGCCAATATCAGCAGTGACAATGCCATCTTCCGCGAGTTGCTTAGCTGTAATCAACACTTTGCCATCTGCTTCTATCATTTTGGCGAGTGTGGGTTGCCAAACAAAGCCACCGTCAATATCACCGCGCTGCCAAGCTGCGAGCATATCTTGAGGCTGCATATCCAAGATGGTTAGATCGGCTGATGCAATGCCTTCTTGCTCTAGTGCAGAGAGCAAGCTGAAGTGAGTGGTAGAACCAAAAGGAACACCAATCTTTTTCCCGGCCAAGTCAGCCATGGTTTCAATACCGGAAGATGCTGTAACAGCAAGTGCTTCATTGTCACCAATCACATCGTGAATGTAATAAACTTGATATGGCAAGTCCTGTGCAATGCCAGTAGAGACAGGAACAGACCCTGCCAAACCGACGTCAATTCCTCCAGAAACCATTGCGGTGTTTACATCACGGCCTGAGTCAAACGGCAGCCACTTGATGTTTACATCTGGAAATTTTTCTTCAACAGTGCCGAGATTTTTGGTGAGCAATTCGGCATTGGGAATTACCTGATAGCCAATGCGAAACTCTTCGGGCATACCGCCCGTAGCAGCGCCTGAAGAGTCTGCTGCAGGCTGTGTGCAGGCTGCTAGTGCCACGACTAGCGTCATGCTGAGCAGACCTAATAGAACAGTGAATTGTCTTCTAAAAAGACGTTTAATTTTTGGCATGTTTAGTTACTTAATTACTTCCTTTTTTGTAGTGCCCGATACAAAGCGGGCACTACATGCGCCATTACCTTACAGACCCGCCGAGCGATCAAGACTTTTCGTAACGGCCTCTTAATACGAAAGGGTCATTATGAAAGGGCCATTACGAAAGGGCCATTACGAATAGCTCAGTGTGCTTACTCTCGACCAACCCAGGGTAAATATTTAGCTTGAAGCCAGCGTAACCCTGCATCAAGGAGAATAGCGATCGCCCCCATAATTAAGATGCCAACGAAAATAATATCGCTGCGTAAAAATTTACTTGCATCTAGCACCATCCAGGCAATGCCTGAGGTTGCTGCAACAATTTCTGCGGCCACCAAGGTGGTGTACATGAACCCTAATGCTGTTCGCAAGCCTGTGAATAATTCCGGTAAACATGACGGAAACACAACTTGGGTAAAGACCTGCCACTGAGAAGATCCCAGGGATAGGGCGGCATTAATGCGATCTCGTGGAACTCGCTTTACGCCGGCCACCATTGCAATATAAAGCGGTGCAAATCCAGCTAGAAACAAGAGTGCGACTTTAGACTCATCTTCAATGCCTAGCCAGATCACAATGAGCGTGTAATAGGCCAAAGGCGGCAGCGGACGGTAAAACTCAATGAACGGATCGAGCACGGCTCGAACTGGCTTGAAGTATCCGCTGGCTAGGCCCATGGGCACAGCTAGCCCAAGTGCAAACACGAATGCAATGAATAGCCTTCGCATACTTGCACCGATGTGCACAATGAGCGGGCGGCCTTTGTAGCCGTTCTGCAAAATATCAACAAACGCGGCCCATACGCTCTGTGGAGAGGGGAAGAAGAGAGAATCGACTAAACCCAGATTAGTGACTAAAAACCAGAGGGCGATCGCAACTGAAACAGCTACAAAAGAAAGCCAACGATAGGATTTCGGTTTAGAGCGCCTTGCTTTGCGGCCTTTGGGTCGCTTCGGCGCAGCGTTTCGATTCGGGGGTTGATCGGTTTGGACGGTCATAAATAGTGAATAGCGTAGGCACAACAGTAACCTGCCGTGTGCATTGCCTTACGCTTTTCCCCTTAAAATGAGTCTGAAATCCACCTTTAGATACAAATCTATATATAAAACGACGCTTGGGTAGGTGCTGGTGATTGGCAAGTGCTGTTAATTGACAGGTGCTGGCTAGCATTACGTCTGTTCGTTTTTCTTTAAATTCGATGTTGAGGACAGTGCTATTTGAGACAGTACTATTTGAGACAGTGCTGTTTACGCTACAGAAACTCAGGCTATTTGGTATGCGATCGCATCACATTACATTTTGTGCGATCGCATGTCCATTGCTGAGGCAATTTGAGCCAGTTTCTCCAATTACCTCAGCAGAACGCCGTATCACGATGATAAATACGATAGATGAACTGTTAAATGTCTTTTTTAAAGAACAAGTCTTTCTAGGAAACAAGTTTCTTAAAGAAGTTCATAAACAAAAGCGATAGGCGAGCTGTTGTCTTTCGATTTTCTACATATTCAGTAAGTTGAGAGAAAAGCTATGTTCTGAAGTTAGGAAAGGCTAACTTTTGCGGTTGTAGGCGGTTACTGTGTCAGGTAAGACATTTAGTAAGTTTTGGAGTGTTGGATTGGTAGAGCGTTGTCGCCAAGCGGCGGCAAACTTGAGAGAAATGGGGCAATTTTCTAAGGGCCGACAAATCACATTCTTTCCGGTGCGAAACTGAGAGTAAGCCGTGATGAATGTAATGCCAATGCCTGCTGCAACGAAACAAAGACGCGTTTGTAAGGAGATTGATTCTTTGACAATTTGAGGCTGAAAACCGGCTGCTTGGCACACCTGCAAAAAGCCATCGTATAGTGCTGGCCCATCTGCACGGGGATGGATCATTAATGGCTCGTTTGCAAAGGCTTCTATCGGAATCGCGTCATAGCGGGTGAGAGCATGCTCTGGCGGTAACACCGCAACAAAGCTTTCTTCCAAAATGGGATATATCTCAAGTCCGCGCTGGTCGATGGGCGGGTGTAAAAAGGCTAGATCAACAGTGTTTTCATTGAGGGCAGTGACTTGCGATTCTGTGGTGAGTTCGATGAGTTCAATCTCTACTTTTGGATAGCGCTGTAGAAACTCTCGTAATAAGTGAGGGAGTACCGTTTGGGTAGCTGTGTCTGTAAAGCTAATGGACAAATGGCCAATTTCACCAGTGCCAGTGCGTTTGGTGAGCTGCATGGCCATTTCTCTTTGGTGTAGCAACTGACGAGCCTGATACAAAAATGTGTGCCCAGCTTGGGTGAGTGCCACGGTGCGTTTTGTCCGCAAGAGCAACTGCACGCCTAGCGTTTTCTCTAAAGCCAATATTTGTTTGCTCAGAGCAGGTTGCGTAATTTGTAAGCGATTAGCGGCTCGCCCAAAATGGAGGTCTTCTGCTACTGCGACGAAATACTGAAGCTGTCGGAAGTCCACAAGACACACGTTAGTAATAACTTTAGGTTATTAGTCTAATGCTAAAAATGACTTGGACAAAGCTTATTGTCTCAGCCTAGGGTAAGTGTAGATGGCGGGAAGAAAGTCTTGTTGTGAGCCTGCGCCTCAAACAGGTGCCCTCGAATTTTGGACTGTGAATGGCGGTGAATTACCTCGTTTAGAGCGCACAGGCTATAAATTAGAGGTTATTCGAGGTGCTCACGATATTGTTTTGGTGCCATAGTTTGGCGTCGTCGTTTGGCGTCGTCGTTTGCCATCGTCCTTGGGCGTCGTCGTTGGGCATTCAGCGCTGACATCACAGCAGTTTTCTTAAAGCAGATTTCTCCACGAACAATATCCTCAGGTTGAATTAAAATAGCCGATAAACCTGAAACTCGTGCCAAGTAAATGAAGGAAACTGCTGAACATACCTCTTAAACGGTACCTCAGCGACCACATCAACATATACAAATCAGTAAGGATGTAGGAGGAAATATGAGAGGAGAAAGTATGAGCGTTAAAAGCTGGTATGGCGCTCTATCGAGAGTCTTTACATATGATCTGTCTCGAAGGTTTCGGCGCTGGCGATCGCTGCTGCTAGCAGCGGGGTTAACCCTGGGTTTAGTGCTGTTGGGTAATGCTGGGATTCTCCAGGGGAAAAGTATTGCGATCGCGCAAACTGAACCGGTTGAAACAACTCCTGAAACCAGTCCAACCAATGCCGCCGTTTATCACTTCAAAGTGGGCGATTTTAACGCCATGGTGGTGAGCGATGGCACCCTGTCTTTTCCTGCCAATTTCTTTGTCCCTAATGCTGATCCCAATGCTGTGACAGCGGCTCTGACGGAGCATTTTCTGCCCACTGAAGACATTTTTGCCCATGTCAATGCTTTGTATCTTGAAACTGATGAACACAAGGTGCTGATTGATACGGGCGCAGGCAGTGGATTTGGCGCTACGACGGGCCAACTGCTGGACAATTTGGCAGCGGCAGATATTGCGGCCACCGATATTGACACGGTGATTGTGACCCATGCTCATCCAGATCATATTGGCGGCATTTTAGATGCTGAGGGGCAGCTGAGCTTGCCCAATGCGCAGTTCTACGTTTCCCAGGCAGAAGCTGACTTTTGGATGTCAGATACTGTGGCACTCCCTAAATCTTTATTGGATGAGGAGAGAAAGGCTGGGCTGATTGCGGTCGCAAAGGGAACCTTGAGCGCCATTCAAGATCGCACCACCTTATTTACGATGGGCGATGAGGTGATCCCCCATATCCAGGCGGTTGATTCTGCTGGGCATACCCCAGGGCAAGCGTCATTCCTCATTACGTCTGGTGAAGAAAGTTTGCTGGCTACGGGCGACGTTTTCTTTAGCGATCCGCTTAATTTGGAAAATCCAGACTGGGAAGTTGCTTTTGATGGTGATCCTGAGCTGGGCGTTGTAGCTCGTCGTGAACTGCTGGAAACGGTGACAGCAGATCGCCGGTTGTTGTTGGTGCCTCACATGCCCTTCCCAGGCTTGGGGCATGTAAGAACGCAAGAAGATGCCTATGGCTGGGAGCCTATTGTTTGGCGTTTTACCGTTTAGGATTGTGCGAAAAGGGCTGTGCGTTTTAAAACGGTTGCCACCAAAATAAACCGTTATATAAACGGCTCAGCCCATTAATTGTGTCAGTTTTGACTTATCAAGTTTTGACTTATGGTGTGCCGTCAAAAACATCAAACGCGACGGGTTTCCCCAGGCCATAGCCTTGACCATAGTCAACGCCAATTTCATAAAGACATTGGCGAATGCTGTCATTTTCTACAAATTCAGCAATGGTTTCCATTTTCATCATATGAGCGAGCTTATTGATTAAAGAAACAATGGCCAGATCTGTTTTGTCTTGGTGGATATTTTTGACTAAGCTCCCATCAATTTTAAGAAAATCTACGGGTAGCTCTCGTAGGTAGCCTAAAGAAGAGAGGCCACTGCCAAAATCGTCTAAAGCGAACTTTAATCCGAGGTCTTTGAGCTGATAAATAAAGGCTTTGACCGTTTCTAAGTGAGAAATTGCAGCCGTTTCAGTAATCTCAAAGCAAATCCATTCTGGATGAACAGGCGGTGAATGTAGCCCGCTAGTCGCATGTTGAATCATCTCAACGACATCTTTTAGAAAGTTCTCGTTACTTAGGCTCGCCCCTGATAAGTTGATAGAGACTAAGCTCTCGTTGGGTAAGTTGAGCCGTGCTAGAGCGGTGAGCACTTTTTTGAGAACCCACCGATCCACTTGCGTAATGAGACCGTAGCGTTCTGCTTCTGGAATAAACAGCCCCGGTGCAATGGTGTTTCCCGTTTCGTCTCTTAACCTAAGCAGCACTTCAAAGTGAGGCGCGGAGGCAGTATCAGGTGGCTCTAACCCAGCTGACTGATTTAGCGTGGATAACGCAATAATGGGTTGTTGCATTAAGAAGAACCGATCTTCTTCTAAGGCTTGTGTCAAAGTAGCTAAATGCCCTAACTGCACTTTTTGCGTTGCCAGGGTAGTATCTCCGGGTGGGGACACATAAAGTTGTTCACGGCCTAGTGCCTTAGCCCGATAACAGGCTAAATCGGCTTGGCTCAGAAGTTCAACTGAGTCGGAACTGGTTGATTCAATCGGGATTAAGCCAATGCTCATACCCACCCTAAATTTACGTTCTATCCAACGAAATCGATGGGCCTGCACTTTGCAGATAAGCGTTTCGCAAATATTTTCCGCTTCGGATAGGGAGCAGTCTTTGAGAATTAGCCCGAATTCATCTCCGCCTAATCGCCCTAGGGCAGCACTGGCAGGAATAGATCGACGTAATATTTGGGTGATTTCTCCCAGTAAGCGATCGCCGACTAAGTGGCCTGCTGTATCGTTAATGAGTTTGAACTGGTCGAGATCCAGATAGCAGAGCGTTGCCTGAAGTTCGGTTTTTTGTACGCGTTCAACGGTTTGTTGAAGGATTTGATCAAAGGTTTGTCGATTAAAAAGACCGGTGAGAGAATCGTAGGTGGCTTGGTAGGCCAGCTCTTCTGCTAGCTGATACTTTTCTGTAATTTCTCGTTTAATGCCGCGATAGCCTACAAATACCCCTTTTTTAAAGATAGGCTTACCGTTGAGTTTAAAGATGCGTAGCCCCCGTGCCCCTTCTTTGACACGAAACTGGAAGTCATTAATAACTGAGCGTGCTTGGAACTGTTCTTGAAAACTGGCAAAATCAAACTTGATCCTAGGATAGGGCGCTAGTAATTTATCAGGTGTTTGACCTAAAAAAGCCTCGGGATGCAATCCATGCAAACTCTGCGCATCCCCCGAGATGTAGGTAAATCGCATCTGGGTATCTAATTCCCAAAACATATTTGCACCAGCCTCGGCTAAGTCTTTATAGCGAGCTTGATTTTCGGTGAGGAGCTGGGCTGCGATCGCCCGACGACGAATGACCTCTATTAATAGTGCAATAACCAACAAGGTGATGCCAAATCCTGTTGCTGTTAGCCAAACGAGTCGCCAGTGTTGTTCATAAAACGAGCGTTTTATATTAATGATGTAACTGCCTTCCGGAAAATCATCGAGGTTAATAGAAAACCGTTTCAGTTCTTGTTCATCAAAAAACCAAATGTTTTTACTTTTGGTAACAGGGGGAATGTCTTCTACAGCAGTCCCTGCCAGAATGGCCATGGCGATTTCTGTAGCTTCTATACCGTGTTGCTTGGCATCGAGCATTTTGCCGCCTACCACGCCTTCACCAATAGGTAAGCGAATAATGGGGCCGTAAAGTGGATTTGGCAGCGTCTCACGTGCTACCCGATTTGTTTCATTGGTGATGACTAGAGGGCCATCTGCATGTCCTTGACGAAGCTGGCCAACAATCAAGACAGGCCAATGGTTAGGATACTTTGCCATTTCGACAGGTAGTGTTTTGGCGGTTAGATCTTCTAAGATAACGAGCTGCTTGGGAGGGGTTGGCAAGTCTAAAACCTGCCTTACTTTTTGGGTTTCGGCCAATCCTGTTTCACTGGTGTCTGAAAGGACAATCAGGCCACCGTAGCCATTTTGGCGCAGGGCCTCGGCTGCTGTTTCAACGCGATCGCGGGTTTCAAATACGCCGGTTAAGCGAGGCTGCTTGAAAAGCCTAGGCTGAACGTGATTAATCCCTAAGAAGACGATTGGTTGAGTGGGGAAATAGCGATCTCGATGATTGAGTAGCATGGCTAGCCCTGGGTCATCTGAGACCATCACCAGATCAATCGGACTGTTGCGATATTTGACCTGAATATGTTCTAAAAATTCAATTTTGTGCTCTAGCTTAGGGAAGCGCTTAGCATCTAAGAACTCTTGAAAAAGCTGTATTGTATCGGGAGATGTGTTCTCCTTAGAAGACTCTTCTCGATGTTGTTCAAAAGTCTCTGTAATTCCTTTTTTAAGTTCTGATGTCCATGGTAAATCGGAACTGTAAGAATGAATGACGAGAACATTCTGTTTGGTTGACTTAGCGTTAGCCTGCTCGTTCGCTGTCGTTTTAGCCGTTGTTTCAGTCGTTGCTTCAGTCGTTGCTTCAGATTTTGCGTAAGTATTCAGGTTTCCTTAACGTGATGGATTGAGCCGTAGCGATAAGGTGTACGCATGGCCTCTTTATCCACGAACATAACGCTATCATCCGCATTAGAGCCCTTGACTTCAGAGGGTCTGATAGAGATTGTCTT
>JBGCGG010000018.1:0-104504 GCA_045110585.1 Phormidesmis sp. | reverse complement strand
TTTCTCAAAGCCGGGGCAAGAGATGTAGTAGAGCTACACACCCTAGCCCTGAAGAAAAAAAGCGAGCAGGAAAACGTGATGAGAGTGAGAGTCTACGCCGAAGAAGGTCGGCTGATTGTTCTGGAGCTGATGGGCTACCTCACCACCTATTACCGCAAATACTTTGTTGGTCTGAGCAAAATTAACGCCACCCGAGCGGGGCAAAAAAAGACATCATGAGTGACCAATCTTACATTTTGAAGCTCTATATCACCGGCAGCAGCCCGCGCTCTGAACAGGCGATCGCGAATCTCATGCAGATATGCGAACAACAGCTTCCCGGCAGCTACGAACTCTCCATCATCGATGTCCTCGAACAGCCGCAGCTAGCTGAACAAGAAAAAATCCTCGTCACCCCCACTCTCATTAAAGAAGTGCCACCCCCCGGACAGCGAATCATTGGGGATTTAAGCGATGCCTCCGTCCTCGCCAAAGGACTCGATATTCACTCTTTTTAGCCGCTCTTTTCAGCCCTTCTTTGATTAGACAAAACAATTTAGGAGAAACAGTTAGACACAATAATTGAGCACAAATAGAAGCAACAATTAAGCACAACGCCCTCCGATTTTCTTTGTTTCAGCTTTTTATGACGGCTGCACACTCGCACCGGCACTCACAAGCACAACTCCCAGACAGAATTCACAAACAGAACTCCCAAACAGAATTCACAAACAGAACTCATCATAAAGCGTTTCTAATATGACTACAGATCCTACTATCGCTGACATCAAAGCTACAGATGGCAGCCTGGAAGATGGTATTGAAAAACTAGAAACGGGCATTCCCGGCTTCGATTTTCTCTCAGAAGGTGGCGTGCCTAAAGGCCGAACCACACTCGTTGTAGGCACCGCTGGCAGTGCCAAAACCATCTTCGCCTGTCAGTTCTTAGCAGCAGGCATTCAGCGCGGTGAAAGCGGCGTTTTTGTCACCTTTGAAGAACCGCCTGAGTTGGTACGCCGCAACATGAAAGGCTTTGGCTGGGACATTGCCGAATGGGAACGTCAGGGCAAATGGGCCTTTGTAGATGCCTCCCCGATCCCTGGCAGCAAGCCCCTCGTTAGCGGCAGCTACGACTTAGGCGCACTTCTGGCCCGCACCGAATACGCCGTACAAAAAGTAAAGGCCACCCGCATTTCTATGGACTCGCTCGGGGCGATCTTCAGCCATTTACCCGATGCCGGACAGGTGCGCGCCGATTTGTTTAGCACGGCCTCAGCACTAAGAACCCTGGGCATTACGGCTATTCTCACCGCCGAGCGCACCCATGACTATGGCGATATCAGTCGCTTCGGGGTGGAGGAGTTTGTGGCAGATAACGTTGTGATTTTGCGCAATGTGCTGGCCGAAGAAAAGCGCCGCCGCACGGTTGAAGTGCTGAAGTATCGCGGTACAAGTCACCAAAAAGGAGAGTTTCCGTTCACGGTGCTCAAAGGCAAGGGCATCATCATCATTCCGCTGTCGGCCATTGAATTGCAGCAGAGATCGTCTAACGTTCGCATCACATCTGGTAGCGAAGAGCTAGATCGCATTTGCGGCGGGGGCTTTTTTAGAGACGCCATTTTGCTAGTGTCGGGCGCTACAGGCACGGGCAAAACACTGATGGTCACGGAGTTTATGGCCGGGGGCGTAGCCAATGGGGAGCGCTGCCTACTATTTGCCTTTGAAGAAAGCCGCGATCAGCTCTTTCGCAATGCCACGGGGTGGGGCGTTGATTTTGAGCAAATGGAAAAAGAGGGCCAGCTTAAGGTAGTGTGCCGCTATCCTGAAACCGCAGGCTTGGAAGATCACATTGTCAAAATGAAGGAGGCCATGGATGAATTCAAACCCAATCGGGTCGCCGTTGATTCGCTCTCAGCCCTAGAGCGGGTTTCGACGCTGCGCAGCTTCCGAGAATTCATCATTAGCCTGACCTCTTACATCAAAAAAAGCGAAGTTGCGGGCCTATTTACCTCAACGACGCCCAACCTAGTAGGCGGCACATCCATTACAGAGGCGCATATTTCTACCATTACAGACTCCATTATTTTGCTGCGCTATGTAGAAATGTATGGCGAAGTGCGCCGGGGTCTCACCGTGCTCAAAATGCGCGGCTCGATGCATGACAAAGACATCCGAGAGTTCAGGATAGACCACGAAGGCATGCACATCGGGCGGCCATTCCGAAACGTCACCGGCATTTTGACAGGCAACCCGGTGTATCTCAACCAAGCAGAACTAGACCGAATGGGCGAGTTGTTTCAGCCGCATAGTCTGTAATGGAGCACCAAACCTCCCCGTCAACCGATCCGTTCTACGGCCTAATTAACAGCAATGTCGATGGCATTTTGGTCATCGATGAAGACGGCATTATCCGCTTTGTCAATCCAGCCGCTGAGTCGATTTTAAGGAAAACAAGTGACGAGCTGATCGATACGCCTTTTGGATTTCCTGTGATGGCTGGGGAAAAGGTGGAAGTTGATGTGGCTTCTCATACGGATACGCCTTTGGTCGCAGAGCTGCGCGTCGCTGACATTACCTGGCAAGCGCGGCCTGCTTCACTCATTTCTCTGAGAGATATTACCGAGCGCAAACAAATGGAGCAGGCGCTCACGACCCATGCCGAGGCCCTAAGAACCTCTGTGAGTGAGTTAGAAGCGTTTTCCTACATGGTCTCCCATGATTTGTGGAACCATATGCGGCGCATTGGGCAGCTCAATGAGGTGCTGATGGCTGAAGAGCTGCCTAATTTGAGCGATCGCGGCAAAGCCCAAATCCAGCAAATTCAAAACACCTGCGATCAAACCAAAGCCTCTATCGAAGCGCTGCTACAGTTCTCGCGCATTAGCCATATGGAAATGGCCTGTGGCAACTTCAACCTCTATTCAGTGGTCACTGAACTAATCGATCAGATGCAGCTGGTTTTTGGCGATCGCCCTATCAAGCTCCCCAAACGCCTCACCGCGAACGTTTATGGTGACAAGCGCCTGCTCCGAGTCGCCCTAGACAACCTCCTCGAAAACGCTTGGAAATATACCCAAACCGTTCCCAACCCAAAGATTGAATTTGGCCAACTGTCCCCCAGCCGATGGCCTAGAAACATGCCCACAGCGGCCAAACGGCCTGACTATATCGTCTTATTTGTCAAAGATAATGGCGTGGGCTTCAACATGGCCGATGCCAGTGAGCTGTTCTTGCCCTTTCGGCGATTGCCCTCAGCCGGCGCCATCAAAGGCAACGGCATTGGCCTCACCACCGTGCAGCGAATCGTCCACCGGCACCAAGGACACATCTGGGCCAAAAGCCAGCTCGACCAAGGAACCACGCTTTATTTCACACTGCCTACAAAAAAGTGGTCTACTTTTGGCCCATAATTTAAGATTTTCTTTATATTTAGATCAGATTCAACACGAAAAGCATCATTTTTTTATATTTTTAGGCAAAAGAGAAATAAATCTACTTGTTTTGGTATCGATTCAATTCAGAGTCTGTTAACTGCATTGAAACATTAAACAAACCTTAAAAAATAAGTCTATTATGGCATCAGAGACGCTTGATAGAGGAGGAAGGGACATGGATACGAACCTGATCAGAGTGGCATGGTCTGTTGTTGACGAAACGCCCATTCCGCCGAAAAAACATCTTTCATTAGCAGAAAGCTTCGGAGCCATTGTCCGCGAGCTAGAAAGCCGGGTAACGCTCTCACCGAATGAACGTCAGCAAATCAGACAATATCTCTTAGAGCGCCAGCATTTGATTACAGAGCTATACCAATAGACTGCGCTATACCCATAAACTGCGCCGTACTCATAAAGCACTCAAAACGCGGGCTGACAGACAAGAGAGCTGGCAAACAAGGGAGCTGGCAGACAAGAGATTATGACCTTAAAGGCATAGCCTTAATAGTTAAGGAGCATGGAATCCAACGCGCTCACCACCCAGCCCAGCCCTTCTGCAACGCTGTTAATCATTGATGATTCAGCCGAAGATAGGGCCGCATTCCGCCGCTACCTCACCGACACCAACGAGCAGCCGTACCAAATACTAGAATCCGCCTCTGCCGAAGAGGGGCTGACATGCTTAGGTCAACATCATGTTGATCTGATTTTGCTGGATTACGGTCTACCTGGCATTAACGGCTTAGAGTTTTTACAGCACCTCCAAAACCAAAGCGCTGAGCAGGCTGCTGGACAGGATTCGGAACAGGCTCCTGAACGGGCCATAACCACACTGCCCCTGGTTTTAATGCTCACAGGTCAGGGGGATGAACGCATTGCCGCACAAACCATCAAGGCAGGCGCTCAAGACTATATCGTGAAGCAGCAGAGGATGGACAGTGTCCTTAAGCTAGCGGTACGCACAGCGCTAAGAGAAGCTGCGTTACAGGCGCAAGTCAGAGATTATCAGGCCCAGCAAGCTTTGGTACAGGATGTGGTTCTCCGCATTCGGCAAAGCCTCGATGTGCGAACTATTTTGACCGAGGCGTCGCTAGAAGTCAGAAAGCTGCTGGCATGCGATCGCGTAATCTTATATCGTTTTTTACCCAATGGGATGGGCATCGTAGAAGTCGAATCGGTTATACCGCCCTGGAAGGCCATGCGGGGAGAAGTCATCGCTGATTCCTGTTTCAAAAATGGCTGGATAGATCAGTTCCTCACGGGCAAAACCACCGCCATTGAGAACATTCACACCAGTACGCTAGCGCCCTACCACATCAAGCTACTGTCTCGGTTTCAGGTACAAGCCAATTTGGTCGTGCCCATCGTAATGTCAACGCCTTTTGTAGGCGACTTTCACCAGCCTGATACCAATGAGAGAAGCCAGGAAACGGCCCCAAAAACATCGGATGAAGCTAAAGATAAAACAGACTTAGCTAGAACCGATTCGCGGCCTATTTCGACAGAACCTGTAGCAGGAGATCGCTCTGAACCCGACCCATTCCAAGTTAATAACAAAACCCTTTGGGGATTGCTCATTGCCCACCAGTGCACAGCACCTCGGCAATGGAAAACGCAAGAGATTCAACTGTTGCAACAGCTTTGCAATCAGCTCGCGATCGCCCTTCAGCAATCCGCCCTCTACGAGCAGCTAAAACTCGCCAATCAGAAGCTAGAGCATCAGGTAGAAGCGCGCACCGCTCAGCTCCAACAAGCCAACCAACAGTTATTAGAAGTCAACCAATCGCTTCAAGCTTCTAACCGAGACCTAGAGCAGTTTGCCTACATTGCCTCTCACGATCTGCGCGAACCTTTGCGCAAAATCAAAAGCTTTGCAGAGCTATTGGCCAAGCGATATCAGGGTGAGCTAGATGAAACCGGCGATCGCTACATCAACTACGTCACCAATGGCGCAGTAAGAATGCAACGACTCATCAACGATTTGCTCGCCTACTCCCGTCTAGGCCGCACCGAGCTAACGCGGGTCAAAACCGACCTTAACCAAAGCCTGGATCAAGCGATCGATACACTAAACGACCGCATTGTGCAAAAACAAGCCGTCATTCAAGCAGAGCCATTGCCCAACCTTGCTGTCGATGCACTTCAAATAGAACAGCTATTTTTTAACCTGATTGAAAACGCCCTCAAGTACAGCAGCGACGACTTACCCAAAATCAAAATCAACGCCGTTCAGTCGGAAGCCGAATGGACATTTTTCGTTCAAGACAACGGTATTGGCATCGCACCCGAATTCTATGAACGCATTTTCACCATTTTTCAGCGGCTCCACTCTAAAAGCGAATACTCCGGAACCGGCATTGGCTTAGCCATCTGCCAAAAAATAATCGAACGACACGGCGGAAAAATAGGACTCAAATCCATCCCAGGAGAAGGCACCACCTTTTGGTTCACGCTACCGGCTCAGTAACGCTTTCACCCATTTAGAAATGCCTAGATACGCACGCCTAAATACCCACTTCACCCAGCGCTTTGTATTTCTAAAACTTGATATGTGCCCGTTCATCAGGATTAAATGAGGAACCGTATCTTTCTAGGCATATACGATGACCATTGAACAACTCAATAAAGACTTTGGTATTTCTGGCCAGGTCAAAGTCATCGAGGGAAAGGGCGGCTTTCCTGTCGTTGAAATCAACAATGCGAAGGCAAAAGCGAAGATCTCTGTTTACTCAGCACAGGTACTTTCTTTTCAACCAGCTGGCGAACCTACAGACTTAATGTTTGTCAGTGAAGGCGCCTACTATAAGACTGGCAAAGCGACTAAAGGCGGCATTCCTATTTGCTGGCCTTGGTTTGGCCCAGATCCAGAAGGCAAAGGCCGAGCCAGTCATGGATTTGTGCGAAATAGAATGTGGACGCTGCTGAGTACTGAGGCCCTGCCATCTGGAGACACAAAAGTACGCTTAGGAATGTTGCCTAGTGAAGAGACACTGGCGATTTGGCCCTATCAATTTGAGTTAGAAATGGAAGCTGTCATTGGCGAGCAGCTCACGGTTACGCTCAAAACCCAGAATACAGACGACAAACCCTTCTCGATTACGCAGGCATTTCATACCTACTTTTCAACAGGGGACATCAGCCAAGTCAAAGTACTGGGCCTAGAAGGATTAACCTATTTGGACAAGGCTGATAGCGGCGCTGAAAAAACGCAGGATGGAGCCATTACGATCACGAGAGAAGTTGATCGCATTTATCAAGGCGTTAAGCCCGAGATGGTCATTGAAGATGGCGAAATGGGACGGCGCATTCGCATTGCCACAGCCGGTAGCAAAACAGCGATCGTATGGAATCCATGGATTGAGATTGCAGAAAAAATGGCTGACTTAGACAATCAAGACTATCAGCGGTTTATCTGTGTAGAAACGGCCAATGCTGCCGATGAGGTCGTTGAAGTAGCTCCAGGGCAAACCTACGAACTACAAGCCATTTACGCTGTTGAACGGAGCTAATCGCTACCGTGACCGAATAACCGGATGAAAAAGCATAACCGGGTGCAAACAAGAAAAACCCATAAACGAATAGAAGCGTAGGCGTCCTAATAATTGTGTCAGGCGTCCTAACGGCACCTGTTGCTCACCTAAAATAACTAACACTCTCTATGCACAGAGTAAATTAGCGTTTATGGGTGAGCCGTCAGGTAGTCCGGTCGAAATTTTACTGGTAGAAGACGATATTGGCGATGTTGAGCTGACCCGCGAAGCCCTTGTCGATTCTAAGCTATCGGTAAATCTGCATGTCGTGAAAGACGGTGTTGAAGCGATGGATTTTCTCCGTCGAACGGGAAAATTTACAGCTGCGATCAGCCCAGATTTGGTGCTGCTAGATCTCAATTTGCCCCGCAAAGATGGCCGTGAAGTTCTTCAAGGTATTAAAGACGATCCACGGCTCAAACGACTCCCGGTCATTGTGCTCACCACCTCAGACACTGAGGAAGATATCGTTCGTTCTTACAATCTGGGTGTAAATTGCTACGTGCAAAAACCCGTCGGAATGGAAGAGTTTATCCGTATCGTCAAGGTGCTAGAAGACTTTTGGTTCACGATTGTTAAGCTCCCGCCCCACTAGCTTGTTTACAGGCTATGGGTTGAGGCGCGTAAGGCTCGATGAATTAAGTCCTTACTAATTAAGTCCCAACCGATTGAGTTTCAACTGATTAAGTCCCTACTGATTAAGTCCCTACTGAATATAAAAAGATTAAGTATCAGCCTTTAACGATGCCTCATTTTAAACGCACTTAATTTCTCTTTATGACCTAACCCTTTCACAAAATGCCAGTGCAACCTGTTTTTCCAAGCAGCTTCCCTTCCATTTCCTGAGAACTGTCTCTCTATTAATTACCGTTTCTGGTAACTTAACTTGGAGTTACCTTCCATTCTATGACAGCTCTTAGCACACGTTCTCTAGTCGCGCCGCTTCGTATTTTATTAATCGAAGATGATGAAGGTGATCGAGATCTAGCCCTGGAATACCTGGAAGAAGATAATCGCCGTCTGTACATTACCAGCTGGGCATGTTCTCTGGAAGAAGGTATTGAGCGGTTAAAGCATGGGCAGTTCGATGTTGTGATTTTAGATTTGGTACTGCCAGATAGTAAGGGCGTCACAACGGTCTCTAAGCTTTGCGCACAGAGCAATGGCGTTCCCGTTATCGTTTCAAGCTACTTTGATGAAGATGCGCTCGCCTCCAAAGTCATTGAGCTAGGTGCACAAGATTATTTGGCTAAGGATCTGATGAATAGCCAACGCCTCGGGCGCATCATCAACCGAGCATTAGCCAGAGCTAAACATCAGGCAAATTTGCTAGCTCAGCATCGTGTAAGCCAGCCTAACGCTCCAGTGCTCGCGCCGCCAACCGATCCACTTTCAGAAAAAATCAAAAAGCTTCAGGCTGACATTCAGCGGTTAGAGTCGGTTGCGAACCATGTCACCCAGGGTTACGAACAGCAGCAGAATATTAGTGATGTTCGTCAGCAAATGATCAAAACCCTTTCTCACGAATGTCGATCACCGGCTACGGTCATCTTGCTAGCCACCAATATTTTAAAGAGCTACACCACGAACGTAGAAGATGAGCAGTACCTGACAGCGATTAGCCGCATTGACGAAGCGGTGAAGCAAATGATGAAGCTGCTGGACAATGCCATGAGCTTTAAGCAAGTTCAGGCGATCGCAACTGAAACCTTTGCCGAAAACACCAACCTAGAAGCCGTCTGCCAAGCCATTATCAATCAAATTTCAGATGCCCATAAGCCCCGTTTCCATACAACATACGAAGGCGACTGTCAGAACGTTACGATCTGTAGAACCGTAGTTGAACAAATTCTGTTTCAGCTAATTACCAACGCCGCCCAGTATTCTTTACCCCTCACCCCTGTCACTATCACCCTCCAAAACGATATCGATCAGCTCATTATTGATATCAAAGACAGCGGACAGGGCATTCACCCGGATGAGCAGTCACAAGTTTTCGAGGCATTCTACCGCTCAGAGCGCCTATCCGAGCATCTCACCGATACCCACGGCATTGGCCTCGGACTCACCATTGTCAAAACTTGCGTGGACATTTGTGGCGGTCAAATCACCCTAGACAGTCAGCTTGAGCAAGGCACGACCGTAACTGTAAGCCTTCCGCTGGAATAGCTGACTTGAAATAGCTGGCTTGAAATAGCCGACTAAAACAGCTAACTGAATGACCAATCAGGCATCTGCCTTGGCCAGTAACGGTGCGGCCTGAAGTAATTTTTGGGTGTAAGGATGGGCCGGTGCACTAAAAATTTGCTCGGTGTTGCCCACCTCAACCAGCTTGCCGCCATTCATAACGGCGATGCGATCGCATAAATACTTGGCCACCCACAGATCATGGGTAATAAACAGATACGTCAATTCCAGCTCATCTTTAAGATCCAGCATCAGCTCTAACACCTGCGCCTGCACGCTGGCATCGAGCATACTCACTGGCTCATCACAAATCACCAGCTTAGGCCGAGTAATTAAAGCGCGAGCGATCGCAACTCGCTGCTGCTGCCCGCCCGAAATATCCCCTGGATAGCGATCATAATAGTCTTCTGTTGGCGTCAAGCCCACTCGCTCCAGCATGGCTTCTACTTTCTTTTTGGCCTCAGCCGGACTGGCCAACCCATGAATTAAAAGCGGGTCGGCAATGCCTCGGCCAATGGTCATCATCGGATTCAAGCAAGCGTGAGGATCTTGAAAGATCATCTGAATATCGCGGCGCTTCGCTTGTAAATCGGTGCGAGAGAGCGCGGTAAAGTCACGTCCTTGAAACTGAATTTGGCCAGAGGTCGGCTCCACAATGCGCAATAGCGTTCGAGAGAGGGTGCTTTTGCCGCAGCCCGATTCGCCCACCAGGCCCAGAATTTCTCCCGGATACAAATCCAGCGAAATACCATCGACCGCTTTAATCGGCTCGGGCGGATCTTGCCGGAATAGTTTGGCCACCAAGCCTTGTTCTAGGGTGTAATGCTTAATCAAGTTTTTGAGACTGAGAATAGGGACTTCTTCATTCGCAGCGATCGCGCTATTTTGTGCCCCGGCAGACTGCAACTGATTCGCAGCCTTTAATAATAGCTGCGTATATTCGTGCTGCGGATGATAAAAGACCTTTTCAGTGGGGCCGATTTCAACCAGCTTGCCCTGATACATCACCGCAATGCGATCACAATACTCTCCCACCAATGCCAAATCATGGGAAATCAAAATTAACCCCATATTCCGCTCAGCGCACAGCTCCGTTAGCTGATCCAAAATCTGCGCCGAGACCGTCACATCCAAACTGGTGGTCGGTTCATCCGCCACAATCAGCTTAGGATCTAAAACCAATGCGAGGGCGATCGCCACCCGTTGCCGCATCCCACCACTGAACTCGTGCGGGTACTGCCGCCAGCGATCGCGTGGAATTTTCACTGTTTCCAGTGTCGTTAGCGCAATTTCCTTTGCCGCTTTTTTATCCAAATCCGGGCGATGGGCCAAAAGGGTCTCTGTGCAATGATCCCCAATCGTCATCAGCGGATCTAGTCGGGTCATTGGATCTTGAAAGACCAATGACACCGCTTCGCCTCGAAACTGTCGCAGCGCGTCCTTATCAAAGTCTAAAATTGAGCGGCCTTCAAACGTGGCGCGCCCCTCAATTCGCGTTTCATTAGGCAACAGCCGCATTGCAGCTCGCCCCAACGTGCTCTTACCACAGCCCGACTCACCCACCAAACCCAGGCGCTCACCGGGTTTCAAAGACAAACTCACATCATCCACAGCCCACACCGACTGCCCCGGATAAGACACTCTAAAATGTTCGACACCAAATAAGGGCGTACCCGTTCCAGCAGAAACGAGCGAAGGATCGGAGGGAGTGGAAGAGTGAACCATGATCTGCCTATGGACTTGAGGCTATATTACAGACGATTTGAGCCAAGATTTAGAAGCGCAGGCGATTTATTTTGAGCGGGTCAAACCTGGCAAGAAATGCCCAGCTGTTTACTCGCCCAGCTTACGCATCAAATAGCCTACGCCAAAATCCCCATGTGGATGCCCCTTCAACAAATCTGCCAGCTCAAGTATTCGCTCAGAAATCTCTGGCCCCAGCTTTTCAATCAGCGCTAATCGCTGCTTTTCAACCTTCTCTAACTCTCTGACGCTGGCTTGCCATTCCGGCTGAAACACAATCGGGATTTGTACATGCAGCCCCAGCGCCTCAAAGATTTGCCATTCACCTTTGTCACACCAAAAGCCTTCGCACAAGGGGCAACGCTCCACATAGAAAGATCCTGTTTTGAGGTTAAGGCGCGATCGCTTCAAATACGTGCCACACTCTGGGCACAGTCCTGCTCGCCCATCTAACGGCGCAGGCTTATAATCTGTCTCCAACGTGAGCGGCAGCACCTTTTCTGGGATCGCTTCTAATCCCGCATTCAAAGCCTGCCAACGTCGATAGTTTTGTGCAGGCAGCCAATTGCCATCGCACTCAGGACAGCACTGTACTGGCAAATCTTCTGCGAGTGCCCCCGCCTCCATCTCTACTGTTGTCTCTTTGGGACAGCGCACACTTGGCCTCCTCGAACTATCAGAACACCGAACTATTCAGAACATTAATGGAGCATGTTCTACGAAGACTACACCAAACCCTGGAACGAGCCGGTTATTTCTTGAGATAGATGTCTTTCTTTAAGGTTTTCCCGGCACGCTTGTTCCCAAAGCACTTGCCCAAAGCACTTGCCCAAAGCACTTGTCAGTAGAAAGCTTTCTGTTTGTAGGACTTTTTGCCTAAATGGCTTTCTGCTTGTAAGACTTTTTACCTAAAGAGCTTTCCTTAAAGAACATCAAAAATCACCTGCACAAAGCCCTGTAGAGACTCCGTTTGGGTTAGCAGTTGCGCGCGCAGCTTTGCTAAAGTCTCTGGCCGCTTAGCTGCCGCCAACCGTAGACCATCTACCCCCATCAAACGCAGCAACCGGTGGGCCTCCGTTTGCGCCGGTCGCACGCGCTGTTCTATCTCCGGAGTGAGGTCAGATGCAGCCAACTGCGCGACTATTTTTTGAAACAGAGACTGGCACTGTAACAACTGCTGCTGAAGCTGAGGTGCGGCAGTGCTATGTAGTGTGGATAATTCACTATGAATGGCCTTGAGTCGCTCACTAAGTGAACTCAAAAGCGGGACGAGCTGATCCTTAAGAGTGTCAGAGGAATCTGGCGAAATAATATTCTCCTTTCTAAGATCTTTATAAAAGGGGCACAGTTTTGTTTATCATTATCTAATCGACGTTTTTATACACCTTTCCGCTCCAAAAAAAAGTACCCAGGATACAAGATCTCGGCCTATCTCCCCTATTTTCGTATCCGTAATTACACCCTGAAAGTTCACACCTTAAAAAAACCACTTTAAAGACTCATTAAAAAACTCACGCCATTAAAACACCGCCCAAAATACCACCTAGATTCTCAGCAACCTTTCGGCGGCATACCGCTAACAGGTATCCAACCAGCAGAAACCTAGTTCATAGACGCCTAACCCATAGGCACCTAACAGAACTCTCGCTGGCAAGAATCTTACGCACCAAACGTTAGCGGATAAAGCTAATCGTTTTAGTGAGCCAGGTCAGTTTTAGGCTCACAGCATTATCCAACCCGGAAAAGCCAAATCGGAAAATTAAAATCGGGCAACTTGGTCTTAACTCGCATCCAAAACAAAGCCTTTTATTTAAGTTTGATTTTTATCTCAACATAGTTAATTTTCGCTTTACCTAACGTAACTAGGCCGACAGCTCATGACCGCAGCAACCCTTGCTATTCCTCAAGATTGTTCGCTTCCCACGTGGCTGTCCTCGTGCCTCGCGGAAACCCCTCTAAACGCCCCAGCACCAGAACCCCCAACCAATGGCAATGAGCTGGTTTGTCGAGCTTTTGAATTTGCCTATCAACTTCACAAAGGGCAAATGAGAGCGTCCGGAGATCCATACATTGCCCATCCAGTGGCGGTCGCAGGCTTACTGAGAGGTCTGGGTGGAGACAGCGCCATGATCGCCGCAGGCTTTTTACATGACGTCGTAGAAGATACCGACGTAACGGCTGATGAAATTGAAGTGCACTTTGGCGCAGAGGTGCGCCATTTAGTGGAAGGGGTTACCAAGCTCTCTAAGTTCAACTTTGACAGCAAAACTGAACAGCAAGCTGAAAACTTCCGACGCATGTTTTTAGCTATGGCGAAAGATATTCGCGTGATTGTTGTTAAGCTAGCCGACCGGCTGCACAACATGCGGACATTGCAGCATCTCAAGCCTGAAAAGCAGGTACGCATTGCCCGTGAAACACTAGAAATATTTGCGCCTTTAGCCAACCGATTAGGGATTGGACGATTCAAGTGGGAATTAGAAGATCTTTGCTTTAAATACTTAGAACCCGATGCTTACGCATCCCTGAAGCAGCTAATTGTAGAGAAACGAGCTGATCGAGAAACCCGGATTCAGCAGGTGAGCGATCGCCTCCAAGCCAACATCGCCGAGCTAGGCATTCATTGCGAAGATGTAAGCGGCCGACCCAAGCACTTGTACAGCATCTACCGCAAAATGGAGCGGCAGAACAAAGAATTCAGCGAAATTTACGACATCGCGGCAGTACGGCTAATCGTGAACAGCACCGACGAGTGCTACCGCGCCCTCGCAGTTGTCCACAATCTTTATCGCCCCATCCCAGGCCGCTTCAAAGACTATATCGGCCTACCCAAACCCAACCGCTACCAGTCTTTACATACCGTTGTCATTGGCCCCCACGGTCGCCCTATCGAAGTGCAAATTCGTACCGTGGAAATGCACCACATCGCAGAATACGGCATCGCTGCCCACTGGAAATACAAAGAAGTCGGCAACAGCAACGTCACCGTTAGCGCCAACGACGAAAAGTTCACCTGGCTACGTCAGCTCCTAGACTGGCAAAACGAACTCAAAGACGCCCAAGAATATCTCTCCGGCGTTAAAAATAATCTCTTTGATGAAGAGGTCTATGTCTTTACCCCCGGCGGCGATGTCATCCCCCTCAGCCGAGGCGCAACCCCCGTAGACTTTGCCTATCGCATCCATACAGAAGTCGGCAACCACTGCGCCGGGGCCAAAGTAAGCGGCCGGATTGTCACCCTAGACACAGAACTGCAAAACGGCGACATCATTGAAATCATTACGCAAAAGAGCGCCCACCCCAGCCTAGACTGGCTCAACTTTGTAGTCAGCACAGGTGCTCGTAACCGTATCCGCCAGTGGTACAAGAAATCGAACTACGACGAGAACCTAACCCGCGGACACGAAATGCTAGAAAAGGTGATGGGCAAAAGCGGCCTAGACGCCTTACTCAAATCCGAACCGGCACAAGCCGTAGCCGAACGCTGCAATTACAATTCTGCCAATGATTTGCTGGCAGGCTTAGGCTACGGAGAAATCACACTCAATGCCGTCGTCAACCGACTCCAAGAAGCCGTAAAAGAAGCGCAGCTCATCCCCGCGCATGACCCCGGCAAAACACCCACATTAGAAGACGAAATTCCAGCGGTTAAAGCACCGGCCAACCGCAACAATGGCTACGACAATGCCCCAATCGCAGGGCTAGAAGGACTAATGCACTACATTGCGGGGTGCTGTCATGCGCTGCCAGGGGAAAAAATTCTAGGTGTGGTGTCCACAGGCGGTAGAGGCATTGCCGTGCACCGGCGGGATTGTCCCAATGTGGAAAATATTCCCGGTGAACGCTTAATTCCGTTGAGATGGAACCAGCCTAACAATGACAAAGGGCAGCCAGAAACCTATCCCGTCCACATCAAAATAGAAGTGATTGACCGAGTAGGAGTCATGAAAGATATTCTGACCCGGCTCTCAGATCTGAAGATTAATGTGCACAAAGCTGGGGTTATTACCCATCCAGATCAAATTGCAGAAATTGATTTGGGAATTGATATTCACAGCCACGATCATCTCAACAAGACCTTTGCGCAGATTCGGAAAATGTCGGACGTACTGAACTTGAAAAGAGTGACTGCGGTAGACTAGGCTTCGGCTCCGTTCAGCTGATAAAACTCAGCCGACAAAACTCAGTCGATAAAACTCATACGCCCAGCCAATAGTACTCACACCGCCCAAAGGTTAAGCAAACGGACAGGACTGTCAGCAGCCAAGAGGGTGTACCCGAGGGCTAAGCGGAGTCGCAGCCCGGTTCCACCCCCATCGGCCAACGCTCTTGTCTCAAACTTCCAATCCTCTGCTCACCTTTCCCTACGTCTCTCCTCTCGCAGCTCTCGGAGAGGACTATTACGATGCGGTCACGCCTGCAACCTTTCCAAAACATGTGCTGCGTTTTCGCAATGACGAGCTACTAGAGACGATGGGGCTACCGAAAAATGAGGTGAGCGATCGCCACTTCATCGAAGCCTTCGGCGAGTTTGCCCATCACGACACATTCCTGGCCCTGCGCTACCACGGCTACCAGTTCCGCAGCTACAACCCCTTTCTGGGAGACGGGCGCGGCTTTCTGTACGGACAGCTACGCGGCACCGACGGCAAACTTTACGACCTTGGCACCAAAGGCTCTGGCCCTACGCCCTACTCACGTGGCGGCGACGGACGGCTCACGCTCAAAGGCGGCATCCGTGAAATCATTGCCTCCGAATCGCTTCATGCCCAAGGCGTAAATACCTCCCGCACCCTGAGCCTAATTGAAACCGGCGAAGATCTCATTCGCGGGGACGAACCTTCCCCGACCCGCTCATCTGTAATGGTGCGCTTTAGCCATTCCCACATCCGCTTTGGCACCTTCGAGCGGTTGGCATACATTCAGCGTCCAGATCTGGCGAAACGGCTACTTAACCACGCCATTGAAGCTTACTATCCACATCTGCTCGCGATCGCAGATGAGCAAGAACGATACGCCCACTGGTTTGCGGAACTTGCCGAGCGCCTTGCCACCCTAGTCGCCCAGTGGATGACAGCCGGATTCTGCCACGCGGTGCTTAACACCGACAACATGTCTATCACAGGAGAAGGCTTTGACTACGGCCCTTTTGCCTTTTTAGATGAATACAATCCACGCTTTACAGCAGCTTACTTTGACTACTCAGGTCTCTATTGCTACGGCAATCAACCAGGAGCTTGCTACTGGAACTTAGAGAAGCTAGCAGTGGCGTTGGATGGAATTGTTGATAAAGCTGGATTGGAAGCTGGCTTAGCGCAGTATCAGCCCAAGTATGCAGAAGTTTTTTGCGATCGCACCCTCCAAAAGCTCGGCTTCGCCCCATCCACTCAACCAAACCTGAACAAAACCGACACCCGTCACCTCCTCACCGAAACCCTAGATTTATTCGAACAAACCCACGTCAGCTACCCCGACTTCTTCCGCACCCTCACCCAACAGTTCACCCCCGACTGGCGTGAGGATGCCACCCTCATCCTTACCCCCACGCTCCAAAACTCCGACCCAGAAGCCGCAGCCCTCCTCACCCGCTGGCGCAAAACCTACCAGCACGGCCTGGCCCAGCTCCCCACTGACAGCATGGCCAATGTGCAGCAGTGCCTACACGGCACCAACCCTACAACCGTCCCCCTACGCCCCGAAATCGAAGCCATCTGGCAGCCCATCACCGAAGACGATAACTGGCAGCCCTTCTATGATTTCTTACAAAAAATTCAAAACAACGAACATCCGATAACAACATCTGACAGCAGCACCTAAAGCAAATAACGCCGAAACGGTTCGCCTTGTCGGCGTTATTTGCTTTTACTAATCTACTTTCACTCATCTGCTTTTACGTACGCCTACTCATCAGAAAGCGGCGGCATTACCCTGCTAATATCTGGCCTAATTAGCTCTAAGTCAGCTTGTGTTTCGGCAACTGGTGAATCTCCGGCAGCCTGTGAATCGAAACGAATAGAATCGAGCAATTGAGAAAGGGGCGGCGGCGGCGCACTTTTCACCTTCGCATCAATATCAGGACTCATCACATCTAAAGCCAGCCTACGCAAATCTTGTAGTTGCGCTTTGCCCTCTTCACCCGCAGCAAAAGGCTGACTCCGAATCACACAAATCAATTCACGATTCGTTTGCATCTCATAAGGCGCAAGAGACGAGTCAAAGTTTTGAAACCAGCCCCGAATACCACAAATAATTCGACTGCTATCTTTCAGCGGTACCCGCATAGCTCTCAGGCTGACACCGTCTTCCCCTAAATAGCAAAGCAGCAACCAGCACTGGATCGGTATGGCCTGCAGATTGCTCAACGTTTCGTCTTTAATATCTACAGCAGGCGGCTCAGAAGCTTGAGACATAATCCAAAAAGATGATATCGAAGCGTAGCTCTACACCTCTCAAAAGCGAAAAGCCATGATGAGTTACCGCATAGGTGCCTTTAACTCAGTGGCTAATTGACTGCAATACTATCTTTTCATTTCAAAATGTAAACAGAATTTAACAAAACACTTAGGAAGTCCTTGTTTGACAGCGGCAAAAGCTCAGATAGCCGTGGCAACTTGCACCGACCAAATCACACGCACCAAATCACACGCACCCAATCTCGCACACCCAATCTCATGTAGGTTAGATCTCGTGTTCGGGTGGCGTAGCCCCGTATGCTGTACGCCTAAATCGCATCTTGCAGACAAAGAAGAGAAAGATGAGTATGTCACTTTTGGGTGGAATTGAAGCAGGCGGCACCAAGTTCATTTGCGCGGTTGGCACAGATCCTGAGCATTTACACAATCAAATTCGCATTCCAACCACCACGCCCACTGAAACACTCAATCGAGTGGTTGAGTTTTTTAGAGCGCAGCAAGCAGTAAGCGGAGCGATCGCGGCCATCGGCATCGGGTCTTTTGGCCCAGTGGGCGTCAATCCAAACGCCCCTAACTTTGGCTGGTTTCTGAACACACCCAAACCCGGCTGGCAACAAATCGATTTTGCAGGTTTCATCAAGCGCAAGCTAGCAGTCAACGTCGGCTTCGACACTGACGTCAATGCCGCTGCGCTAGGCGAGCATCGGTGGGGCAATGCCCAAGGCATTGACAACTTCATTTACCTCACCGTAGGCACTGGCATCGGTGGCGGCGGCATGGTGGATGGCAAGCTAATTCACGGGCTACTCCATCCTGAAATGGGCCATATCTTAGTTCCACACAACACCGCTGAGGACCCTTTCTCAGGCGCTTGTCCATTTCATCAAGACTGTTTAGAAGGGCTAGCCTCTGGAGTCGCGATGGAAAAAAGATGGGGGCAAAAAGCCGCATCCTTACCCCCAGAGCACCCCGCCTGGGCACTCGAAGCGCATTATCTAGCCTTGGGCTTAGTCAACCTTATCTTGACCCTCTCACCGCAGAAAATCATTATGGGCGGCGGGGTGATGGCACAAAAGCAGCTATTCCCAATGCTCCGCACTGAGGTCAGTGAGCGGCTTCGCAGCTATCTGGATCTGCCCGAAATCACCCGTGACATAGACCACTACATTGTGCCGCCAAAGCTGGGGGGCACAGCAGGCTTCGCGGGCGCTTTTGCACTCGCAGAACAAGCACTAGAAACTTAGAGCTAGCCATTCAGCACCAGACATTCAGTACCAGACATTCAGTACCAGACATTCAATACCCAAAATTTAGTGTCAGGAACTGAGCAATAAAAACCCAGGGATAGACATTCAACCCTAAAAACAATCAGTCAGAGACTAGCCGTAGTCCCTGACTGATGATTCAGTGAAATATTTTTACTCAGTGAAATATCTGTCAAAAAAATATCTATCAAACAGGCAACTACCACAGCCAACTCTCAGTGACCGTGATTATCTAGGTACTAGATTATTGGCAACCGTCACACACGCCATGTACCGTTACCTCATAGCTATCTACAGATAGGCCAGGTCGCAGCGTTGCCGTATCGACTTGCTGAAACTGCTCCCAAGGGATATCTTCGATTGCACCACACGCTTTGCAGCGAAAGTGATGGTGCAATCCAACATTAGCGTCATACCGACAAACGCCTTCTTCTAAAAGAACATCACGAATCAGGCCGACATCTCGCAGCGCCTGAAGTGAGCTATATAGCGTTGCTTGAGAAGATGTCGGCGCATCTCTATTGAGATCGCTCAAAATTTCCTCTGCGGTCGGATGATCCGTGCGGCTAAGCAAATTAGCATACACCGCAAATCGCTGAGGTGTTACCCGCAGGCGCTTCGCTTTCAACGTCTGGATAATGTCTTCTTTAAGAGTTTCTTGCTGCAACATCGGTTTCCGTCCCCGGTAGCATACCGCCCGATTTCTCGGAACCGTACCTGCCACACTGACACTTCAGATAACACTACAAACATAGCATCATTTTTTCAGAGCCATCCCGTTCAAAGACAAATCCTTATAATTGATTTCTTATTTCTCTTGATAAATTTCTACATAAGAACTATTCTGAGATAGGATTAAACAGAACGCACGAAAAACGCTTTCGCGCTTCCATTTAATTATCCCTAAAAAGTTCAGACTGGATTTCAAGCCTCAGCGTTTTTCCAGCTCAAACCTTTTAGACTCAGAATTCGCAGATCTTTAGGAGATTAACTTCATGCCTGTAGTAGAAACTGTCCCTAGCATTACCTTCAAAACCCGCGTACGTGACGAGTCCGTAGAGGGCCCTAACCCTTACCGCTGGCAAGATACCACCACTGAAGATGTCTTTGCTGGCAAAAAAGTAGTTGTGTTCTCTTTGCCCGGTGCATTCACACCTACTTGCTCTTCTAACCACCTGCCTCGCTACGAAGAACTCGCAGATGAGTTCAAGGGTCAAGGCGTAGACGACATCTACTGCATCTCTGTAAACGACGCTTTCGTAATGTTCCAGTGGGGCAAACAGCAGGGCGCAGAAAACGTAAAGCTACTCCCTGATGGAAACGGCGAATTCACTCGCAAGATGGGCATGTTGGTGGAAAAAACCAACATCGGTTTTGGCATGCGTTCTTGGCGCTACTCCATGCTCGTTAATGACATGAAGATTGAGAAAATCTTCGTCGAGCCTGACTTTGGTGACAACTGCCCCACTGACCCCTTTGAAGTATCTGATGCAGACACCATGTTGGCGTACATGAAAGGCCAATCTGCACCTGGCGTCAGCGAGCCTGTTAAAGCCTTCGTAGGTTAATTTCCAGCTAGCTCACTGTTAATCAGCGGGCTGAAAATTAACTAGTTCATTTTTCTAGTGTCATTAGAGCGCATCTTGTTCGCTGAGATGCGCTCTAACTGCCTTTTCCTCTCTCCTTTCACTGAGGTCACCCACCATGAAAATCTCTAGCGCAACCATCGAAAACCATTTGGAAACTGTCTACGATGCGATCATTGTTGGCGGTGGCATGGGCGGCTTGTCGGCAGCTATTTATCTGGCTCGCTACGGCCTCAGATGCTTAATCATTGAAAAGGGCAAAGGGCGATCGCTCTGGATGCAAGAAACCCGCAACTATCTCGGGTTTGACCCCAGCACACCGGGCCGAAATATCCTCACCCACGGTGCGAAGCAAGCAGTTGAATGGGGCGCGGACTATCTACGCGCCTTCGTCGACAATGTCACGGATGAAGGCGACACCTTTGCCGTCGATGTCAAAATCGGCAAGAAAAACAGCAAGCACTACACGCTGCGCAGCAAATATATCATTGCCGCCTCTGGCGTCATCGACGTACTGCCCGAACTAGAAGATATGCAGAACGTCTATGACTATGCGGGCTACACCCTTCATGTCTGCATGATCTGTGATGGCTACGACATGTGGGATCAAAAAGCCGTTCTGATTGCAGGTAAAGAAGCCCAAATTAACGCCGCCTTTGTACTCAACTGGTTCACCCCTTACATTTCCGTGCTCACCGATGGCAAATATCCTGTCAGCGAAGCCATGAAGCAAAAGCTCGCCGACCATGGCTATCCGCTGTACGAGTCGCCCATCACCCACTTCCACGGAGAAAATCATAAGCTCAGCGGCGTCGAGCTAGAAAACGGCACTATCGTTGAAGCGACAACGGGCCTCATCAGCATGGGTTCTATTTACCACAACCAATACCTAAAAGGCATTGAGGGACTGACTTGGGATGGCGAAAACCTCATCACCAATGACATGACCCAAACCACCCATGAACGCATCTTTGCCCTCGGAGACTTGAAAAAAGGTCTCAACCAGGTAACGATCGCAGTTGCCGATGGAACGAAAGCCGGTACGCAAATTTGGCGTAACATTCGCCGTGCGAGTGAACCGCGCAAATGGATGGAAAACATCGACAAGGACGCCCCTACTAAAGATGAAAAAGTAGCAGTGGCTTCTCCCTAAACACCTCACGAGACACCTTCACAGACTTTATGACAACAGCACCCTACCGCGCACCCTGGCCGCTCACCAACGGCTTTCTCATGACGCTGTACACCGGCCTACAAGCAGAAAAGAACTGGGAGCGCACGGTTGCTGAGTCAGAGCCAGCCTTTGAAGAAAAAATCTTTACAGGCGCACAAGGGGTGCCTATCTTTGGACTCGTCGCCATTCCACCGAATGCAAAAGGCACCGTCATTGGCACTTACGGCATCACAGGCGATCTGGAAGATCAATGGCTGCTGCGAATTATGGCTCGTAAGGCTTATGCCAAGGGCTACACGGTAGTCATTTTCGATTGGCGAGCCCATGGAAAAACGGCGCAGCTTTCACCGACGCTAACTTCTGACGGTCTGTATGAGGGTGAAGATTTTGTCAGAATTGCAGCCGAAGCGAAGGCAATGGGATGTCCTGCACCGTTTTGGTTTACAGCCTTTTCTCTGGGGGGTTTGCTGGCGCTGTGGGGAGTCAAGGCCGCTCAGGAACTCGAAGAATGGGGGCCAGAGTTAGATCTCAGTAGCGATGATGTGGCCGGGTGCGCAGTGATTTGCCCGGCATTAGAATCTTTGCGATCGCTGACGTATCTCACCCAAGCCCCGCTAGGCAAATATTTAGAAAAAGCGATTACTCGCAAACTCAAACAGCTGCTTCGGCAGCTTCAAACAGCCCATCCCAACCAATTCGATCCAGAAGCCGTCGCCAGAGTAGATAGCATTTGGAGCTTTGATCATGAAATAGTCGTCCCTAGCCTGGGCCTTAGCTCCGTCGAAGAATACTACACCCTTACCAGCGGCCTCTACATCTTGCCAGGGCTCACCAAACCGACTCTCATTATCTATGCCGCAGATGATCCGCTGTTTGAACCAGCGCTCGTTAAAGACATTGAAACTGTCTGCGCCAAAAATCCGGCCATCGACTTACGCATGACCCAACAGGGCGGCCATGTCGGCTACATCAGTAGCGCCAAGTGTCAGCAACAATTTCAAGATCGCGATCGCTGGTGGGCCTGGAACCGTGTTTTTGACTGGTTCGATGCCTCAACACCAGCGGTCTCTCCAACCATATCCACACCAAATACCTCAACTTCAACGATTTCATCACCACCACAGTCTTGAGGGAATCTAAAGAAGTTGAGTGCTTTTTAATACCAAATCACCCAATATTTAGTCTATTCTTGCCTAACTGCTACAAACGGCCCTCTGTGTTTTAACCTAGATGTTGAGGGCAACCGTCAGCCGCCTTTTCTCTCTACCAACCGCTCTTCTCGCCCGTCAGTTGTCATCTGCCACCCCATCTCAGCCCTTTACATCTCAACCCCACAAGAGATAACACCCGCACGTATGGCACCGGAGACAGGTGCCAATTGCCCTGTGCAACGCTATTTATGACAGCAGATTTCAGTCCCGCATATGAGACTATGCGTCTCTCCAAGCTCCAGGATTACAACATTCTGGATACGCCTGGGGACGCTGCCTACGATGACATCGCTGAACTCGCAGCGCATATTTGTGAGGCGCCAATTGCGCTGGTTAGCTTTGTGGGCGCTGAGCGTCAGTGGTTTAAGGCAAAAATAGGATTAGACGCCACAGAATCTCCTCGCGATATTGGCTTCTGCACCCATACCATTCAGCAAAAAGACGTCCTGATTGTCGAAGACACCCACCAGTCTGCTCAGTTTCAAAATAACCCCCTCGTCACAGGAGCGCCTCACGTTCGCTTCTATGCGGGTGCCCCCCTGGTCACTCCTGATGGCTACGCCCTTGGTAGCCTATGCGTTGTAGACCGCGTTCCCCGCAAAATCAACCATCATCAGAAACAAGCGCTCCAGGTCCTAAGCCGTCAGGTCATTGCGCAAATGGAACTGGCGCGGCATAGCCAGCAACTCAAACTGATTAATGCGAGCTTAGAACAACGGGTCGCGGAGCGAACAGTGGGGTTAACCTCCGCGCTGCAAAGGCTACTGGTCACTCAAAATAAGCTTCAAAAGAGAGAATCCGCACTGCGTCATAGTGCCCTGCACGATCCACTCACGGGGCTTCCCAATCGCAGCTACTTTGCACAACGCCTGGAGCAAGCCATTCAGCTCGCCAACCGTGAGCAAAATCATCTCTATGCAGTTCTCTTTATTGATTTAGATAATTTCAAACCGGTTAACGATACGCTGGGCCACGAAGTCGGTGATCGCCTCCTCCAGCACGTCGCCAATCAAATCAAACTCATGCTGCGCAAAAGTGACCTCGTCGCCCGACTCGGTGGCGATGAGTTTGCCGTTTTGCTCGACGATATTCCTAATCAAGAACATGCGATCGCAGCGGTTCAGCGACTGCAGGCACAGCTCAAGCAACCCTTTGAAGCAGAAAATAACCTCGTCTTTGTAAGTGCCAGCATTGGTATCACCTTCAGCACCCAAGGGTATCGCCAACCAGAAGCCGCGCTAAGGGATGCCGATATCGCCATGTACCACGCCAAAAATCAAATCAAACAGCGCACCCAAAAGCTGCTCGACGCCCAGCTTCAATCTCAAAATCAAAAGGATTTAGGCCCCCTCAAATCCCCCATCCTCATTCAAGAAGAGACAGCCCCCATTGCCCAACAGTTCGCTGTTTTTGATGCCACCCTCAAAGGCGACACCGAGGCCCGCTCGGCCTTAGAAGATGAGCTACGCCACGCCATTCTCACCGATCAATTTGAAATTTACTACCAGCCAATTTTTCGGCTACCAAAGGCAAACGCATCGGCTCCCCATACCCCTGATAGAAACCCAAATTCAGACCAAGCCAAGCTCAAACCAGATGACAGCATCAATGATTGGGCAAAAAACTATTGGGCAAAACACCTCATTGGATTTGAAGCCCTTTTACGCTGGCATCATCCCCAAAGAGGGTGTTTAAAGGCCGAGGAGTTTATCGCCGTCGCTGAAGAAATCGGCATCATTCGCCAGCTGTGCGAGCAAACCATTCAAACCGCTTGCCTGCACTTAAAGCAATGGCAACGCCATACCCAGCGCAACGATCTAAAAATGCACGTCAACCTCTCCTTCGCAGAAATTCAGTGCACCAAGCTTATATCTCACTGGCAAGCAGCCCTAAACCAGCATCAGCTTCCCTCTGGCACTTGCCGAGCCGAAGTAAACGAACAGCTCGTGCTCAGCGGAGATCCCACCATCAGTAAAAAGCTCACTCAACTCAAAGCATTAGGGCTAGAGCTGTGCATCAACGACTTTGGCAGAGGCCATTCTTCCCTCAGCCGCCTGCATCAGCTGGACATTAGCTGTCTAAAAATTGATCGCACCTTCACCCAAAAATCAGATGAATCTGGCAATACAGACATCATCAAAACGATTCTGGATTTAGGCCGCAGCATCGATGTGGACGTAATTGCAGAAGGCATTGAAACCGTACACCAGCTCGAAACACTAACCCAGTTAGGCTGCACGTTGGCTCAAGGTTTTTGGCTATCAGAACCTCTAACCGCACAAGCTGTAGAAGCCCACCTAACTGGCCATTCCTGACACTGGCCATTCTTAACACTAGCCAGTCCTGACATTAACCAGTCCTAGCGTCAGATTAAGCGCCGTTCTGAGGAGATTGCCCTTCCTTGGCTTTCCACAGGACAATGGCTGAAATGAGTAACAACAGCGGCGTTAACCAATCTCCGAACCGTACGTAAAGCGTGCGCGATCGCCGCCGGAACACATTCGCCACATACGTCACATACTGATCTGGATCAGATTGCCAAAGCGTGCGCCCTTTCGGATCGACCACGCCTGAAATCCCTGTATTTGTAACCCTCACCGCCCATCGGTTCGTTTCCACTGCGCGCATCACATCCTGGGCATGATGCTGCATCATTTGCCTGGGCGGATACGGATCATTATTAGAGGCTGTAAAAATCACTTCGCCGCCGTTGTGCACCTGCTGACGAAACAAACGCGTAAAGGCCGATTCGTAGCAAATGCCTGCCGCAACCGGCCCCGATGGCGTTTCCAAACGCTGATCAAATCGCCCTGGCACCATGCCCGCCCCAAACGGAGAGAGCCGGCCAATCACACCGCCCAAAATATTCTCAAACGGGATGTATTCACCTAGCGGCACCAGCTTGACCTTGTTATATCGCCCGGCGATTTCGCCGGTTGGCGTCAGCGTTAGTAAACTCTGGGTCAGCGGCGTTTGACTGTTGTCAATTTCTTTGTGCACGAACGTGCCTAACACCAGCGGCACACCGCGCTGCACAACAGCCCGCTGAAAAAGATTTCGATCTTGCAAAAAGGAATCCCACACTTGGGGAATAGCGCCCTCTGGTGTGAGCACTAAATCCACATCTTTTTGCGCCAGCGTTTCGTATCCCTGCAAATACGCTTTGCGAGACGTTTTAATACCCACAGCAGAAAGCTTTTCATGCGTAGGAATGTTGCCCTGAATCAGGCCGACCTTAAGCGATCGCCCCAAATCATGGGTCAAGGGATACATATAAAGGCCCAACCCTAGACCATGAATGACCACAAACAGAAGGGCAGCACGCGTCCAGACGGATCGAATCCAGACAGATCGAATCCATATAGATATAGACGAAGCAGAGGAACGCCCCATCTCTATGCCATCTCTACGCCAGTACGAGAGCAAGCCATTCACAGCCACAATGCTTGCCGTAAGGGTAATAGGGCCAGAGAGCTGGCCTAACTGCAAAAGCCAAAGATTACCAGGGCTTTGGGTATAGCTCAATGAAGTCCAATACAGGGGGCCGTTACTCCACACCCATTCCACCGCGCACCACAGGGCCGTTCCCACCAACACCCGAACAGAGCCAGAAGCCATACCAGCCCTAGCGAACCGGTACCGACTAAGCACAATCAGCAGTGCCATCCAAGTCATACCAATGGCCGCTCCCCACAAGGTAATAAAGGCCCAGGAAAACAACGCGATCGCAATACTGCCTAACCAAGGCACGCCCATCCACATCATGGGATGCAGCCCCGTAATCCACCACAGCGCCATCCCGTGATACCCCACGCCCCAAATGCCTGCCAGCACTAGGGCGGTAGGCAGCCGGTAGCGATTATCCATCGCATCCGTAGCGAGTCGCCACAGCGGCACCATCGCCACCCAAGCCAACGGCCACGCCTTTACAGGGGCTAGCCCCATCAACACGCCACCGACCAATAACCACAAAACTCGGCCCGTTGATGCGGAAGCCCATTCAGAAAAAGACCTATTCAAAAAAAGACCTATTCAAAAAAACACTTATTCCAATAAAATTCTGAGCGCCAAAATTGCGCAACACTTAGCGTCACATTTAGCGTCAGAATTGCGCAACACAGCCTAAATCATACGATCACTAAGCCGATCACCCTTGGCAATTGCAGGTAGGCAGCTTGATATAATCCTCACTTATCTGTGGCTAAAAAACAGAACATTCAAGCAAAGCGAACAAAGAGCGAACAAATACCATGGCAGATTGGCAGGTCGTTGAAGGAGGCGTTACAGCGCCTAAAGGCTTTCGAGCATCTGGAATTGCAGCGGGCCTCAAACCTTCGGGCGCGCCAGATTTGGCACTAATTGTCTCTGATAGTGACGCGATCGCCGCAGGCGTTTTTACCACCAGCCAAGTACGCGCCGCCTGCGTCGATTATTGTCAAAATATCTTGGACGAAAAACCGGCTGCTCGCGCCATTCTCTGCAATGCGGGTCAGGCCAATGCCTGCACCGGTGAAGAGGGCATGCAAAATGCGATCGCCAGTGCCAACGACACCGCCGCCGCGCTCGGCCTCTCGCCCCATCAAATCCTGACGGCATCCACAGGCGTCATTGGCCAACAAATCAAAATCAATGAACTCAAAGCAGGGATTCCCCAGCTCGTCGCGGGCCTGTCAAACACCGGATCAGACAACGCCGCTCGTGCCATCGTCACCACCGATTTAGTCACCAAATCTATTGCGTTAGAGATGCAGTTGGGCGATCGCCCCGTTCGTATCGGCGGCATTGCCAAAGGCTCTGGCATGATCCATCCCAACATGGCCACGATGTTGGCATTTGTGACTTGCGACGCAGCCGTTTCCCCGCAGCTTTGGCAAGATATGCTCCGCCGCGCCACTGAAAAAAGCTTCAACCAAATTACAGTCGATGGCGATACCAGCACCAACGATTGCTTACTCGCACTAGCCAACGGAGAATCGCGCACCCCAGCTATTACCGAACCCGGCCCCGCCGCAGACAAGCTAGAAGCCATGCTCACTGCTGTATGCGTTCATTTGGCCAAGGCAATTGCCCGTGATGGAGAAGGCGCAACGTGTCTATTAGAAGTGAGCGTTACGGGGGCAATGAGCGATCGCGCAGCGAACCAGATCGCCCGCACTGTCGCAGGCTCCTCCCTAGTAAAATCCGCGACCTTTGGCCGAGATCCTAACTGGGGTCGCATTGCAGGTGCTGCTGGGCGTGCAGGAACCCCCTTTGACCAAACCGAACTCTCTATTCAACTCGGAGATTTCACACTCATGACAAACGGCACACCACAGCCCTTCGATAGAGACGGTGCCAGTCAATATCTAACGCAACAGGCTGAACGCAGTACGTTGTCTATGTCAAAAGTGTTGATTACAGCCGGGGAAATCGCCAGCACCGAACAAAGCAATGACCTGGTTATCGCAGGTTCTTTAGCGCCGTTCGAGCGCCAAAAGCTAGAAGCAGATGCCCTCAACCACCCGGTCAAAATCGCCATCAATGTTGGCACGGGCACAGGTCAGGGATTGGCTTGGGGCTGCGACCTCAGCTACGACTACGTAAAAATCAACGCCGAATATACGACCTAACACACACCCACCCAAACAAAACCAAGTTCTCGCAAAAGCCGTCCAAACGGACTTCTCGTCAAACCGGGCAACCGCCAAACCGGACAACAACGAAACATACACGCAAATTCGCTGAAACTTTTAGGAGCAGCGATACGTCTTCCTGCGTATAAAGCCCCATACCAACCCCAGAGTAAAGTTCAGAATTCAACGTCAACGCCTACGTGTTTTCACTACTTATTCCGGACAAAAAACCTCTTTAATGTCTAAATTGTGTGAACCAATGCTTAAAGAGTACGTATAATTACCCCTATACGGAGTTCAATATTTGATACACAGTGATACGTTAATTTACGTGCAAACACTTAGCTCAGCTCCCCACACCGAGTCACGGAATGCCAGCACACATGGCTTCCACTGAGTTCAATTCACTGAGTTCAATCCACTGAGTTCAATCCAGTTCCTCCCCAAGAACGGCCCCACTTAAACAGTTTAGAAACGCTATAACAAAGAGCCGAAAAGTCCATGCGTAAAGTCACTGCCTCAGCTGTTATTCTCACCGCGCTGACAGGTTGCAGCCAAAGCAACATTCCTAGTACTCAGTGGAGCTTTGAAGTTCCCTCCGAAGACCAAGCTAGTAATTCAACCGAGGCAACGCTGGTTTCCGAACGGCCCTTAGCCACTGGCCTATCTGAAGATGCACAATCTTTTGTCAGCCAAGCAACTGGCGGCAGAATGATGGGGCCAGCATTCGAGCAGCCCACAGCTGAAATCCCGCTCGGAGCCAGAGTCTCCACCGTTGGGAGACCTGGCAGTAAAGAAGTCAGCACGCTTGCTGCTGAAGCCTACGGCATTGCCAACGGCTTATCGACTCAACCCTCTACTCGTCCCGATCCTGTGGCACAGGTCAGGGCATATTTACGCGCCAGCGGTAGTCCCAGTGCACTCACCAGCCGCACACCTTATGCCTCTGAGGTATACCTTTCTGCACTACCCACCCCGAACCGGTACTACGAGCCTTCTATTCCACAAGTCGATACTGCCCTACCTGTTGGCACCTCTGAGCTAGGCATAACCGGGACGCTACCCGTACCCTTCTCAAATGCGGAGCCCACCGTTGATGGGGCTGTTTCAAATAATGCTGGGGTCGCTACACAGGCAATCAACAGTTTGCAGGCAGATATCTTCCAAGCCAGCAGCTTGCCAAGCAGCGCAGCCAGTGTAGTCACGCTCAGTCCAGAGATCTTCGATACAGATACTTTCAACGCAGTTGCCTCAGCCACAGGCTTTACTGAAGCGAATAGCTTCGATAATGGCCTCGCTCAAGATGGCCTGCCTCAGTTAGAAGCTAGCCTTTCTATAGACAGTAGCTCAGCACCCGCCGATGCAGATGGCTATGCAGCATTGCCAGTGAATACGCCTGCGGTCGTTACGGAAGCATCCACCTCTATCGGCACAGCTATCCTGCAGAACCTGCAAAATCAGGCTCTACAAAATCAGAACGTGGCAAGCGCGGACGTCTCCGAGCAAGAAGGACTCCCAAGTCTAAATGCTAGCGCCACTGGCATCGAAACGACTCAGTTTGAAGCCGCTCAGCTTGAGACTGCTCAATTTGAAACTGTTCAGAATATTCAATCCGACTTCACAGCAAGCGCTGCCACAGCATCATTCTATGAGCCACTCGAGAGTGATGCTGCCTTCGACAGCACTTATGCCTACGCACCAACAGCCAGCACACAGACTGTACCGAGCCTTGCCAGTCTGACTGAAACGATGCCGGCTCGCGAAATCTCTCCTCTCGTCGATAGCTTCCGTTCTTTGAGTGATGTTCTACCCGCATCTGCCCCTAGCGTTCATAGCGATCTCCCCGCAGCTGACTCCAGTCTCGAAGCCTTCAGCGACACCCCTGAGCAGCAGCCATCATACGCACCCGACAGCGTTTTTGAGAGTAGCTCTAACTTCAATAGTTCAGAAGTAGCGGTGTACTCCGACAATGAAATTGGGACTGAAGTTGACGAAGCTTATTCTCCTCTACTTCAAGGATTTGTAGAGCCAAGTATGGCCTCGGAAGTAGAACCCACTATCTACGTACCGATTGCAGAAGATAGCGCGCCCGCGTCCAGCATCATGCTTCAAGATGCCAGCGATACGTTCAATGAAGAGGTATCAACTACCGACTTTCTAAATAAGCTATCTGCACAGGACACATTCTCATCGCTCTTGGTCTCAAGTGCATTCATAGGCGATCGCCCATTAATCACGCTGACCAGTCTGCAATCACAAACCGACGAGAAAGTTCAGTCCAATCTCAAATCGGCAGCGCACCGAAATACCGCAGTAACCCTAGCCGCCAAGCAAACAAGCAAGCGTCGTCAACGCCTGACATGGATGTAAACCGGCAAAAGTCTGACGCTCATCTCAGGAGCACTGACATCAGGCTTATTGTTTACTCACAACGCTAGCGTCTATCCACGACGCTAGCGAGCAAGGCTCAGCTCTACCTCACGGTCTCGAATCGTCACGTCATATCCTCTTAGAAAATCGTTGCCTAGCAGGCCAATATCTACAGAGTCCCCGATACTGACTTGGGCGTTATTTAGCCTAACGCCTCCCATAGAAATAGAGCGCATTTGACCCAAATCAAACGTGACTTGAGCTTCACTAGCCGTCGCGGCAATCATCCTATCGTTGACCACAATTCCTAACTCATTGGCCATCGCACGAGTGATTAGCGTTCGGCTAGCGCCAGTGTCTAAGATCATTTCGTACGTTTGCGCATCATTAAAAGTCACTCGTACAATGGGTGTTCCGTGCAGTCTACGCACAACAGGAACCCGTACGGTAGAAGCCGCCGTGTTAGGCGCTGGACTGGCAGAGCGGCGAGCTGTACTAACAGCGGCATTTGGACGAGCCACCGTAGTTCGAGATCTTGTAGTGGCAGGCTGTGGCCCTTGGGCGTTAGAAGGAACGGACGCGGTGCCCGGCTCACTCGGCTGACGTCTCGGCTTATTAGAAGAAAGTGGATTTACGCTTTTTGGCAAGGGCGCGCGGGAAGCTGCCTGAAGGGATGCAATCCGCTCAGTCGCATACTCAGCATTGAGTGCATACTCAGCAATTTTCGATTGAGCAACCGAATAGTTTTCGCTATTGGAATTAATGAGCTTTAGCTGGTCGACAGCTCTTTGCCATCGGCTGGCAACCAATCCCCAGTCATCTGGAGAAACAGCAGACTGGCTTAAGTTATACGCGCTAGAGGCGAGGTTAATACCGTCCTGATACGCGGTTACTTGAGCGGCAATCTCTGCTGCTTTTTCGGCTGCAATGGCGGCCTCGGCCTCGTCGGCAGCATCAGCCGCCGCACTTGATTCCGCCATAATGTCCGTATCATCTGCCTCAATGGCGTTCAACTCAACGCTCAGACTGTCCACACGCTCATCTGAAACTGACTCACCAACCAGGCTACAAGCACAGCAAACAATCCCGACAGCGCTGGGTAGTAATACGAAGCGACAGATAGAGTGATACAGACCCATTGAATGCCGTTGAATGCTGGATTTTCGTTACCTATCGTTAAATTTCCCTGACGGGAATCTTCTCTTCCTCACGCCTTATACGGATATTATTGGTAGAGCTTTATTAAGCTCAGTGTTTTTAGCTTGAATCCCCACCTATGTTCGATCCCGCTGCCCAGCCTGCGCTGCTTGTTTTAGAAGATGGCTCTGTATACAGAGGATGGTCATTTGGGGCCAACGGCACCACGATGGGCGAGGTTGTTTTTAACACCGGTATGACAGGCTACCAGGAGGTTCTAACAGATCCCAGCTACTGCGGTCAGATGGTGACCTTTACCTATCCGGAGTTAGGCAATACCGGGGTCAATCCAGAAGATGAAGAATCTGTGCGACCGTTTGTAAAAGGCGCGATCGCCAAAAACATCTGCGATCGCCCCAGCAATTGGCGCTCAACCCAATCCCTCAGCAACTATCTCAAACAGCACAACATTCCCGGTATCTACGGCATTGATACCCGCTCGCTGACTCGCAAGCTGCGCAGCGTCGGCGCTATGAACGGCATCATCTCTAGCGAAATTTTAGATACTGAAGAACTCCTCAATCAGCTAAAGTCACTTCCTTCCATGGAGGGGCTAAATCTGGTGAAAGAAGTCACCACCGACAAAATTTACGAATGGCATGAAGCAACTGAGTCAAACTGGGCATTCAGCGCCAGTCCAGCAGCACAGTCCCAGCAAGACACCTCTGCTGAACCGCCGTTAACAGTCGTCGCAGTAGACTTCGGCGTTAAGCGCAACATCCTTAAGCGCCTCGCGAGCTATGGCTGCAAAGTGATCGTTGTCCCCGCCGAGACCACGGCCGAAACCATCATGGGCTATAACCCCGACGGAATTTTTCTCTCCAACGGACCTGGCGATCCAGCCGCTGTCACCCACGCCCCTCAGCTCACCCGAGATCTCTTAAAAAGTCAGCTCCCTACTTTCGGGATTTGCATGGGCCACCAAATCCTTGGACTGTCCCTCGGCGCAGAAACATTCAAACTTAAGTTTGGACACCGAGGGCTAAATCAACCCTGCGGACTAAGCGAACAAGTAGAAATCACCAGCCAAAATCACGGCTTTGCGATTAGCGCCGACTCCATTGACAGCAACCAGGTAGAGGTCACCCATCTCAACTTAAATGACCAAACCGTCGCAGGCATTCGCCACAAAGAACTGCCTGTCTTTTCCGTGCAATATCACCCAGAAGCCAGCCCTGGGCCTCATGATGCCGACTATCTCTTTGCCAACTTTGTCCAAACCATGCGAGAACGCGCTCAGCTCAACGGTTAAAATCCCTGGAGAGACTCTTCAATACTTCACCCCAAATATCCTCTGTAAATAAGTCATCTTAAAAAAGAACAAAATTATTTGTTTCGACTGACAGATACTGACACTCGATAGGGCATGATATCAGTGGCTTAAAGGAGGGTTCAAAAAGTGCTCGAAAAGGCACTTGGAGAAAGCACTCAAGAGTTTCTTGCAGTGGTTAATAACTTGCCCTATACTTAAGCGTCATATCGTCGTTCGATGCTAGGCATACCAGGAGGATCCCATCGCTGAGTCGCTTACCCTAACAGTTAGTCTAAGAGGCACCCGCGAGGTTAGGGGCAAATGTCAAATCTTTCGCCTCACTGGGCTTTTAGATGCTTTTTCAGAACCTACGTTTCTAAAGGTTCTGAATAAGTACATCGAAGATGGCCCTGCTCATATCGTTTTAGATTTGTCCACAATTGATTTTGTAGACAGCTCTGGCTTAGGCGCGCTTGTCCGATTGGTTAAAAAGGCCAAAGAAGAAAGCGGCAGTGTTCAAGTCGTCAGTAATCCACGGGTTACTCAAACGGTAAAGCTCGTTAGATTAGAACAATTTTTATCTCTGCAGCCCAACGTAGAGGCGGCAGTTGAAAACTTAAAGAAATTGTAAATGAGAGAAATTTGCCGATGAAAGTAAGTCGCTGTGGATGAGCAAACGTTCAATTTCACTGCTGACTTTGTGGCCGCTAACCTCAGCCAACAGCAGCTGAAAACAGTAACGCCAATCACACTGGCGTATATTGGTGATGCTGTTTTTGAGCTATATGTCCGCTCACGTCTTTTGCTGCCAACCAAAAGAATTCGTGACTATCACATCCAGGTCGTTAGCCATGTAAAAGCAGAGCAGCAGGCTCAGTATGTAGATCTGCTCCTCCCTCATTTAACCGATACAGAAAAAGATATTCTTCGGCGCGGGCGGAATGCCACCTCTGGGAAGCAACGTCGGGCGGCTGCCCAGCATTATCAACAGTCCACAGGCTTCGAAGCATTGTTGGGTTTTCTCTTTTTAAGCGATCGCACTCGCCTCACCACCCTCTTAAACCACTTAGCTATATAGAGCGACCTCGCTGTATATATGACTGAATCTAGCTATATTAATTTTCTAACGTTAGAGTGACCAAAGTTAAGTTATTTGCTTAACCCATAAGTTATTGTCCTAACTCATGAAGACCTAATTCACTGCGCAGTCCATCACCACTACACTGGTTGAATGCTGATCTGACTTGGCACAGCAAAACTGTCAGCTATAGACATTACCCAAAAGGATGTCGCCCGAAGCAATATGTTTGTTGCCCTAAGTATGAAAAGGCCATGTCATGAAAAGGCCATGTCATGACACAGGCTACATCGCTTGCACTGCAAACAGCTTGTGCATCAGTTAGCGAATAAACATCTCAGCAGGTAAACATAATAGCCCTAGCTTTCAGGGATCCCGTAAGCTAGCTAACCCAAGCGACCAATTACCCCCTTCAGCCCCGAGGAATTAGGCGTGAGCGAGACAGACCATTCATTTGAAAACACATCAGATCACCCATCAGATCCGTCAACACCTGGACGCCCCGTCAAAAAAGTAGGCGGTAAGAAGTTTATAGGCAAGCCTGGTGCGGGGTCTGGAAAATTTAAAGGTGGAAAATCTAAATTTGAACGGAAAGGGAAATCAGATAGACGCTATAACGAAAGTGCCGACTACAAAAGAGGCGGCAAAAAAAGCTTTAGAAGTAGCGATAAAGCAGGCGCAAAACCGAAGCTAAGAGGCAGTGGGAGTGGTGGTAGCAGCGCGCCGTCCTCTTCCTATAAGGGAAAACGCAACGACTATAAGCGCGATGGCTACAAATCTGACGGATACAAAAAGGATAGTCACAAACGCGATGACTATCGGCAAAATAACCAAAAACGAGATCGACCTCAAACAGACTCTAAGCCCCTAGAAGACGTTAAACCGGATCTTATCTATGGCCGCCATTCAGTAGAAGCAGCCATTCTGGCAGAGCGATCGCTCAACCGTCTCTGGGTAAACGAAAAGCTTCGCTACGATGCCCGCTTCCGCCCACTCATTACCGCAGCCAAAACAAACGGCGCCGTCATCGATGAAGTCGACGGCCACAGACTCTCACAAATGACTCAAGGCGCAAACCATCAGGGGATCGTCGCTCAAGTTGCAGCCTACAGCTATACAGAGTTTGAAAGCTTAGTAGAGCAAGCCAAAGCCAAAGCACGCCGTCCCGTGATCATCGCCGCCGACGGGATTACCGATCCCCATAATCTCGGTGCCATCATCCGCTCTGCCGAAGCCATTGGCGCACAAGGCATCGTGATCCCACAGCGACGAGCCGTCGGGATCACATCTACAGTGGCCAAAGTGGCCGCTGGTGCCTTGGAGACCCTGCCCATTGCAAGAGTGGTTAATCTAGGGCGATCGCTAGAACATTTAAAGAAACAAGGCTTTTGGATATATGGGCTTGCAGCCGAAGCCGCCCAACCCATTCATACCACTGACTTTTCGGCCCCGGTTGTCCTCGTCGTCGGCGCAGAAGGCAGCGGCTTAAGCCTTTCTGTTCAAAACCTATGCGATCAGCTAGTGGCCATCAAACTACAAGGCAAAATACCCAGTCTCAACGCCTCAGTCGCCACTGGCATGGCTCTATATGAAATCTATCGACAAACCTGGATTAACAAGCTACCTGCCCTCACCATTCAGCCCTCGCAGTCGTCAAAAAACGAACAAAGCAACACATCTGAAATGCTCAATTCAGCCTCCCCTAGCGATGTTCAAAACGAATAGTGTCATTGCACGCTACACGTGCTAAACATCCAACAAATCACAGAACAAATAGTGTTCAAAACACGTATATTGAAACACCAATATACGTAAAAAAAACGCTAAGACCCATAATGCATCGCTACTTCACCCATAAATCCCCCTTATCATCAACTCAATTTTTTATAATGTCTTTCCTTCGCGTATTTAGACAGACTGTTACCCTTTGAACAGTCTGTCAGTTAAAAGCTGTTCTACAATGGGATTTATAAGTTCCAAATTAAAGTGGTCTACTAAAGCAAGACGACCTTAGAGCGGAGTCTCAGCTGTATATCCCTTCCATACAATCTTTTAGGCAAGTCTTTCTAAACCCTGTGATGAAAAATTTCTTTAGCAACTTATTCAGCTTTTTTTCCTCCAACTGGTGGGTAAAAATCACTACAGCAGAACCCAACTGCGTCTACTACTTTGGCCCCTTCGATAGTGAGAAGGAAGCCATCCAGGCAAGACCTGGCTACATAGAGGATTTAGAGAACGAAGGCGCACAGCGCATCAGAACCAGTCTTCAGCAAAGTGCTGAACCCGAAGAGCTCACATTGGAAATCGGTGCCGCGACTCCAACATCTATGATGGCGTCCGTCTAACTCGCCATCTGAGGCTCGTCGTCATCCAAAATTTAAGCCTGTGGTTTTAAGCTTGCATTTGAAGACGCTCCTGAGCTAGAAAGCTCCTGATTTAGAAAACCCGGAAAAGAAGCGATTTATGCAGCGTTGAGGCTTAGGGTTTAACCTTAAGCCTCTGCTTCATTACGTAGCCGATCAATGACAGTAAAGTCCGGTTTCCAACGGTACTGGGCCAAGGATAGCTTTCTCTTGTTAAAAGCGACCCCTTCCGATTCCAGCAAGAGTTGTTGCAAATCATCGTTGCCATCTCGGAGCGATGAACGAGAAACTTCCCCCTTAGCATTCACGACTCTGTGCCAGGGAATATCTGTATCTTTAGTCACCCGAAAAAGGGCATACCCGACCACCCGAGGCTTACCCATCAATCCCGCCAGCTCTGCTACTTGCCCGTAGGTAGCAACCTTTCCATGCGGAATCATTCTAACAACGTCATATATTTTGGGATAGCAAGACATCTCTTACGTGTGTTCAGGTGAATTCATCTCATCAGTTTCAGCCAACGTAGCAGAGCACCATTATTGGCTGACCAGATATTTTCTCGCATTACTTCAAAAACTACTCCCAAAAGCCGTGAAACCGTTATGAGAAGCAATGCGGGCAGTGCAAAAGCAGCAGCGATCGCGCATTAACTTCAATCATGTCCTCATGCTTGTAGATAGCACCATCCTCAACAAACCCCGTTGAAGCCTTCGTATCTATCACCACTTGCCATTGCCGGGTCTCAATAGACTGAGGAATCTCAAACTTCAGCCCATCATCGGAAGGATTAAAAAACAGCAAAAAGCTATCATCTACAATCCGCTGTCCCCGACTATCCAAATTAGGGATCTCTTCGCCATTTAGAAAAATGCTAATAGCGCCTGTCGCGCTGTTCTGCCACTCTTGCTCATCAATCGTCGACCCATCCGGATGAAACCATCCAATATCGACAACGCCAGAGCCATGAATCTCGCGGCCAAAAAACCACTGATGACGACTAAAAATAGGATGCGCTTGGCGAAACGCAATCAGCTGTTGGGTAAAGTTCAATAGCTGCTGATCCGATTCTTTCAAGTCCCAATCAAACCAAGACAGCTCACTATCCTGACAGTAGGTATTATTATTTCCTTTCGTAGAACGGCCCATCTCATCCCCGCCCAAAAGCATCGGGACGCCCTGGGAAAGCATTAGTGTTGTCAGAAAGTTGCGCCGCTGTCTGGCGCGCAGTGTCAATATCTCAGGATCATCAGTGTCGCCTTCTGCGCCACAGTTCCAAGATCGGTTATAGCTTTCTCCATCACGATTATCCTCACCATTGGCCATATTGTGCTTTTCGTTATAGCTCACCAAATCATTAATCGTGAATCCATCGTGAGCTGTAATGAAGTTAATACTGGCGTGAGGTAACCGGCCATCGTCTTGATATAGATCAGAACTACCCGTGAAGCGAAAGGCAAAATCGCCTAGGCTACAGTCTTCTCCGCGCCAAAAATCACGCACTGTATCTCTGTATTTACCATTCCACTCAGACCACAGCAGTGGAAAATTTCCCACCTGATAGCCACCTTCACCCAAATCCCAAGGCTCCGCAATCAGCTTCGTTGTCGAGAGCACCGGATCTTGATGAATAATGTCAAAAAAGGACGAAAGCCGATTTACTTCGTATAGTTCACGGGCCAAAGCAGACGCTAAGTCAAAGCGAAAACCATCTACATGCATCTCCTGCACCCAGTAGCGCAAGCTATCCATAATTAGCTTCAGCACCTGGGGATGGCGTACATTCAAAGAATTACCGCAGCCCGTAAAGTCCATGTAATAACGAGGCGAGGTCTCCACCAACCGATAATAAGCAGCATTATCGATGCCACGCAAAGAAAACGTCGGCCCCAAGTGATTACCTTCGCCAGTATGGTTATAAACCACATCTAAAATGACTTCTATACCCGCTTTATGAAGGGCCTTAACCATCTCTTTGAACTCGCGAACTTGCTGCCCGCATCGCTGCCCTTCTGCGCCGGAGGCACTATAGCCTGAGTGGGGCGCAAAGTAACCGATAGAATCATAGCCCCAGTAATTATGCAGGCCCGTATTGACTAAGTGACCAGGATGAACATCGTAATGATGAACGGGCAGAAGCTCTACCGCCGTAACGCCTAGGCTTTTCAGATGGGCGATCGCCTCTGGATGCGCCATCCCTGCATACGTACCACGCAATTCAGCCGGAATCTTGGGGTTCTGTTTGGTAAAGCCACGAACGTGCACTTCATAAATAACGGTGCGATCCCAGGGGATATCGAGATAGCGATCCCCCTCCCAATCAAACGCAGAATCAATCACCACCGACTTAGGCATTGAATCAGCACTATCCAACTCGGACAGCTTTAGATCACGATCCCTATCTTTAAAGTGCTCCATCGGGAAACTAAACAGCTCAGGGCCAAAGCTAATATCCCCCGTTACCGCCAACGCGTAGGGATCGATTAACAGCTTATGGGCATTAAACCGATGCCCCATCTCCGGATCATAAGGCCCTTCTACCCTGAATCCGTACTGTTGCCCTGGCCCTATTCCAGGCAAAAACCCATGCCAAACATAGTTTGTCACCTTAGGGAGCCGCACCTGCTGCTCTTGGTCATTCTCATCAAACAGACATAAGATTACGCCGGTTGCATTCTCTGAAAATAGGGCAAAATTCGTGCCCTCACCATTCCAAGTCGCACCTAGCGGATGAGATCTTCCTGGCCAAACATCTACCGTCATAAAAATTGCGTTTCTAGTGTAAAGCAGCCTGTTAGAGACAATCTAAAGCAGTCACAATTCCGTCCTTAACCCTACCAAACATCACAGCCAAAGTTACGGCAGCCTCAAACGACCTTCTATTGTTGCTAACCCTACCGAACACTTATCACCCAGGCTTAAAAAAATAGGAGAAAACGGCTCTTTTCTCCTATTTTCTCTAACGCTCATAAGGCTTTACCCGCTACAGACGGTCAACTCTCGGACGTGACTCGTATCACGTCATGGCTGCGCAGCCATCACACCAGTATTTTTTTATACCAACTAAGTTAAAGACACACATCCAATTAGGATTAATTCCCCCTTTCTACATTCGCTATCCATCAGGCCATGCCACAGCAAAGTCATCGTCCGCTCAAGCCCAACCCCTTCGTATCCTTACGCGATCCCAAGACAGGCAAATGGAAAGTGATTATCAACTTCTCAATCGATAAAATCCGATCTACACAACAGCAAAAAGCCTCCTAACCTCTAATCTGCTGGCACAATAGGGCACAGTTTCTTCTATAAAACTGCTTGCCATGCGTCAGCTATATCCCCCTGTAGAGCCCTACCACCAGGGAAAGCTTCCCGTCTCCTCTATTCATACGCTTCACTACGAGGAGGCAGGTAATCCGAACGGTAAGCCTGTTATCTTTTTGCACGGAGGGCCAGGCGGTGGGAGCATTCCACTCTATCGACAATTCTTTAATCCCGCACAATGGCATATCGTTCTTTTCGATCAGCGCGGCTGTGGCAAAAGCACGCCCCATGCAGAGCTGACTGAAAACACCACCTGGGACTTGGTTAACGATATTGAAACGCTAAGAGAACATCTCTCTATCGACCAATGGACAGTCTTTGGTGGCAGTTGGGGCAGTACCCTCGCCCTTGCCTATGCCCAAAGCCATCCTCAAAGGTGCAGTAGTCTCATCTTGCGCGGTATTTTCATGCTGCGCCCCAAAGAAATTACTTGGTTTTATCAATCCGGTGCTAGCTACATTTTCCCCGACGCATGGGAAGCCTACCTTGCGCCCATCCCTGAAAGTGAGCGAGACGATTTAGTCTCTGCCTATTACAAACGGCTCACTAGCCCCGATCCCAACGTGCGCCAAGCGGCTGCTCGCGCATGGTCTATATGGGAAGCAAGTACCAGCAAACTTATACCTGACGCGGAGCTTGTCCAAAGATTTAGCAGCGGCAGTTTTGCAGATGCCTTTGCCCGAATCGAATGTCACTACTTCATTAATGGTGGCTTTTTTAAAAGTGAGCAGCAGCTACTCGATAACGTAGAGCGTATCCGTCACATTCCAGCCGTCATTGTCCAGGGACGCTACGACGTGGTGTGTCCCATGACGTCAGCCTGGGAGCTACATCGCGCATGGCCTGAAGCCGACCTAATCATCGTTGACGAAGCTGGCCACTCAGCGACCGAACCGGGTATTACAAGCGCGCTCATCGAAGCGACTGATCGCTTTGCCTCAGCTTAAACGTTAAGGCTTCAGACACACTGGATTCAAACACACTGGATTCAAACCAACTAGGCTCTGCCAACCTTTTATAAAGTTGGCAGAGCCTAGTCAACATAGTTATTTTGAACGAATAAATACTTGAATGAGTGGTGCTTTCAAGCGTTTGGGCTAAGTACTAAGCAGCTAAGATTCTAAGCTTACAGTCGCCAGAACCGTCGTTTGTTTTCATGGGGCACAGGCAGATTCAAAGAAGTGTGAAAATCCTGCTGAACCTTCTTAGTTAGACGCTTAGAAACCTGCCGAACAATTTGATTGAGAAGCTTATCACCAGAGACTTTAACGACGTTATCTGGCAAAACCTGAATAAAACGAGGGACATCGACCCACGTCGAAAGGGTTAGCTCCCACTCTACGTGAGTTGCTTTATCTATCCCTAAGTCCTTCGGCAAATCTTCTGCAGCGCTCTCGCATAGGGTCATAGACGCGTTGAAGTCTACATCGTAGCCAGAAGGTTCATAACCGGGGACTTGAATCGTTTCTATCCGGTATATGCCATCTTCTTGAGGCAGTAGATGTAAGCCAATCTTTGGCTCTATCTCATGATTCAAGCTTTTAAATTTTCCGACAATTAAGCCATATCCATTATCTCCGATAGCTTCTACAGCCATCGGTTGAGCGCAACGGTGAAACCAATCTTGATGAGCATCTAAATACTCAGCAACCTGCTTGGCATCCGCATACATCTCCATGTGTCCGATATAGTTACCCTGGAAGTGCAATGTCTCCTTCGATACGAGTTCTGTTGATGAAGTACCTTTATCTTCAATCAGACTAGCACCCCCATTTATGAATTGGGAATTCACAAACTTAGAGTTCAGTGATTGGGAAGATACGCCAGAAGACGATAGAGAAGAAATTTGCATAAGAGAAGCAATATTAGAAGATGATTTGATAAGCGATCGCAATGCAGACCGCAGCATGAAAGTGATGTTCTATGCGATGTAATGTTTGGCCATTGGCTTCACTACAGCATCCAACACACTTACGTAGGCATCTGTTACGTTTGAAACCATTCGGGTAAAAAAATCAAATTCTTACGTATAAAACGAATTTGATTTTAAATAAAGGATACGTCTGATCAAAATTAGCGATTTAAGTGTAGCGGCGACCTTCGTTGTTCCACTGAATAATTAATAGTGAATAGATAATTTAGTTACGAGTCGAGCATGATCGACTTGATGATGGTCGGCCTGTAGACAATGATGACTACAGGCTATGAAAAGGGTTTTACAAGAGGGCACAACATGAAAATTTTGGTGGCAGGCGCAACTGGTCAAACCGGTAAACGGGTTGTAAGGCAGCTGCTTGAGCAGGGTATGGAGGTCAAGGCACTCGTTAGAGATCTGGCGAAAGCAGAAAGTGAATTGCCTCAAAATCAAGACAAGCTAGACATTGTCCAAGGAGACGTACTACAACCCAATACGCTGAACGCAGCGATCACCGGGTGCCAAAGGGTAGTCAGCGCAACCGGCGCTGAACCTAGTTTTGATCCAACAGGGCCTTACAAGGTGGACTATGAAGGCACCAAAAACCTAGTAGACGCAGCTAAGCAGGCTCATGTTGAGCAGCTAGTCATGGTGTCTTCTCTGTGCGTGTCTCGGCTATTTCATCCGTTAAATCTTTTCTGGGGCGTACTGTATTGGAAACAGCAGGCAGAAAACTATTTGAAAAACAGCGGTGTGCCTTACACCATCGTGCGTCCAGGTGGACTGAAAAATGAAGACAATGACCAAGCAATCATCATGTCAGCTGCCGATACATTGTTTGAAGGCAGCATTCCCCGAGAGAAAGTAGCCCAAGTGTGCGCTGAGGCCCTTGTTCAAGCTGCTGCTAAAAATAAAGTAGTCGAAATTGTCACCGGCGAAACGGTCGCAGCTCAGCCTATCTCAACTTTATTCACAAATGTAGGGTAGCCCTAGCACGGCGGTAAGCGCCTAGAAGAACCAACCATAGCTATGTAAGCCCTTACCCAGTAGATTAACGCCCAAGTAGCAAATCCAAACCACAACAAATCCAGAAGCTGCAAGGATTGCGGGGCGTCTGCCTTGCCATCCTTTAGTAATACGAGAATGCAAGTACGCAGCAAAGACCAGCCAAGTAATTAACGCCCAAGTTTCTTTGGGGTCCCAGCTCCAATAAGATCCCCAAGCTTCGTTAGCCCACACCGCTCCAGCAATAATGCCAATGGTCAATAAAGGAAACCCTAAGCCAATAATTCGGTAGCTAATGTTGTCTAACGTGTCTGCGAGGGTTAGTCGCTGCGGCGAGAGGGCCGCTATCTGAGTTTTGGCAGGCGCGTCTAAAACAGCAACACCACCAGAAGATACGCAACCGGATACAGGGATAGATTCAGACGCGAGTGATTCAGACGCGAGTGATTCAGAGGCAAGCGCAGCATTTGCCTTTTTAAGCTGATATTTGCGATCGCGAAATCCACCAGTTCCTACCGAGCTACCTTTCAGCTCAACAGCTTGACCTCTGGTGACAATGAGAAAGGCAATCGCAATCATAGAGCCCACCATCAGCGCCGAATAGCTCAGCAGCATCACACTGACGTGCATCATCAGCCAGTTCGACTTCAATGCGGGCACCAACGGCTCTGAAACCTGCATTTGATCTGGTAACGTCAGCGCAGCAAAGGCAGAAATTCCCATAGCGACAGGTGACGTAACTGCGCCCACCCAACGACTGCCACTCATCCGCTCAGCGACAAAGTGCATCGTTGTGATGCCCCAGGCAATAAAAAATAGAGACTCGTACAAATTACTTAAAGGGAAATAGCCACCTTCTATCCAGCGAGCTGTCAGTAACGCCGCCAAACACAAATTACTCACAGCCATACCCGCCCCCCCAAAGAGTGGCAGCATTTTCACTTTTGGAAACGCGAGACCAGCCCAGTAGGCCAACATGGTGACAAATAAGGTGGCAAAGGCGGCATTGTCTAACCAGCCTTCTAAGTTTACGAGGTTCAAAGCAGCAGCATCCATAAGGGGGTTGAACTAAGGCTAAGCAATGGGGCAGTGATGAGGATCCATAAGGAGGGCCCTTAATGAAGGCCCGTGAATGCCATCCGGTGGGTGAAACCAGGTAACGCCATTCACTAAATGTTTGGTATCACTGATCACTATTCTAAAGACATATCCTCCGCTTTTGGTTCGACAGCAAGTCTATATACCTAAGCAGGATGTGAAATGTACAGAGGTAACCTTCTTTAAACCCTTGTACTGCAACATTAGAGTGAATGTTAAAATCCTTCCGGCCTTTTCATAAAAATCACAGAGAGGCCCTATAACCTAGTAGCGAATCATTTGAGCGAGAGAATAAAACATGGACGCAGCGGCACTCTGGAAGCGCTATCAGGATTGGCTCTATTACCACGATGGCTTAGGCATTTACATTGATGTTAGCCGAATGCGTTTCGATGATGCGTTTGTCAAGCAGCTCACGCCTCAGTTTGAGCAAGCATTTGAGGCAATGAAAGAACTAGAGGGTGGGGCGATCGCTAACCCCGATGAAAACCGAATGGTAGGCCACTACTGGCTGCGCAACCCAGATCTTGCCCCTTCTGAAGACCTTAAAAAGAACGTTACAGAACCGCTCAGCGCCGTAAAAGCATTTGCCGAGAAAGTCCGTGCTGGTGACATCACCTCTGATGGCGAGCATCCTTTTACAGATATTCTTTCTGTTGGCATTGGTGGCTCAGCGCTCGGCCCCCAGTTTGTATCTAAAGCACTCGCAGATGCGACGCCACCGCTAGCGATTCACTTTATCGACAATACCGATCCGGTAGGCATTGACCATACATTTGAAGAAATTGGAGATCGCCTCTCAACCACCCTCGTCATAATTACCTCTAAATCCGGCGGCACTCCCGAAACCCGAAACGGCATGGTGGAATGCAAAGCCGCCTTTAAAAAAGCGGGCATAGACTTCGCTAAACACGCCGTTGCCGTCACAGGAGAAGGTAGCAAACTCGATAACGTCGCTAAGTCGGAAGGTTGGCTAGCGACCTTCCCAATGTATGACTGGATTGGCGGTCGCACCTCTGAGCTGTCTGCAGTAGGGCTTCTACCTGCGGCGCTGCAAGGCATTGACATTCAGGCAATGCTAGATGGCGCGAAGGAAATGGACGATGCTACTCGCATCCATGACATCAAAACTAACCCTGCTGCATTGCTTGCTCTTTCTTGGTACTTTGCAGGCAACGGGAAAGGTGAAAAAGACATGGTGGTACTGCCTTACAAGGACAGTTTGCTACTCTTTAGCCGCTACCTTCAGCAGCTTGTGATGGAGTCACTGGGTAAAGAAAACGACTTAGACGGCAACACGGTTTACCAAGGCATCGCTGTCTATGGAAACAAAGGCTCAACTGACCAACACGCTTACGTTCAGCAATTGCGTGAGGGTGTCCCTAACTTCTTTGCAACACTCATCGAGGTTCTGCAAGATCGGCAAGGCGAATCACCTGAGGTAGAGCCTGGAGTGACTTCTGGCGATTACCTTTCCGGCCTTTTGCAAGGCACGCGCCGTGCTCTGTACGAAAATAACCGTGACTCTATCACCATCACCGTGCCAGATGTAAATCCTAAAATGGTGGGCGCACTGATTGCACTCTATGAGCGAGCAGTGAGTTTGTACGCTTCTTTAGTGAACATCAACGCCTATCACCAGCCAGGGGTAGAAGCCGGCAAGAAGGCAGCGGCTGATGTATTAGATGTTCAAAATAAAGTAAGAGCAGCCCTCAGCGAAGCTGACAGTGCACTGACGCTAATCGAAATTGCGGAGAAAGTGGGCCTACCTGACAAAATTGAGAATATTTATAAGATTATTCGTCACTTAGACGCTAATAATCGAGGTGTCAAAATCGATGGGGATCCAAGCGATCCAGCTGGGATAAAAGTTTCGGCAGGGTAACAGCTTTAACGCGGCATTCTGAAAACCTACCTCGCTCTATCGGGCACTCATCCAAGGAGGCGACATGCTTCTGGAATGAATTTATGGGTGCTTTAAAGCGACTCATAACAGCATCGCCAATGGGACATAATTCCTGTTGGCGTTATTTTGTGGGGCGTTCACGGCAGGTCTTATCAATATTTGTCAGAATGAGGTCGGTTTCTGATGGATCACTGATTAGAGGGGCTGCGGGTGAGTATTAATAGCGATTTGCGGGAGCGGGATTCGGTTACGGAGGGAGACCGGGCGCTTGAGCTGTTTACGGGCCGCTACAGATTTACGCGGCTTTTGGCGGAGCGGATTAATAATGATCTGTCGCCCAAGATTTTGTTTTTGTATGGGGCAGGGGGCAATGGGAAGTCGCTGCTGTTGAAGTATTTGCAGCGGAATATTTGTAAGCGACTGACGGTAGCGCAGTGGGAAGAGGTGAAGGGACTGCCGGATAGTGAGTTGGCGACGCGATTGGAAAGCTTGCAGGCGGATCAGCATTTGCCGGTGCCGACGGCGCTGTTAGATTTTGGGTTGCCTGCATTGAATGAGGTGCAGCCGAAGGACCGCTTTTATGGGTTGCTACTGTTGCGCAAGGCATTGGGTGAGGCGGTGGCAGGGAACTATCGGCTGCGATTTGCGCGGTATGACTTTGCCTGCATTTGGTACTTACATAGTAAGGGCAAATCAATTGATGAAATTCAGGCGTTGTTTCCGTTAACGGAAATAGTGGGTCTAGTAACGACGCTAACAGATGCTGTTACCAAGAAACCGGCAGGGGCAATTTTAAAGGCGTTTGTAGATTTTGGAGGGAAAGGCTGGGGTGAAAAGCTGGTACAAAAATTTGTTGAGCAAGGGGTAGATACTCAGACACAGGCGCGTATCCGTAGCCTGGATGTAGATCGGGCGCTCATTGATGAGTTACCAACGTTGTTTGCAGATGATTTAAGTGAGGCGATGGGGCAGACCGTAGCCGCAGGAACGAGGAAGCTGGAACGGATTGTGCTGTTTTTTGATACTCATGAGGCGTTTTGGGGCGCTCAGCGGGATCTATCTTCAGAGACGTATTTTTTGAGGGACGAGTGGCTGCGCAGGCTGTTGCGGGGGTTGGATTTAGATAAAGGCATTGTGGTCATTGTGGCGGGACGGGATATACCGCGCTGGGCAGCGGCGGGAGCAGTGCGAGCGAAGACGCAGATTCCGAGTGAGTATGTACAGGTTGAAGAGGTGGGTCTGCTGGCAGCGGGGGATGCGCGGGAGTATTTGCAGAAGGTAGGGATTGAGGTAGGGGCGCTGTGTGAGGGGTTGATTCGGTTTGCGAGCGTTAATCCGCAATTGGGGCCGGAGCATGGGACTGCACATCCGCTGCACTTGGGACTGTGTGCGGATGTGGTACTGGCGGCGGCTGAGCGGGGAGAGCTGCTGGGAGCAGCGGATTTTGATGAGGTGCAGGGGGTTGAGGAGCAGGGGGCGCTGCTAATTGAGCGGCTGTTGCGGTACGTGGGTGAGGGGTTGCGCTATGCGATTCATGGGTTGAGTGCTTGTCGGGCGTTTGACCGCAGCATTTATGGTCACTTGGGGAAGGCACTGAATTTTGCGACGGATGAGCCGACGTTTCGCAAACTGGTTCGATACTCATTTGTATGGCAGACACAGCAGGTAGGTGAAACAGAGCAATATCGCATTCATGATTTGATGCGACGGTTGGATGATGCACCGGAGGTACGGCAAGCACATAGGGTTTTGGCAGCGTATTATCAGGCACGACAAGAACCAGAAGAGATTTACCACCTTAATCAGTTGAACTGGGAACAGGGAGTAAATTTATGGGGAAGTAAATTCGAGAGCGCACTTGAACTAAGCAACTATGAATTGTGTAGTTTGCTTTTAGACATCAGGCAAGCACTTAAAATCGAAACGTCCTTTAAGCTGGGGCTGGTCTCTAATTTGGAAGGGCACTACTTCAAAAAACTCTCTAAATATGATGCCGCACGGGATAAGTTTGATGAAGCGGTTTCCGCTTATGACAAGACTCTAGGAATAAAACCACTTGATGTATCTGTACTGAACAACAAAGGAAATTCTCTAAGAAGCACAGCCGATATCTTACGCATCCTTGAGCAATACGACAAAGCAATAGAAAGATACGAGCAATCGATTGCGTCTTTCGATGCAGCTCTTGAAGGTAACCCCAATGGCGCACATCTGATTTGGAATAGCAGAGGCTTGGCTCTAACGAACTTAGCGGAACTAGAGGCTAGGCTCTCAGACAGAGAGGCTGCCGATCACCACTACCAAGAAGCGTTTAAATCCTACAGAAAAGCGTTTATCAAAGCACCTACCTTTGAGAAGGTCATGAATAATGCAGCCTTAGCTCAGATTGGACTAGCAGAACTACGGACGCTATCTTCTATCCCAGATGCACTCCAGGCATATGACAAGGCGATCTCTGCATGTGATGAGGCAATCAGCATTAAACCTAATTACGTCAAAGCCATAACCAATAAGGGGATTGCGCTAAGACAGAAAGCAGACCTACAGTCTGCGATATCACAACAATCTACGCTGGTATCAGCAGGCCAAGCTCAAAAAACATACCGTGATTCGATTGCCACCTTTGAGAGAGCACACAGATTTGCTAAAGACGATACCCATGTGCTGAACAATGAGGGGCTTGCGTTCAGGAATCTTGGATTGTTGCAAAGGGATCAACTTCAAAACACAAATGCTGCTTTATCCAGTTTTCGTGAGGCACTGTCTCTGTTCAACCATTCGCTGGATATTGCACCCAATAACAACCAAATTCTCCAAATTCGCGATCAACTTTCCAAAAACCTCAACCCTTAGAACATACAGTCGCAGAATCTAGTTTCAATAGAAGACGCACAGGGTGGGCGATCGCGCCTAAAATAATCACCTGACCATTCAGGTTCGGTTGCGATATCAGGTTTCATGGCGTTTTCTTCTATCACTCGTGCGATCGCTCGCACCGCTCTCGGCAAAGAACTCTCTACCAAGCTCACCAAGCAGCAATCTTTGCAGCTTAACGGTGTGCCCAGGTTGCCGAAAGGACTGGTGGCATCGGCGCTAGCACAGGATCAAAAGAGACCGCTGTTGGCGATCGCCGCCACCTTAGAAGAAGCAGGCCGCTGGGCCGCGCAGCTCGAAGCAATGGGCTGGGGCACTGTCTCGTTCTATCCCACTTCAGAATCTTCGCCGTACGACGTTTTCGATCAAGAATCTGAACTCACCTGGGGGCAGCTTCAGGTGCTCTCAGACCTCACCAATGGCAAAGCCGACCACGAAAGCTTACCGCCAGGCTCTAAGCACTTAGGTGCGATGGCGATTGTGGCCACTGAACGCGCGTTGCAGCCTCACTTGCCTCCTGTAGAAGTCTTTAAGCCCTATTGCCTAGAAATTAAAATGGGCATGGAGCTGAATCTAAAAGACTTAGCCATGAGCTTGGCAAAGTTAGGCTACGCAAAAGTTCCCACTGTAGAAACAGAAGGACAGTGGAGTCAGCGGGGCGACATTATTGATGTATTTCCGGTCGCGGCTGAGCTGCCGGTGCGCTTGGAATTATTTGGCGATGAACTGGAGCGGCTGAGGGAGTTTGATCCGGCTAATCAGCGATCGCTCGACAAAATAGACACCCTACTCCTCACCACCACCGACTACACCCCCATCATCTCTGAAGCCCTAGATAAAAAAGGCTTACTCTCTGACCTCCTTCCGCCCGAAGACCAAGAAAGTTTTGCAACCAGTAACCAAGTAGAAGGCATCCGCCGCTTCATGGGTCTCGCTTTCGAGCAACCCGCATCCTTGCTCGACTATCTCCCCGAGAACACACTCATTGCCATCGATGAGCCCGCGCAGTGTCGCGCCCACGGCGAAAGATGGGTCGAAACCATCGATGAGCGCTGGGCTGAAACACAGGATGCTTTAGCCGAGCATCCCGACGTCAAGCTGCCGAAGAAAGGACTGCCTAAAATTCACAGACCCTACGCAAAAGCCCTGGAAGAACTGAGTCTTTTTCATCACATTGAACTATCTGAAATTTCAGAAGAGGGCGTGGGCCTGAACCTATCTAGTCGCCCGATTCCAACCATTCCCCATCAGTTTGGGAAATTAGCGGATGTGTTGAAAGAAGAGCGCGATCGCAAATTCACCCCTTGGCTCATCTCGGCCCAGCCCTCCCGTTCCGTTGCCCTCCTGCAAGAACACGACTGCCCCGCCCAGTTCATCCCCAACCCCAAAGACTATCCCGCCATAGAAAAGCTGCAAAACCAGCGCATCCCCATCGCCCTCAAATACTCCGGCCTCGCTGAACTCGAAGGCTTCATTCTCCCCACCTTCCGTATCGTCGTCGTCACCGATCGCGAATTCTTTGGCCAGCACACCCTCGCCACCCCTAGCTACGTCCGCAAACGCCGCCGAGCAGCTTCCAAACAGGTCGATCCCAACAAGCTCAACCCCAAAGACTACGTCGTCCACCGCAATCACGGCATCGGTCAATTCCTCCGCCTCGACAGCATCACCGTCGATAAAAAGACTCGCGAATACTTAGTAATTCAGTACGCGGATGGCTTGCTACGCGTCGCGGTCGATCAGATGGCCTCTCTCTCTCGCTATCGCACCTCCGTAGAGCAAAAGCCCCAGCTCAATAAAATGACGGGCAAAGCTTGGGATAAAACAAAGGGCAAGGCCCGCAAAGCGATCAAAAAAGTCGCTGTCGACTTGCTTAAGCTGTATGCCAAAAGAGCCAAAATGGAGGGCTTTACCTATCCGGTAGATATGCCTTGGCAACAGGAATTAGAAGATTCTTTTCCCTATAACCCCACGCCGGATCAGCTCAAGGCGACCCAGGATGTAAAAAGGGATATGGAAAGCGATCGCCCGATGGATCGCCTCGTCTGCGGTGATGTGGGCTTTGGAAAAACAGAAGTCGCCCTCCGCGCCATTTTCAAAGCCGTCACCGCAGGCAAGCAAGTCGCCATGCTCGCCCCTACGACTATCCTCACCCAACAGCACTACCACACCCTCAAAGAACGCTTTGCCCCTTACCCCATTCAACTCGGACTCTTAAATCGTTTTCGAACCGCAAAAGAACGCAAAGACATTCTTCAGCGTTTAATCTCTGGTGAACTCGATGTCGTCGTGGGAACACACCAGTTACTGGGCAAAACCGTAAAATTCAAAGATCTGGGCCTGCTCGTCGTAGACGAAGAACAGCGATTTGGCGTTAACCAAAAAGAAAAAATCAAAGCCATGAAAGAACAGGTGGACGTGCTGACACTAAGTGCTACCCCCATTCCGCGAACGCTCTACATGGCACTGTCCGGCGTTCGTGAGATGAGCCTGATTACTACGCCGCCACCGTCCCGTCGGCCGATTAAAACCCACCTGTCTCCCTACGATCCCGAAAAGGTGCGCGCCGCCATTCGGCAGGAATTAGATAGAGGCGGACAGATCTTTTATGTAGTACCGCGTGTAAATGGGATTGAAGACGTAGCCGGTCGAATTCGGGAAGCCGTGCCAGGGATTCGATTAGCTGTGGCCCACGGACAAATGCCCGAAGGAGAACTCGAAGCCACCATGCTCACCTTCAGTAGCGGAGAAGCTGATCTTATGGTCTGCACCACCATCATCGAGTCCGGGCTAGACATCCCCCGAGTCAACACCATCATCATCGAAGACGCGCACAAGTTCGGCCTCTCCCAGCTGTACCAGCTCAGAGGCCGCGTTGGCCGCTCCGGCATCCAAGCCCATGCATGGCTCCTCTTCCCTTCCCAAAACCAACTCTCAGACAAAGCCCGCAAACGCCTCCGCGCCATTCAAGAATTTACTCAGCTCGGATCTGGCTACCAGCTCGCCATGCGCGACATGGAAATTCGCGGCATCGGTAACCTCCTCGGCGCACAACAATCTGGCCAAATGGAAGTCATCGGATTCGATTTATACATGGACATGCTCGAAGAATCCATCGCAGAAATTCGCGGTCAAGAAATCCCACAGGTAGACGAAACTCAAGTCGATCTCAAAGTAACGGCCTTTATCCCTGCCGACTACATTCCAGATGTTGATCAAAAAATGAGCATCTACCGAAATCTTGTCTCAGCCTCCACCCGCCGCGAGCTTTTAGAAATTGTTGCCGACCTCAACGACCGCTACGGCAACTTACCTCCTGCGGTAGGTCAGCTGGTTAAAGTTCTCGAGCTCAAGCAAATCGCTAAACCCCTCGGTTTTTCAAGAATTAAACCCGAAGGGAAACAAAACGTTCTCATGGAAACCCCCATGGAAAAACCTGCGTGGAACATGCTGCACGAAAAGGTTCCAGCCCACCTCAAATCCCGATTCGTCTACGCCCCTGGGAAAGTAACCGTCCGAGGGTTAGGCGTGCTCAAACCAGATAAGCAAGTTGAAAATCTGATTGACTGGCTCAGCCAAATGAAAAGCGCCCTAAAAGAGCCAGCCCTTTCGGGCGTAGCCTCTTGAGCGCTAGTATTTAGCGTGCCTATACCTGGCTCGCATTTAGCGACTTAACGCGTCTATCGGTTCAGATCCAAAATGAGTTAGTTCCGGCTCAAATACCGAATTTTAAGTTCATTCAAGCCTAAGTGAACTTAAAACTCTCCGTTGCCGCCGTACGCCATGGGTGCTTCATTATCTCGCTTAGACCCAAGTAAATCCAGCTGATTGACCCGAATCACTGGACTTGTACGCAAAGCACCTGTGCTGCGATCCTGCCAACTATCTAACTTAAGTGAGCCAGTCACACCAATCAAGCTACCTTTGCGCACATAGTTCGCTGCAATCTCTGCGGTCTTTCCCCAAATTTCCAAATTAAACCAGTCAGGCTGATCGCTATTGCGTGTCCGACGGTTCACAGCTAATCCGCACTTTGCTAAGACATTTCCTGATTCAAAATAACGAACTTCAGGGTCTCGGCCCACTCGTCCAACCAACGTGACGACATTCACACTCATATCAGCTCAATATCCTAATGAATCAACAGTTGTACTGACGGTCACCATACTCCCCTTCAGCACTCAATTCCAACACCAACAATTTTAGTACTGGCTTACTATCATAGCGACTTTTTATTTCAGCGGGAAAAGCCGTCAAAACTTTACTTTTCAGTACCTTTCCCTCTGTACAATTAATGAGGTTATGGCAGAGCTTGATGTATTCAACATTACGTAACCTACCCAAATTTAGGTTGCGCTCAGAATACACACTGATTCTAAGCAGCTTCACCGAACGAAGTCTTTAAGGGTTCTTACTAGACGGCTCTCTATAAAACGTAATAGAATCCAGTCGAATCATTAAGATCACCCGCATTCATTATTCATAGGGGCACTTGGCCTGTGGCTTTATTCAATCGCTTATCCCTCTCACGTGACATGGGCATCGACTTAGGTACCGCAAATACCTTGGTCTACGTCTCAGGTCGTGGTGTTGTCCTGCAGGAGCCTTCCGTCGTCGCTATCGACGAAACAACAGGCAAGCCTTTAGCAGTTGGGACGGAAGCGAAACAAATGCTAGGCCGCACACCAGACAATATTCGCGCGCTGCGCCCTTTGAGAGACGGCGTCATTGCCGACTTTGATATCGCGGAAGTTATGCTCAAGCATTTCATTCGCCGTGTGCATGAAAATAAAGCACTGGTATCACCCAAGGTCGTTATTGGCATTCCCAGCGGTGTGACTGGGGTAGAGCGTAGAGCGGTGATGGATGCAGCGCTTCAAGCAGGCGCTCGGATGGTCTATTTAATTGATGAGCCAGTAGCGGCGGCGATTGGAGCGGGTTTACCAGTAGATGAACCCACAGGCAACATGATTGTTGATATTGGTGGCGGTACGACAGAAGTTGCGGTGCTGAGCTTGCAGGGCACAGTACTCAGTGAATCTGTACGCGTAGCTGGTGATGAACTAACAGATTCTATTAAGCAGTACATGCGCAAGGTCAATAATCTGGAAATTGGCGATCGCACCGCAGAAGAAATCAAGGTTAAAATCAGCTCTGCCTATCCCAGCCCTGATGACGACGATATCTCACTCGAAGTGCGCGGAGTCCACATGCTTTCCGGCCTTCCTAGAACTGTAACCGTCAAAAGTCCGGAGATACGTGAAAGTATGGCCGAGCCTCTCTCCGTAATCGTAGAAGCGGTCAAGCGAACCCTTGAGAAAACACCGCCAGAACTCGCGGCAGACATCATTGACCGTGGCATTATGCTCGCAGGTGGCGGCGCACTCTTAAAAGGACTCGACACCCTTATTTCTCATGAGACGGGCATCGTAGTACACGTTGCCGCCGACCCACTCAGCTGCGTTGTACTAGGCACAGGCCGCGTACTAGAAAACTTCAGTCAGATGGAGCGAGTCTTCAGTGCCAGATCACGCGATCTGTAGATCTTGAAAGCCCTCAGGAATAAACAACATCACAACCTGTTCGATAGGTTGACATTTGATAGGTTGACATTCAATAGGCTGACAGACGTAGCGCTTAGCAGCGTGCTGCGTTCCAGTAAGATGACTTGTACTGATGTTAAGACTCTCAGTTCCTGAACGCCCAAGCCAAAAGAACGGCTAAAAAAATCTACCCAGATGGCTGCCTCCTCAACGTTGGCTCTAAGATGTTGGCTTTAAGATGTTTGCTCTAAGAAGATGGTGGGATAAAAATGCGCTCAAAGCCGGGCTAATCTTTTTAGCGATTGGCACTGCTTGGGGTATCCGCCAAACAAACGGCGCACTAATTGATGAGACCTATCAGCTTCTCACCCGTCCCTTTCAGCGCCCTTCAACTGAAAATCAGATAGAAAATGCTTACGTGCTCGAACTTCAACAGCGGGTTGTCGAACTAGAAAACCAAAATCAGAAGTTGCGCGAGCTAATTGACTACAGAGAAAGTAGCAATTTAGACACCACTGCACTAGCTGCTATCATCGGTCGCAGCGCCGATCATTGGTGGCAGCACATCACAGTAAACAAAGGCAGCAACGAGAATGTAAAAGTCGGCGATATTGCCACAGGAACAGGGGGCTTAGTCGGCAGAGTCACTAACGTTACACCTAATACCGCTCGCATATTACTGCTGAGCGATCCCACAAGCAAAATTGGCGCAAAAGTCAGCCGCAGTCGCTCCACAGGTTACATTCGTGGCGAAACCGGCAGTCAGGCGACAATGCAGTTTTTTGAAAAAATTCCTGATGTCAAACCGGGAGATGTACTTGTCACCTCTTCGTTTAGTCGCCTGTTTCCACAGGATGTGCCCATTGGGCGTGTAGCCTCTATTAACTTAGGTACTAGCCCTGCGCCCGAAGCCGTCGTGCAGCTATCTGCACCGATTAGCAATTTGGAGTGGGTCACCATTCATCCCTACGCACCCAAGCTAGACGTGGACGCCGCGCCTGCTGAGATTTTGACAGACGATTTTTAATCGAGGCCTTTCACCCATGACCTCTTTACGACCTCGACGACGATCAAAGTCTCGTAAGCAATTTTGGAACTGGCTTGTCACGATTGGCTCAGTTTATCTTTGCCTGCTGATTTTGCCGATGAGGCTGCCAGGCATGGAAATTCTGGGCGTTGGCCCCAACTGGTTGCTAATTTGGGTCGTTGTATGGAGCATGAGCCGCTCACCCTTCGAAGGCGCGATCGCGGGTATCACCCTGGGTCTACTGCAAGATAGCCACACTGCGCCTTTCCCAACCCATGCGCTTGGACTGGCAATCGCGGGCATTCTCACCGCTCGCCTCCATCAGCGCCGCCTTATCGAAGAAGATCTGATCTCTGTTGCGCTAATCGTTTTCGGCCTCGCCGTCATCACAGAAACAGCGATGGCGCTACAGCTCAGCGTCCAGCTCATCTTTGGAGACAATCCGCTCTATGCCAGTTTAGGATCCATTTGGCAGCACCATCAGCGCGTTGCTCTAAGTTCAGCCATACTCAGCAGCCTTTGGGCACCAGCCCTTTACTATCCCCTTAAACGCTGGTGGGAGGGGTTCCGCAACACTGATTAGTCGGCAACACCGTCAAACAGTGCCGTTAAGCAGCAGCAACTTACCTGTAATTAAGCCGCTTGCAATACTGTCGATTCCATCAAATCGCGCGCTGCTGACATCAAACACTTATAAATTTTAGACGGTTGTAGCTGCCGCAAATAACCCTCACTACGGACACCGCAAGACAATGCAGCCGTATCTAGGCCCATTGTTTGCCCTGCAAGCACGTCGGCTTCAGTGTCACCAACCATCCAGCTTTTTTGAACGTTATAGCCCCGAGCCTGCTGCTGCGCAATCGCCTCAGCCAATAACTCACGCTTCTGCTCTACTCGGTTTGCATGTGCCGCATTCACATCCAGTGCACCATGCACCTCAGCCACTAAAGGGACTAAACTATTTTCTTCCAAAAATGCCTGCACCTGCCTAGGATGACGCAAGGTCACTAACACCACGCGCACGCCACGTGCTTTGAAATAACGTAGCGCCGACAGCGCTGTCGGCTGCAAGCAATCCCAATTCAGCAAGCTCGGATGATTTACAATTCGCTGAACTTGCTGCATAAATGGCTCAAATAAATCCGCAGGCAAGCCTGAACGAATAGCAATCTCAAGGTCAGCAACCCGATTTTGCTTCATCTTCCAAAACTGGGCCTTAGACAAAGGACGCAGATTAAGAGATCGCCCCAATCGCCCTGTTGCATACTCATCAACAGACAGCAAACCCTGCCGATAGGTTTGGTAATATCGCTCCGAAACATCCACAATTGGCCCATCAAAATCGCAGAAAACGACCTGTTCAGCAGCACAACCGTGTTCCGAAGAAGTCGCAACGCGAAGTGAAAAATTACGTTCTGGCATATATCAAACGATTAAAAGCAGAAACTATCTCTTTGGCTCACTACAGCTTTGCCCATTTTTCGTTCAGAACAAACAAATGCCATAGCGACTAATTCGACCGAGTAAAGCAGTGTACCGATAGTCAGATACACTGAACTGCCTACGCAGTTAACACTTCTTTACCTTAACAGGGCACCCGGATCTATCAATTAGGGGATTCCACTAAGTCAAATTACGTAAACTTATACTTAATAAATAGTACTCTGCATCGCAAAATGTTGTATAGAAACTTATTACAGTTTATCTACTGGCCAAACCCCTTTCCACGCGCCTTAGATTCCAGGCAAAAACAGCTCTCAACCTGCGCCCGGATCTTATCCTCATCCAGATTCTGACCAATAAACACAATCTGATTTTTCTTGTTGCGGCCCTTCCAATCCTCATCTTCCAGAGAAAACCGCTTGCCACTCAGATGAAATATATGTCGCTTTGGGCTTTCATCAAACCACAAAATACCTTTAGCTCTAAAAACCGAAGCTGGTAGCTGATTATCTAAAAAGTGCTGAAACTTCCGGATCGCTAGCGGCTGATCCCGCTCAAAAGAGATAGAAGTAAAACCGTCTATATCCAAATGGGAGTGGGCGCTGTGGTCATGGTCATGTTCGCAATGCCCGTGGTCATGATCGCAGTTGGCATGGTCATGGCCTTCATGCGCATGTTCGGCGTGGCTATGTTCGGCATGCTCATGCCCTTCATGTTCGAGCTCATCGTGAGCATGTGCTGAATGATCATGCCCTTCATGACCGTGTTCAGTATGCTCCTCGTGTCCTTCTTTCTCATCATCGAAGTACTTATCCGACTCAAACAGGCCTACGCTCAAAATCAAAGGTAAGGGAACCTGGGCATGATCTGTCCGCAGAATCCGCGCATCTTCTTTAATGTCGCGCAGCTTCACTTCCAAAATGTCAGCGTCAGCCTCATCAACTACATCCATTTTGTTCAGCAAAATGATGTCGCCATACGCAATTTGGTTGTAAGCAGCCTGCGAATTGAACAGATCCAAACTGTAATTTTCCGCATCCACGACTGTCACAATCGAGTCCAATCGGGTTAAATCCCGTAGTTCAGTCCCCAAAAAGGTAAGGGCCACTGGCAAAGGATCGGCCAGCCCTGTCGTTTCAACAACGAGATAGTCAATCTTATCGGAGCGCTCCAGCACCTTATAGACGGCCTCAAGCAGGTCATTATTGATTGTGCAGCAGATACAGCCATTGCTTAGCTCCACCATGTTGTCATCACCAGTGGTGATCAGCAAATCATTATCAATGCCAACCTCACCAAATTCATTCACCAACACCGCTGTCTTCAGCCCTTCCTGGTTGGTCAAAATATGATTGAGCAGAGTCGTCTTTCCGCTGCCTAAAAAACCCGTAATAATTGTGACAGGCAGACCATGCTTGGAAGCATCCATTGACTGATTTTGCGGCGCGATAGTCGTAGCGGTCATAGGAAGTGGAGTAATAGGGGCGAAATAAAGCAGACTGCAATCGATTAATTATTACGTATTAGCCCGGTATTGCGGATCTATCGTTACGTCCGTTAAAAGAATTCGCAGCTTTCCATCTACTATTGAGAATGCTTGCGTAATTTTTCAACCCTCATTCCTCATGTCCGTCTCCATCTACAACACGCTCTCTCGAAGTAAAGAAACTTTCGAGACGCTACACCCCAATCAGGTGAAGATGTATTGCTGCGGCGTTACGGTGTACGACTATTGCCATCTGGGACATGCACGTTCATACATTGTGTGGGATACCGTACGCCGCTACTTGAGCTGGCGTGGCTATGATGTGCGCTACATTCAAAACTTCACAGATATAGACGATAAGATTCTTAATCGCGCCCGTAAAGAAAAGTCTTCGATGGAAGCTGTCGCCAAAGAATATACGGCAGCTTACTTCGAAGACATGGAGCGGCTTAATATTCTCGAAGCGGATGAATATACTTACGCCACCCACACTATCGATGGGATCAAGCGTTTAATCCATGAATTGGAGCAAAAAGGGTACGCCTACCCATCCGAGGGAGATGTCTATTATTCGGTGCGTAAATTTGACGGCTATGGCAAGCTATCGGGCCGAAAGCTTGAGGACATGAGAGCGGGGGAAAGCGGACGGACCGCAGATGCCCAAACTCAAATAAAGCAAGATCCGTTTGATTTTGCACTGTGGAAGGCGGCAAAACCAGATGAGCCCGCTTGGGAATCGCCTTGGGGTGCAGGGCGTCCGGGCTGGCATATTGAATGTAGTGCGATGGTGCGCGATCGCCTCGGCGACACCATAGACATCCACGTTGGCGGAGCCGATCTTCAATTTCCTCACCATGAGAACGAAATTGCTCAGTCTGAAGCGGCAACCGGTGCACCGCTTTCTACTTACTGGATGCACAACGGCATGGTGAACGTAGATGGCACCAAAATGTCTAAGTCATTGGGCAACTTCACCACCATTCGAGGGTTGCTAGACGCGCCTGATGGCCCATCGCCAATGGCAGTGCGCATGTTCGTCATGCAGTCACAATATCGAATGCCTTTAGATTTTACGGAAGAGGCGATCGCAGCCGCCAAAAACGGCTGGGCCACCCTTAATGAAGGTCTAAACTTTGGCTTACAGCACGGCGAAAAACTCAAATGGGATACAATCCAGCCTGAGCTAGACAATGAGTCAGTGCAACAATTTCAAGACTCAATGGACGACGACTTCAATACACCAGGCGCCGTTGCCGTCCTCTTTAGTCTGGCAAAAGAACTCCAACGCCAAGGCAACATTATTGTTCACGAAGGTCAACCAAACGCTGATGCTAACCAGCTAAAGCAACAGTGGCAAACCCTCGTACAGCTCGCCAGCGTATTAGGTCTAACCGCAGAATCACAGAACAATCATGAAATAATAGATGGGAGATTAAGCGATCGCGACATTGAATCACTCATCCACCAGCGCACCACCGCTAAAAAAGATAAAAACTACGCTGAATCCGACCGTATTCGCGACGAACTCAAAGCCCAAGGTATCACCCTAATCGATAAACCCGGTGGTATTACAAACTGGCATCGCTAACTATCGTCCAACCAAGCCGACCTAAATTCACAGTCTTAAATTCATATGCTCGAATTTATAAATCTTCCCAACGGCAGACTGCCCCCAGTCGCACCCTACTCTCACGCGGTAAGAGCAGGTGATTTTCTCTTCGTGACCGGTCAACTCGCGGAAGATCCCGACACAGGGGAAGTGGTAAAAGGTTCAATTGAGGCACAAACTGAGCGGGTCATGGCAAACCTTAAGCTAGTGCTAGAACATGCAGGCACTAGCTTTGAAAAAGTAGTGATGTCACGTATCTTCGTTACCGACTTCCGCTACTACGAAACCGTTAATCAGATTTATGCCAGTCACTTCACGGCAGGCCGGTATCCTGGTCGAACCACCGTCGGCGTCACAGCATTAGCTGGATTCGGAGACGTTGAAATTGATTTAATTGTTTACTGCGGCGAGTAAACAGCAAGCAACGCTACAAGCCCAAATCTTCCAAATCTTCCAAATCTTCCACCGCAGACAAATCCAAACAAAGTTCCTGAAATGCCTGATTTCGAGTCTTCCGCGACGTGCGCCGGTACTTCTTAGCCTCTAGTCTTGGCTCGTGCAAAACTTTGCCGTCTTCTACCACTTTCACCTTCTCAGTGGCTTCTTGATCTCGCTGCTGCATCCTATCTTCCTGGTGCTGCGTCACCTCCGCCAGCAAAGTCAAATAGTGCGCATACCGCTCCCAGTCTCCGCGAACCAGACAGCCTGGTTCATCCCGATGCAAGCAGTCACTAAACTGACAGTGGCCTGCTCGAAGTCGCTGAGTAATTTCGGGAAAGTAATGACTGAGCGAGTCCGGTGAACAATCAATACCTGGATGGTTAAATCCTGGCGTATCTGCCAAAAAACCACCCTTGGGAAGTTCAAAGAGTTCTACATGCCGCGTAGTGTGCCGCCCTCGGCCTAACTTGCCAGAAACAGCATTCACCCGCTGATCTTGAAACGGAATCAGGCGATTGGTCAAGCTAGATTTACCCACCCCCGAAGGGCCTGCAACCACTGTGATAGAGCCGCTGAGGGTAGATAAAAGATCCCCACTAAGCACTTCGTCATCACGGATACTGACAAAGACAGGTTGATAGCCCCAACGGCCAAGTCTATCTTGCCAAGCATTCACTGCCTCTTCACCGAGCAGATCCCGTTTATTCAGGCATAGATTAATATCCAAGCCGGTGGATTCAGCTTTGACAAGAAATCGGCTGAGCTGATGAGGATCCAAACTCGGCTCAGCTAGAGCAAACACCAAAAGGATTTGATCCACGTTGGCAATGGGTGGCCGATCCAGAAAAGCCTTTCGAGGCTGAACTTGAGCGATCGCACCTCGCATTCCCTGCCAGTCAGGCTCCTCTACAGTGACGCGATCACCCACCATAATCTGCTGACCCAACTTCTTTAATAACCCTCGCCGGATGCACAGCAATAAAGCCGCTTCACCGTCCGCAGCTACAACCTCATCCAACTGCACCGTGTAATAATTGGCCTGAATCGAGACCACCGTGCCAACTATCGGTGAATCCTTCTGCGCACTCACTGCTCCACAGGACGGCGCACTTGTACCGCAAAGTATTCACCACAGTCATCCACTGCTTCCACACCATAGCCATCCATCTTCAAGCTATCTGGAACCTGTTCAACAGGCTCTCCTGGATCAAGCCAAACTTCTAATAGCGCACCTGGATTCATGCGCTCCAGTTTTAATTTAGTCCGGACAAAATTCAGCGGGCAAGGCGTCCCTCTCAAATCAAGCTGCTCATCAGCCATTAAAAAGGCTCCCTAAAAAACCATCCTTTTTACCTTTACCCACCAAATCTCCACGTACCTCAGCCAACTGCATCAGTAAATCTTTCTCTTCTGCCTTTAGCCGCGTTGGAATATCTACCTTAACCGTGATTAAGTGCTTACCTCGGCTCACCGGATTCCCTAACCGAGGCACTCCCCGCCCATCCAAAGAAAGTACTGTATTAGGCTGAGTTCCCGCTGGTACCTGCATTGCCACTTTGCCGTCTACCGTTTCCACTTCTAAGTCACAACCCAAAATGGCTTGAAGATAGCTGACCTTCAAATCAGACAAAATATTAATGCCATCGCGCTTAAACGTCGAATCTTCGTTGACCACTAAATAAACGTACAAATCACCCGCAGGGCCGTTACGTTTGCCAGCATCACCTTCACTAGAAACCCGCAGCCGAGTCCCATTCTCAACCCCCGCAGGCACCGTAATCTTCAACTTTTTGTTGGTCTGCTTTTGACCGTTACCACCACAGGTCTCACAACGATCTTCTACGACTTCACCACTACCATTACACGTTGGACAAGCCGAGACCTGATTAAAAATACCAAACGGTGTTCGAGTCGCCCGACGAACTTGTCCGGCACCGTTACAGGTAGAACATGTGCGTGGACTCGTTCCTGGCTTCGCGCCAGAGCCCGTACACGTACTACAAGTTTCCAGATGACTAATCCTTATTTCCTTCTCACCGCCAAAAACAGCCTCTTTGAAGTCCAACTTCAGATTTAGCCTTAAATCATCTCCACGCATAGGACCACGGCGGCGCTGCTGGCCCGGTTGCCCAGAAAATCCATTAAAAAAGCTCTCAAAGATATCGGCAAACCCGCCCATATCTTGAAAGTCTTGAAAACCACCACCAGCTGCAGCTGCACCACCCACGCCCGCTTCGCCGAAACGGTCATATCGAGCGCGCATTTCCGGCTCAGATAGGACTTCATAAGCGCGGCTAACTTCTTTGAAAGTATCTTCCGCACCTTCATCTTTATTAACGTCAGGATGATACTTACGTGCCAGCTTACGATAAGCACGCTTAATCTCATCTTGCTCGGCATTGCGAGAGACACCTAGGGTCTCATAATAGTCACGGGCCATAAAACGTTAGTAGAAAAGGACGATAGCTTTGAATCACAAAGTGTTCAACAGAAACCAGTCACGTTAAAGATGACTAGCTGAGCCGCAAGGTATTATCGCTAGCTGCTTTCTAAAGCAAACTACAAATCAATACACATTGGTTAATTGTATCTCAAACATCCTGTTGCTCTAGCAGCTTTGCACATCACTTCTTACCATTCATTACGGTTTTGTTGTAGTGATATCCGTATGCGCCCAGCCTCAAGTTCTTCGACGTCCTGAAACCACGCTTCCTACTCAATAGCCTCGTAATTAGCCGCAACGGTACTATCAATATCAAATTCTTCTTGACCCGCATGGTAAGCCGTAGGTGCTGCGGGTGCTGGTTGAGGCGTAGGTGCAGCCTGATGTGCTGGCGAAGCCACAGAAGATGGAGGTGCGACCTGAGGCACAGGTGTTGGTTGAGGCGTAGGTACGGCCTGGGGAACTGGTCGGGCAACAGAAGGCGCTGAGACATTAGACATATTAGCGCCAGGCATCTCATTATTGGCGTCCGCAGCACCATTCTCTGCATTAGCCTGACTATAAAGCCCTGCACCAATATTGAGAATTGTTTGCTGCAAAGCATCTAGCTTCTGATTAAGTTCCACAGGCTCAGCATTCCGATTAGCGACTGCTGCTCGTAGCGCTGCAGCTTCTGATTCAGCCTGTGCCCGCAACGCCTCTGACACATTCCCGGCACTTTCACGTAACGCAGATTCGTAACTATAAAAGAGCGAGTCAGCTCTATTGTGAAGCTCTGCCACAAGCTTACGATGTTCGTCTTCACCGGCATACATCTCTGCATCTTCTCGCATCCGAGCAATCTCAGCCGATGACAGTCCGCCTCGATTAGTAATCTTGATGCTCTGTTCCCGATTAGTCCCTCTATCTTTGGCAGAGACCTGCAAAATACCATCTGCATCAATCTCGAAAGACACTTCGATCTGAGGGACACCTCGAGGCGCAGGCGGGATACCTGTCAGTTCAAATCGGCCTAAGCTCTTATTGTCACGAGCCATCGCACGTTCACCTTGAAGAGCATGCACTTCAACCGAGGTTTGACCATCAGTAGCGGTAGAAAAGACCTGCGCTCGACTCGTTGGGATGGTCGTATTACGCTCAATGATCTTGGAAAAAACTTCGCCTAAAGTTTCAATACCCATTGATAGGGGGGTGACATCCAAAAGCAGTAAGTCCTTGACTTCACCGCCCAGTACACCGGCTTGGATAGAAGCACCCAAAGCTACGGCTTCATCAGGGTTCACAGATCGATCTGGCGTCTGGCCACCAAAGAACTCGGTAATCGCCGCCTGCACCGCTGGGATACGAGTAGATCCGCCGACCAACAAAATACGATCAATATCATCAGCCGTTAACTCCGCGTCTTTCAGCGCCTGTCTGACGGGTTCCAACGTATCCTGAACAAGTTCTGCAGCTAGCTCTTCAAATTGAGATCGCGACAGATCCGTTTCTAAGTGCTTTGGCCCCGTTTCATCTGCAGCAATAAACGGCAAATTGATAGAGGTCTTGGCCATCGACGAAAGCTCTACTTTTGCTTTCTCAGCAGCTTCTCGGATTCGCTGAAGCGCCATTCGATCATTTGTGAGATCTAACCCCTCTTGCTGCTGAAAAGCACTCGTCATCCAAGTAACAATGCAGTTATCAAAGTCATCACCCCCTAAATGATTATTGCCAGACGTCGCCTTGACCTCAAAAACACCATCACCTAGCTGCAAAATAGAAACATCGAACGTACCACCGCCCAAATCAAACACCAAAACGGTTTGATCCTGATCCTGCTTATCTAAGCCGTAGGAAAGCGCCGCCGCAGTTGGCTCATTGATAATCCGCAAAACTTCTAGCCCAGCAATAGTACCGGCATCCTTCGTTGCCTGCCTTTGCGCATCCGTAAAGTATGCCGGCACGGTGATTACAGCTTGATCTACTGATTCACCCAAATAAGCCTCAGCATCGTTTTTGAGCTTTTGCAGTGTCATGGCAGACACTTCCTGTGGAGTAAAGCTCTTAGCGCGGATCATTACGTCCACAGTATTGTCTTTGCCCTGAGTGCACTTATACGGAACACGCGATCGCTCTGTTTCAGTATCGTTCCACCGCCTGCCAATAAATCGCTTAATGCTATAGACCGTATTCTCAGCGTTAGTTACGGCCTGGCGTTTTGCCAGCTGGCCTACTAACCGTTCGCCCCCCTTCGCAAAACCGACAATGCTCGGGGTTGTGCGTCCACCCTCTGTATTCGGAATCACTACGGGCTTACCACCTTCCAGCACAGCCACACAGCTGTTAGTGGTTCCTAAGTCGATACCGATAACTTTTCCCATAATCCGTTCGGACAGTTTTGCATAGAGGTCACATATCCCTACGTCTACCCACCTGCGTTACCGTCCGTTATTCATAGGCCAAAAGATACAATCATCTTCTACTCAGAGCTATCCCTTACGCCTCAGCGGATGACTCATTGGCTTCTGCAGACGGGTCTAACGGTGTTGCCACTTTGACCATGGCATGACGTAAAACACGTTCCCCTAAAACATACCCACGGACGAACTCATCAATAACAGTCCCTTCGGGATACTCATCAGTTGGCTCGCGCATAACAGCCTCATGCAAATTAGGATCAAATTCCTGCCCTTCACAACGCATAGGTGAAACGCCCAGCTTCTTCAGCGCCTCTATGAGTTGCTTATACACACCTTGATAGCTCTTGTGAATAGCCATCTCGCCATCATTCTGTGGTTTTATCTGAGAACGCGCTCTCTGAAAATTATCTACAACCTCTAACAAACTGCTGATTGTATTGCACTTAACCTGAACTTCCAGATTTTCTCGTTCTGTCGCAGTGCGCTTTCTGAAGTTGTCAAAATCAGCAGTAAGTCGAGTGAACTGCCCAGTACGATCCTCCAACTGAGCCTGCAACTGAGCGACCTGCTGCTGCCACTCAGAACGTGCGTTTGCTTCTTCCACAAACGCATCCTCGGCAGAAATATCTTCTGGTAGCTCGTCGGAAGCAACCTCACTGCCTTGCTCATCCGTAGACCCATCGGAAAAAGCTGCGTTAAAGTCAATCTCAGTCGAAGCGTCTTCCACTCGGAGTTCTTCAATGCCTTCAGGGTTAGCATCAGGCTCTTGCTGGTTATTGTCAGTATCTGCGTCTATCATCTCGTTTAGTTCAGGGAATTACTACCCAACCCTATTTACCCTGTCTATATTAATTGTCAGAGCCTCAATTACGGAACGGTTTTCCGTAAAGGGTTTTCCGCTCCTTAATAGGTTCTTCGCAGTATTAGGTGTCAAGAATAGCTAAGTACTAGCACAGACATCAATCAGGATAAAGGTTTGAGCAGAGTGGGCATAATAATGTGAGATTTTTTCGCATCGACCATGACAAACTCTTCATCTACGCGGAAGGCCCTCGTTTTACAAAAGAGCTTTTCGCCTTTTAGCAACAAGCTCGTCGAAGCAGGCTTTGTAGACGGCGGCCAAATGCAACAAGCACTGGTCGAAAGTCGAAAATCTGGTCGCACTCTAACCGATGTGTTAGAGTCCATGACCGGAAAGCAACTGACGCCGGAGCTACTGCGCCAGTATAAAAAGCAGCAGCTCTTTGAATTAAAAATCCTTTATGGCGTAGAGTCCCTCGATCCAGAGGTTGAAAGTATATCTGATTCTCAGGTCACTGGCTTAATCGGCAGCTTGATATCGGTAGATATCTGTCGTCGTCATCGGCTGGTTCCCCTTTCTGAGACCAAAGAGGAAGGTGGACATTCTGTATTGGTGGCCATGGTCGATCCAGAGAACCTGGAAGCACAAGACGACCTTAATCGTATTCTTCGCCCTAAGAAAATGAAGCTTCGACGGATGGTCATCACCGTTGAAGATTATCAGCGCCTAATGGCAAAGTTCCTAGATGATCAAGTTGCGAAGGAGAAAAAGCGTGACTTTGCAAAAGCCGTTGATGTTCAAACAGACCTAGACGATTTAGATCTGGATGGAGAGGGGTTAGAAGATGTCGTCGATGAAGATGCTGATCTAGGTGCAGCATTACAAGACGCAGGCGCGGCACCAGTTATTGCCTTAGTCAACAAAATTCTAGTGAAAGCACTCCAAGAGGGTGTCTCTGATATTCATGTGGAGCCACAAGAAGAAGCATTGCGAGTTCGCTTCCGTAAAGACGGGGTATTAAAAGAAGCTTTTCCACCCTTGCCGAAGAAAATTATTCCGGCAGTGACGGCTCGCTTCAAAATTATTTCAGACTTAGATATTGCGGAGCGGAGATCGCCACAAGACGGCAGAATTCGCCGAGTATTCCAAGAACGTAAGGTAGACTTCCGGGTCAGTACGTTGCCCAGTCGATACGGGGAAAAAGTTGTACTTAGAATTTTGGACAACTCAGCCACTCAGCTTGGCTTAGGGATGCTGATTACCGATGAGGAAACACTGACCATTGTGCAGGAAATGGCGAAAAAGCCATTTGGACTGATTTTGGTAACCGGCCCTACCGGTTCAGGTAAAACGACCACACTGTACTCAGTATTGTCTGAACGAAATGATCCAGGCGTAAATATCAGTACCGCAGAGGATCCCATTGAATACGCACTCCCTGGTATTACGCAGGTGCAGGTGATTCGAGAGAAGGGAATGAACTTTGCTTCTATTTTAAGAGCCTTCCTACGCCAAGACCCGGATGTGATTCTTGTGGGTGAGACTCGTGACCCTGAGACAGCTAAGACTGCGATTGAAGCAGCCTTAACAGGTCACTTAGTATTAACGACCCTGCATACAAACGATGCCGCAGGTGCAGTGTCTCGGTTAGGTGAAATGGGCGTTGAACCTTTCCAAGTCTCAAGTTCTTTAATTGGTGTACTTGCACAGAGACTGGTTCGACGAGTTTGTGGTGAGTGCCGGGTTGCCTACACACCAACAACAGAAGAACTAGCTCGCTACGGAATAACCGCATCTAGCGATGTTGAAATGACGCTGTACAAAGCCAATAAAGTTCCCACTGATCAAATCAGTGAAATGCGAGAGTCTGGGACGCTATGCGAAAAGTGTGGCGGTGGTGGCTATAAAGGGCGCGTGGGCGTATATGAAGTCATGCGCGTCACAGAAAGAGTTCAGCAACTTATCTCCGATGGTGCACCCACTGAGCAAATTAAAGAAGCCGCTGTAGAAGAAGGCATGCATACACTGCTGGCTTACAGCTTAAATCTTGTCAAGGCTGGACATACCACCCTAGAAGAAGTGGAGCGTGTAACATTTACCGACAAAGGACTTGAAGCTGAACTGAAAGCTAAGCGTAAGAGTGTGCTGTCCTGCACAACTTGCAGCGCTGAGCTATATCATGACTGGCTCGACTGTCCATATTGCTTGACCCCTCGATACAAAGATTAGATTTTTCATAAAAGCTAACTCTGAAACTTTCTAAAGAAATAAAACCACGAACTGGAGAGATTGTGACATGGACTTAATGATTGAAGACTTGATGGAAGAAGTCGTTGAACGTGGGGGTTCCGATTTACACTTATCAACAGGCCTACCACCATACATTCGGATCAGTGGGCACTTGACCGCAACAGATCATCCCCCGATGACAGCAGATCAGTGCCAGCGGCTCATCTTTAGTATGTTGAATAACTCCCAACGCAAGATTTTAGAGCAAACTTGGGAATTGGACTGTTCTTACGGTGTAAAAGGACTAGCTCGATTTCGAGTCAATGTATATAAAGATAGAGGAACTTATGCGGCCTGCTTAAGAGCCTTGAGTTCTAAAATTCCGAGCATGGATGTGTTATGTCTGCCACCAATTGTGACAGAGCTGTCTGAAAAGCCTAGAGGATTAGTGTTGGTGACAGGGCCTACAGGTTCTGGAAAAACAACAACGTTGGCATCAATGATTAACAACATTAACTTAACTCGGGCAGAACACATTTTGACAGTGGAAGACCCGATTGAGTTTGTGTATGAGCCGATTAAAAGCTTGATTCACCAGCGTCAGGTCGGAGAGGATACGAAGAGCTTTTCTAATGCACTGAAAGGAGCATTGCGTGAGGATCCAGATGTCATTCTGGTAGGTGAGATGCGCGACTTAGAGACGATTTCGCTGGCAATTTCAGCAGCAGAAACAGGTCACTTAGTATTTGGGACATTACACACAAGTTCAGCAGCGCAAACGGTAGATAGAATTGTGGATGTGTTTCCACCAGAGCAGCATCAGCAGGTGAGGGTACAGCTTTCTAACTCTTTGGTAGCTGTACTGAGTCAGACACTGGTAACAAAGGCAAATCCTAAGCCAGGTGAGTTTGGGCGAGTTATGGCGCAGGAAATTATGGTGGTTACACCGGGCATTTCCAACATGATTCGTGAAGGTAAAACGGCTCAAATTTATGGTGCAATTCAGACAGGTGGACGCCTCTCGATGCAGACCTTGGAAATGGCATTAGGTGATTTGTATAAGAAAAATGTCATCAGCTTTGAGGCTGCAATGTCTAAGACATCTCGACCAGAAGAGTTACAGCGATTGATCGGAGGTGCACCCGGAGGTGCCAAAGCGGCGGCCAAGGCTGGCGCACGCCGATAGGTTTTTGAGGGGCTGATTCCTCTCATATTTTGCCTTAATCAAGAAGAGCAAAACCGAGAGGGATAGGTCTTTTTCCATTCGATAAATATAATTTCCTTAATTCAAGAGAAAACAGATGCCGACCTACGTTGTTACGGGCAGAAATACGACTGGTAAGTCTGTGCGCCAGAAGATAGATGCACAGTCTCCTTCTGAGGCGCGTACGTTGATGTCTCAGCAGGGAATGCATGTTCAGAACATCAAGGAGAATACAGGACTAAGCTTTAGTATGGCGGACATTCAAACCTCCATGACTAAGGTGACAGTAAAGGATAAAGCTGTTTTTTCTCGTCAGTTTGCGGCACTGGTTTCTTCGGGGGTAGCACTGGTGCGCGGTATTGGCATTTTGGCTGATCAGTGTCCAAACCCAAAGATGAAACAGGCTTTGCAGGGTATTAATGCTGATGTGCAGCAAGGTACAGATTTATCTGAGTCGATGAGAAAGCATCCAAAATGCTTTGACAATCTGTATGTGAGTATGGTGCAGGCTGGTGAGGTTGGTGGTGTACTAGATGAGGTACTGAACCGACTAGCAAAGCTGCTGGAAGACTTAAATCGGTTGCAAAATCAGATTAAATCAGCGATGGCCTATCCCGTTACGGTAGGCTTTTTAGCGGTCACTATCTTCCTCGGTATGACCATGTTCTTACTGCCAATTTTTGCGGAGATTTTTGAGGATTTAGGTGCCCCACTCCCCTTATTTACGCGGGCACTCATGGCAATTAGTAAGGTGCTGCGGACTTGGTATTTAACGCTGGGCTTAATCGTGGTGGTTGCAGCACTGGTATTTGCGTATAAACAGTATTACAAGACACCAGTGGGCCGCGTACAGATGGATGGCTTTTTCTTAAAAATGCCGTTGTTTGGTGATTTGGCACAGAAGTCCGCAACGGCTAGATTCTGCCGGACGTTTGGATCTCTATCGCGTTCGGGGGTACCAATTTTGACAGCGCTAGAGATTGTGAGGGATACGTCGGGGAACCAGGTGATTGCAAATGCAATTAATGCGGCGCAGGCAGAGATTCAGTCGGGTGGCATGATTAGTTTGGCATTACAGGAGCATGGCGTGTTTCCAGTGATGGCGATTCAAATGATTAGCATCGGTGAGGAAACAGGCGAACTGGATCAGATGCTGATGAAGGTGGCAGACTTTTATGAGGATGAGGTGGAACAGGCGGTAAAAGCGCTAACTAGCATTATGGAACCGATTATGATTGTCGTACTTGGCGGCATGGTGGGTTCAATTCTGGTGGCGATGTATTTACCAATGTTCTCTGTGATGGATCACTTGGGTTAAGAATTACTGGGGTCAGAAACTATGGCTCGATCATGGTTATCTGACTATTTTTAGAACGTATCCCAATGAAAACGTATCCCAATTAGAACGCACCCCAAAGTGTAGACATCTTTTGAAAACAGTCTGCCTTGATGATTATCGAGGCAGACTGTTTTATTTCCAGGATTTATTTTCAGAGGAAAATATCAGGGATTTTCAACGCTAAATATCTATCTAAGGCTTGGTACATCCAATAAATCTGAGTATCGCGACTGGTTTGTCGGCCCATTTTTTGGAAGCCGAGGGAAAGGGCCATCGCCTCATAACTTGGATGGATGATGAGGGTGTGCAGATCGCAAAGGTTCGGAAAGTCCTGCTGCATCTTGAGCAAGGTTGATTGCGCATCGGTGAGAAAGATAGGACGATATTGGACTAAATAGTCAGGGTCGATCATCCAACTGCGAATGAAGACAGCAGTGCAGTTTATGTCGCCAGGTGTAGCAAGGGTGAAGGGATCGATTTCGCCCGCACTGGTGAGATGAAGCCCTTTGGTTGGCGAACTAGAAAAGTTGATCTCAGATTCGGGGGCAACGGGATACATCAGATAAAAGCCAACTGGGTTGAGGTTGTCTGACCGGCGGAGAACGCGCATTCCAGTGGTGTACGCGTTAGCCCAGGAGCGCAGGAGACGAGTAATGCGATGGGGCACAATTTCTAGGTTGCGGCCTACGCTGCGGTTCATCCAACCGTAGTTAATGGCAAGCAGGTTAGCAACAGGGACGGCGTCACAGCGAGCGTTGAAATCATCGAGAATGAGGGGTTGACTCTGCTCAGTCTTGGTTAATGCGATTTGTGGCTGCAGCTTAGATGGATTGAGTGTAATTTCAATACGAGTGGTGTTGCCATCAAAATATTTAGAGATAAGGCCAAGAGCAGCAAGTTTATCGAGCATCATGCCAGCGGCGCGATCGCTTCCCTCTTCTTTATCGCCATAGAACAATTGAGCAGCCTCTCTGTGGCTACAGCTCATGGCCTCTGATAAAAGCGTCAACCGCTTAAGCGGTCGCTGGGGAGTTTCCTTTTGCGCTTTTGCAAGCTGCTGCTTTGCTAATAAATACACCCATAACCTGATGAAATAATCCGCGCGCGTACGGGTGAGACCAACCTGTCGGGATAAATGCTCAATTAGGGGCTTTTGACAGTCATGGGGAAACCAATCATGGATATGCTCGCTAAGGCGATCGCTGTTCATTGAACGAAGTTACCAAGATGACGTATCAGGCTTGCTTCACCCTACTTCAGAGTGATTCTTCGATCTACACATACTTACTAAACAGATAGGGCGTATTTGTGCCAGTTGTGGTCGCTCATTGTGTCCTCAGAGAAGCCTTTGGCACATTGGATTTGAGACCAATTCAAATTTGGAGCCGCTGTTTGATGAGTACGAAAAAAGTGCCGACGAGTAGCCCGCATACTAGCGCTTGGATAGCCCAAACCTACGTTTCGTTTGTAATTTCGATCTCAGCCACCATCATCGGCGTTTTTTATATGCCTGGTGACAATTGGCTGAAAGGATATATGGGAATGGGGCTGTTGTTTTCTGTTGCGTCCACCGCAAGTTTGAGTAAAACGATTCGAGATGTGGAAGAAGCCAAAACCATGATGAGCCGAATCGATGAGGCTAAGTTAGAACGGCTCTTAGCAGAGTACGATCCGTTTAAGCAATAGCGTTTAACAATACAGCCGGGCTAGAGAGACTATATGGGTTAAGCAGATAAGCCGCGCACCAAGTCTTCAATGGCCGTGGCTTCTGTTGGCAAATCACGACTGAGCACATTGTTTCCGTGCTCTGTAATGAGAATGTCATCTTCGATGCGGATACCCCGTACGTCGCTGAATTGTTCTAGCCGCTCCCAGTTCACCATATTGGCATAGCGATCACGATTCTCACGACTATTTAAAATGGCAGGAACCTGATAAAACCCTGGTTCTATCGTCACGACCATACCGGCTTGCAAAGGACGGTTAAGACGCAGAAACGAGAGACCAAAGCGATCGCTTCTCTCCCGGCCCTCCTCGTAACCGGCCAAATCCCCCAAATCTTCCATATCATGAACATCTAGCCCCATCAAATGACCCACACCATGAGGAAAGAACAACGCATGGGCGTCTTGGGCAACCAAATCTTCTGGATCACCGCGCAAGATATCTAATTCAACAAGCCCCGCTGCAATCATTTGGCAGGCAACGAGATGAATGTACTGATACTCGACACCTGCCTGCGCCTTCTCGATGCAGAAGTCGTGGGCAGCCAGCACAATGTCGTAAACGTCTCTTTGCGTAGCAGAAAACCGGCCGCTAATGGGCCAAGTACGGGTAATGTCTGCAGCCCATCCATCGTGGGTTTCTGCGCCAACATCGGCCAGGAGTAAATCACCCGCCGCAATGGCGTTGTGATAGTGATGATTGTGCAGCACTTCGCCTGCAACCGTCACAATACTGCCATAAGCACAGGTCATGTCGTAGGCGGTGATAACGCGCTCCATCTCAGCGCGAATCTGCGCTTCGGTTTTAGTCGGGAGGATAATACGGCCGGCGTTGAATCCTGGAACGCGCGGTCCAGCCTCTTTAGAAACCATGCAAGAAGCAGCCATCCCCGCTTTGTGAGCTTCGGCAGTAACCGCAATCGCTATCTGAATAGCCCCTAGCGCCGCTTCATCTTGAATCATGCGTAGCTGAACCAGCGCCTTCTCAAAATCTTGATTACCCCGAGGCCGATGGCGGGGGATAACGATACCGCGCTGAAGCATAGCCCGATGCAGAGACTGCACCGTTTCATCTCGCTCACCTAGGGTGGCTGCGCCCATCGATCGATTGGCAAGTTCGCTAAGCGGATAAGCCTCATCAGCGCCTATTTTTTCAGCGATCTCATCGCGGCTAGGAGTGGGGCCATGCCAAAGTGCATCCTCAGCGGTAGTGTCGTCTTTAAATAAAATGAGCTGACTATTTTCGATGCGAATAGCAGCATTTTCTAGCGGAAGACCCGTGAAATAAAGGAAATGACTGCTGGCTCGGTAGGGGTAAATATTGGCCGCAAAGTTGCGGGGCTTAGGTGTACCCGACCATAGCAAGATGGGGAAATTAATAAGTTGGGCAAGGCGCTGGCGACGGGAACGAAGCGTATCAGCGAGTTCAGGTATAGACTGCGAAACAGCGGAGAGGGTCTCACGAACGGAATGATGCCGGGGAATTAGGGAATGCATGAGGCTCAGTGACTGGGGCTGGGGCAATTTAGAGACTTAAATGACTATTGGCAGCTTGGGCAACTGAAGATGGCACAGTAAACGGAAGCAAAAGAAAGGGAAGAAGTAGGTTACGGCCAGGCTGTGACTATACAATCATTTTCATTGTTTCTTATTTTCTCTGGTATGTTCACGGCGGCTGAGGCAGAACGATTAATCTTTACGTTAATCACACCTATTCAAGAGACAGAAACGATTGAACTGATAGGCACTGAGCGTGATTTGCTTAAGCGTGTCTTGGCTGAACCAGTGCGTAGCAAGCTGGATTTTCCCCATTGGGACAATTCGGCAATGGATGGCTACGCGGTGCGCGCAGAAGATGTGAATCAAGTTCCTGTAACGCTGGAAATAATTGAGGAAATTCCAGCGGGGACAGTCCCTAAAAAGACTGTGGAAACAGGACAGGCAGCTCGAATTTTGACGGGGGCTGTGCTGCCAGCAGGCGCCGATACGGTGGTCATGCAAGAAGAAACGGAACGAGATGGCTCACAGGTGAAAATTTTGAAATCGCCTATCTCAGGCAGTTTTGTTCGCAAGCGAGGAAGTTTTTCAAAGGTGGGAGAGACATTGCTGGGAGCCGGATGTGCGATCGCCCCTACCGAAATAGCCTTATTAGCGGCCGCTCAGCAAACAAAGGTGAGCGTGTACCGGCAGCCTAGGGTTGCCATTCTTTCTACAGGCAATGAACTGGTTAGCGCCAACCAGCCACTCGGGCCTGGTCAAATCGTAGATTCTAATCAATATGCGCTAACGGCTCTAGTTGCTCAAACGGGGGCTCTGCCGATTCCATTGGGCATTGTAAGCGATGATCGAGCGGCGGTAAAAACAGCGATCGCCTCAGCGCTTTCGCAAGCAGATATCGTGATTTCCTCAGGTGGGGTGTCTGTTGGGGACTACGACTACATAGACGACGTTTTAGCCGAGTTAGGCGCAACACTACATATTCGAGCAGTCGCGGTAAAGCCTGGGAAACCACTAACGGTTGCCACTCTAAATCAACAGCTTTATTTTGGACTACCGGGCAATCCGGCGTCGGCGATGGTAGGATTTTGGCGATTTGTGGCGCCAGCCATTGCCAAGCTTTCGGGAAAACTTGAACCTTGGGCGCCTACATTTGTGTGGGCAGAAGCCACTAGTGAACTCAAAGCAGGCGGAAAGCGGGAAACCTACTTATGGGGACAGCTCACTGCCTATGAAAATGGCTATCGGTTTGGCCGAGCAGCCGGCAGCCACAGCTCAGGAAATTTAGTGAACTTAGCCAATACAAGCGGGCTAGGCGTCGTCCCCCAAGGAAAAACACTGATTGAGATAGGTCAACGGGTTCAAGTGCTTACCGTTAGGTAAAAGGCTTGCCAGAAAGCAGACTGGATGAGTCGGTGAGCAGACTACTAGACTGTTCTGCTAATATCAATCAATTGTTACAGTAAGGAATGTTATTCGTTCAAATTCTTGGGCTAATAACGCACAGTTGTAGAGATGAGTAACCGCTAGGACAGCCATGGCATCAAAACATAACGCTGATAACAGCGATTTGCCTGAGCCTCCCCTGCCGGCATCCACCAACCTTCCTAAGGCATTCGACCCGGAGCATGAAACCACCCGTAAGCCGGTACGCTCTATTCGCAAGCCAGCTCAAAATCCACAGTTTGCTGCGCCAAAACCACCTTCGCCCCAATCGGTTGAATCGCTCCCCACGGCTGTTAATCCTCAGTCACTTGAAGTAAGGCCACAGCCGCCTCAACAAAACAGGACAAAACGCAGAACAGCTCAGCAGGGCCTGCCGCCTCACGGCCAACCTCATCACGGCCAACCTCATCACGGCCAACGACATCCCAGCCAACTTCCGCCGAAACAACCACTGTCTAACCGCACTTCCAGCACCAACCAGCGTCAAAGTCAGCCTCCTCCAGCCGGACACGCTGAGGCCAGCCAGGAGACATTTAAGCAAAAAATGCTGGCCTCCTTACTGGGTATGCGCTGGTTACGGAGCTGGCCCTTATTTGTTCTGATTATTTTTGGTGTGGTGGGAACGGCCGGTACCACAGCAGTCGTTAGTTTGTTTCGCATTCCTAGCTTGCCAAACTGTCGGGCGGTGTTTTGGCCTACCGCATCGGCATCTTTGCGATTGCAGTGCGCGGAAACATACGCTGCACAAGGAGATGTGAAGAATTTACTGTCTGCGATCGCCCTTGTCGATCAGCTGCCCAAAGACCATCCTTTGCGCAGCGACATCATTAACGACCGCATTGAAGACTGGGCCAATCAAGTGCTGGATTTGGCTGAGGGTTCTTTTGAGGCGGGAGATCTTGAACTCGCGATCTCTTCTGCTAAGAAAATTCCGGCTAAAACCGCTGCTGCAAAAGTCGTAGAAGAGAGAATTGAACGCTGGCAAAAAATTTGGAAAGAAGGCAACGACGCTTTCAATGCTGCCGTTGAGAAACTAACCAATAAGGATTTTCAGTCAGCGTTTAGCCTGTCTGTAAGGCTATTGGATGTGCCCAACCAGTTTTGGGCGACCACAAAATACAACGAGCTGACCAAGATGATTGGGATGGCACGAGAAGATAGCCGCAAAATGTCTAAGGCATTGGGCCTAGCAAAGAATGGCACCGTAAAAGATTTTACTGAGGCGCTCAAACAGCTCGAAGACATCAGCGAAGAAAGTGTTTTTTACGCAGAGGCGCAGGATCAAAGAAAAGGCATTGCCAAAAAGATGCTGGTGTTGGGTGAAACCCTGTTGGCGAACCAAAAAATTTCGGATGCACAGGCAGTGCTCGCAGCCATTCCACGAGATCTGGGGTTCGACCAAGAAATTGAGGACTTTCAAATCTTTGTAACCGCCTATCAGCAGGCATGGGCAGGCAATGTAGGCGGATTACAAAACGCGATTAAGCGAATGAAAACGCTGGGCAAAAATCGGCCTCGCTATCAAAAAGCTCAGCAGCTGATCGCACAGTGGGAAGGTGAGCTACAAAATATTTCTCTGCTAGCCCAAGCGCAAGATAGAGCAGGCCGAGGCAGCACCGCTGATCTCACTGCAGCCATTACAGTAGCGCAGCAGGTGCCGCGTAATTCACCGCAGTGGTCAGATGCCTCTGACCAAATCAATCAGTGGCGCACGCGGGTAGAAACCGTGCAGGATCGACCTATTTTGGAGCGGGCCGACCAGCTCGCGGCTTCAGGCACACCAGATGGATTGCGGGCAGCCATTCAAGAAGCCAGAAAGATTTCGGCGGGGCGATCGCTGGGCGCCGAAGCCGATCAGCGAATTGCGACGTGGACAGGGCGAATTCAGCGGATTGAAGATCAGCCGGTGCTCAACCAGGCGAGACAACGGGCGCAATCGGGTGATTTAGCTGGAGCGATCGCAATTGCCAGTCAAATTGGAGAGGGCCGAGCCCTGTATGGCGAAGCTCAAGACGATCTCGTCGGGTGGCAAACCCAAGAGGATGGCAGATTACGATTGGATGAAGCGGTAAAAGCTGCCGCACGGGGAGATGCTGATTCCCTTGCGAATGCCATTGAAATTGCACAGCGGGTACCCACACAAAGCAGCAGTCGAGGCCGAGCAAACGGCCAAATTAATCAATGGAGTTGGGACTTGTTGCGGCAGGCTGAATCCATTGCCGGGAGAAATGTAGAAAGTGCGATCGCGCTAGCAAGCCGAATTCCTGCCCAAACCGAAGCCTACGAAGCAGCCCAAGTCAGAATTAGTAACTGGCAACAAACCTTACGAGCCATTGAAGATGCTCGCCGTCCTGTCCCTGAATTTTCGGGAACCGACAACGGGCCAGATGTCGATGAGAATGGCTTTCCGCCTAGCTTAGAATTGGAATCCCCTGACGAGTAGGCTGGCTATAACGGTTTACAGAACCTAGCCTCGTTCTAATCAGTGTTTTACCTGCTCTGCCGCGTTGTGTGCCGTCTGCTCTGTCCAGCTCAGCGCATTAAAAAGAGCAACCTTAATAGTGTTACTCATCTCTTCAATCTTTTGCTTAATAGAGTTCTGAGGAGATGTAACTAACGTAGGCAGGCTATCTTTGACTTGTGCCGTCACCTGATCTTTGACTTGTAATGTACGCTGTTTGAGTGCAGTTTGAGCAGCACTGGGCTGAATACGAGGCAGTGAAACCGCTATCTTATCGCTGCGAAAAGGATTACTGCGAAAGGGATTGCTAAGAAAGGAATTGCTAAAAAAGGAATTACTGCGAAAAGGATTTTCCCCTTTTAACGGGTTGGGCTGTTGTTGTGCGGCAGCAATGATTGCATAAGGGTCTTGCCTGGTTTCGGAGGGCTGCTGAATACTTTTGCGAATAGACTGCAATGCGGTGGTTCCAAGCGTCAGCTTATCGGTAAGGTGATTGCTATCCAGGCGTTGGGAAGTCACCTCTTTCAAAGAAGAAAGCGCTGTTTCAGCAGTGCCTTTTAGGTTTATTTTGCCGCGCTCTATTTTGTCTTGGGCCATGACACCAAACTCACTAATAGATTGAGGGAGTCGTGCGGTAGAGGACGCGCCATCAGGCGAATTGTCACGGGTATTAACATCTGTGCCAGCAGACTCTGAGTCTTGTGGCAGTGCATTTGAGTCCAAGCTAGTCGCATTAGAACGAGCTGAGCCAGCATTCATGGTATTAGATCTAAGTCTCGTCAGATTCTCTCGGTACACGTCCACGCCACGGGTGTTCACGCCATGTGCGCTCACTGTATATGCTGCAGCTTGGGCAGGTGATGGGGAAAGCCAGAAACCGGGTAAAAAGCCACTGAAGAGTGCGATCGCACATAAGACCAAAAAACGCGTGCTCATTACTATGATGGAATTATTATGAAATCACCCGCTCATCATACCGTGTAGCGCCAACTGAGCGCTTAGCCTTCGCTCAGTTGACAACAGGCAACACTCGCTAGCGGTATCACTACGAAATAAACACAAAGAAAGAGCACTGCCGCTCTCTTGTACGGAGAGTTAGGCAATGCCCCTAGAAAAAGGATTTAAAATGATACTTGCAGAATTGATACTCAAAACATACGCCCACTCGAAAAGAGACTAGCGTTGCAGAGAATCTAACTGACTTCAACATCAATCACAGTTGAATCTTCAACGCCTACAGAAGAGTCTGACACATCTTCTGTTCCATTCTCTTTTTTCAAGTAGCCCATCGCCAAAGAAGATAGCTCAGTTACCAACAAAGTGGCCAAAATGCCATCATCCAACCAGCCGATAATAGGGAAAATATCGGGGGAAATATCGATAGGGCTGATGAGATACAGCGCCGTACCACCAATAATTGCCCAACGCCACTTAGGATGGCGCAATGCATTGCGATACCAGCTGTAGAAGGATTCAAGAAGATTGTTGTTCATGGGGCATTGTCCTGACTAGGTAAGCATAATGCGTGACCTCGCAGAACAAACCGCGTGAGTCACTTGTCATGTATTTAATATCGCAAGTGTGATGGCGAGAGGCGAGTGTAGATATCCCTCCATAACATTACGTAAACGAGATAATCAATAACTCTTTTCAGTCATGTGTTTACGCCAGCTTTTGCACAACTAAACACATGACTAAAACGCTAGAGGAGAGGCCGCGCTAACGCCTACTGACTGTCAGCGTCTTTTTTGGACGTAAACAGCTTAGTACCCATCTCTGTTTTTGCAGAAAAAACGAGGTAGGCAATTAATAAGACCGCACTCCCACAAAAAATTAAGAGGTCTTGGTTCATGCAGGCACCTCAACCGTTTCAGTCCCGGCCAGATCGAAAGCAGAATGCACTACCTTTAGCGCATCTACCCCTTTATCTTGCTCTACCACACAGCTAATTTTGATCTCTGAGGTGGCGATCATGTGAATATTGATGCCTGCTTTTGCCAATGACTCAAACATAACAGCGGCAATACCCGGACGGTGAATCATACCGACACCAACGACACTCACTTTAGCGATCGCTTTATGAATCCACACGTCGCCATAGCCCAGCTCAGCGGCAGCGGCCTGCAAAACATCTCTTGCCAACACCGCATCGTCTTGGCCCACTGTGCAAGCAATATCTCGGGTCATATGACCGTTGTGCGGACGGCTGCGCTGCGACTGAATAATCATATCTACACTGATGCCGCGATCTGCCAAAATTTGAAAAATGCGAGCCGCAAGCCCTGGCTTATCAGGCACATAGCGAATGGCAAGCTGCGCCTGCTTGAGATCTAATGCCGCGCCACGGACAGAAGGAAGATCGTCAGGAACGATTTTGGCTTGTTCTAAGCGAGCAGGAGAATTGTTGACTTCGAAACGATCGCACAAAATCGCGATCGCGCGATCACAGTCAGCCGCAGCCACAGTGCAGCTCACCTTCACTTCCGAAGTCGAGATCATTTGAATGTTCACACCTGCATCAGCCAACGCAGAAAACATGCCAGCAGCCACACCCGGACGCCCGATCATCCCTGCACCTGCAATGCTAATTTTGGCAATATTGCCCTCCGACTGAACCTCTGCTTCATCGGTAGCCGCCGTTTGAGAACGCAACGTTGGCGCAATATGTTCAGCCACACTCGCCGCCTGCGCCAGAGAACGGTTATGCACCGTAAAGGCAATGTCATTGGAATTGCCCTCATGAATGGACTGGATAATAAGATCTACATTCAGGGCCTGACTAGCCAGCTCACCAAACAACGTTGCAGCCACGCCAGGCTGATCCGGGACTCGCAGGAGCGCCACTTTAGCCTGATCGGTATCGAATTCGACCGCATCCACCGGATTGCCCAGCTCTAAGCCTTCTAAAGCCCGAGGCGTTGGGGCAGGTGCTGTAACCCGAGTACCTGGCTCATCCGTCCAGCTAGAGCGAACAACCAGCATAATGCCGTAGTTACGGGCAATTTCCACCGCTCGGGGATGCAGAACACTCGCCCCCAAACTAGCCAGTTCCAGCATTTCATCGCAGGTGATTTCGTCCATCAGCTGCGCTTCTGGCACGACCCGAGGATCGGAGGTCAAAATGCCTGGGACATCGGTATAAATTTCGCAGCGCTCAGCCTGCAAAGCTGCAGCCAGGGCCACTGCGGAGGTATCGGAACCGCCTCGGCCTAGGGTTGTAATTTCACCGACGGTACCCGCAGAATGGGGCGTGTCATCGCGCCGGCTAGTCCCTTGAAAACCAGCCACTACAATGACTTTGCCTTCTTCTAAATGACGAGTAAGACGCTCGGTCTTAATCTCTAAAATACGGGCGCGGGTATGTTCAGCTTCTGTAACGATGCCAACTTGTGGCCCTGTCAAGGAAATAGCGGCTTGCCCCCGTTCATGCAGAGCCATGCTCAAAAGTGCGATGGTAACTTGTTCACCCGTAGAAAGCAGCATATCCATTTCACGGCGACTTGGATTGCTGGAAATTTCATTGGCGAGCTGCACCAAGCTATCAGTGCTTTTACCCATCGCAGAAACAACGACGACCACGGAATTTCCGGCATTGACGGTCGCCTGAATGCGCTCAGCTACCGCCTGAATGCGCTCTACGCTACCGACGGATGTGCCGCCATACTTTTGGACGATTAGCCCCATCTCAATTCTGCTCCTCGTTTTGCTTTGGCCTTAAAAAGAGGCTGTTTACGCTAGCAACGGTCTAACTTTACAATTTCTCAGCGGCAAAATGGCTAAACAAGCTACCAAACTCTACATATATAAACTCTAGATATATGGCAACGAGATCCCCACGATCTAGGCGATACGAATGATTGGGGAACGGTAGTGATCGCCACAGCAAAGCACTATGAGAAGCCCTAACTTACTGGGTATATTGACAAATAAGTCAATGACTAATTGAAGAGAAGTTAAGCAAACCTTGGCTCAAATTAACTTGATTTACGTCAGACGAAATATCGGCTTTCTGAGCTGAGCACATCCAGTCAAATTCAACTCTGAGTTGGATCTGAATTGAATCACCGAATTCAACGAACATGAACCAACTTTCCGTAAAGTATCAACTTTGGTACTGGAAAGACCGCACTTAGAGTTATAAACTTTAGTTAAGTTAAATAATCATTGGTTACTAACTATGACAGCAGTTCTTCAGAACAAGCCCGTCTCCGCATCACGAAAAAATGGCGAAACCACTGCAAAGAAAGCACCTCACCATGTCGTGATTGTCGGCGGTGGCTTCGGGGGGCTGTATGCAGCAAAAGCCTTGGGCACCGCAAACGTCAAAGTGACCCTCATTGATAAGCGAAATTTCCACCTGTTTCAGCCCTTGCTCTATCAGGTCGCAACAGGCGGCCTATCCGCAGGCGATATTTCTTCCCCACTCCGCGCCATCCTCAGCAAGCAGAAAAATGTGAAAGTGCTGATGGGCGAAGTCACAGGTATTCAAGCGAAGGCTAACAAAGTTGAACTCAAAAGCGGTGAAACGGTCAGCTACGACAGTCTCATCATGGCCACAGGCTCTAGCCACCACTACTTTGGTAAAGATGAGTGGTCAGACATTGCACCTGGCATGAAAACGATTGAAGATGCCTTAGAAGTTCGTCGTCGCATCTTCCTTGCTTTTGAGGCGGCTGAAAAGGAAACAGATCCCAAGCGCCGTGAAGCGCTGTTGACCTTCTTTGTCGTGGGCGGTGGCCCTACAGGTGTAGAGCTATCAGGAGCGATCGCTGAGCTTGCCTACGAAACCTTGCGCGAAGATTTCCGCAGCATTAACCCTGGAGAAACAAAAGTAGTGCTGCTAGAAGGCATGGATAGGGTGCTGCCGCCTTACCCTGCCGATCTTTCTGTAGCGGCGAAAAAGTCTTTGGAGAAGCTGGGCGTAGAAGTGCGCACGAGCACATTAGTCACCAATATTGATGGTGACACTGTTACCCTCAAAAGCGGCGACAACATCGAAGAAGCACAAGCTTTTACAGTGCTGTGGGCTGCGGGTATCAAGGCATCTCCCATGGGTAAGGCCATTGCCGAGCAAACCGGCGCAGAGCTGGATCGGATTGGCCGCGTCATGGTGGAGCCTGACCTGAGTATTCCAGGGTACGGCAACATCTTTATTGCGGGTGACTTAGCCCACTATGCGGAAAAGAAGGGCGATCGCCCTGTCCCTGGGACGGCATCTACGGCAATGCAGCAAGGCGAATACCTAGCCAAATCCATCACCAACCGAGTCGCAAACAAGCCCGTCAAAAACTTTGAATACAAAGACAAAGGTAGCCTAGCCGTTATCGGACGCAACGAAGCCGTTGCTAGTATCGGCTCTGCCAAATTCTCCGGATTCCCTGCCTGGATCGTCTGGATCTTTGTTCACATTTACTACCTTATCGAGTTCGATAATAAACTGCTGGTCATGCTCCAGTGGGGCTGGCACTATTTCACTAGCCAGCGCGGCGCAAGATTAATTACCGGTGACGACTCTATCCCAGCTTTGTCTGCGCTAGTTATGGATGAAATGAACGAGAGCGAAAAAGAGGCCGCTGTGAAAACAGCAGAGCTAGTGGAAGCGTAAAAGAGCCCGGGCGAAATAATCGCTAATTTCAATCGACTCTGAAGCAAGGAGTCTCTGAGTTCTAACCAAAAAAGCCGTTGAGCATATGCTCAACGGCTTTTTTGGTTAGAACTTTTCTTTGGAAATTTTCTGTTGGAGTTTTCTGAGGTGCTATTGGTTATCTAATAAGTCAGCTATCTTCGCTACGCCTGTAAAGTATCAGACAAACAACAACTATTGCTCAAACAACACCATCGAAAACATTCACAAGCACTATCTATCAAGCATCTGCCTACCAAGCATCCGCACGTTTTGAATAGGGAATGCCGCTATAAGGTTGGATACCTGTTGCTGGGTAAGCATCATCGTGCGGGCTAAAAATCCGATAGAATCCCTCGGCTAAGTAAACAAATACACTCTTGAGTCTCTCGGAAAAAGTCATGACCTAAACTCTCCTTAAATGACTTAACTGTTCTGTTATTGCAAATGTGCAGTGATGTACTAAATCAGTGCGACACAACAACTTCACCTTTCCTACACACCATTATTTCAGGAATTATCTTCCTCCGTCCTGATGCTGTTGAGTAGGGGTTCGTATGCGCTGATCATAGCGATTGTTGATAGCTATTAAATGAGGAATACAAAGATTCTTCATCAGTACCTACTCAACTACACAATCGACGACTCAAAGTAGGCAGAAGTGCTTATCAGTAGCGGGCTTTCTGCAATCTCTCGTTTCAGTTATTTATCTTTCTACATGACAAAAACAATTGACAAATCAACAGCTGGCACATCAACAGCTGGCAGATACTTAGGCCGTTTAACAGCAGGTGTCGGCATTGGATTAGTGGCTACAGTGATAAGCCTTGGCCTCATTTACGTTAGCTACGCGCTGCGTCGCCCAGCCCGTACACCAGAAACGCGATCGCTCTTTAAAGGCGTTGACTATCAGCGGACTATAGCTAAATCCCCTCGCCCGATCTCTTTTCATGTGGTTACAGTCGATCTTACCGAGCCTGGAATCCGTTTCTTGGCCACCCCTCAAGGCATAGCAGCAGACGGCAAGGAAACCACAGCCGACACGGTTCCTGGCTTTTTAGAGGCGCACGGCTTACAGCTTGCCATTAATGCCAACTTTTTCTACCCGATGCATGTCAACCATCCGCTAGATTACGCTCCGCATGTAGGAGACGGGGTAAACCTAGTCGGTATCGCTATCTCAGACGGGGTTCAATATTCTGAAGTCCAAGCAGGCTGGGCGGCGCTGTGCATTATCAGCAATCAAGATATTCGCATCACAGCAGGGGACTGTCCGGATAAAACGCAGCAGGCTATTGCTGGTGATATTCAGTTTTTAAAGGGCGGAAAATTACAGGCGGAAGCGCTTTCATTGATTAAAGATAATGATGTCAATAAATTTCCGAGAACGGCGATCGCGCTCAATGCCGACAACACAAAAATGTGGATTGTACTGGTTGATGGCAGACAAGAAGGCTACAGCGAAGGCGTCACCATGGCCGAGCTAGGCAAATTTGTCATCTCACTCGGTGCGGATAAAGCCATCAATTTAGATGGGGGCGGATCTTCAGCACTTGCAGCCGACATCAACGGTAAAGCAACGTTACTCAACGCGCCAATACAGGCTCGGGTGCCGATGTATTTGCGCCCTGTCGCTAACCATTTAGGTCTCTATGCCGAACCGCTAGAATCTGTGCAATCAGAACGCCCGTAATGTCACAGAATAAGAACGGTGAATTTATGGGCGTCGCATGGCTGAGTCAGCTTCTCATTCCAGCACATCACCCAGCGCATCACAAAGTGGAAAAGTCTATCTACTTGGGGCTGGAACGGGTGATGTTCGTTATCTATCGGTCTACGGTCAGCGCTTGTTAGCGCAAGCAGATGCGCTCGTGTACGATGCGCTGGTGGACGGTTCGCTACTGCAAGCTATTCCAATGCACTGCACACAACATTTTGTAGGCAAGCGCGGCGGCGCACCCAGCACATCTCAAGACAATATCAATCAACTGTTGGTGCAGCTGGTGCAGGCGGGGAAGCAGGTCGTCCGTCTAAAAAGTGGAGATCCATTCGTGTTTGGACGCGCAGCGACTGAAATTCAAGCACTGCGCGCAGCAGACTGCAGCTTTGAAGTGGTTCCCGGCCTATCTTCAGCATTAGTAGCGCCCCTGTTAGCCGGTATTCCCTTAACCGATCCGGTCCTAAGTCGAGGGTTTGGCACCTTTACAGCCCACGATTTGGAAGCGTTAGATTGGGAAGCCTTGGCTCGTTTAGATACGCTGGTTTTTTTGATGGGCGGGCGGCACTTGAAAGACATTTGCGATCGCCTTATTTCCCACGGTAGACGCCCTGACATGCCCATGGCGATTGTTCGCTGGGCAAGCCAGCCCCAACAGCAAATCTGGCAAGGCACGCTGCTGAGTATGCCGCAAATTGTCAGCGGGCAAGCACTCTCACCCTGTGTATTAATTATTGGCGAAGTCGTCAGGCTCAGAGATTATCTCCTGCCCCCTTCTGATACACCAAAATCGCTGGCCGGAAACACGATCTTAGTGACCCGCGCAGCCAGTCAATCGGGTCAGTTTAGTGAACTACTCAGGGCAAAGGGCGCCAATACAATTGATTTTCCAGCCTTGGTTATTCAAGCGCCTGAAACATGGGAACCAGTGGATAAAGCGATCGCCACGCTGTCCGCTTTCGACTGGCTCATTCTCACCTCCGCCAACGCCGTTAACTACTTTTTAGACAGACTCCTGCATCAGGGCAAAGATTTTCGCGCCCTCGCATCGCTCAAAATTGCCGTTGTCGGGAAAAAAACAAATGCTGTACTCACACAGCGCGGCCTAGTCGCAGACTTTACGCCACCTAAGTTTGTGGCAGATTCTCTCATAGAGAACTTTCCTGAAAATCCGGCTGGCCTCAAATTGTTGTTTCCGCGAGTAGAGCAAGGCGGACGAGCCGTGCTCGTACAGGAAATGACGGCCAAAGGCGCGGCGGTAACAGAAGTAGCGGCCTATGAGTCAGCTTGCCCTGAGCGTATCCATCCTGCCGCTAAAGTAGCCATAGAAAATAGAGCCGTTAGTGCGATTACCTTTGCCAGTTCTAAAACGGTGAGGCATTTTGCCCAGCTCATGCAACAAACGTTTGGAGATGATTGGTTAGCGCAGCTAGAAGGCATTGCGATTGCCTCCATTGGCCCCCAAACCTCCCGCGATTGTCAAAGCCTCCTGGGTAAAGTCACCGTCGAAGCAGAAGAATATACCCTTTCAGGGCTAGTTAAAGTCTTAGAAGCCTGGGCACAGCCGTGAATAAAACCATCATAAAATGAAGCAAACTGCCCCTCAAAAAAGCAGCAAAAGACGAATTATAGGATTGACAGGTGGCATTGCCACCGGCAAGAGTACCGTCTCAGATTACTTAGCGCAGCGTTACCAGCTGCCTGTGCTGGATGCGGACGTGTATTCTCGCGAGGCCGTGGCCAAAGGCAGTGATATTTTGCAGGCGATCGCCCATCGCTACGGCCCAGATATCCTCCTGCCCGACGAGACACTTAACCGCGTTGCCCTTGGTCAAATCATTTTTACGAACCCACGTGAAAAGCATTGGCTAGAACAACAAGTTCATCCCTTTGTTCGCGCCAAGTTCAAGACAGTAACCGCCGCGTCCCCACCAGAGCAGACACTGGTCTATGCGATTCCGCTTTTATTTGAGGCCAATCTGACTCATCTGGTATCAGAGATTTGGGTGGTTTTTTGCACCGCAAGTTTGCAAAAAACGCGACTGATGGCCCGAAACCAACTTTCTGCGGCAGATGCTCAAAGCCGCATAGATGCACAAATACCACTGGAGCAGAAATGCGATCGCGCTGATTTTGTCTTAGATAATAGCGGCAGCAAAGCGAACCTCTTTACGCAAATAGACGCCATTTTATGATGGCCAATTTTTAGGTTGGCTAGAGTTTATGACAGCTTAGAATGATTTGCTCGCATCTAGGATGTATCTCATTCTCTGCGCAGATTGCCTGTTCCAAACAATCTGCGCGTCCTTCCAAGTACTGCCATAGCGTTTGCGCTTTTTCATCCGCAGAGAGCTTGTGTTCCAGTGCGATCGCAACGAGACCTTTGGGTGCAAGCAGGCTAAAACATCGCTCCACAAACAACCGTTCTCTCATCAGCTGATTGCGAACCACTTTCCCACCAGACTTTCCTTTGCCGCCAGATTGTCCCTTGGACATTGGATTTTGATGCGCATATTGCTCACTGCGGTAAAAATAGTCGGCGGTATACGCATAAAAGTCTCGATAAAACATCCAAGCTTGAGCAATATCTGGATCTGCTTTGCTCAGCGCTTGTTTACTCGTTTTAAACGCATCGGCCTCAATCGCTTGGGTAACGGCCAGATCTTGAAATCGATGTAAAAAGTCTTCAGTTGTAGGCTTAAATGCACCTTGCGGAGGGTCACAGGCAATAACATTAAAGCCACCGCATTTAATGATGTGATTAAAGTGATAGCCCCAATGGAAGGCGCATAGAACATCAATATCTTCGAGAGTAAGCAATCGGCGCTGCGGTTTGTCCGCCAGCTGCATCGCTTTGTATTGAATGCCAAGCTGCTGGCTCATATAGTTGAGCAAAAGGGCATTCAATTTATCTTGCGCATTGGCATCTAGTTGGGCAATTTCTTCTCTTAGCAAAGATGCTCGGGCATAGCTTGGAATATTGCTGGCCGCAGCAAGCACTTGATTACGAGACTTGTAATGTTCTAAGGCTAAGTTTTTCTCGGCAAGTATGGTTTGATAGCTTTCTGCGGCCAGGGGTTGAAGCAAGTTCCCTTGCAAAACGCTATCGGTTCCAGATTGGTTAACCTGCTCAAAATGCTTCTCATCGACTTGAATAAACCCGATTAGGCTATTGCCTGTGAGGACGTTAAAAGAGAGATCAGGCAGGGGATTTAAAGCTTTAGGGTGGGTTGAGATCGCTAAGGTTGCGAGCAATAGCTGAAACTGCGCGGTTTCAGCCGCATCAGCCATCAGCTCAATGCCATACAGGTTGTTCTTTAACACTCGCTTTTGTAAGTTCAAAAGCAAGCCCGGCTGACTTTCCACTATCAGCGTTGTATCTACCTTAGCTGTAGCACTCTCTGAATCAATACCCGATTGCCAAATTTTGAGCTGAGCGTCCTGAGATTGTTCAATGTAACCAGTAAGAATAGCCCAAATCTCAATAAGACGTTGGTTTAAAGCAGCGAGCAATCGACCACTACCGCAAGCAGGGTCTAGTATTCGCAGATCTGGCAACACCTCTTGAACAAGGTAGCGACAAACGCTTGCATTTGCATTAAACAGTAACGTGTTTAAAGTTACGGTCTCCAACTGTTGTAGATCCAATCGTTGTTGATAAAATATCTGAAACCGACTTTCTTCTAATATTTTATTTTTCAAGAATGTCTCTAAACTATGGGCACAGAGTGTTTTGCCCCATGCTTCTGTCATAGCCACGCTGATATGCGCTTGGCGCTGTGTTGCATCTGGCGATTTTTCTTCTCTATATCGCCATAGCCAATAGCCCAACCGACCACTCACGAAAGGGTTTAATGTCCCACTGTTCAACTGCTCACTCAGCCAACCTAATATATTTTCAAACGGCTGATCCGTAATAGAAATTGCGTCATAGGTCTCTTCCAGCGGATGGGCATCAAACACCCTCTCTAGGAAAGGAACTTTGCCTATGCGCTCAATCAATGCCAGTGGCCTTTCAATTTTTGGCAGCGCCAAACTTCGATACAGCGGCTGTAACCAGCTCAAAAAAAAGCTATTTTTAGCCGTCTGCGTCGCCTTGCCAAAGAGATTTTGCAAATACCAGCGATCTTGGTTCAACCACCCCTTTGCTTGCATAACCTGTATAAAAATCAGCCTTTGCAGCGTGAGCATGGCGTAGCTATCTCTGTCGCTACGGGGACTAATGCCGGTAATGCCATCTCGTAGCGAGACTACAAGCTGTTTGAATATCTCATAATCAGCATCGGCTACCGGCAAAGGTGTTTCGACATCTGAGAGCCATCTCTGTGGGTACTGACTCAGGCGCTTCAGTCGAAACGCCCAAAGCTCTGTGGGCTGTTCAACAGCGTATAGAACACTATCGTGAGCACTTGCACACCAAAGGCTGCGCGTTTTCTCCGCATCTATAAAAATAACGAGCGGCATCGCTAAACGCCGCTCGTTTTGTAACTCATCAGTGAATTGACTAACTTGCGAGTTCATCCGCCCACCAAGCGCTGCAATCTCTGCGATCTCTGTGTAGAGGCTGCGTCTAAGCGTTGGTGTTAACGGGGTATCACTCGGCAGAATAACTTGCCAAGCCATCACCCCTTGAAGATTCGCTATCGGGGTGCAGCGCTGACGTTGAATGGTGACAGCCATTCGGTTAGAGAGCTGCCAGCCAATAGTTTGAAATAGAGCCTGCATTTTATGCGATCGCAATTGAGCGATCGCATGCGCCAAATCTATCTTTTGATTTGACTGGGTAAAAGGCATTACTTGACTAGTAAATTAAAATCGAGAATGCTGGCAAGCTTCATTCAATGCGGATGGAATTCGATGCAGATGGAGCGTTTGCTTGGGCATCTGTCTGGTCAACTGCCCAAGCAAACGCCTTACGGGTGCTCTGGGCATCAGCCATTTCCTTAAACCGATCCAAGTCAGCCTGCAGTGTAGACGTTACCACCCGATCCACAAACGAGTTGCTCATCATCATGCGCGCCAAAATAGCAGGCAGTGCGTAAGCAATCGTCATTTTGACAGTGCTGCTGCCGTCTTTACGACCATAAAAGCGAATAGCCCCCTTATTAGGCAGGCCATCCACCGACTCCCATTGAATAATTTGTTGAGGCACAATATTGGCAATACGAGATAGCCAAGAAAAAGAAAGCCCTGCCGTATTAAGCTTCCATCTCGATAATTCCGGCTGATCTTCAAGAATCTCGACCGAATCAATCCACTTCATCCAACCTGGCATCTGCTCCAAATCAGACCACATTTCCCACACGGTTTCTATCGGAGCATTAACGTCTACATGAACGGTATGTTCTAACCAATCTGCCATATGTTTCTTGTTAAAAGGCGTATCAAAGCCATCTGCATAGGAGCTATGCCATTTATTCTAACGGCTGCGCTGGATTCTAAGGCTACTCCCACACCATGTTCTCGGTAAAGTGCTCCCACGTAAAATACTGTAAGCAAAATACTGTAAGCAAAGTATTTCAGACAAAGTATTTCAAGCGAAATATATCCAGAAGGAATGTTCCGATAGCTATTGCAGTATAGTTGTGTGCGTCTTAACTTAGTTAACTATTCATTTGGCCATCCGTTTCTCGCTGCCGCCGTGCCTTGTTGCCTATGTCTGTTGTTTATGTTAGTCCGGCCGGTCAAGACCGTGATGAGGGCACTGCAAAGTTTCCCTACAGAACGGTAACCCGAGCCCTCCAAGCAGCGCATCCTGGCGCGGTAGTACAAGTAGCCCCCGGCACTTACCAAGCCGATGAGCAGTGGCCGCTACTGGTACCGGCAGGCGTCACCATAACAGGATCTTCAGCGCAGCCAGCTATCATCAATGGCGGCGGTACTAGCCGTGAATCGAATAATCAGCACGTTGCGGTGGTGTTAGGTGATCGCGCTCAGCTACGAAACATTACCCTGACAAATGCGCAAGGCAGCGGTCTATTTACTCGCGAAGGCGCAGCCCTTGTTGTTAATAGTCGCTTTGTAGACTGCGCGCAACATGGCGTTATCGTAAGCGATCGCGCCCGCCCATTTATCTCCAACAATGACTTTACAGGCAGTGGCAATACCGGTGTGCAAGCAAACGATTCTGCCAAAGGTGAGATTCGCAAAAATCGGTTCGCACGCAACCGAACGGGAATGTTTCTAACCGGGCAAGCCGCACCGCTAGTCATCGACAATCAGATTGAGAATAGCCAATACGGCATTGTCATTACAGGATCAGCGCGGCCTGTACTCCGAAAAAATAAAGCGATCGCCAGCCAAGCCGCTCTCCACACCAAAGAACGCGCCAACCCAGATTTAGGACAGCCTCAAGATCTGGGAAACAATCATTTTCAAAGTACTACCCACGATGTCCGGAATGAATCGGTCATCCTCACCACCGCTGGAAACCAAATCAATCCGATCCGGGTGCAAGGCCCCATAACCTATCTCTCCAGTCAAATTCCTGACGAGATCGCTGTACCGTCTGTCCTCCTTGGCAATGTCACCCCTCAACCTGAGTCGCCACGAAATCCTCAGCCTGCCCCCCCAGAAACTTTCCCCAGTCTTGACAGCCGCTTCAATGATCTCGTTGGCCATTGGAGCGCGCCGTTTGTTGAAACCCTAGCCACCAAAAATCTGGTTAAGGGCTTTATTGACGGCACCTTCCAACCAGATGTGCAAGTGACCCGTGCGCAGTTCGCAGCCCTTGTCGCTGCCGCATTTCCGGATCAGCCCGGCACTCGTCCATTGGTTCGCTTCAAAGATGTTTCTGCGAGCTTTTGGGCTGCTCAAGCCATCCGACAGGCACAAACCCAGGGGTTTATTTCGGGCTTCCCCGACGGCTCTTTTCGACCAAATGCACCGATGACGCGGGTGCAGGCTATTGTGGCCTTGGCAAATGGGCTGGCCTTAAGCGATCGCCATAATGACCCGAGCAATAATTCCAACAATAACCCCAGCGGCGGCCATTCAGAGTCTTTGCTGGTGTACAGCGATCGCGCCCAAATTCCCAGCTACGCCATTGAGCCGGTCGCCGCCGCAACTGAACGTCAAATTATCGTCAGCTATCCCGATCCGTCTCAACTGCGCCCCCTAGTGGCTATCACTCGCGCAGAAACAACGGCCTTAGTGCATCAGGCCCTTGTAGCCACAGGCAAAGCCGAGCGCATTCCTTCGCCATTCATTCCCCATGCTGATATCGCATCGGCTAACTTCATCGACCTATCAGAGCGCCATTGGGCCAAAGACTTTATCGAACCCATGGTCAAAAAAGGCTGGCTCAGCGGCTTTGGGGATGGCTCTTTTCAGCCAGAAGCGCCCATGACTCGCGCCCAGTTTGCAGCGCTATTAGTCGGCGCATTTGAACCCGTGCCCAGGCGTCCTGCCCAGCAATTTCGCGATGTAAGCGATGACTTCTGGGGCGCCAGTGTTATTCAAGAAGCCTATCGCGCTCAGTTTATATCAGGTTTTCCAGATCTAACCTTCGATCCCAACTATCCATTAACCAAACTTCAAGCCCTCTTGGCACTGGTCAGCGGGCTAGCCCTACAAACCGTCTCGCCCCCACAAAGGCGATCGCTCCAAACCTTCTCCGACCGCACCGATATCCCCCAATACGCTGAAAATGCGATCGCAACAGCAACCCAGCTTGGCCTAGTATTCAACCGTCCCAGCCTTGCCGAACTCCGTCCCAATAGAACAGCCACCCGCGCTGAAGTTTCTGCCATGGTTTACCAGGCACTCGTTTTAGAAGGGCAAATGCCCGCCGTTGAGTCACCTGATCGTGTTTTAATCAGCCTGCTTTAATCAAAAACCACTTGAGCCACCAGCAGAGCAAGGTTTTCACCACATTTTTCTGAGTAAGTGGTTCAATAAGGCTCGATAAAGTGAGAGACTGAAGAAATTAAATTTACTTAATGAAATTTCATCATGGCTGAAATGCAGTTTTCTCGCGGTATCAAAGAAGAGGTTGTACCTGACATCCGCATTACCCGCGCTAAAGACCTTTCTGATGGCACAGCTACTTTTTACTTTGATCGACCAAAAGCGCTCGTAGAAGAAGGCGGCGAAATCACGGGCCTGTACATGGTCGATGAAGAAGGCGAACTATCCACTCGTGATGTCAACGGTAAATTTGTTAACGGTGAGCCTGCAGGCGTCGAAGCCGTTTATGTCATGCGCGGTCAAGACGAATGGGAACGCTTCATCCGCTTTATGGATAGATACGCAGCCGCAAATGGCTTAGGCCTCACGAAAAACGACTAGGCATGCCCACAGAGACCCCTCGTTATGCTGCCGGGCATTTGCCCCACCCTGATGGTCAAACCATTTCAGTGCAGTGCGCAGTGATCACTGTCAGCGATACTCGCACCCAAGATACGGACAAAAGCGGTCAGCTCATGCAAAGCTTGCTGACCGCGGCGGGTCATCTCGTCACCCACTACGAAATTGTGAAAGACGACCCCGAGCAGATTGCATCGCTGGTCAAGCGCTTGGCCGCCTCTGCCAATACTCAGGCAATTTTACTCAATGGGGGTACAGGCATCGCACCACGCGACACAACGTATGATGCGATCGCACAGCTCCTAACAAAAACCCTGCCTGGTTTCGGAGAAATCTTTAGACAGCTTAGCTACACAGAAATTGGTTCAAGGGCGATCGCGTCAAGAGCAATCGCAGGCATCCACACCAATACCCAGCAAACAAGCACCAACGCCAAACACATCCTTATCTTTTCAGTCCCAGGTTCTAGCAAGGCAGTCAGTCTAGCCATGGAAGCACTCATCATTCCAGAGCTTATTCATCTAACCAGGTTGCTCGACGCCAATTGCTAAGTACAAATTATTAAGATGCGAATCTTTAAACGCGAACAAGCCTATTCTCTTTTTTAAAGAACAGCAGCGTATCTAATTAAAGCAATCTCTCAGAGATAAACCGCCTTTTTCACCATTAGGTTCGGTTCTCCAAAGTCTTTCTTACGGCAAACCCATCAACGCGACATCAACCGTACAGAGAGGGTTCGGCGAGTAATCTACACCTGACTCCAACAATTCGATTTGTCATTATAAACATGTCGAAGCAAGGAACCCCATTACACAGCGGGCCTTAGGAGCAACATGAAAAAACAGCCATTCTCCACAGCTATTCACGAGCTATATCGCAAAGCTCTCCAGCACACAAAATATCGCTGGCTTGTCATCTTTGGAACGTTGTTGTATTTAGTCAGCCCATTAGACATCTCTCCCGATGTATTCCCTATTCTCGGATGGATAGACGATGGTGTTGTCGTTAGCTTACTCGTCACAGAAATCAGCCAGCTAATGGTGCAACGGCTTAAAGATCAGCGTCAGACCACCACATCGGCTACCACATCATTCACAACGCCTCTGGATGCAGACGATACCACCCCAACAATTACAGTAGAGGCCATTTCAGTGGGTTAAAGGCACTGCTTACACTCTCTACGCTTAGCCCCTCTCGCTAGTTAAATCTCTGCTCAGCACTCGCCCCAAAAAGGAAACATCGCAATGACATACACAGACCACATCCATACAGACCACATCCATACAGATCGCATCAACAACCTCAAAGAAGTTGAGGAGCCAACCACTACATCAGAAACAACTGAAAAGCTCACCCTGCTCCAGCAGGAAGGCACCAAACGGGCCAAGCGCATTGCCCAAATTCTACGTGCTGCATTCTCAGAAACAGCCGCAGAGTTTCAAGCAGGCCGCACCGTACTCAGCCCTTTGGCAAAAGAAGTCACGGCTGAGACCGTAGCCGCCACCAAAGAAAACAGTCAGCGGATATCTGAAACAATTAACCAGATCTGGCAAGATACCGACAACGAAGATAAAACTGAGCGCATCATTCAATTTGTTCGGACACTAGCCTCTACCGCAAAAAACAAACTGTTTCCTCAACTTAAACGCCAAGCCGGAAAGTTAGACAGCACACTCAGCAGCCAATATGGAGAGCGATATACCAACCTAAAAGAGCACTTTGAGGTTGTCCGCACTTGGTACATCGTCCCCGAGCAAGAAGCATCTACCACAACTGTCGAGACCGCTTCGGGAGAAGCTCCTACCATTGAAGTGACAAGCGAAGTCATTCAATAGCCAGGTCTTCGCTAATCTGGCAGCAGAACCCTCTATAGAAAGGCTCAAGGAAATGGCTATTTTCCTTGAGCCTTTCTGCGCTTAGTGCATCTTTACTACAGATACACGCTACTTTTTACGTCCAAACTGAGCCTTCGCTTTTTCATACACGGCATCTGTAATCTCATTCACGCCATTCTCACGAGCATACTTCTCAATCTTCTTACGCGCTGCAGGTCGGACAAAAAATGGAATCTCTTTAAGTAAGGCCTCAGCTGAGGCTGTCCACTGTACTGAATCTGCCATTAAATGTTGAATACTCCTTCTTACGAATTTCACTCTAGTGTAGAAGGTTAGCAGTGATTAATTTTCAGTTTGCAAGTGCGATCGCGTCTATGCGGCCTCTGACGTCCAATCATCCATCCACTCCTTATTCTCAGCAACTAATACAGCTGCCTCTTCTTTTGGCAACGGCTTAGCAAAAAAATAACCTTGTCCGTAGTTACAATTCAGCTTTCTCAGGCCGTTGAGCTGCTCAACAGTTTCAATCCCCTCAGCAATCACATCCATACCTAACTGATGCCCCAGTGAGATAATGGTTTTCACAATTTCGCCATCTTCCCCTGACTTTTCTTCCATGCGTCCGACAAAAGACTGATCCACCTTAAGAGTATCCGTAGGCAACTGATGCAGATAGCTTAAAGAAGAATATCCCGTCCCAAAATCATCTAGGCTAAGCTTTAAGTTCAGCGTTTTGAGCTTTATAAGCTGCTCAATCGTGCCATTGACATCTTCCATCGCAGCACTCTCTGTCAATTCTAACTTTAGGCTCTGACTGTTCAGACCTGTTTTGTTGAGGATATGCTCTACTTCTTCAGATAAATTCTCTTGATTAAACTGTTTAGTCGAGAGATTAACACTCACCATCATGTCTTTTGCATGGGGGAAGTCCTCCTGCCATTGCTGCATTTGCTGACACGCTTCCTCTAAAATCCAGCTACCCATCGGAACAATTAAACCGGTATCTTCTGCCGCAGGAATAAATGCGCCCGGAGAAACAAATCCCTTAGTGGGATGCTGCCATCGCACTAACGCCTCAAACCCTGCCAGCTTTCTCGTTTTCAGGTTGATAATGGGTTGGTAATAAAGTAAAAATTCTTGATTATCGATAGCCTCTCGCAGCTCAGCGCCCAATCGAAAACGTTTTACCGCTTCCGCGCGCATACCAGGATCAAAGATTTCGTAATGCTCTTTACCAGAGGCCCGCGCCCTTGCCATAGCACGGTGAGCATCCTGCATTAGCGTCTCGGCTTCAGATGCATTTTGAACTTGATTCAACGCAATGCCAATGCTAAAGCTCGTCGTAATCTGTTGCTTATCAATTTTAAACGGTTCAGTTAAACAGTTATACAACGCATCTGCAACTCTTCTCACTTCACTCGCTTCTTGCAAATTCTGCAACAAAATTGCGAACTCATCCCCCCCGATTCGAGCCAATTTGGCATGGCTAGGCAACTGAGTTTTAATACGACTTGCAGCCTCTATGAGAAGCTGATCTCCAAATTGATGACCCAGACTTTCATTAATCGCTTTAAAGTGATCTACATCCAAAAGCAAAATAGCTGAAGAGGTATGAACATCTGTTCGGTTACTGTTGAGAATCAGTTGTTTGAGCTGACGCACAAATAACGACCGACTAGGCAATCCAGTCAGAGAATCGTAAAAAGATTGGTAGAAAACTTGATAGGTAATAAGCGATCCGCTAGCCAACAGTAGCGCTAAAACTGGTGCAGCAAAAGGTATCCAAACGGTAAAAGTGAGTGCCAGCAAACAGAGTCCACTTAGCACACCCAGCTCTGTCACAATCACAGCACCTAGAAATGCAGAGCGCTTCCATCGCCAAACAACAGTTGCCCCAGCCAATGACCACCCTAAAACCCAGAGAACTTCTATCCCTTGTGGAAAGAACCAAAACAACGGTTGCTCATCAAGCACCGTGCTCAAGATTTGACTGACAATCTGCGCATGTACTAGCACCCCCGACATCACATGCTCATCATTCTTTTCAGAGCTATACGGTGTGTAAAAGAAGTCTTTCATACTGGGGGCAGTCACCCCAATCAGAACCACTTTATCCTCTATCCAAGCCGGATCAATTTCTCCAGATAATGCCTGAGTAAGCGTTACCTTACGAGCCACCCAGTTAGAAGACCGATAGTCCAAAAGCATTTGGTAGCCTCTGGGATCAATCTTTTCATACCCTCCATCTGTAGGCGATAAGGTTTCAAAGTCTGCCCCCCCTATCTGCAGTGAATCTCCGCTCACAGAAAAGATATCTGCTTTATCACTCCAATAGTCTTTATCTAGGTACTTTAAACTCAGCTGTAAGGCAAAAGAATAAAGCCTCTCATTCTCAACCTCTGCGTATAACAACCCGCGCCTTAAAATTCCATCAGGATCAATTGGAAAATCGTTGAATCCAATTTGACTCGAGTCCAAGTTTGGCGGCGGCGGAATGGCATCATCTGCACTGATGCCTAATCCAGTAATCGAAACGACGTTTGGCTTCTGCAACTCTCGTGCCAGCGCAGCTTGACCGATGCCATGAGGAATGTCTCGATAGATATCGACACCAATCGCATTAGGATTGCCAGACTGTAGCGTCTCCAGCAATTCCGCCATCGTTTTGTCTGGCAGAGGCCACTCGCTTTGGTTTCGAATGTCTTCCTCTGTGACTTCCACAACTAAAAGCCGAGGATCTGGGCCTTGATCGCTTTGTAATCTGACCATTCGGTCAAATGCATAAAGCTCTAGGACTTGTAAACCTCCTACTTGCTTCAGTCCTAAAATCAGGCCCGTTACTACGATGCTGGTTAGCCAATATGGCTCTTTTTGTAGCTTCTTATAAAGGTTGGCGATGACGGACAAAGGTCCTCCCAGCAGAGGTCTGGCAAACAGGTTTTACGTCTCAAGAATGCCCACTGCTAGCAGGTTGTGACCAACTGCCCTGTCGGCCTCAACTACTAATCACCGACGGACAATGGCGATACTTCTAGCGCTTTCATCGTCTCAGTAATATTGCTAGAGACATGAGAGGTGAGTCCTGTGGCAGCCAACAACTCTGCCCATTCCATTTGAAAATCTACATCTGTAAGATTACTGCGCCGCAGATCAACGAGTGCCGTAACCTGCTCATGCCAGAGACCAGCTGAGCCATACAGTGTAATTTTCTCTTCAGGAGAAGCAGTTGCGATTTGCTGCTCAAAACTCCTTGGCATAGCGACTCGATGTACCCATCCTTGCACTACAAATCGAGAACTGTCCGTACAACCGATCGAAAGTGTCCAACGATACATCTTATCTACCGACAGTCCTGTTACAGACTCTGGCAATTGAAATTCGCTCAGCCCCTGTTCTACGCTCCCACGAATCAATGTGCTGTAAACAACTTCATCTGATTCATTAAATAGTTGAAATTCAACTTCTTTGGCTCTTGTCGTTGCGGGTACAGAGAACCAAAAAGTAGGATGCGCTTCAGCTGTTTTACCCAGGTTGTTACGAGGCATAATCGCCACTAATGACTGATCAAAGTCTCTGAAACAGTTGCCTTCTCTCACACCTCCACTGATACGCCGTCCAGGCAGTCCTTGGCGGGCATTACTGGTATCACGATTGGCCATGCTCGGCATTGAAAATGCGCTAGCGGTAAGCACAATACCTAATGTGGTTGCAAAAAGAGACTTAGGAAAGGAAGCTAACTGCATAAGAAAGTTCAGTTTTATATGAGGCGATGATGGGTATCGTTATCAGCTTTGACAATTGAACGATATTTAGTTGGTTGATATCGTTCAATTGGCTAATGTTGGTTGAACGTAAACTACTTTCGAGCGGCTGCTTAGAAATCAGCGTGACTGGGAATCAACTATTTAGAAATTGATTCGTTGCTGAAAGGAACCGCAGCAACCTGTGTTAAATCAATAGATTCCAGTAGTCCCCTCCACTTTTCATCTATTCGCAATGCATCTACCTGCTGAGATGTGTCTGCTGGGAGCTGGGTAGGGTGATAGTCAGCTTGGACTGTACGGCGAAGCTCTGCAAGCATGGTAAGTGTCTCAAACCAAAGCTCTGAGGTTTCATAGACTGATAAGCGCTCTTGCAGGGTGGCATCGGCAAGTTGTGAACGAAGAGCACTATCCGCTTGCATACGACGAATCCAGCCTGTTACCACCAAATCTTCTGAGCGGCTTGCAGGGTTACAAACAACAGACAAATACCACCGATAGTCTTTTTCTGCACTAAGCGGGGCAAACGTATTTGGTAAGGCCAAACTAGAAATACCGGCTTTGTTGGGGACATCAAAGGTTTCTTGATAAATAAGCTCTCCTGACTGGTCGTAAAGCCCAAACTCAAGCGTTCTGTCTGTACTAATGGCAGGCAACGAAAACCAGAAAGTAGGCCGTTCGGAGAGTGTAAGCCCTAAATTACTTTTGGGCATGAGCGCAACGACCGGCTGACCAGGTGTCGTTAGACAAGCCGTACTAGGCGAACGTGATCCACCACTAATACGTCTACCAGGTAAACCTTGTCGTACATTATTGCGTTGAGAGCTTGCCATGCTCGGCGTACTCACCGCAGTCAGAGAAGAAAGGGATAATAAACTTCCAGCCACAAGGGTTAGAATCAATGACCTCAGGTTAGGGCGTCTCATAATACACGCTTCATTCTGCTTGTTCTAAGGGGTAGTTGCACGTTTGCGGTCACGATAGGAAGCAACAGTAATCGCCCATAGTGTCTGCCATCCACTACCGCAAGATCTGCTGTTTAGTCTTAGATAATTTTCTATACCTTGGAGAATCGTAATATCACTGACTATAAGATTGAAAACATGGTTAACCCATTGACTGAAGATGCGATCGCTGGTGACAATAGGGAAGTAAATATTTTTTAACAAAGCTATGGCTCGCATTCAGCCCACAAAGGTTCCAAACATGGAACGCCCCAAAAAAGGTTTTAACCAATATGCAGAACAGCTGAATGGTCGAGCCGCCATGATCGGACTTGTAGCGCTTGTCTTAATAGAGTTGCTGACAGGCAAAGGCATTATGACGTTATTGGGTTTGGCGTAGCGATTAGGCTCTCACTGCCTTAATAAGCTTCTGCTTTATCTGCTTTACGATAAGGCCATCAACTTAAGAGGCCGTCTGTCTCCTGACTAAAGTCGGAGACAGACGGCCTCTTAAGTTGACACTAAGATATGCTCGTGAAGCGCCCCATTGTCCAGGGAACATTTCTGGGCCTGTGTTGTGATCACACGCTAACGGCAAAAAACCAGCTTTTGTAATAGCAAAGACATGAAGCAATGGTTCAAACATTGCTCTGGATGACTCAACGTTGAGCAGGTAAAAGATTTCGCTTAATCCGTACAACAGCACCAAGAGCCAGCAAGCTCGGTAAAATGGCAGGCTCTGGAACCCGTGTCGGCTGACCATTGGGCGTTTCAACAGGCGAACCAACATCACCTGGAACAGGCGTAATCTGAGCGAACAGCGTACTGCTAACAGATTGATCTTCAGGGATCTGAAAGCTGCTGACAAAGGTATTACCATCGTCGGCGCTGAAGCCAAGCAGCTCTATGCTGAAGGTCTTGTCTTGGATCAAAAGGGTCTGAGGTGCGGGGTTTTCGGAAATAACCAGACTATCCGCACTACCGCCTTGCGCTGTGTTCGGTGTGAGATTAAAAGTAAAGCTATATTCAAAGCTGCGTTGAGCCTGCAATGGCTGTATCAAATCGAGACTAATACCGAGAGGGACACTTGAGACATTAGTGCCTTCGAATGTTTGACCATTACGATAAGTAAGACTACCCACAGAAAAGGTTTGTTCTGAGAGAACCGAAAATCCTTGTCCAGTAAAGGATAGTCGATTGGGCGCAGAATCTTGACCAGGCTCGCCTAGCAAGAAATCTTCTGTTTGCGGGCTAGGGTTTTCTACTCGGAAAGTAGCCTCGGAATCAATGGAAGGATCCACGGTAGGAGCTCCAAATGCACCACGACTCTCACCGACGAAAAGGGTGGCTGCTCGGGCACTAGCAACTGGGAGGGAGAGCATTACAAGCGTCGCTGCAAAAACCACTTTTGTGAGGTTTACGGAATGAAGCATATTTCTGAGTAAGCGTAGCGACAAACATATCAAGCAAATTTGATGCACCTGAACTGTCAATGTATTAATTCACATTGCCAATGACTACTACAAACATCTATGTTGTTTAACTCTTCACAGGAGTTTTAAGGCTGTGCAGAAGCAGACACGCGAAGACACCGTATTTAGTTGATTTAATAAACACGGTTTTATCCGTATAATCCCTTACTTTTTCATAAAGCTAATGTAAGCAACACAGATATTTCATGAAGGCATCTTTGTATACCCTTCACTTGTTGAAGAAATAGCGCCGAAGAATATCTCCGACAGCTTTCGCTATCGTATTTTTTAAGACGGGAATCAGCCCTCAAGTTACGACAAAATCATCTGCTATCTTGCTTTGCCGTTCAAAGCAAGATAGCAGATGATTCAATTCAAATAATTCAAAAGAAAGGACGCATGGGATAAATCACCCCCATGCGTCCTTGTTGTTGTTGTCTCACTTATGAGCTCTATCCAGATTGACTGGTTAAGCGATGGACAAATTAAACATTACTGGCCGTCTGTCTCTGAGAACTCGGCATCGATAACATCATCGTCACCACTGGCTCCGGCGCTATCAGAAGGCTCATCGGCAACGTCGGTCGGGCCGGCTTCTGCACCCCCACCTTCACCTTGTTGGTAAAGATTGCTGCTGAGTGCATAAAGCGCTTGCTGAAGGGTTTCCATGGCAGCTTTGGTCTTATCGTGATCTTCGGATGCGATCGCCTCTCTCAGCTCTTTAATTTGACCTTCGATTTTCTCTTTATCTTCAGCAGGAACCTTATCACCAAGCTCTTCAATTTGCTTCTCCGCCTGATAAGCCAGAGAATCCGCTTGGTTCTTGGTATCGATGCGCTCACGGCGTTCCTTATCTGCATCCGCATTTGCTTCTGCATCCTTCACCATCTGATCGACCTCAGTATCAGAGAGCGTAGACGCACCTGTGATGCTAATGGTCTGCTCTTTGCCGGATCCTTTGTCTTTAGCAGTCACATTTAAGATGCCGTTGGCGTCAATATCGAAGGTAACTTCGATCTGAGGAACACCGCGCTGAGCAGGGGGGATACCGTCAAGACGGAAATCGCCTAGGCACTTGTTGTCGTTGGCCATCTCGCGCTCGCCCTGGAACACTTTGATTTCTACGTTGGTCTGACCGTCTACTGCCGTAGAGAAGACTTCAGACTTTTTGGTAGGAATGGTGGTGTTACGAGTGATGAGCTTAGTCATAACGCCGCCAAGGGTTTCAACCCCCAAGGACAACGGCGTAACGTCTAAGAGCAGGATGTCTTTAACTTCACCGGCGAGAACGCCGCCTTGAATAGCTGCGCCAATGGCAACAACTTCATCAGGGTTAACGCTCTGGTTGGGCTTTTTACCTAAGATTTTCTCAACGAGGTTTTGTACCGCTGGGATGCGAGTGGAACCACCCACAAGCACAATCTCATCGATGTCAGTTTTGCTGAGCTTGGCGTCTTTAATGGCATTTTGAACAGGCACGCCGCAACGATCAATGAGATCGGAGCATAGCTCTTCAAACTTAGCGCGAGTCAAGGTGGTTTCTAAGTGCTTGGGGCCATCTTGAGTGGCGGTGATGAAGGGTAGGTTAACTTCCGCTTGGCTAACGCTGGAGAGTTCGATTTTTGCTTTCTCAGCAGCTTCAGTTAAGCGCTGAAGCGCCTGCTTATCTTTGCGCAGGTCAATGCCTTCTTTGCTTTGGAAATCTTCTGCCAGATAGTCTACGAGCTTTTTGTCAAAGTCGTCGCCACCTAAGTGGGTATCACCAGAGGTAGAAAGTACTTCGAATACGCCGTCGCCAACTTCAAGAATGGAGACGTCAAAAGTACCGCCACCAAGGTCAAAAACGAGGATAGTCTCGTTGCTCTTTTTATCGAGACCGTATGCGAGAGCGGCGGCTGTTGGCTCATTGATAATCCGCAGGACTTCTACGCCAGCGACTTTACCAGCATCTTTAGTCGCTTGACGCTGAGAGTCATTGAAGTAAGCAGGTACCGTGATAACGGCTTGAGTTACTTTCTCGCCCAGGTACTTGCTGGCGTCGTCAATGAGTTTACGAAGGACTTGAGCAGAAATTTCTTCGGGGGCGTATTGCTTGCCGTCAGAGGTTTCAATTTTGACGTTGCCGCCTACGTTAGCAACTTTGTAAGGGACTTCGCTGGATTCGTTGCTGACTTCATCGTGACGGCGGCCAATGAAGCGCTTAACGGAATACAGCGTATTTTCCGGGTTCATGACCGCTTGGCGCTTAGCGATTTGACCGACGAGGCGATCGCCATTTTTCGCGTAGGCAACGACAGAGGGGGTCGTCCGAAAACCTTCAGCGTTTGCAATGACAGAGGGCTTACCGCCTTCCATGACGGCTACCACTGAGTTTGTAGTACCGAGGTCGATTCCAACAACTTTTCCCATATTTATGCTCCGACTGATTTAACTAACAGGGCGTCTTTTTCTAAAAGGTTATATACATAGTGCTAAATGAGGGGCGGTTTGCTGAAGGGGGGGTTACCGAACAGGTATCTTCGGCCTATTGCTTAGAAGGGTTTGGCCGATTTTCTGGGCGCTGGCAGGCTGACCAAGGTAGTAGCCCTGAATTACATCTGCACCAAACTGCTGAATTTTTTGGAGCTGCGCGGCTGTTTCTACGCCTTCGGCAACGACTGAAAAGCCAAGGTTATGACAAAGCTGGATGATAGAGGTCAACATCATTTCGCTGCGCTCGGTCTCTGCCAATGGAGGAACAACCAGGGCGCGGTCTAATTTAATTTCATCGGCTTCTAAAGAAACTAGGCTGGTGAGTGAGGAATATCCTGTGCCAAAGTCATCGATGGAAATGTGATGGCCAGCGCTGCGGATTTTGCGGATGACTGAGGCGAGGGCGGCGAGTTCAGTGACGTAGGTGTGTTCTGTAATTTCGATACAGAAGCAGACTTGAGAAGATTTAGCTCGCTTGAGAAAGGATCTGACAGCCTGCTCATCCAGTAGAAAGGCGATGTCGAAGTTGATGGCGATGGTGGGGGCTGCGATGCGATGCGATCGCCATTCCCAGAGCTGTTCAAAAACCATATCCACCACTTTTTCATCAATGGCTTTGGAAAGTCCTTGGTAACTACTCAGGCTAAAGTACTGGCATCACCGGGTCTCCAGCAAAGGTACGAGAGAGTGCGTCAAGTACAGCTATGCCCTGCTTTCTCAGCGTCGATATATAGCCTCGAATCCGACAGAACTGTTGTCCGCCAGCCAAT
>JBGCGG010000017.1:0-66565 GCA_045110585.1 Phormidesmis sp. | reverse complement strand
CCCATATAGCCCACCACAATATCTGCCAAAGAATTGGTGTAGTCAAAGCAGCTCATACAAGAAGGCGCAAAGACGTCTTTAAGCTTGTTGGTTTTTAATCCAAAAAATGGGACTTTCTCTTCCGAGCCATCTTCATGCTTAAAGTGCACCTGAAAATCTTGCATAAACTCGTAGGCAACGACCGTATCAGGAGAGCGGCTAGTCGTATCTAAAAACTTTTGCAGCCCAGCGCGGGTCACATTATCGACACAAGGCATCCCCAGCACATAGAGCTTTTCCAGGCCAATTTGATGCTGCACCGCTCGCAAAGCCTGAATTTGGCAGCCCACACCAATCACTAAAACGCGCTTCATGCCAGACTGCTCAATCTGCTCTAGCACAGAAAGATTGGGCGATAGGGTCGGCTTATTCACCCTAGCGGCCAGAATATCTTCCGGCGTTTTAGCCACCACCGGCATAGGCTGAAAGCGATCATCTTCGGTGTTTTGCACACACACCACGCCCTCCACCCAGCCTTTGTTCAGCATCTCAATGGCCAAGGTGCTCACAATCCCCGTCCACTGCGCACCGTCGATAGGGGCAAGCTTGCGCGCAGCAACCATTTTTTGGTGGACGCCAAAGTAAAGTTCGTGCTCATTATCCAGGTCTCGGCTGCGTCCGTGATTAGCTGCTTCAAGCTCAGGAATCTGCTGGTTCAAAAAGGCGCAGGCATCTTTGACGTAGTGGATATAAGAGGTGTCACACAAACCGCATTCACTGCATCGTTCTTTAGCGGGCTTAGCGGCTCCAGGCTTAAGACCGCGAGCTTTGGCATGGGGCTTGGCAGCAGAGGGAGCAGGCTGAGGCGCGGCAGCGGAGTTGGCGATGGACATAAGAGGGGCGCGTTTCTTGAGGCTAGGGGTTTAAGGCTAGGTACTGGGAGCTAGGGGTTTAAGGCTAGATACTGGGAGCTAAATACTTGAAGGTATGTAACCGAGATTTAACTTATGATCACGATACCGCAATCGACTGCTGGATTTGCGGATTGACAATCCTTTTGTAATCTTTAGCCCTGCCTGCCATCTTTAGCCCTGCCTGCCATCTTTGCTCCGCCTGTCATCTTTAGCCCCTCTTTCCTCTCACTGCTATGCCTGAAGGCCCAGAAATTCGGATTGCCGCAGACAAACTTGAAAAAGCGGTGTGCGATCGCCCCACTACCGAAGTCTTTTTTGCCTTTGATCATCTCAAGCACTTTGAAGCCGAACTCACCGGCCAAACCGTGACCCACATAGAAACGCGCGGCAAGGCCATGCTCACCCACTTTGACAACGGCCTGAGCGTCTACACCCATAATCAGCTCTATGGCAAGTGGATGATTCGCAAAGCCCAAAGCTATCCCGACACGAACCGGCAGCTCCGCTTTGCCATCCACAACCCCAAAAAATCAGCCCTTCTCTACAGCGCCTCAGACATCCAAATCCTGAGCAGCCGATCAGAAATTGAAAACCATCCCTTTTTGAGCAAACTCGGCCCCGACGTACTCAGTGCTGGCATCAAGCCCAAGGCGCTCAAAACCCATATCCAATCCAAAAAGCATCATCGCCGCCGCCTCTCCACCCTCTATTTGGATCAGCACTTTCTAGCAGGCATTGGCAACTATTTACGCAGCGAAATTCTCTTTGTTGCGCAGCTCAACCCACAGCTTAGGCCCATAGATTGCACTGACGAGCAGCTACTCGCCCTAGCCCAAGCCTCTATCGAAATTCCGTACCAATCATATAAATACAAAGGCATCACCAACGACTTAGATTTGGCTAACAAGCTCAAAGCCGCTGGCGCAAAATATCGGGCCTACCGGCACTGGGTCTTTGGGCGCAGCCACCAGCCGTGCTACCGATGCCAAACGCCCATTATCAAAGAAATGATTAGCAATCGTCGCATTTACTACTGCCCCAGCTGCCAGGCACAGTAGGCTCAGTTCACGGACGCGTTCTCTTCAACCAACTTGCTCTTCAACCAACTTGCTCTTTATCTAGCGTTCTCTTCAACCAAGTTGCTCTTTACTTATATTTATTCAAAGCAACATTTATACACTTTCAAGATTTAAAACAACACAAACAACAACTCTCATACGCTTTTGTGCATTTCTTTTTACTTCATTCGCAGTTTCAACAGTAAGGTTGAAGAGTGTAAGGAAGAATTCGGTTGCATACCTTTTAAAAGAGAAGCCTTGATCTATCGATAAACGCCTGTGAGAATCATCGGCAACTTTAAATGCGTATCCTGTTAGTTGATGATGACGAAGCACTTATGGAATCGCTGGCTGAGCGATTGATCCATCAACGCTACGCGGTAGATATTGCGATTGATGGCAATAGCGCTCATGCCTACCTCGACTTGTTTAATTACGATTTGATCGTGCTGGATTTAATGCTGCCCGATGGAGACGGCATTGAGTTTTGTCGGCAGTTTCGGCGGAGCGGATATGTGAATCCGCTCATGATTTTGACGGCAAAAGCAAGCACGACAGAAAAGGTCACTGCACTGGATGCGGGCGCAGATGATTATGTCATTAAGCCCTTTGATTTTGATGAGCTGTGTGCGCGTATTCGGGCATTATTGCGCCGCGAAAATGAGGGTCTCCCGACAGTTTTGAAATGGGGTGCTATTCAGCTAGATCCCAGCGTGTGTGAGCTGATGTATGCAGAGCAGTTAGTGCGGCTAACGCCAAAAGAATTTTCGCTGATGGAGCTATTTTTACGGCACCCCCATCGGGTGCATAGCCTGGGCAACATCATGGATGATTTGTGGTCTTTAGAATCGCCTCCAGGTGAAGATGCCATTCGCACCCACATCAAGAGCTTGAGACGAAAATTGCGCAATGCGGGTGCGCCCAAAGATTTGATCAAAACGGTGTACGGGCTAGGCTACCGGCTGAATGAAGAGACCGCGCATGAGAGCCAGCCACAGCGCGATCGCACCCATCATCACACCACCACCGCCGACAGCACCGACCACAGAGCAGCCAACCACAGAGCAACCAACCACAGAGCAGCCAACCACAGAGCAGCCAATCACAGACAGCTCAGCACCGCCCAGGCCAACGCCTCTAAAACCAACACGGCCCAATCAAACGCGTCCAGCTCAAACCCCACCAAATCGAACACGTCCAAATCAAACTCCACTAAAGAAAAGCAAAGCATCAATCTTTCCCCCACCGCCCAAGAGCACCCTATTCGCAGACAGCTAGAAGCCCCTGATGAATCGTTAGCCATCGCGCTCACCCCAGAAACTTGTCAATATTTGCAAAATGCTCAGCATCTCATTGAGGAAATAGAGCGCGTTGCCACAGCATTGCCTGAAAAAACGACCGATCAGCAGATGCCGCACACGAAAAAGAGATACCAGCAGGCTCAAAAAAAGGCCCAAATGAACGCGCATAAGCTCGCGGGTTCCCTCGGCAGTTTTGGTCTAGCCAAAGGTTCCAAGCTAGCCCAACGCATAGAATCTCAGCTGAGCGCCAGCACAGACCCTCCGTCAGAAGCTGTATCCGCCCCCAAGCCGCCCCCACAAGATGGCCAAGCCATTACTCAGCTCATCCAGCAGCTCCACCAATACATCAATGTCGCTGCAAATCAAGCCTGCACGCTGCCAGACAATAGCGATGCCGTGCCGTCATTTGCCGCGCCCGCGCCCACCTCGTCAAACCAAACCAGTGGGCCACCGAGCTTACTCATCCTCAGCCAAAATAACGAGCTGATTGCCCAACTCACCCAAGCAACTAAAGCGGCGTCTGCACAAACGCAGCTATTTCTCAACTGGCCAATATCAGGCCGTGACGGCTTAACGCCCGCTGATGAGATATCAGCACCAACGCCCGATGTGGTGATCTGGGATACGGCCAGCATTGAGGTGTTGCCGAAAGCGCTTATCCAGAAAGTAGAGCAGCAAGGGCGAACCTTCCATACACCGCCTTTGATTGCATTAGTAAAGACTATGACGCTCACCGTGCAAAGGCAGCTAGTTGCCCAAGGTGCGCAGCGGGTCATGGGCTGCCACGAATCACCCGAGCAGATTATGGCAGCCGCCAATACGCTACGGGTAGCAGCAAAAACCACCCTGACGCGAATAGCGATCGCCGATGACGATCCCCTATTTCTCTCTCAGTTCAGCACCTGCTTAGATCCATCAACCTTTACCGTCAATGCCTTTACCAGTGCGCAAGCACTGTGGCAATGGCTCTACCAAACCCCAGGGAACCAAACAGGTACTGATTTCACAGAACACAATTCCAAAGTTCGCATTCCCAACCACAACGTATCCGGGCATCAAAACCCTGGCATCCAGGACGTTGACACCCAGGACGTTGACACCCAAACACTTGGAACACAAGCACTCAAGGCAAAAAATCTTGCCCCCAAACCCGATATCCTCTTGCTAGATGTAGAAATGCCTGGAATGAGCGGCATTGAACTCTGTCAAATTCTTAGAGCTGACGCGCAGTTTCAACATCTACCCATCATCGTTCTAACCATTCACAATAGCGATCGCATCAGGAATCAAGCCTTTCAGGCAGGTGCCGATGACTTCATTAGCAAAGCAAACCTCACCCCTCAAGCACTCGCCAGCCGGATTCAAAACCAACGCTTCAAACGTCCCGGTTAACTAAAGCAGTCACACTCAGTAGCCTTAGCTTTCCAATACCCAGCTTTTTTAATATTCAGTTATTTAACCATTCAGTTATTTAACCATTCAGCTTTTTAATATCCGGCTTTTTAATATCCAGCATCTGACACACTCAGCCCATAGGCTTGCTCACAAGCTGCCAGGCCAAGCCGCTAAACCACACGAAACTGACTACACCAAACTAGGCGGACAGTAGCCCAACCCTTCAACAAACGACGTACGAAAACTTTCAATACTGGCAGGCTGAAGCGCGCCGTGGGAAACCACAACTACGTGATACTTATCCATCACAGTGGTCACTGACACCCCTGCATCCAAATCTCGTAAAGCGTTGCTCACAGGCCGCGCAATGGGAGAGGTTAACGAGTACACGTAGCCGTTCTCTTTCAGAAAAGCCTCAAAATCGAAGGCCCGATGCTCTGACAACGGCACCTTAAGCTGAACACGAACCACCCACCTATCCACGAGATAGATAACGGTCACCGCCTCTAATGGGAAGCCAACCTGTTGGGAGAGATAACCCAAAAGGCGAACCACTAAACTCGTATTTGCAAAGTAATAAAGGTATTGCATTGCGACCGCCTGTTGCTACAGCTTCACCTTTCACAGTAGCAACCAAATCTGAGCAAATTATGAAGATCCACCTCCCATTGATGAACGAATCTACAGGAAATATATAGAAGTTTTAGTCATAACGTAAGCAGCTTGCGAACCAACGATATCGAATGCCTAGAATCCTATAGCCTTCAAAACCATAGGGGCTGCCGCCAACACCAGTGAACCTAGCGAGGTCGTCACTATCCGCCTGCAATGAGTCGCCTGGCACAGATGCATGGCTTGCCATTTCAGGAAAATATTGAGCAGAAATACAGCTCCAATCGCCTGGCCAGCGAAACCACTCATCCTACCCAAGGCCATCCTCAGCACTGAGTGAATTGACATGTGGCCTTTGAACACGAAGAATCAAACCAGAAACTTGCAGAATCAATTTTCAAGCTGGCCTCTTTCAACTCTTAACACCACAATTTGAGACAGCACGCTACTGTTAAGCACACCGGCCTGGTCACTACACCAGAAGGAATTATCGTGGCCACAGTAAACCATGACAGTTCAGAGATTATGCCTCACAGCCCATCGGCAAATGCGCGGCTAATTGCTGAGCTAAGGGCTAAAAATAAGCTGCTCCAACGGCAGTTGCTGAACCAAGAAAGCATTGCAGCCAACCTGAGCCGCCATGAGCATCAAATGCGACTCGTCGTCGATGCCTTGCCAGCCCTTGTTAGCTACATAGACACCCACCATCGTTACCGTTTCAATAACTACGCCTACGAGCTTTGGTACAACCTCCCCTATCAGCAAATTAAGGGCAGGCAAGTCGGAGATATTGTGTCGCTACCGGTCTACCGGAAAATGCTGCCTTACCTTGAGCAAGCCCTCACAGGGGAAAAGGTCACTTACGAAATTGAAATGATGCAAAGTAGTGGCCAAAAGGTATGGGCCAGTGTGAGCTACATCCCAGATTGGGAGGCCGGGCGAATCAAGGGGCTATTTAGCTTAATTAATGACATTAGCGATCGCAAAGCCACCGAACGACTCAAAGACGAATTTGTCTCTGTCGTGAGCCATGAGCTACGCACACCGCTCACCTCAGTACACGGCTCATTAAAGCTACTTACCACTGGCGCGCTGGGCCAGCTTGATACCCAAGGACAAGAACTCCTCTCCATCGCCCTACAAAACACCCAACGGCTCACACGCCTACTCAACGATGTCCTCGATTTAGAGCGCATACAGTCTGGTCACCTGCGAGGCAACCCCACCATCTGCACTGCTCAGGCGCTCATCAGCCAAGCGACCCAATCCATGCAGTCCATGGCCGATGAATACGCGATCACGCTGGTCACTGCCCCTGGCCCTGCGCCCAGGCATACATCTGCCCACCATCCACTTCACACACTTCAGGTATGGGCAGATCCAGATCAAATCATTCAAACCCTCACCAATCTCATCAGCAACGCCATCAAGTTTTCGCCCCAAGGCGAGGCCGTTACCATCCAGGCCAGACCGGCCAATCCTAAAACTGGTCGCTACGTCGAATTTTTAGTCAAAGACTCAGGTCGTGGCATCCCCACCGATAAGCTAGAAACCGTATTTGAACGATTCCATCAGGTCGATGCCTCCGATGCCCGCGAGCGCGGCGGAACCGGACTAGGACTTGCCATTTGCCGAGAAATTATCCAACAACATAAGGGCCGCATCTGGGTTAAAAGTATTCATGGGAAGGGCAGCACCTTCTATTTCACCCTGCCACTCCCCCCCGACCAGCTCACCTCCAAGCAGATCACCTCCAAGCAGCTCGCCTCCAAGCAGATCTCTCCCAAGCAGATCTCCTCCAAACAACTGCCCAGCTAGCGTATGTCTCATCAGCCCACTAAACGCATTTTAATGATCGACGATGAGCGCGATATTCAGACCATTGCGCGGATTGGCCTCACCGTCATTGGCGGCTGGCAAGTCGTCACAGCAGACTCTGGTCAAGCAGGCATTGCCCTCGCGAAAGCGAACCACCCTGATGCTATTTTGCTGGATGTGATGATGCCAGATATGGATGGCACAGCAACAGCCCGCGCCCTGCAAGCGGACAGCACCACCCAAACCATTCCGATTATCTTTTTAACTGCCAAAGCACAAGCCGTGGATCGCAAACGGCTATACAGCCTAGGCGCACAAGGCGTCATTCACAAACCCTTTGATCCCACTACGCTGGCTAGTCAGATATCAGGCTTTCTGGGCTGGGCGCTCCCAACGTAGAACGTGCGGCCAGGTACCACGCGCCTATGGCTCAGACGCCATTGATTTGAAATCCATCATTTTTAAGTGCTGATTTAGGATCAATTGATTTTTAGGCCCATAGTTGGGATTCAGCAGTTCAGGTTCAGTAGTTGAGGCTCATCGTTGAGACGCCATGGCTTCGCCGTACGAGAAAACAGGTGTTCTAGCGGCTACATCCATACACTTTCAGTAGAATAAGGTAACAACTAACACATCAAAAATTGTTGTGACGTTGGACAAGGTGACCACCCTCGCCGTCGTTCCAAAACCTCGGTGATAAGATTTGGGTTCGATTGCCCCCGTATCTATGCCGTTTCTCTGCAAAAGCCATGCGACCCGTTCGATCCACCCCCGTTTCATACTTTTCAGGGCTAGCCTTTGTAGGTCTAGCAATCCTGCTCTCATCTGCAAAGCCACTGCCCACCGCTGCCACCAAAACCGAAGGCGCACAGGGCGTTTTTATCGGGCCTGCGACCGACTGCGATGGGGATGGATTTGATAACGACTCCAAGATTGACTTTGATGGAGATGGCATTGCGGATGAATGTGTACTTGATGCGCGAGAAGATATTCCCGAGCCCCCGTTTCAGCAATCTTTTACCCCCAGTTCTGAGCAGTTCAATAGCCTGATTCCCGATGTGGGTTGGAACGAGCAGTATCAGTGCGGGGAAGGGGTTCAAGTCACACTCAGTCGTCCGAATGAAGGTGAGATTAAGTACAGCGCTGAAGGCATTAACCTCAGCAGCCCCGTAGTCTATGACGATCTTGACCCCAATCTCAACCAGCCACTCATCGTTCAAGAGCCAACCCGTGGGTTGCGCTATAGCTTTCAGCAGGAGCGCAATGGGGAGTTTTATGAATATGCGATCGCTGATTACAGCGGCAATGTCGGCCTCTACGTTTATCAAACGGGAGAACAGGTCATAGCAACCCCGTGTCAGGTGTCATCGACAAATGCATCCAGACGTTAGAGTCTAGGGGGCCGGGGCTAGGGGTTAGAGTCTAGGCGTTAGAGTCTAGGCGTTAGGAGCTGCTCGCAGCACGCTCATGGTAAGCCACACAAAACGTGCAAACCGCCTTGACGTGAGCGTTCTGAGCATCTTAATTAACCTGCTAGTGAAAGCACGAGCGATAGAACTAACGGCAATGTAATCAGACTCATCAGCGTAGACAGCACAATCGTTTTGGCAACGCGCACGGTATCACCGCCCAGTTCGGTTACCCAAATGAGCGTATTAACAGCGACGGGCATCGCTGACTGCATCACCAAAACGGAAAGGTCGAGACCTTGGAGATTGAGAGATCGCCCTATCAGATAAGCCGTTAGTGGAGACACCAGCAACCGCAATGCGGCTGCCGAGAACTCATATAGCCCAAAGCTCAATCGCGTTTTAGATAGCTGAATGCCCAGGGTCAAAAGCGCCACCGGAATCGCCGCACCACTCAGCAAATCCAAAGCTCGATCTAGCTCCGTCGGCACCTGCCAGCTCCCCCCTTGCCACGCAATCGCCTGTAGCATCACCCCAATGAGGGTGGCCCAAAACACGGGCAAACTCAGCGTTACCTTCACCCCAGCGCTCAGCCCTTGCCCTTTTAAAATCACCGGCCCCACGCTCGCGATAAAAATCGCCGATGCGATTAGGTACACAATGCCTCGCTCCAGCCCGCCTTCGCCTAAGGCAAACAGCATAAACGGCAAACCAATATTGCCAGAATTCGCCAATAGGGTGGTGGCCACTAGGCTTTTACAGCGATCGCTCGGTAATTTAAAAGCTTTACCCAGCCCATAAGCCAAGGCGTACAGCACCGCGCAGTTCAGCACAAAGCCCACCACAATGCCCACCGCCGACCCCAGCGCCAACGTACTGTCATAAATACCGGTCAACACCAGCGCTGGCAGCAGCGCATAAATATTCAGTCGGGCCAGGCTTTTCAGATCTATTTCAAACGTGCGGCCCACCCATATACCGACTAACGCCACCAGTGCGATTGGTAGCACTGCCGATATCAATACACTCATGAAGTCTTTGGTTGCTCAAGTTTGCGATCGCGAAAATCCGCTGCCGCCCACATCTGCTGTTGCGGCATCACCAATAGGGTAGGTGACTGCGCGCAAGGGCACCTGTCATAGTATTGAGTTAAACCTTATCCTCCGGCTAAGACCGCACCGCCATGACTAGCTCCGAAAATAACCTTGAGCAGATTAACGCCCTTTTACAGTCAGAAAACTTTGGCGATCGCATTAAAGCCATCAATCACCTCCGCAACATCGATCCGGCGACTGCTTTCAAGCTTATTCAGCCGCTTTGCGACGATCCCAACACCCGCGTTCGCTACGCCGCCGTCAGCCAAATTGCCACCCTTGGCGAGCAAGATACAGCCACCGCCTACACCGTTCTCACCGCCTCACTCGGCGACCCCGAGCCCGACGTCCAGGCAGCCGCAGCCGATGCCCTCGGCGCGCTCAAACTCACCGACGCCCTAGACAATTTAAAAGAGCTATACACCACCACCACCGAATGGCTCGTACAAATGAGCGTGGTCGCATGCCTCGGAGAAATGGGCGATACACGCGCCTTCGAACTACTCCAATCCGCCCTCAATCAAGACAACTCTCTGGTTGCCGTATCCGCCATTGGCGCACTCGGAGAACTCCAAGACGAGCGCGCGATTCCACTGCTTCTGCCTTACACAAACGATACAGACTGGCAGGTACGCCATCGCATCGCACAAGCCCTCGGCAATTTCTCCACCCATCCCCAGGCAGCTGAAGCCCTTAAACAGCTCACGAACGACGAGTCTGACATCGTAGCTGAAACGGCCAAAAGACTATCTAGCAGCAAATAGACAGAAAACCTGAACCACCGAAACGGCGATCGCGCCGCTATTGCCGCGTGTCAGCCTAACGATTGCCCTGCATCACCAGACTATTGCGAAGCTCCAGCAGGCAATTGGGTTCAGACTAGTTTTGAAGCCTGATAAGCGATCGCGCTGTTCCAACCATCGCGCGAGTTCAACCATCACGCCACGCCAACCATCGCGCTAATCAGCAAGGTGCGTTTTCGTCTTTTCATTGGACGATGACGTACCTTTCCAGACTTTAATCAACAATTCTTAATATTTTCCAGATTGGTGAAAATAGGCTAGCAGCGCCTGCAAATCGCCCAAGCCCCGAACCTTCACCACAACCGTATTCCTACGGGAGTTTTTCGACATTATCCGGATAGTCGTGATAAAGGTCGTGGAAACTACAGTTTCAGCATCACTTTTGAGAGCAACCGATTACTTAAATACACATTTTCAGTCGATCAATGACTGTTTTGTCCGTAATAACAGCAGCTTTTTTCAGTTGTCCAAATGTGGCTCACTTTCTGCATCTAAATGTTTACTTTTGCATCTAAAACAGTCTCTATCTCCAATCAAATCAACAGTAATTCAGGAGCGATTAGACTGTGATAGCTCTCATCAAAGAATTTTAATTAAACTGCTCACAGATTCCCCACATCCTTTCATTCTCAAGGCTTTAGGAAAATAAACGAGCATCTCTTCTGCGCTTAAAAAGCACAACAAAAAAACAGATTGGGGCGATCAAATGTGATTTAAATCCATACTTTAAGAAGACTTTTTTAGAGTCTTTTTGCGGATGTTACGGAGATAGCCTTTTTTTACTCCACCCCCCTCTCCCTAAATGTTCTGATAGACTAGGAACATATCAAAAACGCTTAAACTAAAGTTTTATTCAAATCTCTGTATTGCTTAATATCATTTCTGCCCCTGGGCTTTTAGGGAAATCGCCTCTAACCACGTCAGGATAGCTGCCTCTGATGGCATCACGATTGAATCATAACTAGAAGCCATCCAACTCATGACTGTGCTGGGAGAATCGCTTAAGTGATCTATGCACCTGAAAAATCGTCTGGCCTGAAAAGACCTATGCTCGATTCCATATACTCTGCCTCGATAGCTAGCGTAAAAGCTCCGACGATAAGTCGATGGGATAGTTTGAGCTTTACCTCTACGCTGTATCTTCGCCCCATTTTAGATGCTCTCTTGGAGCCCACCCCCCTCTCATTACGTGATGAGTTGCGGCTGGGCCTGCAAGAAGCACTGGTGAATGCGGCTAAACACGGCAATCAGCTAGACCCCAAAAAATTGGTTTCGGTTCGCTACGCCAAAGCCAATGGGTACTACTGGTGGGTCGTCAGCGACCAAGGAGACGGCTTTGATCAGCCTGAGACATGTGATTGCCCGTGCGCTGACAGCTTCCCAGACAACCCATTGGTCAGTGAATGCGGGCGCGGCCTCTACATTCTGCATCAAGTTTTTGACCAAGTGGCTTGGAGCGAAAACGGCAAAGAAATACACCTGGCTAAGCAACTGTGCCGCAAGCCAATTATCCCCCTCCTCACCCCTGCTGCATTCTTTCGCATCATCGAGTCGTGGTGGCGTAGGCTAGTGCCCAGATCAGCACACAGCGCCTAGCGCTTGCCAACAGCGCCTAGCGCTTGCCATTTGTACCGTTCAGTAACGTTTGCGCAGCTTAGCAAGCGCATTTCCAATAGACGCAGTTCAAAAGAACCCGCTATAGGAAACGCAGTGTAGCGAAAACCCGTTGCTCCCTTTAGGTATGACATAGGCGCGCTATAAAATTCCGCCTTACATCCGTGAGGGAGCTTTAGCTGTGGCGATGGAACCTTGACTCGGGGAATGTAGCCCTGGGGCATGCTGCAACAACGTAGATGATAGAGGTCCCCTTGTACAGCGCCTCTCAGAAGTAGTTGAGTCGTTTAGCGTTGTACGGGACTCAACTCAGTGCGCTTTCTTGCCATGACTAGGGCAAGGCGGTGCCTTAAGCGTTTTATCTAACCAGCCCACTGCTTGAGTCAAGCGAGGGAGCGCTTCTTCTGGCTGATTTTTGAGGAGATAAACCAGGGCAGCAGCGGCTTGCTCCTTAGCGCGCACGTTTCGATTGGCGCTGAGTCGATGCCAATCTTGAACGGAAATAGAGAGCTGTTCGGCAAGGGCTTGCGCGAGCGCTTCAGGTGGAAAGGATTTGAGAATTGAAGCATCTGGAGCAGGGGCTGGCGCCGTAGAAGACTGAACAGTTGCCATAAAAAGAAGTCCGTCAGTTAAACAGGGTTCCAGAAAGGGGGTTCCCAATAGGGTGATCTACCTTTACAGTAATGGCAATTTAGTGCCTTTGGCAGCTTTGGGTGACCATAAGAAGATGAAATTACTCCGCAGATCGACTAAACGTATTCCTCACTTGCCCAGCGATGAGGAGCTGGCAACTTTTGAGGGGGCGCTCAAGGAAACGGCGGACGAATTTTTGCTATTGCGTGATCGCTTTTTTGCCATCCGTCGCGCCAAAGCCAAGTACGAACAAGCCACTAGCGCTGACTTAAGTCGATTACCCGCAGAAGAACTCGCCCAAATGCAAGATCGCATTGAGGCACTCAAAGTCACACTAGAAAGTCATCTACTTTCCTGGCGTGAAATTCAAGAGCCCTTTTGGCAAATTATCCGTTTCGGCGGCTTGGGCCTCATCGTCGGCTGGTTTCTGAATGAATGGCTAGGCTGATGCTAAGCCAGCCGCTTTAGGGGTGCGCTTTAGGGGGTGATCTGTAACCCTTGCCGCTTCTTTAAAGCTTGCCTCTGTATTTTGGGGATAGTCTATAGCTATAAACGCGTCCCTTGATTTTCTCTTCTTTACCCATGCCTAACTCTCCCCGTATCAAAGACATTCTGAAATCTGGTCAGCCAGGCACAGAACTCACTATCAAAGGCTGGGTAAGAACCAAACGCGGCTCTAAAAAGTTCACCTTTATTGAAGTAAACGATGGCTCCGCCATGAGCGGATTGCAAGTCATTGCAGGCACAGACCTACCAGACTACGACACCCACATGGCCCGGATTAGCACCGGCGCATCGGTCGCCATCAGCGGCACTCTGGCAGAATCGCCAGGGAAAGGGCAGCGCGTAGAACTTCAAGCCACAAGCATCGAAGTGTTCGGAGAATCCGACGGCGAAACCTATCCCCTCCAGAAAAAGCGTCATTCCTTCGAATTCCTGCGCGAAATTAGTCACCTGCGTAGCCGTACCAACACCCTCGGCGCTGTCTTCCGCGTCCGCAACGCCTGCGCCACCGCCATCCATAACTTCTTCCAAGAGCAAGATTTCCTGTGGATGCACACCCCCATTCTCACCGCCAGCGACTGTGAAGGCGCAGGCGAAATGTTTACGGTTACCCGCTTCAACCTCGACAGCATTCCCACCGACGAAAACGGCAAAGCCGACTACAGCCAAGACTTTTTTGGCAAACCCGCATACCTCACCGTCAGCGGCCAGCTCGAAGCCGAAATCATGGCCATGGCCTTCCGCAATGTGTACACCTTCGGCCCCACCTTCCGCGCCGAAAACTCCAATACCTCCCGCCACCTCGCCGAATTTTGGATGGTCGAACCCGAAATGGCCTTCTGCGACCTCGGCGGCAACATGGACTTAGCCGAATCCTTCCTCAAGTACGTCTTTGCCTACGTGATGGAACATTGCGAAGACGACATGGCCTTCTTTGACAAACGCATCAACGACACCGTCCTATCCACCGCTGAAAACATCATCCACAGCGAATTCGCACGCGTGACCTATACAGAAGCGATCGCCCTTTTAGAAACCGCCATCAAAGACGGCAAAAAGACCTTCGAATACCCCGTATCCTGGGGCATCGACATGCAATCCGAACACGAACGCTACCTCGCCGAAGAACACTTCAAAAAGCCCGTCATCGTCACCGACTACCCCGCCGAAATCAAAGCCTTCTACATGCGCCTCAACGACGACAACAAAACCGTCGCCGCCATGGACGTCCTCGCCCCCGGCATCGGTGAAATTATCGGCGGCGCCCAACGCGAAGAACGCCTTGATGTACTAGAACGCCGCCTCACCGAAGCCGGACTGCCCCAAGAAGAATACTGGTGGTACCTAGACCTGCGCCGCTACGGCACCGTCCCCCACGCCGGCTTCGGCCTCGGCTTCGAACGCCTCGTCCAATTCATCACCGGCATGACCAACATCCGCGACGTCATTCCCTTCCCCCGCACCCCCGACAACCTAGAGTTTTAAGCCCCCAGTCAACAACTCACGCATCCCAGCAAGAGAAGGGGTTCAGGAGAGGAAATCCCCTTCTCCTGAACCCCTTCTCTTGCACAGATCCATTCTGAACCACCCCCGCAGCCGTAACAGAAACTATTACAAAACCCGTATATGCTCCCCAATAACCTATATTCTTAATCTCATCAGCGAGAATCCGCCCCGCCGCGCCCCGCCCATGCCCCGCAAAAAAAGCCCCCACATCTTAGTAATCTTCAACGGCAAAGGCGGCGTCGGCAAAACCACCACCGCCGTAAACCTAGCCGCCATCTTCGCCGAACAACAAAACGTACTCCTAGTAGACGCCGACAGCCAAGGCTCCGCAAACTGGTGGGCCAACCGAGGAGACAGCACACCCGGCTTCGACGTCAGCAGCGAAACCGACCCCACATTGCTTGGTAAACTAAAAAACATCAAAACCTACGACATCATCGTTGTAGACACCCCACCCGCCCTCAGCTCAGAAGCCGTAGCCGCCGTCCTTCCCATCGCCGACTACCTGCTTCTCCCAACCCCGCCCGCGCCAATGGACATCGCCGCCCTCGTACAAACCGTACGCAACACCATTGCCCCCTCCGGCGTTCCCCACCGAGTCCTCCTCACCAAAGTAGACTCACGCAGCTTAGGCGAAGCCCTAGAAGCCCAAAACATGCTCATGGAGCTAGACATTCCCGCCTGCTACGCCTTTGTAAAAACATACAAAGCCCATGAGAGAGCAGCCTTAGAAGGCGTACCCATCACGCAATGGAGCGGACGTAACGCCGCTGAAGCCCGAGCTGACTACATCAGAGTTGCCGACGAAATTCATACCGACTGGAAAGATTCATGACTAAAAAGCGGATTGCTGACCTGCTAAAAGAAGAGGTTGAAAAACCAGCTCAAGCAGCTGGCACAGAAGATAGCAGCACCACCAAAACCACCAAAACCTCAGGCCGTACCAGCAGAAAACGATCATCAGCCACCTCAGCAAAGAAAACATCCGCTACAGCAGGATCTACGACTGCCAAATCTTCAACCGCCAAATCTTCAACTGCTCAATCTTCAACCGCTAAAACATCTACCGCTAAATCTTCAGCCAAAGCATCTTCAGCCACAACAACAACCGCAAAAGCCAGCTCCAAAACCGCAGCCTCCAAAACCACAGCGGCTAAAACCACAGCAGCAAAAGCCACCACCACAGCTGACACAAAAAAGCTGCAAGCCCTAGAAACCTCGCTCAAAAAATCTACCGACCAGATTAGCGCACTACAAGATGACGTCGAAACCCATCAGGAACGAATCTTTGAGCTAAAAGATAGCCTGCAAAAAGCTGAAAACACAGCGACAGAAAAAGAAACCCAAATCCAAAAACTCACCGCAGAACTCAAAGACGCCAAAGAAACCATTCGACAACTCTCTGAGGCAAAACAGACAAGAGCCGAAGAAGCAGCAAAGGCAGCTGCGCAAGAAGCCGAAAAACAGGCCGCCGAAAAACAGGCCGCTGAGAAACAGGCCGCTGAAAAGTCACAGCGTCAATCTCTCACGCTACGCCGCAGCCGTGCGCCATACTCCAGCTACAAATCCATCCCAGAATATGCCATTCAGCGCGGCACACCTATCGGCGGACAAAACAACAGCATGATGAACGACGACGACATTGGCTGGGTGGATTAAGCCGGTACGCAATAACGTTTGGACACATCACACCGGCACACATCACGCCGGTCACAGAAAGGCGCACAACGCCAGCCAGATGCTCTAGTATCGCTAAAGACGTATCGCTAAAGGCTTAGCGACAGACTTTATGAAGCAGCAACCCATGTCTCCGCTCACACATCCCAAACGCCTCTCCATCAAAATTTTGGCATTGGCGCTGGGCCTCACTCTGATGAGCTGCAACGGTAACAGTGCTAACGCCCCCGACGCAGGCGATACCAATCTAGCTGAGCAACCTACGCCAGAAGAGCTAGCAGAAGCACAAGCCACAAGAGACGACTGGGATGCACAGCAAAAGCAAGTTCAATCGGTCATTGGTTCGCTGAATCGTCAGGAACTCATTGCAGAATCATCTACCAAAGGGCCAGAAGACGCCCAAGTGGTACTGCTAAAGTTCTCAGACTTTCAGTGCCCCTTTTGTGCGCAGGCCGCTGTCAGCATGAAAGACCTCACAGCCAAACACGATGATATTCTCTACGTGTATAAGCAGCTTCCCTTAGAAAGCATCCATCCCGAAGCAATGCCCGCTGCCAAAGCCTCCTGGGCAGCAGGGCAGCAAGAGCAGTTTTGGATTTATCATGATGGATTGTTTGCGTACCAAGACAAACTGAGCGAAGACTACTACGTAGAACTGGCTGAGCAAATTGGGCTAGATATAGAAAAATTTAATCGTGATCGCAATAGTCCAGAAGCGACTGCAGCCATCGAAAAAGATATCCAGCTTGCCAGAGACCTAGACCTGCGCGGCACCCCCACCTTTGTCATGAACGAGTTGCTCATTCCAGGCGGCGCGCCTCCAGAGTTTTTTGAGGAAGGCATCAAACGCGCCAAAGCCGGTACGCTGCTTGAGTAAGCGGTTGAGAAGACATATGTTATTGAGACATATGTTCATGTTTTAGCCTCGCAGGCATTTAAAAAGGTCTCACCCTCACAGACATCTCGGCTGAGTGATACCCTGACGGTACCACCCTTCCTGAATCTAGCAGCCTCCACTCAAAACGATGGCGTATGACTCTAAAACCTATGGCCAAAGTCCCTTCGGTGTCCCGAAAAAAACGGAAGGGGCCGGGCAACCCTCAAACAAAAACGCCATCCCTGACGATGGCCTAGACAAAGGCCCCACCGATGGCCCGAACCTAGCCGACAAATTTCCGACCATTCCTGCGGCCAAGCCACCTAGCTCAAAAACCGCAGCGATCGCAAACACCCGCACAGCATCCCGTTCAACATCGGCCAGTTCAGCAGCATCCAGTTCAACATCGGCCGGTTCAGCTTCAGCCAGCTCAACATCGGCTAAATCTAGCACGCGTAAATCCCGCTCTAGCGCCTCTCAATCGGGGACAAAATCGACAGGTAGCAAACGCAAAAGTAGCAAAAAAGCCAAAGCCGAAGCCAAAGCCGAGGCCGAAGCTGAAGAACTTGCCATTGCCAAGCGCTTTGCCGAAGAAGATAGACGCGTTTATCTCTCTTTGCTGTATAAAACAGGCATTTCTGGATTGGTATGGGCGGTGCTGCGCTTGCTGCGCCATGAGCTGTCTGAAAAAGCGATCGCCATCATTAACACCCTCATAGATCCGATCATGATCGCCACCGTTGCGCTCATTGGCATCATTGGCATCACCTTTTGGACGCGCCTCATCCTCAATGACTTGGCTCAGCACACCCAGCAGCTCCAAACTGATGCTGAAGCCACCGATGACAAAAGCTACCGGCCTACGCTGGAAATCGTCGGAGACTCACTAGAGTACAACCCTCAACTCCGTAAGAAACTAGCTCGTCTTTTCAACGTCACCTCTATTTTGCTCTGTAGCTTAGTGAGCTACCTGGTCACCTTTGCCCTGTTTCCAACGAGTTAAAGGTTCTACATCCTAAAATCTGTACACTTAAAATCTGTCTACTTAAAATCTGCACACGAAGCGCTAAGCACTAAAATCCACAGCCAAAACGCGCACCCGCCCCCAAAAAGGGTTATCTATTCACGGTTTAATTACCCCATTTGAGTCTATGGCCGAACCAACGATAGCCACGCCACCCCAGCCCAAAATCATCGTCCTAGATGATGACCCGACAGGCTCTCAAACAGTCCATAGCTGCCTGCTGCTGCTGAAATGGGATGTAGAGACACTGATGCTAGGGTTACAGGATGAAGCACCCATTTTCTTTATTCTGACCAATACGCGATCGCTCACACCCACCACCGCCGCCGCCGTTACAACCGAAGTGTGCGACAACCTCAAAATCGCCCTAGAACGTACCCATACTCAAAATTTCCTATTAGTCAGCCGCTCCGACTCTACCCTGCGCGGCCACTACCCCATTGAAACAGACGTCATTGCTGCCCACCTCGGCCCCTTTGATGCCCACTTCCTCACCCCCGAATTTTTTGAAGCAGGCCGCGTCACCCTAGAGAGCACCCACTACATCAAAAGCGCAGACACCCTTACGCCCACGCACGAAACCGAATTTGCGAAAGACTCTGTATTTGGCTATAGCACCGCTTACCTCCCCGATTACGTAGAAGAAAAAACAAAAGGGGGCATCCCTGCCAGCGAAGTAGAACGCTTTCTACTCGCAGATATTCGGCAAGGTAGCCAAGCGCGGCTCAGCCAGTTAAACAACAACTGCTGTGTTGCTGTCGATGGAGAACAACAAAGCGATCTCGATAAATTTGCCAGCGACCTCAATATCGTTGCAGCCCAAGGTAAAAAGTTCTTATTCCGTAGTGCAGCTAGCCTGCTCACCTCTCTAGCGAACCTGCCCGCGCAGCCCACACCACCAGAAGAGATGCACAAAATTACCCGCAGCTCCTCTGGCGCAGTCATCGTAGGCTCGCATGTCAAAAAAACAACCCAACAACTCCAACAACTTTTGAAAGCACCTGGCATTGTGGGCATAGAGATAGATGTCAGCGAGCTCAAGGACACCCTTAACAACAGCCACGATAAGTTGTTAAACCAAGTATCCGCCCAAATAGAACAAATTCATGCAGACGGAAATACACCCGCTGTCTATACCAGCCGAGAAGAACTCACCTTTGAAGATGTAGACACCCGCCTTGCCTTCGGAGAAGCGGTTTCTACCTTACTGGTCGATATTGAAAAAGCACTCCCTGCTGACATTGGCTTTTTAATCAGCAAGGGCGGCATTACCTCCAACGACACACTCAGCAAAGGGCTAAACCTCACCTTTGTCCGTCTACTAGGCCAAATTATCCCCGGCGTTTCCATCGTCACCACCGAAGCCGACCATCCTCAGTTTCCCAATCTACCTGTCGTGTTATTTCCCGGCAACGTCGGTGATGACGCCGCCCTCGCCACCGCCTACAAACGACTATCCAACGCCACATAAAATGACGCTGGACAAGTCAAAAACAGGCACTAGGCCCATATGTTATTGCTGATATCTTATAGATGTTTTATGACCGATGTTTTATGACCGATGTTATGTCGATTTTCAACAACTCTAGGAAGATAAAAAGCGACATAACTAGCTGTTTTATAAAAAGCTGAACTTACGCTTCTGACGCTGCTGACTCTGCCGCTTCTGTTGTTGCTGGCTCAGCAACAACAGAAGCCCCTATTCGGGTAGGTTGTTCCTCTAAAGGAAAGATATTCACAATCTTTCCCTGCATTGTCGTAATGCGCTGCATGACTTCGCTCATGCGGTTAAAGGGCACCTGAATAAACTGACTGTCGCTACTGCGGATAGGGTTACTCTGGTATTGCGTAACCTCATTTTGATGAAGGCCGGTCACTTCATAGATAAAAATGCGGCTATCAGCGGCAGCACCCGCGAAACGTTGTCCTAACATAATAAATCACTCAAAAAAGGGACTCTCAATAAGGGGGTTCTTCAAATGGGAAAGGCTTAAAATGAGAATGCTTGAGACTGGCTTACTCAATATCAACATGGCGCTCAGGCAGCAGCTTAAGCAGGCGTAATATTCGCCACTCGCCCGCCCGTTTTATTAATTTGTTGCAAGGTTAAAGAGAGTTTTTCGTAAGGCACAATCAACACTCGGCTACTGCGCTTAATACTGGGATAGCCAGGATTGCGTCTGCCAGTCACCTCAATCCGGTACAGCTCACCTCGCCCATTTGTAGGCATAGGTCTACCAAAGGCACGATTAACCACCGTGCCCTCTGCAGCTTGATAGGCCCAGCCATTTTTATCTACACCGGAGGGCGGCACCACTGCTGAAACAAAGTTTTGGGCTAGCTCTTGGGCTAAGCGAGAGGCATCACCCGCAATCTGCGCGCGATCGCTATTTGCATAGCCTCGATACAACCTAAACATCCGCGTAAAGCCTGCCATTTTCTGTCCCGTTTGGCTGCTAAAGCCTCGGCAATACGGAACAATGGAATCGCCAAAGCTGGTTTCATATTCAGCCGTATCAATATAAGAATCAATGTCGGCATCGAACCCTTCCGTATCATAACGATCCAGATGTTCAATCACTTCCGCTTCATCGTAAGGCGCACGTCCCAGCAGGTGCTTGAAGTTCAGCTCAATCACGCGAGTTTGAAAATTGGGATACAAAAACTTCGTTTTATAGAGGTCTGATTTGGCAACCGCACGAACAAAACCTCTCACCGAAAGTGCGCCACTGGTCAGCAGAGACTCTAACGCCCCTAAACGCTCCGACTCCATCAAATAATCATTGCCCAATACCTGACGGTAAACAGCATTAATAACAGCCTTAGCTTCACCATCCGAAAACGTTGGCCGCAGTTCTACCAAAGGTTGTTCAGTGAAAGGAGCCGTTCCTAAGCGAGACGATGTCGTTGTAATAGCCACCAATAATCTTCCTTAAACGGTAGTACAGTACAAAATCTTCTAAATGGATATAAAGCGGCAGTAAGCCAGAGTCCACGGCAATCACTCACAGACACCCTCAAGCAGATGTAATACTCACGATTCGATTACCGCGCTTGTTGAGGCGCTGTAACGTAGGAGACAACTGCTCGTAAGAGACCACATACTCTTGAACGCCTAGCCGCACCTGAGGCGTGCGAACACTAGCCGATTGGGAAACACGAATCCGATACAGCTGTTCGCGTCCACCACCGGTCACACCTTGGAGTTCTTTACCGCCATTAGCTGCGCGGATAGGGCTAGCCGTGTTTCTAGCCAGCTCTGAGGTAAGGCAAGCAGGCTTTTGCGGGCGATCGCTACTCGCGGCCCCACGGTACAGCTGAAACATACGGCCAAAACCCACCGTTTTTTGATTCCGCTGCGTAGCAAATCCCCGGTAGTAAGGCACCACATTGTCGCCAAAGTTATCTTGATATTCTACCGATTCAAAATAGCTATTAATTTCTGCCTCGTAGCCCTGTTCCACATACCGATCAACATGCTCAGAAATTTCGGATTCATCATACGGCGCTCGGCCCAACAGATGCTTAAAGTTAAGTTCAATAAATCGAACTTGAGACGTGCTGTAAAAAAACTTTTGCTTATAAAGCTCTGAACTCGCCAGCGCTCTGACAAAATCCACCACCCGAATATGACCTTGCCGCAACAAAGACTCAGCACTGGTCAACCGCTCTACGCTCATCACATGATCATTACCAAAGACCTGGCGATAGCTCGCCCAAATTGCGCTTTGAATATCAGCTTCTGAAGCATGGTTTCTCAGCTCTGTAGGTGCTGACTGTGCCTCTTCAAAACCGAGTAATCTTGCAGATGTTCCACTCGTCATCTTAGGTTCTCCATTCGCTCTTTCTCTACTCTCTTCGCTAGAGGCAACAGCCTAGCGCACGCAGCATTCTATAAGTCTTCTCAGCAAGCAATAAGTCTTCTCAGCAAGCAATTTGATTGCCCATCAGCCTGTTTGCTCAGAAGACTTAAGAACACCAACCAAATGCTTGAGGATGTTTTGGATTTATGCCCTTACCTATTCGCAAAAGCATAAAATTCAACCAAAAATCATCCAACCGGTGCCATAGCAACACCCTGGCTAAATCCCTCAAGCACCTAATCTCACCCTAATATCACTAGCTCAAAGCGTTAATAGCATAGTCAAGATAAGAGTTAGCCTCGGTAGCCGCATCCCCACTCAAACCATGATTAGCTTTAATGTGCTTGAGCGCTTCTATGTACCAGCTAGGTGCCAAATCAAACGTTTTGTTGATCTCTTTAATACCAGAAATCAAATACTCATCCATAGGCCCTGTGCCGCCTGCCACTAGGCAGTAAGTCACCATACGCAAGTAATAGCCAACATCTCTTGCACACTTAGCCTTACCTTCAGTGGTAGAAGCGTAGTTACTGCCCTGCATCTGAGTGGTATAAGGAAACTTCTGGTAAACAGCATTCGCCGCACCATCTACCAAACTACTGGCATTTTTACTCAGAGATTGGGCGGCAGATAGGCCGGCCTGAGCCTGACGGAAACGACCAAAAGCAACTTGTAGTTCGGAGCTGCTGAGGAAACGGCCTTGAGAATCAGCGGCTGCAACCGCTTCAGTCATGGGAGTTTTCATGGTGAAATGTCTCTCTAAATTAGTGAAAAAAGGAAGTCGTGAAAAAGATAGAACAACTAGCTAACAGCTGCAGCAGCTTTATCAAAGTAGCTGCCTAGCTCAGACATCAAAGAACTACAGTCACCTTGAGTAATGCCTTCTCGATCATTAGCGATAGAAATTGCCGTATCTTTCATCTTGCCAACACCTGCAGCAACAGAAGCACCCGGTACGCCTAACGCCGTATAAGTTTCTCTCAAACCGTTCAAGCAACGATCATCAAGAACACTACTATCACCCGAGAAAATGGCATAGGCAACATAGCGCAAGATAATCTCCATATCGCGCAAGCAAGCAGCCATCCGGCGACTCGTGTAAGCGTTACCACCAGGTGCAATCAGCTGAGGCTGGTCAGCAAACAAAGAACGAGCCGCACTCGCCACAATACTGGACGAGCTGCTGGTAATACGGTTCACAGTATCAATCCGCTTGTTGCCATCAGCCACCATCTGGCTCAGCGCATTAATTGTGTCATCGCTAATGTAGTCACCCCGAGCATCAGCTTGAGAAATCACCTTGGTAAAAGCATCAAACATGTGGAACCAATCTCCTAAAAGTTAGAAAAGCTAAAAACTCAACGAATGGATTTGTCCTGACGAAAAACAAATCTGCAGCCAACATAAATCTGTGGCCATAAGAAGTACTGCATTACTCAGTCAAAGGACTCAAAGACCAAGGCACAGTCGCTTTCCAGCCAGTGAGTTCATTAAATCAATTGGTTTGTGCAGATTTTGTGCACAGCATTGTATCCAACTAGTTACAATCACGGACTTAAATCGCTGAAACTCAACAAGGAAGATACGTATAACCTCGGATAGCTGTATGTCCGACCTCTCAGAAATACTTTACGCTTCATTACATTTATGAAATATTTTGAGACAATGACAGCCTGCCTATTGCCTACAGCCCATCTATCGACAGGCTAGCGCGGGTGAATCGTCACGCTGTAGCGGCACAGTCAAACAACATTGTCTCCAAATATCGCTGTGCCCATGCGGCATCAAACGCCCGCTCTAAAATACGCCGGGTCTTATCATTTTTCCGCTGCTGCAAACAGTACCGCTGTTGCCCCGCTAATACCTGCGCGTGAGCATAAGAGTCATCTAATGATTTAGCTTCGCAAGCAAGCTGACAGTGCAGTGAAAGATACTGAGTCGCCTGATTCAAAAAGGCTCGTTCTTCTGCAGGCGTATTGGGACGAATAAAAATACAATGCTCTGAGAAAATACTGCCCCAACGGGGTAAATCACGGGGATGCGTAAACGCAAACGCTGGCACTTGCACCAGCGCCTCTGTATAGCCATCGGGCAGCTTGCCATCCGCTGAGACAGGCGATAAATCAACAATGGCAGCCGTAATATTGCCACGGGCAGCGACGATATCAACCCCAAAAATAGGCAGATCAAAGCAAGGATGAGGAAACATCACACAGTGCAAAATATCTAAGTTGTTGCCCACTTTAGCCAGTTCTAAATGCAGCTTGCGAAACTGAAAGGTTTGATAGCAAGTGTTTTCAATCACGAGCTGTTCACCTTCCAAACTGCCTTCAACGTAGCCCAAATCCTCCGGCACACTGTACGGAAACACCATCAGCTGATGCTGCCAAAGACTGGTAATGATGGTGGCTAATCGACTAATCAGAGGATGTTGTGTCTGTACAAGAGACGTCGCACGCGTTTGAATCATGGTATTTCAACAGTTCTAAAAAAAGTTTTCTGTTGCTTTACCTTTCACGATGGCCCGTGCAGAAGCTGTGCAGGTTACCGCGTGGATACATACTCGTTTACATAGGATTAGATTGTTGCCACTGAAGTCTTGTGCCGCTTCGTTTCAAGCGATTGAGTAGCCGAGTGGCTAAAGACTGTCCCTGAATGGGCTTAGTGATGTAATCATCTGCGCCGAGCGAAAAGGCTTGGTTTTGATTATCTAAATCACCGTGAACGCTTAAGAATACAATTGGCAGGTGCTGCCACTGAGCATGACTGCGAATAATTCGGCAGAGTTCAAACCCATTAATGTGGGGCATTTCAATATCTAACACCAGTAAGTCAGGAACCACTTGATTGAATAATGACCAAAAACGCTGCGGGTTAGTAAGTGGCGTAATTTGAAAGCTCCAAGGGTGTAAAAGCTGGATAACTTGCTTTAAGTAATGGGCGTCGTCATCCACAATCATAATTTTGCTGAGATGGTAGTTCAAATCAGTTGATTGCACGATAATATCCAACACATCAGCCGGAACAATAGGATATTCCAAAATAATGCCACCGCCGCGACGAATAAGATCCAAACGGTTACCGAAGTCCGCTTGTGGGGTAATGACTACAACCGGTAGCTGAGGCCAGCGCTCAGCTATTTTATCAATGAGCTGAAGCAGCTTCTGCAAAATGGATTCTTCTAAAACAGGATAGATTTCATTGGCTACCAAATTCACCAACACTAGCTGTGGGGGCTGATTCAACAGCTCAGGTGCGCTGTAAGGAGAGGCATTCAGTGAGAGCTGTTGAATAGCGGAGTCAATCGAAGTGAGAATGGTGGCTTCTAGGTTTTGAGCAACGGCGATCGCCATGAGCTGATGTACATAGGGCATGTCATTCACATCAATCATCACAATCGCAGGAGATTGGGGCGCATTTTCGACTGGGCACACCAGCTTAGGGGCTTCATCCAGGGCATGACCTAAAGTTGTCACGAGGGTATGCAGCTGAGAAACTTGAGCTGGAGAAGGGGTGTTACTGGCTTGTAGCAAAAGCTGCTCTATTTGCAACGCCAGACGATACCCTTCCATCAAACCAAAGGTTCCCAGCGTTCCCGCTAAGCTATGGGCAATCTGCTGCGCCTGGGTTTGCTGCTGCTCGCTGAGCACACGATGGTTCAACTCTTGGCTCGTCAGTGACTGCACTAACTGCAACAGAATTTGCCAGCGGTCAAAGCTCTCGCCCTTATGAGCACTCCACGCTTGGGTGAGACCATCTAAGTAGCGAAGTTCACGGCTAGTTTGGGCTTCGAGATCTTCGCTCATACCCAAGCGCGCAGCGCCCCCAACGGGTGATTTCAGCCGATAGCCCAAGCCATGGACAGTCTCTATCAAATCAGCGGCAGCCCCTACCTGCTTCAGCTTTTGGCGAAGTCCTCGAATATGCGATCGCACCGTAGATTCGCTCGGAAAGTCATCCGAAGACCACATCCGATCCAACAAACTCTTGGCACTAAAAGCCTGATGACTATGCCGCAAAAACAACTCCAGCAGCGCATATTCCTTCGCCGTCAGTGACACCAAATGCCCCTGATATCTCACCTGGCAGCTCACCTGATCGAGGCATAAATCCCCCCAAGTTAGCGTAGGTTCAGCCTCTGTCAGGTTGCGCCTCAGCAATACGCGAATGCGCGCTAACAGCTCCGCCATATCAAAGGGCTTAACCACATAATCATCAGCCCCTGCTTCCAAGCCTTTAACTTTATCCCCTTGCTGATTTTTTGCAGAGAGCAACAGAATCGGCACACCGTAGCTTTGCTGACGCAGCCGCTGGCAAAGATGCAGCCCATCGAGCTGAGGCAACATCCAATCCAACACAATCAAATCGTACTCAAATGTAGATGCATAGGCCCAGCCGCTCTCCCCATCTGCAACCCTATCCACTACATAGTGCTGACGCGCTAGCTGCTGGGTCAACACAGCCGCTAATGCGTCATCATCTTCAATCAGTAACACTCTCATCAGAATTCTCTCTTCAGTGTTTAATAATCTGGGGCTGCAAATGGGGATTTAAAAATTCATCGTTTAGGCAAGTAGCCAAAATCACGGTTTGAGTTTTTTTAGACAATGATTGTGTACGGCTGCTGGGATAGATGGCTGGAGTAAATAGATGGCTGGGGCAGATAGCTAGATGACACAAACTCAGTGGGTTATCCAAATGCCAGCGCAAAATGAACATAGCTGAACGACACAACGTAACGAACTGCCATCGCCGACAAAACATTGAACTATCTAAATCTTCCAGTTCAGTAGCTTGGCAATTTCACTCGTCAAAGCAAGCGGTGTAAAGGGCTTTGTAATCACCCCCGCAACACCCAAATTCTCAAACAATCGCTTCTCGGCAGCTCGCGTTTTTGCCGTTAGCAACACCACTGGAATCGCCTCAGTTTTGGGATTATTCTGAAGCGCTTCAAAAGTAGTAATTCCGTCCATCTCAGGCATCATCACATCCAACAAAATTACGTCAGGTTGATGGCACTCCGCCTGCTGAATCCCTTCTTGTCCAGAAGCCGCCGTCACCACAGACCAATCAGCTTCCATACGCAAGCTCAAACTCACCACCTTTTGAATAGAGACTTCATCATCGACAACCAACACACATTTTGACGCCATAGGTTTTCACCTGAACTAAAGAAAATAAGCAGGCAGACTTATCAATCAGCATTAAGGGGAATGGTGAAGTAAAACTGACTACCTTCACCGAGCTGACTTTCGGCCCAAATTTTTCCACCATGTTGTTCCACAATTTTTTGACAAATCGTGAGTCCTAATCCCGTTCCGCCCTTTTCACGAGAGTCTGAAGAATCTACCTGCTGAAATCGCTCAAAGATTTTAGAGATCTTGTCTTGAGGAATGCCCTGACCGGAATCCTCAACGCAGAAGAGTGCTTTTTGAGAATGCGCCGCACAAAACTGATGGGCCTCTCCAGACGACAATGCGCTATCGTCAGCCGTTTCGACATAAGGCTGAACGCTTAGGCGAATGGTATCACCGGAGTTCGAGAACTTAATGGCATTCCCGAGCAGGTTAGTGAGTATGCGCACAATGTAGTCTGGATCGGCCCATATATCGAGCGATGCAGCCTGCGTTTTCAGAGCAATAAAGTGCTGTTGAGCCATGGTTTGCATCGCTTCAGCGGCTTGCTCTAGCAGATCCGCCGTATTGCACAGCGCTGCGTCCATCGTCACTTCACCCGATTCTATCCGCTGCAAATCCAAGACATTATTCACGAGGCGAACCAAGCGATCGGTATTCTCGTCAGCCACTTCTAGCATTTGCTGACCATCCTCAGAGAGATTGCCAAGACGCCCCGTTGCCAAGAGTTTAAGTGAGGTATGAATAGAGGTCAGCGGGGTTCTCAGCTCATGGCTGACCACCGCAATAAATTCGTCTTTCATGCGCTCAACGGCCTTGCGATCGCTAATATCCGTCGTCAACGCAAAGAATCCTTTAACCTGCTTTGGCGCGTGTTTTTCAGTCTGCGTCTTACCACCCTGAGTCTTACCACCCTGAGTCTTTGCCTTTTCTAGCTGAGCAGAACGACCGGCAGAAGCGGAAATCGACTCAATATGGGGCACATAGGTCACGCTAACCGAGCGCGATCGCCCATCTTTAAACGTTAATTTGCTTTCATAGCTCACCGTTTCGCCTCTCAGTGCGGTAGCAATATGAATGCGATTTTTTTGATAGTAATCATCACCCATGACAGCTTGCAGCGATCGCCCATAAATCTCTTCAGGCAAATGTCCTAACCAATGGTCATACACCTGATTATTAAATCGATAGCACTGCTCGCTATCGACATAGGCAATCAGCACAGGCAAGTGGTTCGTAATCAACCGAAGCTGCGCTTCGCTTTGCCGCAGCGCAGCATCCACCAGCTTGCGCTCTTTAATCTCCCGCTGCAGCGAAAGATTCGCCTTAGTCAGCTCTGCGGTACGTAACTTAACTCGATCTTCAAGGTATTCCAGTAGCTGCCCCTGAGAAAACGCCAAACTAATTTGACCCGCCAGCTGCTGCATCAAACCCACTTCAAAGTCCGACCACTGCCGAGGCTGACTACACTGATGCGCAATCAACAGCCCCCACAAATTTCGTTCGACAGGTGCCTCACGGCCCGCAGGCTTCAGGGGCTGAACAATCGGCACAATCAGCTTAGAACGAACATCCCACTGCTCAATAAACTCAACCAAACAATCCGCCACACCAGCCTTTGGGGCCTGCACATCCGCGATCGCGCGAACCCGGCCCTGCGCGTACAGCGCCTGATAATCCTCAGGAAACACCTCTTCAGGAAACGCCATCCCTAAGATAGAAGGATAAGGAGGGGCAACCGCTTCGCTAGTAGCTTGCCCAGTGCCATCTGGAAGCACCTGATAAATCAGCACCCGATCAGCCTGAAGAAGGCGCTGCACCTCATTCACCGTGGTCTGCAAAATATCAGAGAGCTGAAGCGACTGACGAATTTTGAGCGTAATTTCTGCGACTAGCTGAGCACGCTGTTGCTGCTGAAGGCGTGAAGGCAAGGCCACGTCATCGCGTTGGGCCGCCTGTAGCAACCGCTTGCGCTCAATTACACCCACCAGCCGATGGCCGCCATCGACCACAGGTAAATGACTAATGTGATGATGCGCCAATATCTGCAACAGCGGCTCCACGGCCTTCACATCCGCAGATAATACCGTCACCACAGAACGCGTCATCACCTGAGATAGCCGCAGGCGTTGCCAGTCGGCGTGCTGAGCCAGCTGGCGCAAAAGATCTGAGCGCGTCACAATGCCCACCACCTTTTGGCGATGGAGCACCACCAAACAACTAGCCGAGGGTGAATTCAGCATCAGTGCCAACGCCTTTTTCAGTCGCGTTTGACTAGAGACCGCGAGTGGCTGAGTGATCACAACCGCGTCCCATAGAGAAGATTCAGTTAACGGAAGCTCAAGCGACATCAGCACGTAGAGGGTGAGGCCAGCATGTGTAACCTAAACGTAAGAGATTGTTGAAACAGTTGCATCACCAACATGTTTATTCCTTAAGTTTTGTTTCTTATCATTAAGGCAGCTCAGACAAATACACCCCCTAGCACCCATCTCTACCCATCTCTTTTGTTGAATGCCTATTGCTTTTGTTGAATATCTAATCGTTTACCTGTCCATTACGCGCCGCCTACCCCCCCTCTCAGCCGGTTCTTTCGCGACACCACATTCTTCTCGAGTCGTATAATGTGCGAGACGTTTTATCTAAAGCAATCTTGTCTGAAACCACTGTCTCAGAAGAGGCATTTCCCACTGCACCAGAGCCAAAGGCCCAAGCGCCCAAGCTAAGACCCTACCAAGTTCAGCTCATCAACGATCTCTACGCTGAGCTTAACCAAGGTCACAAGCGCATCGCCATCATTGCAGGCACCGGAGCAGGCAAAACAATCATCAGCGGCCAAATTTGCGCCCACGCCGAAGAAGCGGGCAAGCGGCTAATGTTTTTGGTGCATTTAGATGTGCTGGTAGGCCAAACCTACGAGAAGATGAAAGCCTTTGGCTTAGAGTGCGGCTTTATTAAAGCGGGTTGGGAAGAAAATAGAGACGCACCTATTCAAATTGCCAGCATCCAAACGATGGCTAAGCGCCGCTGGTGGCAGAATTGGCCCGCCGATGTGGTGTTTTATGACGAAGGGCACATCACGCTGTTTAGTCAGGTGGGCAAAAAAGTCATGCAGCGAACCCATAAAGACGCGGTTCATTTAGTCATGACAGCAACCCCCCTGAGACTAGGAAAAGAACAACTTGGCGACTATCTCGATACCTTAGTTTCTTCGCCGGTACCTAGCGTGTTACAAGAGATGGGCTATCTCTCCACAATGAAGTACTACAGCATGCCCACGGACGGCATGGCTGATTTGGAAGAGGTTAAAACTTCTCGGGGAGACTATGACGAGAGAGATTTAAAAAATGCGTGCGATCGCAAAGAACTCGTCGAGAAAATTATTGAAGAATGGTTTCGCATCGGCAGAGGCAAACGCACCATTGCTTTTTGCGTTGATATCGGACATGCCAACAATGTTGCCGAAGCCTTTCGCAAAGCAGGTGTTAGCGCCGACACCGTAGATGGCAACACCTCCATTAAAGATCGCAAAAAGCTCTACCACGCCCTCAAAACAGGCGAGCTAATGGTGCTCACCTCCTGCAACGTCATCAGCATTGGCTTCGATGAACCCAGCGTAGAAGTGGGTCTCATGCTACGCCCTACCAAGTCTAGCGCCATGCACTTTCAACAACTTGGGCGGGTCATGCGCATCTCACCGGGCACTGGCAAAGCCTACGGTATCATTCTCGATCAGGCCGGAAACCTTCAGCGGCTCGGCTTTCCCGAGGACGTAGAAGACTACCACCTGCCCACTCGCCAAGCCTCTACCGGTGGGGGTGGCTCTCCGCCCACAAAGCCCTGCCCGGCCTGTGGCCGAATTGTGCTTTCTTTCATTGTGAAGTGCCCAGACTGCGCGCATAAATGGGTGAGCGATCGCCCCATCAACACCGAAAACATGGTGGAGATTTACTCCAACGCCCAAGCCCAACAAATTCGCGACGTACCCACCCTCATTGAGCTATACCATGGACACCGCCGCCGAGCCTTCAAAGCCAATCGTAGCCCTACCTGGGCAGATAGAGCATTCTACGATCAGTGCGGCAGACAACCTCTCCCCAGCTGGTGCTTTGGGTCGCTGTTTGGCGCTCGTCCTAACTGGGATGAGCAGCTTGCCATTGTGGACTACTTACTCGATAGCGCCAAACGAGGCGGCGGCAAAACTGGAGAATGGGTCATTCAAGAGTTTGAAAAAGAAGTTGGCCCTGGTTCCTGGTTTAAAATCTCCCAATACAAAAGCAGTTTGTCTCCAAACGATTCTGAATAGGGAAGTAAGAGTAGAGGTATAACATCAGCCTGTACAACAGCTTCTTCTCAACTGTTTTTTACAATGCCAACTACGCTTCTACAACATAATTGAGCACCAGCTCATCACCAGGCAGGCCACGAATCCCCCAGTTGTGCTTAGGTAGCTCAAGCAAAGCAATTTCTATATCCGCAACTTCAATGCCAAGCTGCTCATCAATGCGCTCAAACAACAACGCTATCAATTTCTTTTTGGCCGCTACCGAACGCCCTTCAAACATCATAATCTCGATAATCGTATAGCGATCAGAGCGATCTGACGGGTAGTAAAAGTTCTCTGGTTTCATTGGGAAAAATCGCTGAAATCGCTTATTTTCTGGCGTGCCAATTGCGTCTTGCAAACAGCTATGAACAATATCAGAAAGCTTTGCTTTAACAGGATTTAAGCGATTTTCGCAGCCGGTTATCTTTACTTGAACCATCAAAAAACCATCACAATAATAAGAACAGGAAAGGTCAACAGACATTACCCACAAACTTCGTCCATAGGCGCTGCCAACAAACATCGCACAGCATGAACATTTTACTAATTCACGGACTCGGACGAACACCGCTTTCTATGTCAGGACTCGGAAAAACCCTTACGGAAGCGGGGCATACGGTTGAGTTTTTTGGTTATACAACGCTACTCGAATCGTTTGATGACATCGTAAAAAGGCTGCGCGATCATATCCTAGCCCTCTCCCACGCTGCTGATTCTGCGTCTAAAGCCAACACACCTTACGGTATCGTCACACACTCAATGGGCGCAGTACTCCTGCGAGCCGCCCTGACCAAAATAAGTTGCCCTCTTCCAGCCCAAGTCGTGATGCTCGCTCCGCCCAATCAGTCGCCTCGGATGGCACGTATCGCTACGCATTTTCCGCCCTTCCTCTGGTTCGCAGGCCAAAGCGGCAGGAATTTAGCCAGTTCAGAATTTTATGCCAAGCTACCGCCCTTAAACTGCCCGTATACTCTCATCACAGGAAATATAGGACTCACCGGCGCTCTCAGCCCATTTGGTTCAGAGACCAACGATGTCATCGTCAGCGCCGAAGAGTCCAAAATGCATCCCCACGATAGAGTTATTGAGGTGCCTGCGCTGCACTCGTTCATCATGAACAACAAAACTGCGCAAACAAAAGCGGTTAAAGCTTTTTCATATTTTTAAACGCTCACGAGACGAGCCTTTATAACAGCCCCGAGTGCTCTGGCAAACCCAACATAATATTGAGGTTCTGCACCGCTGCACCTGAAGCACCTTTACCTAAGTTATCTAGCCGCGCCACCAAAAGAGCTTCTTTCGTGTCGTCATTTGCAAACACAAAGAGTTGTACCTCATTCGTACCGTTGGCATTTTTCGCCTCTAAAAAATTTCCACCGCGCAACGCACTAGCATCTCCATACGGCATTACCTTCACGAAGGTCTCTCCCTCATAATGCGCACTCAACACATCGTGTAGCTGCTGCCCCGTGGGTGACGAATCCAGTGACCACAGCGGTAGCGGCACCTGCACAACCATCCCTTGGGCAAAGTCACCAACTGCTGGAACAAACAGCGGCGCATGCCCTAATCCTGCATACGTCTGCATCTCTTTCACGTGCTTATGCGCAAACTTCAACCCATACGGGCTATAAGGTGAGACCGATTCACTCTCCGGATTATCAGCTCTAAACCCCTCGTATTGAGCAATCATCTTGTTACCGCCACCGGTATAGCCCGAAATCGCATTCACCGTCAGAGGCGCATCAGCAGGCAGTAGCTTTTTGGAGACTAACGGCGCAACCGTAGCTAAAAACCCTGTGGGATAGCAGCCTGGATTACTGACTCTGGTGGAATTTGAGATCGCATCACGTTGCCCATCTCTGAGTTCGGCAAAACCATACACCCAACCCGCCGCCGTCCGATGCGCCGTGCTCGCATCCAAAATCCTCGCCTTTGGATTCGTCACTAAGCTCACTGCCTCACGCGCCGCCGCATCTGGCAAGCACAAAATTGAAATATCAGCCGCATTCAGGAGCTTAGCTCGCTCATTAGCATCCTTACGCTTATCAGCATCAATGCTAATCACTTCGAGGTCGTCGCGCGCTTCAAGACGCTGGTAAATTTGCAGACCAGTAGTACCGGCTTCGCCATCGATAAAAACGGTAGGGGCGCTCATAATTTGTTAGCTTGCGTGGAGGCCAATGCTCTGTATCGTACCGGATTTAAAGCCGCTGATTAGCGATCGCCCATCACACAAGCCCTCTCAAAAAGAAAGCCTCTTTTCACACAAGGCTCCAACGACGAAAACAGCGCAAGCAGCTAACACACGACGCAATCAACAACGCTCGCCTTTCACCAGAAACTACACAACAGAACCAATTGGGAAATTAGCATTAGCCGGAGGCGTTGTCTGCTGTGTTGTTTTCGCAGAGGGCGGAGGGGGTTGCTGTGTTTTTTGGGGTCTGTTGCTCACCCATCGCTGACGCTGCTTACCCAGTGCGTTTATCTCAGTGTTCTCACTGACTCCATCATCCACATCCACGACCCCTGGCCTAGAGATTTGACTATCGCCCTCTGGATATAAAATTTGGCATTCATCAAAAATGAGGTTAGCGATAGGTGCATATTTTGCCTTACGGTTAAGCCGCATCAAAATAGAGCGCAACCGATTTTGTAAGCCTTGAATCGTACTGATTTGACGGTAGAGTTCCGAAACCAAAGACGCGGTTCCAATCGAGGCTAAGCGCGAGCCATCATTTTCCCATCGATCATGGCAAAGGCAGTAAAGCATCTTCTTCATCCGCACCTTATCCGGTGAATTATCCAGATGAGCCGCAATATCTTGATATAGCCCCTCCATCGGGTTCTCAAGCAGTAGTGAGCCGCCCGTAGGTTCTTCGTTCATATCTTCAACAAAGTCACCCACCTCTTGAACCAACGACTCTACCGGAGCAGCTTCGTCTGCAGCTTGTTGTTTAGAGAAGCTCGCTGTCGCTGAATAGAGGTAAAAAGGCTTTAGCTGCTCCAAAATCACATCGGCAACTTGCGTGTATTCTTCTTGCCGGTTCAGCGTACTGACAATTTTGTATAGGCTGTTGCGACAGGCGCTAAACGTTGGATTTCTATCCGTCAAAGACTCTACCAGCATCCGCAGTGGCACGCTTTGCAGAATAGACGTGTCATTTTCCCAAATGGACTGATGAGTGCCATACAGGAGCTTTTTAATTCGGCGATTGTTAGGATGCTCGGAAAGATGCTTGAGCGCAGCGCTAATGGGCGTAATGGTCAAAGGCGCGATCGCCTCAGTGGTATCAACCCCTTCCGAGGCAGGCGGACGCAATCCCGCAGGCCACACGTGGTAAGCCGAAACAGCCTCTTCAATATTTTTCAGCGCAAGTTCACCGATGTAGCTCACGTCTAAGTCCAGCCGAGATTTCACGACGTCATAGACAACTTGAGACATACAAATCGCGCCGGGGCGAGCCTCTGATTCTAATCGGGCAGCCACGTTCACCCCTGTGCCCATCATATCTGTTTGATTAAAAAAGATATCCCCAAGGTGAACACCAACCCGATGCGTGAAGTGTTCTTCGGCTTGGCCGCTCAGCGTGAACCCTGCAAAGGTTTTCTGCATCTCTACCGCACAAGCAGCAGCCTGCACCGCACTGACAAAATACATCAGCACCCCATCACCCACAGTTTTGAGAATCTTGCCATCGAAGAACTCACATAGCTCTGCAATGAGCTGCAAGTCTCGATTAATCATGCCTAGTGCTTTGTCTTCATCTTGAGACATCCGCTTACTAAAGCCCACTGCATCCGTGACGACAATGGCGGCCAACGTTCTCTGAATATGAGGATGCACGGGGGTTGTCATGGCGTTTTGGCGCAGGAGAGGTGGAAGATGCAGAACAAACGGACGCACTAGATTGGGTAGACGCAGCGCATCAAAAGAATCTAATTAGTCTTAATTTTCCCCAATAGATTCAGGGAGCACTCAGACTTTAAAAGTTAAAAGTCCGGATCATGAACCTCATCGATACACTGATCATCAATCCACCGTCTACCACTCTCTAAGCACTCTGCTCGGTTTTTCTTAAAGGGCACAACAGTGGGATGAAAGGCCTCTTTAGCAAATACCGGATCTTCTTCTTGCAATAACGCACTGCCTTTAAGCTGTACCAAGCCAGCAATTGAGAGCGCTGCAAGCGTCACACTCGCAACCACCGTAGGCATCACAAAAGGATTGCCGTTTTGAATATTCTTATAGTGCGATCGCGTATCTGGCCCCGCCGCCAACACCATGTAAGCGCCCTTACCCATCATCGGTAGCGACAACCGTATATCGATTAAGTGACTGCGCGGAATCAGCGCATTTTCCATAGCCTGTAGCTGCTCAGGCGTAAATGTCGCGCTAATTTCTGTAGGCATTCTCTGCAACAGACGGAAGGCATTTGGGAACCGCAAGGCATGCGGGCTGAGGCGCAAAGACTGATTCAAATCAATGGCATTTTTCAGGTTACTAAATGCGGCATGGGGGGAGCGCTCCTGCCTTGCCCGCTGATCACGCCGACGGTTAGGGCCAGCCGCCAACACAAAGTAAGCGCCTTTACCCATGAGCGGAAGCAAAAACCGCACATCGATTTTGTGCGTACGTGGCACTAAAGCCAGCTCAAGCGCTTCCATCTGCACAGATGAAAATGAAGGTCTGATCGCCTTTGGCATTCTCAGCAATAGGCGATGCGCATTCGGACAACTACGGAGAGATTGACTCATAGCAGGGGCTGAAATGAACACATAAAACGATTTCAGCCTTAACGTGCCCAAAATACGCAGGCGAGATGGGGAGATAGCGTATAAAAAATTACGTTGATATGTTGAGCAAAGAACCGGAATCAGGAGCGCTAGACTATAGCTCTATCGCGGTTTGGAGCGGCTCGGCAGCTATAGAAAATCAGTAGCTGACAGTGAATAGCGCCCCATCAACAGCACCCTCAACAACTAGGAGTTAAGGCATGATTGATTTGCGTAGTGACACGGTGACTCAGCCAACGGCTGATATGCGTCGGGTCATGATGGAGGCACCTGTGGGCGATGACGTATTAGGCGATGATCCCAGCGTGCAAGAGCTGGAATCGTTTGTCGCAGATTTACTCGGCAAAGAAGCCGCCGTTTATATGCCATCTGGCACCATGACCAATCAGGTTGCCTTGCGCTTACACACCCAACCCGGTGATGAAGTCTTTTTAGAATCGGAAGCCCATATCTACTATTACGAAGGTGGCGGGCCTGCTGCGTTATCCGGTGTTAGCTGCCGGCTCTTAACGGGTCAAGGTGGTGTGTTTTCGGCCCAAGCCCTAGAGAGTAGCTTACGACCACCCGACCCACACTTTCCAGACGCTAAATTAGTCTGTGTAGAAAATACGCACAACCGCAGCGGTGGACGCATTTTCCCGATAGAGACAATCCGAGAGATTGAACAGGTCTGTCAGCAAAAAGGGCTATTGCTACATATGGATGGTGCTCGGTTTTGGAATGCTTGTGTGGCCACAGGCATCAGTGAGGCAGACTATGCGGCCCCTTTTGATACGGTAAGCGTTTGCTTTTCGAAAGGGTTAGGTGCACCTGTGGGTTCAGCGCTTGTGGGTTCGGCAGCAAATATGGCTAAAGCTCGACGGTTTCGCAAAATGTTTGGCGGTGGCATGCGGCAAGCTGGCATGATTGCGGCAGGCGCACTGTATGCGCTCCAGCACCATCGCGATCGCCTGGCAGAGGATCATGACAATGCGCACCGTCTGGCACAAGGGCTAAATAATATAGACGGGATCAAGATTGAAGCGAATGCCGTAGAAACCAACATCGTGAACTTCGAGATCTCTGGGCGAACCGCCGCCGAGATGGTGGACGAACTGGCCCAGCAAGGCATAGCAGTACTGGCCACCGGCCCCCAAAAAATTCGGGCCGTGACGAACCTAATGGTATCGAGGGCGCAAATTGATGAAGCAGTAGCCGCGATCGCGAACGCGCTTCAACAGCCTTCAGCGACAAACAAAGCATCCCTTATCACGCACTAGAGCTACCCATATGGGCCTATCGAGAATATGTGCGGCTAGTGGCGACAGATAGTGAACTCAAGAATTCGATAGGCACTTTCCTCATTGCCGTTCATGACCATGAACGGCAATTAACAGCAACGAAGACAGGGCTTGCTTTTTAGTGAGTAGTTGCAGCACCTCTTGTATAAGAAGCGTCATAAAGAGTAGACGCCTCCACCGAAGGCTTCACCAGTCTCAAATCAGTCCCAACTTCAGCAGCAAAACTGATGCTATCGATAATATTCAGTGGATTATCAGTATTAAAAATCACGGCAGAATGTTCAGCAGGGCTCAATAGCCGTACGTTCTCCATAATGGGGCCTAACTCTTCTACAGGCAGCTCTAACTTATTCGCGACAATCTCTAACGCTTCTGCTCGATTGTTCTCATAAAAGTCGAGGCCCCTGTCTAAGGCTCGCAAATAAGCTTCAATGTCTTCCCTGCGATCATTCAGCGTACTGTCTTTCCCAATCAGACCACCTGCAATCAAATTAGTATCTTCAGAGGAAAAAACAACTTCACCGCGCCCTTCTTTAACCGCATCCGACAAATAAGGTTCAAACGTAACGGCCACATCCACCCGCCCTGCGGCAAAGGCAGTCGCCGATTCGGCCGCAGGCATCACTCTCAAATCCAAATCTTTGATTTTGATATCGGTCTCTTCGTTCCCATCTTCTTCAGTCTTTGCTAAATAAGCTTGCAACAACAGTGCTTGCAGCGGTAAATCTTCCCAAGCAATCGTTTTACCCACTAAATCTTGAGGCTTGTCTACGCCCGTCGCCAAAATGCCATCCGCACCATCGGAGTAGTCAGAAACCGCAATCAACCGCAAAGATGGAATTTCATTGGCCATTACCAGCATGTCAGGCACTCCCGTCCAAGCCAGATCCATTTTGTTCGCCAACAATGCGGCATCTACATCTGTCGAAACCTGAAAGTGTTTTTCTTTAACCACAATCCCTTCATCGTCATAAAACCCCTTCTCCTCAGCAATAAACTGAGCCACAAACCCAGGCCAAGGAGAATTGCCCACAATCAGCGGCTGAGAAGTGGCCGCTGGGGGCTCCTGGCAAGCCACACATAACCCAGCCACCACAGCAGATAACGCTAAATAGCGAGTGGCTTTGAAACAATCGATGGAGTAAAAAATAGAACCAGGCCGCGCACGCGCAACGGAAGTAAACATAAGTGTTGATGTAACGTCTTTGACAATTTTAAGAGGCAACATTTTGCTATCCGTCAATGTATGTCACTGCCTTGAATGAACAGCCTTTGCTGCGAGAAACACATATGCAACATACCCAAAATGACTGAATCATAAAGTCTTAAACTTACGTGAGAAATGATTAAGAATATTTGATTCCCATTTCTTGTTGAAAAAGAATATAGAATCCGTGTAGGTCTATCGCTCAGCGCGATCCATCCTTTATAAAGCACCCCAATTCAAAACGGATTAGGAAAATACGTGGGAATGAGTGTTTTGGAGTTGTTACAAACGCCAACCCAGTCATCATCGTTTCCGTTTACCATTTTGTTGCTCCACTCTATTTGTCACGTAGGTTCGATATCTTGTCGCGTGGGTTTGATATCAGAACATTGAGATATAAGGGATATCGGATACCATCCCTGCCGTGACAATGGATCGTCAGCGATGGATGCTCATTCTGGATTTGCCTATGGCCCGCACCTTTAAGATAAATCGGCTCAGCTTACATAATTTTCGAGGTGATTTCTTCGGAGGGATGACAGCGGCTATTGTAGCGTTGCCCTTGGCCTTAGCCTTTGGCGTCTCTTCAGGTGCAGGCGCTGCTGCGGGCCTGTATGGCGCGATCGCGATTGGTTTTTTTGCGGCGCTCTTTGGCGGCACGCCCTCCCAAATTTCTGGCCCCACTGGCCCCATGACAGTCGTCATGGCAACCGTCTTCGCTGGCCTCATAGCCAAGTATCCAGAGACGGGCCCTGCAATGGCATTTACCGTTGTAATGCTGGGCGGCGTCTTTCAAATTTTGTTTGGTCTATTGCATTTGGGTGAATACATTACCCTCATGCCCTACACCGTAATTTCTGGCTTTATGTCAGGGGTAGGCGTCATTATTCTCATCCTTCAAATCGCCCCCCTAATGGGCGTAGAAGGCTCTGCTAGAGTATGGGACTCGCTGGTACAAATGCCAGAAATATTGGCACAGGCTAGCCCCCAAGCCTTGGCATTGGGCGCACTCACCCTTGTGATCGTCTTTGGGATGCCAAAGCGATTGAATCGCATTTTGCCCGCTCCTCTGGTTGCATTAGTCGTCGGCACACTGGTGTCTTTTCTATTAGTTGGAGACGCAGTGCCACGCATCGGTGAAATTCCGAGAGGATTACCCTCCATTCATCCCCCGGGCTTTGAACTGGGTGCCATTAAAGACATGCTTGGCTACGGTCTTGTGCTCGCAACGCTCGGCGCAATTGACTCTCTATTGACATCGCTCGTTGCAGACAACATCACGCGCACACAGCACGATTCGGATCGCGAACTGATTGGCCAAGGCATTGGCAATATGGCCTCTGGGCTGGTGGGTGGATTGCCTGGCGCTGGGGCCACCATGCGCACCGTCATTAACGTCAAGTCCGGAGGGAAAACACCGCTCTCTGGCATCTTTCATGCCGTATTGCTACTTACGGTAATGCTGGGAGCAGGTCCTTTAACAGAACAGATTCCACTAGCGGTGCTAGCGGGCATTTTAATCAAGGTCGGGATCGATATTATTGACTGGAGCTTTTTGAAGCGAGCGCACAAAGTATCGCGAAAAGCAGCCGGGCTCATGTACTTAGTGCTGTTGCTGACGGTATTTGTAGATTTAATTACAGCGGTGGCAGCAGGTGCTTTTATTGCAAATCTACTCACTATCAAGAGCCTCACAGAAGAACAAAAGCGTCATGTAGAGGCAATTGTAAGTCCGACCGATCAAAGCTTGAACCAGTCGGAGCAGCGGATACTCGCAGCGGTAGAAGGCCGGATGCTGCTGTTTCGCCTCAGTGGGCCAATGAGCTTTGGCGCGGCTAAAACTATTTCGCAACGGATGGCAATCGTCAATCGGTTTGAGGCCATGCTTTTAGACTTAAGCGATGCCTCTAGGCTAGGTGTAACGGCTGCATTAGCCATTGAAAATATCGTGCGCGATGCGTGTGAGCGCCAACGGGCCGTTTTTATTGTGGTACCTCGCGGGCCAATTAGGCAGCGGTTAGAAGCACTGGGCGTACTAGATAGGCTACCGGCAGAGCACGTCCTCGCCGACCGATTGGAAGCGCTGGAACTCGCGGCATTGAGTCTGCATCCAATGGCATACCCACAGCCTTCACCAGCAGCGATTCCGATTCCGTCATCTACGATGCCTCCGGCACCATCGTCTACGACAGAAGCGCTACCACCAGATGCTTATCCAACGAATGTCCATCCGGAGGATAGGCAAAAGCCGGGCACACCACAACCGATGACAGTACAGTCAGCTAACGAGTCGCAAACCCAAAGGCAACAAACCCAAAGGCAGCAAACCCAAAAGCAGCAAACCCAAAGACCACAAAATCAAATAGAAACAAACGACTCATAACCCAACAGCGACTCGTCACACCGTCGAGTCGCTTCCATCGGTCTGGAACTATCAATAACGTCTGGCAATACATTCTGGAAGGTTAAGCATCGGCTTTCTTGTCATCAGCCGTCTTGTCATCAGCCGTCTTGCCACCGTTCTTTCTAGCTACGCCATGTTAGTCGCACTCCAAGCGTGGGTGGCTTTTGCCAGCCTTTGTCCATACAGCTGCGAAGATTTAATATCACCCGCATCCACTTCGCCTTCGCCGCGGCCATAGCCCATAGCCCCTAAAAACGAACCAGCCCGGTTAACACCTTCTGCATTCGCCATTTCAGAAAAACCGACCCATATCATTCCATGCTGAGCGGCATTGGTTGCAAGGTAAAGCAACGTCCCTTGTTTGTCACCACTGGGCGAGCCAGAATGGGTAAACCCACCCGCAATCTTATTCTTCCAGCCCTGACTCATCCACACCGCACCGGATGCATCAATAAAGGCTTTGAGCTGCGCCGCAACACCACCCATATAGGTAGGCGTCCCTAGCACAATGGCATCAGAACCATGCAGCGCTTCTATAACCGCATCGTCTTGCCAGCGGCCTGCTGTAATTTGTTCACCTGTTATTCGCAACAAATTGACGTCAGTATCAGCGACTGATTGGACACCTTCTGCAACAGCTTCAGCCATCAGTTTTGTGTTGCCAGTAGCGGAAAAATAAACAATTGAAACAGTTGTCATACAGTGAATACGTATCAGCTACACACGTAATGAGTAAACGCTTATAAGGTAGCCTGCACCCGCGTAAGCTAACCTGATACCTTCAGAAAAGTTTGTAGCTTGCGGGAACAGAGCGTCAGGGAAAAGTGAGACGATAAACACACCGAAAGAGAAAGAAGGATAAAACTATGAAACTCGGCTACGTGATTATCTATGTAGAAAATGTGAAAGGCACGATGGACTTTTACACGCGAGCTTTTGGGTTTGAAACGAGAATGGTGTACGAGGAGAATGGGGCCGTTGACTACGGTGAGATGCAGACTGGAGAGACGGTATTAGGGTTTGCCTCTCACAGCTTAGGGGATGCTAATTTCCAAGGGCTGTATCAAAAAGCGTCTATTGGAGAAAAGCCTTTTGGGTTTGAACTGGCGCTGGTGAGTGAGGATGTTGCAGCAGATTTTGAAACGGCGATCAAAGAAGGCGCGATCGCCGTTTCACCGCCAAAGGAAAAGCCCTGGGGCCAAACAGTTGCCTATGTGAGAGCAGTAGAAGGCACGCTGATAGAACTATGCAGCCCCATGGGAAATTCATAACGGTAAAACTAGCCGTTTACTGACAGAGGAACAACCTTTTCGCGGCGCGAGTAAAGGCAACATAATAAAGCTGATTGCGCTCCGTGACCTTACGGTTCAGCATTAGGTTGGGTACATCTACAAATACATCTTGAAAAGTAGATCCTTGGCTTTTATGAACGGTCAGGCTGTAGGCGTAGCCAACGTCGTGGAAGAGTTGTTTATAGTCCCAAAAAGCCATCCACTGTTTTTTCTCGGAATAATCAGAAAGCAGCACTTTTAGGCGTTGTTGTTCATCTTCGTGTAGGACCCGTAATGTGCGCTCTTGGTAGTCCTCTGTCATCACTTCTAATTCCCACACAAGCCACCCTTCAAATCGGCGCAAGTAGGCTTCCATCACCAGGCATTCTTCAGAGGTTTGCATCAGCACTCTGTCTTTGCCCATGCAAACGTTTTTAGCAATCAGACGCTCTCCTGAGACAAAACGCGCGGCTTTGGCACCATAAATAGCCGCCCGGATTTTATTGTTGAGATAGTTGACTCTCGCATTGGTATATGCGAGAACGCGCACTTGATCAGGATTTTTCTCGTAGGCTTCGCTTTTAAATGCGCGGAGCATGAGCTTTTCCCAGTGGGGCTGAGGAATGGTAAAAATGCCTTCGGTATTCGCGTCGTTGCGATCGCTATTCGCGCTCGGCATCTCGGGCCGTGCCAAATTGGTTCGCACATCTTCTGCCAGCAATCCAATCGCACCGCCATAGCGAATCACTTCCGTTAAATCGCTACGGTGCACAATTTTGTCAAAGCAGGGCGCTTCTTCTGCACCGACAGGCGGCAGCTGAGCAGAGTCGCCCACAAACAATAGCTGGGTCGCCTCTGTGAAGCGAGAAACCGAATTTACAAGCAGCTCCCACATTTCCTGATTGATCATGGAGCACTCGTCTACCACCACCAAATCGTATTCAGTCGCGAGGTTTTGGCGATCGCGATCTGGCTCAAACGTTTGACCGCCCGTCTCTTTATTAATCACAGGCCGCAAGCCCAGCAGCTTACAGCAGGTCATACAGTCCACTTCACATCCCCAGCGGTAGGCCATGCTCTGCAGTACTTTTGTGGCCTTATTACTGAGTGCAGTGAGGGCAACCGGCCGCCCATCCCGCTGCTGCTGGAGGCGCGTAATCAACGCCTGCAACAGGGTCGTTTTGCCCGTTCCGGCATAACCCGTCAGCAAATAAATTTTCTCATTGCTATGGACAAAAGCTTCTAACGCCTGCAATGCCTCCCACTGCTGCTGACTCAGCGTTATGCCAGGCAGCACCTCTGGAATGGCCCCTGAGATAGCGCCTGAGATAGCGTCTGAATTCACGTCTGAGCTAACGTCTTTCTGGTGCGAAGCAGTCGATGGCATAAAAGGAGAACAGATGATCTACCAGGCAATCTATCGCCATTGTAGTAGGCTTTGTGAGTCGATAGAATTGCTGAACCATAGATTTTTGCAAGAACCTTACAAAAATCTGGCACGTTACAACTTACAGAAATGACTCACACGCCATAACTCACACGCCATGACTTACCTACCTTTAGCTGCACGAATTTGTTTGGCCCTCATATTTTTAAATGCGGGGATCAAGCACTTAACAGGATTTGAAGGGTTTGTTGAAATCATCGCCAACAAAAACTTACCCGTACCCGCTGTTTTGGCCGCAGGCACCGTTGCTTTTCAGCTATTAGGATCTATTGCACTGATTATCGGCTTTAAAGCCAGAATAGGCGCTTTATTGTTAGTCATCTTTTTGATCCCCACCACGCTGCTGTTTCATCCCCCCGCATCGGATCTCAATGGGTTCTTGAAAAATCTCTCTTTAATTGGGGGGCTACTAATGGTGATGGCGTATGGCCCCGGTTTGATTAGCGTAGATGGAAGCGACACGTGAACCAGACAGAAGATGCCCCTCAAAAGCTATCAAAGAAACCACCAGAGCAGCTATGCCCTTGCGGCAATCGGCGACAGTACGCACGCTGCTGCGAGCAGTATCTGACGGGAAAAAAGCTAGCGCCAACAGCAGAAACGCTCATGAGATCGCGCTATACCGCCTTTTGCCTAGGGCGCACCGACTATCTCATAGCAACGCATCACAAAGAGCACAGAGCAGCCGATGATCCAGACACGCTGGAAAAAAGCATCCAAAACACGCGCTGGATCAACCTGCTAGTGGTAGGGACGCAAAAGGGTCAGAAAAAAGACAAAAAAGGAACGGTAGAGTTCGTAGCGGCTTATCGAAACGCAACAGCCGCCACGAGCCCAAAAATCGAGCAGCTCCACGAACGCTCTCAGTTTGTACGAGAGAATGGCCAGTGGTTTTACACCGAAGGAGACATGCTGCCCCCCTATCGCCCCAAGCGAGAACAACCGTGCTGGTGCGGCAGCGGACAAAAATTCAGGCAGTGCCACGAAAAAATGGCGTAGCGGTCAGCGGCATAGCTGGATTCAGAGTGGCATAGCCAGATCAGAGCAGCCTAACTTAGGTTCCAGCGGCTAACTTAACTAAATTAAAGCGGCTAGCTGAGTCACACTTTGGCGACAATATGCCCGCTAGATGCCCATGCTGCTGAGGGTTGAGAGCAAATTACCCAGCGCATTCGTAAGCTGAGGATGGTCGCTCTCAAACTGCTCAATCAAAGCCGGAATTTTCTGCGAAGCAGCGGCATCAGAGGACTGCGGATCTTGAATTTGGCGCTCTAGGTCTTCTATTAAAGCGAGCATTTTAGTTTGGACGCTGGTATCTGAACTACTGAGCTGCGAGACTTCATTTCGCAGTGACTCTATCGACTTTTGAACATTGAACTGACTCACGTTTCGTTTCTCTCTCTACTGTTTAATAACGGCTTTAGTAATCACCAATTTCTAGGGCTGAAGCGGATCATACCGCCATTTGTAGACGATCTAACTAAGGTATTCCTTAAGGTACATCTATGCTGCACTTCGCAGCACTTCAATAGGCTTAGTCAAATTTGATACAAACCTTGTCAGGGCATGTTGATAGCTTTTTGTAGTGCAGAGCACCAAAGGTAAAAATCAGGATTGCTCTGTATTGGGTGCAATAAATCACTGGGATAGTTTTATGCTGGAATTGAAACCTCGTTTGACTCACTCGTCTATGACCCAGCAGCCGATGGCAACTTCTACCCGATATCCGGTGATGATTATCGGCGGGGCAGAGGATAAAACCGATGGGCGCGTTATTCTGTCTGCCTTTTATGAAAGCGCAGGCGGCAGTGATGCCGTGATTGGAATTATTCCTGCAGCATCGCGCGAACCGTCTGCAGTAGGCGGTCGCTACTACACCATTTTTAGTGAGATGGGTGCTAAGCAGGTTCAAATCCTAGATATTCGCCACCGCGAAGAATGCGACGAAGCGCGATGGTTAGAAGTCATCGAAGAGTGCACGGGCATCTTTGTCACCGGCGGCGATCAGGTACGCCTATGTGATTTACTCGGCGACTCTCACCTGATCAAAAGCATTAAGCAGAAAATTTATAGCGGACAAATTGCACTAGCAGGCACCAGCGCTGGCGCAGCCATGATGGGCGAGCGTATGATTGCCGGTGGCAGCAGCGGCGAATCTCCGAACCCTTCTTTAGTAGATCTCTCTTTTGGCCTGGGTGTCATTCCCGAGCTTCTCGTGGATCAGCACTTTCATAATCGCAACCGTATGGCACGGCTCCTCAGCGCCGTTGCAGCTAATCCAGATAAGCTAGGCATTGGTATCGACGAAGATACTTCTATCGCGCTCATTGATAACACGACCTTTGAAGTCATTGGCAAAGGCGTGATTACTGTTGTGGATCCAGGAGAACTCACCCACACTAGCTATCCTCAATCGGCTGAGACTGCACCACTGAGCCTGCACAACTTAAAGCTTCATATCCTCAAACAGGGTGACAAATACAACTATCAAGAAAGGACGGTAGTATAAGTAATATTTAATAATATTTGAATCGCTTTTTCACCGCCTTATTTACTGAACATAAATAAGGCATAAAACAACGGTTTAAATGCAGCTCATACCTTCTCTAAGCATCATGCTATTCAGTTGGCTATTTACACTTGAAAACGGTCAAGATCAGCGTTTATCAGACAGGTTTTGGACAATATGTGCAATACCCTCATTCTTTTCATAAGCGATTTTAATCCGTCACTTGTTGCTTATGAAAGCAGTAAGTGATAGTCCACAGTTCAGCTTAACAAGATCAACTAGAAGGGCTAAGTCTAGGGAAAAGAAAAGGTATATATTTGGGAAACCTGATTTGGCAACGTCACTCAAAACTGGTTCAGCAAGACTAGTGCAGCAAGATTAGTCAAGCAAAACCACAACATCTCACTCGTCACGTCTAGCATCGAAAGTTCTTGGAATCGCAGTTCTAGGCATCTTCTAGGTATCACAGTTCTCTGATTAACCATTCATCGTTGTACCACGCTCACTGGCAACAGACTTCCGCCTCACAATCCTATGAGAATTCTAAAGACTCAAACGCTTCGTGGCCCTAACTACTGGAGTATTGGATATACCCAGTTAATTATCGCTCGCTTGGACCTGGAGGATCTCGCTGAGAAGCCTTCTAATCAAATCCCTGGTTTCTATGAGGGGCTGATTGCGGCCCTGCCGAGCTTAATCGAGCATTTTTGCTCGCCAGGGCGGCGGGGCGGATTTTTGGAACGGCTTCAAGAAGGCACCATGATGGGCCACATTATGGAACATATCGCCTTGGAGTTGCAGTCGCTCGCGGGGATGGAGGTTGGATTCGGTCGGACGCGTGAAACCGCAGAGCCAGGGGTCTATCAGGTTGTTTTTGAATATGAAAACGAGCAAGCTGGACGCTACGCAGCGAGAGCGGCACTGCGACTGTGTCAAAGCATTGTGGAGACGGGTGAGTACCCGAACGAAGAACTCGAACAGGATTTGAGTGATCTTAGAGAGCTGAAAGCATCGGCGGCATTAGGCCCCAGCACAGAAGCGCTGGTGAGAGAAGCCGAAGCCCGCAAAATTCCTTGGTTTGAATTAGAGGTGCGAAAGCTTATTCAGTTTGGCTATGGCAAATATCAAAAGCGCGTGCAGGCATCACTCACTGGCCACAGCAACATTTTGGGTGTGGAGCTGGCCTGTGATAAAGAAAGCACCAAGCGAATATTAGACAATGCAGGCATTCCCGTGCCGAAAGGGAGCGTGGTGTACTCTTTGCGTGAATTGGAAGATGCCCTGGACTATCTCGGCGGCTATCCGATTGTGATTAAGCCATTAGATGGCAACCACGGGCGTGGGATCACGCTGGAGATTGAGAACTGGGAAGATGCCGAAGACGCTTACGATAAAGCGCGGATGGTATCAGATGGGGTGATTGTTGAGCATTACTACCGGGGCCGTGATCACAGAATATTAGTGGTCGATCATAAGGTCGTCGCGGTGGCCGAACGAGTACCGGCGCATGTGATAGGCAATGGCGAAGATACGATTGAAGCGCTGGTAGCGAAGGTTAATAAAGATCCGCGACGAGGCGAAGGGCATGACAACATCTTGACCCAGATTAAGCTCGATACGACGACGGATCGGGTAATCGCGGCGCAGGGATATGAGCTAGATACTGTGCTCGCAGCAGAACAGGTTTGCTATTTGCGTGAAACCGCTAACCTCAGCACAGGTGGTATCGCCATAGATCGCACTGATGAGATTCATCCAGAAACCAAGTGGATTGCGGAGCGGGCGTCTCGCATCATTGGCCTAGACGTGGCAGGCATTGACGTGGTGACCTCTGATATTTCACAGCCCATGAAGGCCACTAACAGCGTCATTGTGGAAGTAAATGCTGCGCCCGGGCTGCGGATGCACGTTTCGCCAAGCGTTGGCGTACCGCGCAATGTAGCTGCGCCTATTTTAGATATGTTGATGCCGCCGGAGGAGCCTACCCGGATTCCGATTGTGGCCATTACGGGCACCAACGGCAAGACCACCACCACTCGACTCACTGCGCATATTTTCCGCCAGGTATATGACGTGGTGGGCTTTACGACGACAGATGGCATTTATTTAGGCGATCGCTTAGTTGAAAAAGGCGACACCACCGGCCCCCAAAGCGCCCGTATGATCTTGCAAGATCCGACCGTGGAGATGGCGGTGCTAGAAACCGCACGGGGCGGCATGCTGCGCTCGGGATTGGCCTTCAGACACTGTGACGTGGGCGTGGTGCTGAACGTCGCCGCCGACCATTTAGGGCTCGGCGATATCAATACCATCGATCAGCTCGCCAAGCTTAAAGCTGTCGTAGCAGAAGCCGTCCATTCTCGTGGGCATGTGGTGCTGAATGCGGACGATGAACGAGTTGTCGCCATGGCCAAGCGAGTGAAGGGAAAAGTGGCTTATTTCTCAATGAACCCTGATAATCCGCTGGTGCGATCGCACGTTCAAAACGGGGGCGTTGCCGCCGTTTACCAAGACGGCTATTTGGCCATTTTGCAGCGCGACTGGCTGCTAAGAATTGAGAAGGCGGAGAATGTGCCCCTCACCATGGGCGGCAAAGCGCCATTTATGATTGCCAATGCCCTAGCCGCGAGTTTAGTGGGCTTTGTCAGAGGCATCAAAATAGAACAAATCAGCACGGCCCTTAAAACCTTTAGGGCTTCTGATCAACAGATTCCAGGCCGGATGAATTTGTTCAATATGGGCGAGTTCCACGCGCTGGTAGACTACGCGCACAATCCAGCCGGATACGCAGCGGTCGGCAGCTTTGTGAAAAACTGGGACGGTGAATCTTTGGGTGTGATTGGCGCTCCGGGAGATCGCCGTAACGAAGATATGATCGAACTGGGTGCGCTCTCAGCGCAAATTTTTGATCAGGTGATCATTAAAGAAGATGACGACAAACGCGGACGAGACAGTGGCGCGGTCGCCAAGCTCATTATCCAAGGCTTATGCCAGGGTCTATCTAGCGCAGCACAAGGCACAGCGAAAGGCAAATCAAAATCGCAGCCGACAACAGGGGCAACCGAGGCTCCCATTGCGTTAGAAGGCAGCGAGCCAATTCCTTATAAAACTCGCTTAAATGAAGCCGACGCGATAAATGAGGCGTTAGACAATGCACCGAAGGGCGGTCTTGTGGTGATTTTGCCTGAAAGCGTCAGTCTCGCGATTGAGCTAATTAAAGCGCGCAATCCAATTCTGGAAACGGTTTCAGAAACTGAAGAACCCATTATATTTTCACCTAAAGGCATGGCATTTCCGAATAAGCCCATCGGTGGAAGTGTTCCAGAAACCGCTGTTGCGGCTGCGCCTTCGACGGCCACCGCTTCAGCAAATGAGTTAAATAGCACAGCGCCTTAACCTCAATTTATCCAGTTTTGATGAGAGCAATCTAAAGTAGGACAGCCTGCCATTGTGTAGGTTGTCTCTTCCGATTGGGCTTTGTAGTTTGATGAGTATTAACTGAAAAGTTAGGAGACTTTTGCGTGGTTATCAATACGTCTCGTCCGATGAATTCAGCAGCGGCTGACGGCGCACCCATGAACAGAGCAACAATGGACTACGAGCCACAAACTCAAAAAATTGCGCGGCAGCTTTTAGACGATAGCCGGGGCAAGCGATCGCTCTTCTCTAAAGTGAAAGATCAGCTCAAATGGGATGACAAACTCCTGGGCTGGACCATGGAGAATCCGGGCCTGCGGGTGCAGATGTTTCGCTTAATCGACTGTTTGCCTGCCCTCACTTCTAAGCCTGAAATTGCAGCTCACCTCCAAGAATACTTAGGAGATGACAGTGTGGAAGTGCCGCAAGCACTAAAAAAGCTGTTGAACTTTGCGGAGCCAACCTCTATGCCTGCGGGTGTGGCCGCCACAACGCTTTCCGGCGCGGTTGAAACGTTAGCCCGTAAATACGTTTCTGGAGAGAACTTAACCCAGGCGCTGAAAAGCATTGAGCGCATTCGCAAACAGTCCATGACCTTTACCATGGACTTACTCGGAGAAGCCGTCGTCACAGAAGCTGAAGCGCAGGCTTATCTCGATCAGTATTTGCATCTGATGGAGCAGCTCACAGCAGCGGCCAAGAATTGGAAAACCGTTTCGCAAGTGGACGTTGCAGACGGTGAAGCCCTGCCAAAAGTGCAGGTCACCATGAAGCTCACCGCCTTTTACTCTCAGTTCGATCCGTTAGATGTGGACGGTTCCGAAGAAAAAGTGAGCGCCCATATTCGAACGCTGCTGCGCCGCGCAAAAGAACTAGGCACCGCTGTTCACTTCGATATGGAACAGTATCGCTATAAAAACGCCACCTTAGCCGCCCTGAAAAAGCTACTGATGGAAGACGAGTTCCGAAGTCGTAGCGACATTGGCATGACGCTACAGGCGTATTTACGAGATAGCTATCAGGACTTAAAAGATTTAATTGAGTGGGTAAAAGAGAGAGGCACACCGCTCACCGTGCGCTTAGTGAAAGGCGCATATTGGGATCAAGAAACCATCACGGCACGGCAAAACCATTGGCCAACGCCGGTTTATAACCACAAAAGCTCAACCGATGCCAACTTTGAGCGGATGACACGGCTACTGCTAGAAAATCACGCGCACTTGTACGCGGCCATTGGCAGCCATAATGTGCGATCGCAAGCGCACGCACTCGCGATTACAAAAGCCCTGAACATTCCGGAACGAAACGTAGAATTTCAAGTGCTGTACGGCATGGCCGATACCATCGCAACAGCCCTCGTGAAACAAGGCTACCGAGTGAGGGTTTATTGCCCTTATGGCGATCTCATTCCAGGCATGGCCTACCTAATTCGGCGCTTGCTAGAAAATACGGCCAATAGCTCTTTCTTGCGTCAAAGCTTAGAAGAAAGGCCCGCTGAAGAACTGCTGGCTATCCCCGAATGGGGAGAGGGCGATCGCGATGGAGAAGCCGTGCTGCCAACGCCTATCGCCACAGATGAAACAGGCGTGACTCGCATTGATTTGGCCGAAGATACAGATTATGCGATCGCGGCCCTCCGCAACGACGCGAATGCTCAGCTTAAATCTGTTCAAAATCAGCTGGGCCAAAAGTATCGCCCCATCATCAATGGTGAACCCGTTGAAACCACCGCCACCATAGACTCTGTAAACCCCTGCGACCCCGACGAGATTGTTGGATCTGTAGGACAAATCAGCATAGAGCAAGCGGATAAGGCCGTTGCGGCTGCAAAGGTTGCATTTAAAGCTTGGCAAAAAACGCCCGCAACCGAGCGCGCTGACATCATTCGCAAAGCGGGGGAACTAATAGCCGCACGTCGCCATGAGCTGAATGCTTGGATGGTGTTTGAAGGCGGCAAGCCGCTTCAACAGGCCGATGCAGAAGTCTCTGAAGCCGTTGATTTTTGCCGGTACTATGCGGCTGAAATGGAACGGCTAGATAAAGAGATTATTTATGATGTGGCCGGGGAGAGCGATCGCTATTTCTACCGCGCCAAGGGCATCATCCTGGTGATTTCGCCCTGGAATTTTCCCCTCGCCATTCCCACCGGCATGACCGTCGCAGCACTCGTCACAGGCAACTGCGTTCTGTTCAAACCAGCAGCAGTTACCTCTGTTATCGCCGCTAAGCTCTCTGAAATATTAATAGAAGCAGGCATCCCTAAAGGCGTCTTTCAATATTTGCCCGGAAAAGGCTCCACTGTGGGCAATCATTTAGTGAAACACAAAGACACCAACATGATTGTGTTCACAGGGTCACAGGAGGTGGGCTGTCAAATCTATGCGGACGCGGCTATTTTGCAGCCAGGGCAAAAGCACCTGAAGCGCGTGGTGGCAGAAATGGGCGGCAAAAACGCCATCATTGTGGATGAAAGTGCTGATTTGGATCAGGCGGTGCAAGGCGTGGTGTATTCAGCCTTTGGCTACAGCGGACAAAAGTGTTCGGCCTGTTCTCGGGTAATTGTTGTTGAATCCATTTACGAAACATTTGTGAATCGGCTGATAGAAGCAACCCAGTCTTTGAATGTGGGCATTGCGAAAGATCCCGCCACTCGGGTGGGGCCAGTGATTGATGGCGCAGCGCAGCAGAAAATTAAGGAATACATTGCCAAGGGCAAGGAAGAAGCGACCTTAGCACTGGAAATGAACACACCGGAGAAAGGTTACTTTGTGGGGCCAGTGATTTTCACAGATGTGAAACCTGACGGCGTGATTGCACAGGAAGAAATCTTTGGCCCCGTTCTCTCTGTGCTCAAAGCACAGGACTTTGGCGAAGCCCTCACGATTGCCAACGGCACTAACTTTGCCCTCACAGGCGGCCTCTTTTCCCGTACCCCGTCCCACATAGACCAAGCCTACGAAGATTTTGAAGTGGGCAACCTCTACATCAACCGCACTATCACAGGTGCAATTGTTGCTCGACAGCCCTTTGGCGGCTTCAAGCTCTCTGGCGTCGGCTCTAAAGCAGGCGGCCCTGACTACCTCTTACAGTTCCTCGACCCACGCACCGTCACTGAAAATGTTCAGCGGCAGGGCTTTGCCCCCATTGAAGGCGTAGATTCATAGCGTTCTGGCTCAATCTGGCTCAATTCGGTCACGGCATTAAAATGATTGAGAAGAAATTAAAATAATTGAGAAGAAGCGGTTAGAAGGTGGCGATTGAAAAAATCACCGCCCCAAACGTAACGCGTACCGATAACATGACACCACTTACCTGAAAGAGATAAACGAACGATGCCAGATGGCTTTTTGCTGAGTCGAGTTTTGCTGGAATTTGATAGCCAGTCTAAGGATTTAATTGAGCAAATTTCAGCGATCGCCCGCACCCCAGACGGGAGCCTATGGGTAGGTTCAGACGAACTGCGCATTATCGAACGCCTATCAGAAACCGCGCCAGGCATCTACGGCGAACATGAACGCTTTCAAGCCAATGACTTTGTCAAACTCTTTGACGCATCCTCTGAAATAGACATTGAAGGCATGGCCTACTCAGAAGGGTATTTGTGGTTAGTTGGCTCCCACAGTACAAAACGAAAAAAGCCCAAAGGAAAAAAGCGGAAAAAAGATCTGCGCGCACTCTCTACCATTGAAGCGGAGAGCAATCGATACCTGCTGGCCAGAGTCCCTATCCGCAATGGACAACCTGTAAGGTCTTACCCAGTATCTAACAACAAGAAAACAACGCTCACAGCAGCAGCCTTAAAAAAGAGCGGCGATCGCAATCCGCTGATGACAGCCCTTGAACAAGACAAACACTTGGGCCCTTTTGTCACCGCCAACATCCCTTCAAAAGACAATGGGCTAGACATTGAAGGACTCGCGGTTCGAGGCAACACGGTTTATTTAGGATTGCGTGGGCCTGTACTGAGAGGGTGGGCGGTTATTTTAGAGCTGGAGATAGACGAACGTGAACCAGAAACGCTATCGCTGAAGCCGCTGGGAGACAAAGGTGAAGTGTACAGAAAGCACTTTGTGGATCTAAATGGATTAGGCGTGCGCGATCTTTGCTTGCAGGGAGAGCATTTGATTATTTTGGCCGGGCCTACTATGGAGCTTGCAGGGGCGATGCAGGTGTTTCAGCTCAAGGATTTGGTCGCACACAGCCAAGACAGCATCTGGAGCCAGGAGCAAGCTGGCCTGAGCATGTTGTTTGAGTTGCCTGCCGCACAAGGCGTAGACAAAGCAGAAGGCATTACGCTGATGCCCTGCCTGGGCTACAACGAAGCTTTAATGATTGTGCATGATGCGCCGAGCCAAACACGACGCCCTACGCAGAAATCACTGTTTGCAGATGTGTACCGACTACCGGAGTAAGCGGAGTCAGTACCCGCGACTCCAAGTAGCCGCAACGGCAAGGAGCCACAACGGCAAGGAGCCACAACTGCGGGAGTAAGCAGAACGGAAAAGCTATAGCGTTAGCGTCAGCCTCACACCTTCTAAGGCTGAGTTGGGATTTTGAGCCAGATAGTTAGTGACACAGGTTTGGCAGGCATCTACATAGTTAAATGCTGCTACCAGCTGGGTCCAACGAGGAGAGCGGCTAAAGACAATGCCAGCCTTCTTTGCAGCTCGGCGACAAGCATTGTAGTTACCGTATTGCGCAATTAAATCATCCTTGGTGAGCTGAAGTGGTACGAGCGCTTCAGCATCATCAATCGCGCGCTCTTGCGCTCTCTTTGCCAGCTCATTTACCGTGCCTTGCGCTACGGCAAAAATAGCAGCATCGGTTTGAATATCTCGTTGATGATTATCCTTAAGCTGTGCCAGCAGCCGATCAATTTTTTGCTTGCCCAAGATACATTCCCCTTTTAGATATTGGTGACACGATATTAGTGGCACATTTTTACGTTCTAAATTAACGATCTAAAAGAGAGCGGTTGATAGAAGCCTGGTCAGTATATCGTTCTGGATGATCGAGTCTATCTTGCTCATCTACATCACCGGCTAGCTCAACAGGATGAGTGCGATCTTCAAAGTCGCTCTTGTCCTGCGTTCGCCACCATTGCATCAACGACTTGACTGCCGATAATAGTTGCATAATGCGACTAGGCAACAACATTCGACCCCATTGCGGTTGCGCTTCGGGTTCCAGATCACCAACAACATCAAAGGCTTGAGACAAGGTATTGAGCTGACTGCTCATCTCTTCCATTTCACCGGCCAGCTGATGGATCAAGCTTTCTCGTTCCTGGAGCTGACTTTGCTTTTGCATCTGTAATTGGCTGATTAAGCCTTGCAGCGTGTCTATACGTGAGCGCAAGGCCAGTGCTTTTTCTTTGTGCTCAGTATTACGACGAATGAGCTGACCACGGCTGCGATTGGTGAAAATTAGGCAGGCCCGCATCTCTACGTACAAGGCATCTAATTGATCACGCTCCAGTAGTCCAACCTCCTTTGGGAAATCAGTCGCTGGGCGAAATCGAGCAGCACTAGATGCGGAAGAAGTCATGATTTTTCGTAGCGCCTCGCTAGATAATTGAGTGAGCTTCTACGTTCGATCTTGGCACAGCTGCCCTAAAAAAAGTTCTGGAAAATTACAGAACGCATCAAACTTGATACATCGTTTGCATCGCCTTTATCTGAACAGACCAAGACAGCAACGACGTCAACATTACGTCCATCGATGTGTGCGGTTTCATCGCAGAGCAAAGCAATCACTGGAATTTTTACGGATAAAACGCAGGATGAACAAAGTCAAAGCCTGTGCCTTTGATTTTGGCGTTAGAAACACGAACGTTTTTGCGAGTGCTGGGTTGAGTTTCATCCCAGGTGACAGGCGCGAGGTTATGGCGATCGCACACCTCATCAATTAATGCTCTCACCGTAGGTACCTCATCTTGCACCAGGTTATACAGCCCCGATAGCTGATGCGCCCTGGCCCACTCAATGCCTCGCACAATATCACTCAGATGCACCCAGTTCGTGCCCTCTTCACCTTTGCCAGGGCGCGTTGTCCCCGCAGCTCGGCTATATATTCGCTCTAGGGTTCTCTCTGGGCCATAAATGCCGCCCAACCGCAGCACGCACACTTTTTGCTGGGGTGTGGTGGCACTCAGCAGCGTCTCTTCCGTTTGTTCAATAATTTTGCCGTTATCGGTAATGGGCTTTGGGGGCATTTGTTCTGTTACCCACGCGCCGTGGTGCTGACCATAAATGGAACAACTACTGGTGTAGATAAGCTGCGCTACAGGCGTGTGTGGCAGCACTTCAGCAATGGTTTGAGCCGTGCTGAGGTAAGTATCTGAATAGTTGGCACCTCGCCTAGAGGAAACGCAAAGGAGCACGGCTTCGCGATCGCTTAAAGCAGCTTGGAGGCGATCGCGATCAGTACCCACCAATACCTCTACTTTTGACGCGATCACGCTGAGTTCTTCTACCCGCGCTTCTTGAGTTGTGGTTGCCAGCACATCTAGCCCCTGCGCTTTCCACTGCTGGGCCACCGCCGTTCCTACATACCCACAGCCAATAATGGCAACCTTCATCCACGCGCTCCTATTCTATTTGAGACATCATTTATTTCAAGCATTATCTATTTCAAGCATTATCTATTCCAGGCATCGTCTATTCCAAGCATCATCTTATTTGACGCGCCACCTTAATACGTCATCTACAGGGGATACGTCCACATCGCTTAATGCAACAATAAACTAATCGCTAGCTAGAGTCACGTCAGCCTGAACCGAATAGCCGCTATGATTAACGCCATTCACCACATCGCCATCATCTGTTCCAACTACCCCCAGTCCAAACACTTCTACACCCAAATTCTCGGCTTTGAAATTATCGAAGAAACCTACAGAACCGAAAGAGATTCTTACAAATTGGATTTAAGAGTAGGCGAGCAGGGACAAATTGAGCTGTTCTCTTTTCCTAAGGCCCCTAAGCGTCCTAGCTACCCAGAAGCGCAGGGGCTAAGACACCTAGCCTTTGCAGTGGCGAATTTAGAGCGCCAAATTAAAACACTCAATAGCGCCGGAGTCGCCACAGAACCGATTCGGACAGATGAACTGACAGGCAAGCGATTTACCTTTTTTCAAGACCCTGACGGGCTACCGCTGGAGCTGTACGAGCAATGAAAAGCACTTCACCATAAAAAGCAATTCAAGATAAAAAGCATTTCAAGCACTAAAAAACTTCAAATTAGCCCAGCTTACAAACAGCTTCCCCGCCAGATTCTATCCAGCCATGAATCAGGCCAGATGTAGATTGGGCCGCTGCGCAGCGGCCTTGGGCATCAATAACAATCACCCCGCCTTCACCATTCACCTTATCGACCAGGTACTGTACGCCCGCCTTGGCAGCCTCAGCCGCGCTCATGCCCTTGAATTGAACAAAGTCAGACACTGTTTTAGAGAACACAGTGCGCAAAAACTGTTCTCCATAGCCAGTCGCTGAAACGCCGCAGGTTTCGTTATCGGCAAAGACGCCCGCACCCACCACAGGCGTATCACCCACGCGGCCCCAGCGCTTATTCACTAGCCCGCCTGTGGAAGTTGCCGCTGCCAAATTGCCGTGAATATCTTGGGCAACTGCGCCAACCGTGCCTAATTTCTGAGACGGCTTAATCTTCTCATGATCGAGCGTCATCCGCCCCGCCGCCTTAGCTTCTTCTAGCTGCTTCACTCTCGCAGGCGTAATAAAATAATCATCGGGGCATTGAGCCGCATTGCAGTACTTAGCAAATTCCTGTGCGCCTTCGCCTGCCAACATCACATGATCGCCTTGCTCCAACACCTGACGAGCCAAGGATATGGGGTTTTTAATGTTCTTCACACAGGTCACAGCCCCGGCCTTGAGATCATGGCCATTCATTAAGGCCGCATCCATTTCCACCTGTCCATTTTCATTGAGAACAGAGCCTTTACCAGCATTGTAGAGCGGATTATCTTCTAATAAATTCACACAGAATTCAACAACATCCAAAGCAGAATCTCCTTTTTCCAAACGTTGCCGCCCCATCTCAAGGATTTCAAGCACGTTTTCTTTAAATTCTGTTGCATCTGCTTCATATTTAAGATCTTCGAGTGCACCTGCACCACCGTGGATAATCAGAGAGTAAGAATTCGACATGGATAAGGAGAGTGTTGTTTTGACAGAAATACTCATGACGCACAGCCCTTCTGTGCGCAGCCTAAAGACTGGTGTGCAGTAGCCGTAGCCTAGTTTGCAGCGTCATTTTCTGGGTTGAGTTCATCCAGGATTGTAAAGCGAATGTGATTGATGGCTAAATCGCTCACCGAGAATCTTTCAGGGCGATTGTCGGCTTTTAATTTGCCAAAGGAGATACCTTTACCTAGCTCGGTGTGGTACCAAGCCAACCCCATGAAAAAGCGATTAGGGTAAGGGCCTCTATCTCTCACATCATCAACGTTAGATTCCATGGGCAACCAGCCTATACCCGGAATATAAAACTCTAGCCAAACGTGATTGTAATCTGGCTGGAGCGGAATGTGACGCAATTCAGATTTTTGCGGGCATTTGTAGCGGCCAATGGTGCGGCAAGCAATGCCATTTAGCCGAAACAGCGCCAAGAGCACACCCACGTATTCACCACAGGAACCCACGCCACGAGAGAGGGCCACATCGGGCGTGTCAATTTTAGGCTGAATGCCATAGGAGAGCCGATCATACACATAGTTACGAATGCGCAGTGCTTTACGAAGAATGTTAGTTTCAGACCCTACCGCTTCTTTGGCAGCGGCAATGACGGTTTCGGTATCCATCATCAGTTCGTCGTCGTCTACCAAGTATCGCTGCTGAAAGTCTTCTGATAAAGCAGGGGCAGCCTCTACATCTTTAGGGGTAAGGGCATATTTGATACCGTACATTTCAACGGTGGCTTTCCATCCCACCAGTCCAGCTTGGTAAGGGGTTAGTTCATCAAACCGGAAAACAGCAACGCGCTGGCCTTCTTGAATTTCTTCGGTGAAGGGATGGCCGATGGGTTTAACGCTGCAAACGCGTTGGCGGGGCGTATCAGCAGGGAGGGCCATGCGCCACTCTATGTTTTTGAGAATGGGAACGTCTTCTAAGGGGTGGAGTTCTTCCACGTAGGAGATTTCGGTGAGGTAGCCGTTGGAAAGGGTGTAGTGCTGCTCAGCGCTGTGGTGAATGTGGAGCGGATGGATAAAGGTGCGATCGCGAAACGTCAGCTGATGAGGATCTTCTGAATTCGGATCGTCTCGAATGTAAGCTTCTTCACTGGCATAAGACACGTAGCACGTTGATTGACCATCGGCATCAGGATAAAAAACAATCCCGGTGGGAGACTCAAAGGGGGTCAGGGCGCTGTAGCGAATCTCGCCAGTTGTTGCATCTAGGCAGTAAACGGTTTGTTCAGTGCGATCGCAAACCCAGAGAGCATCCTGAGCAAGTGTCATATTTTCCAAGCCCACCCCAGGCTGAGGCAGCGTATCCAATAGCGTCCCGCTCTGCCGATCATACACATATATACGTTCTGACTTTTGGCAGCTCACGTACACCCGTGAGTCGCCAACGGCAATCCCGTCAGCAAGGTCAGGCAGCTTGACAAATAACTCAACAACAGAAGAATTTTCTAGCAAAGACTCTTCGCTCGCTGCTTCAAGCATCTTGTCCGCAGCCGTCGGATCCAAGTCTAGTAAATTCAACGGAGCCTTAAATACAGACACGCCTCTCGTAAACCAAACCGTAATATCAGCGTCTGGAACCGTAGAATCTTGCGCCGTAGATTCTTGCGCCGTAGATTCTTGCGCAGAAGAATCTTGAGAGACCGCAATCCCCATAGCCCCAATCCACTCCGCCACCTGATACGGGTTCAACACGGTTGTGTTGTTTGTTTTGGGATTAATTTCTACGAGGTACCCGCGAATCGTATCGATCGCGAATAAGCGCGGCACTGCTGCTGAAACAACCGCTAGCCCAGAAAGAAAATAGACGCCGATAGGCCGGATAGAGGCGCTAGACATAACGATGGAGAAGGGTCCTTACCATACAAAAAGCTCAACCAGGGGTAGAAACAAAGCGCAAGTCTTGTGGAGTCAAGACGCTATGCTCAAATCTCTGTACTAACCATACAGCCCAACAGAATAGTTTTCTGCCCTTCAGGGGGCATGTCCACAAAGCACAATATAATTAGGGAAACCTATTATGCATCCATCTGTAGGAGCCTTGCCCTAAAGCGCTTATGAAACTCGTCTACGATCCAGACCGAGACATTTTGCAGATATCATTTAACAAAACGACAATTGAAGAGACTGCACAGATATCACCAGGCATCATCCTCGACTACGACGAAGATGGTAAGGTCATTGGCTTTGAAGTTAGACGCGCTTCTCAAAGAGTAGATGACCCGCAGGCCATTACTTACATGGTGGGTAACGCGAACATGGACAAACCCCCCATGAAAGGAGATGCCTACACCTAAGCCTCTTTATCACGTCTAACGCCTAAAGCATCATGCCTACAGCATCTAACGATTAAGGCAAATGTATTAAGACAGACAATAGGGCGCATGAAGAAATAATCTTCATGCGCCCTCAGTCGTTCAAAAGTTAATCCCAAAAAGGTCACAAAAGCTAATGGGCATCGGAAGACATTCGGATGTCAGCCAGTACTTCAGATATCCACCAGCGTCCAAAACATTCAGCAGAAGCACTCAGGCAAGACCACACTAGTGAAACAACACTATGAGTTTCCCTATCCAGTTGCTCAAATGTATGGATTCAGTTTCACCAGGGCCTAACCCTGAGCGCTCAGCGAGAACTGAAGCATCAGCTCATTCAGAGATCAGTTCATTCAGATATCAGCCCAGTCAAGCATCAGCCCAATCAGGAGTCAGCAAACTCAAACGCTGACACCTAACCGTACTCAAGCGCTGGCTCACTCGGGTGCGGCAGGCACCCACCACACAAATGCTTATCGAACGCTTAGTCGCTAACCCAAGACTCTCGACCAATGAGATCGCACACGTAATCTCTGAGCAAGTACTCATGGCTGCTTAAAATCTTTTCAACCTGACGCCACTCCATATCTTCAAAGTAGCGAGCCAGCGAATATATTTGGCTTTGTCTACCGACACGGCCTTGGGTGACTAGCGCTCTCACTTCGTCCTGAATAGCACTGAGAGAGTACTGACGGGCTTCCTTTAGCATGGTGATGTCCTTGGAACGATAATGGTGGCCAAAGGGCAAGGCGATCGCCCTAACACGATCCACAATGCCTGAGATATTTCTGTTAAAAAAGCTACGGTTTCATTCCCCCTACCTAAGGTTAATAGCTCATCAGGTTGCCATTGATATTAGATGCTGATTAATCACATAGGTGAAACCTATGCATGCTTGAGAGGAGGCATGCAATATAAGGGTTGCAGCCATTGGCCAGGCAATCTGAGTTGAGATTCGCTGGGCTTTTAAATATTTATTAAAGGATTCACGGATATCACAAGCTGAGCTAACTCAATGAAAGCTTTTCAAGCATTTGCCCTAGCTTGTCAATAGGTTATTTTTTCAATTTCACGCTACTCACGTCAATATCTGTTTATCGGTTAGCAAACAAATAGAGAGCGAAGAGACAACTGTTGTTTTTATGCATCGACTATTTTTATGCATCTTTTATGCACCCACTGTTTTCCAATAACAGCGAGATTATGATGCTGATATAACCCCAAAATAGGCTCTCTCTGCGGTCATATTTTGATTTCTTAGCGGATAGGCTAAGGCGAGTAGGGCTATCTATGAAGTGTGAGAAGTTAAGTATCCTTCTGAGCGACTTCAGTATTCTACATCACGTATTTCTTACTGAATAAGCCTGTAAATGATGATTTCCTAACATAACGCCTACCTCTTCCGGGAGATACTCAAACCAAGGCATTGCTTTACTATTAGCTACTTTGAGAAGCATTTAATCAAGGAAAAAACGCCTACTTTAGCTCGGAAGTTACACGTTCAGAGGTTACAGGCTCTGCTGTATATTACGGTTCCGGCTATTCAACGTAACCATCTAAACGTAGCCATCCAACAAAGCCAACCTAACAGAGGCAACTTAAGCACGTAGGGAACATATCTGAATCAATAAATATTCTGTTGAATAAGGTTGTCTGATATGTTCTGTTGTAAGGCTCCTGATTTGAGTTTCGTCAAGTTTACTATTTACAATTTCCTCTAGCTTTAGTGAGGCTTTAGTGAGGAATCTACCCGCAGAGAGTTCTGCAACAACGGCTGTTGTACCGGCAAGATAACGCAACACTCTCAACACTTTTTCTCTAATCAAAAGGATCATTCATGACTGCTGCCATGCGAATTCTGATGTGCCCGCCTCATCATTACGATGTGGATTACGTGATTAATCCGTGGATGGAGGGAAATATCCATCGCTCCTCTCGGGACTTAGCAGAAGAACAATGGAACAAGCTTTACGAGGTTTTGAAAAAGCACGCAACCGTTGAGCTAGTGACCCCTCAAAAGGGCTGGCCAGATATGGTATTTGCCGCAAATGCAGGGTTAGTACTCGGGGATCAAGTTGTTCTCAGTCGTTTTTTACATCCTGAGCGCCAAGGAGAAGAACCTCATTTCCAAAAATGGTTTGAAGATAATGGCTTTACGGTACATACCCTGCCCAAAAGTCTTCCTTTTGAAGGCGCAGGCGATGCCTTACTAGATAGAGCTGGGGGATGGCTATGGGCAGGCTACGGATTCCGCTCCGAGCTAGATTCTCATCCATACCTAGCGGACTGGCTAGATGTGGAAGTCGTCTCTTTGCGCTTGGTAGACAATCGCTTTTACCATTTAGATACGTGCTTTTGCCCGCTCACAGATGGGTATTTGATGTACTATCCACCTGCATTTGATGCGTATTCTAATCGGTTGATTGAGATGCGGGTGCCCGCAGAAAAGCGCATTGCCTTAGATGAAGTAGACGCGATTAACTTTGCCTGCAATACGGTCAATGTGGATCGCGTGGTGGTGATGAACAAAGCGAGCGATCGCTTACGACAGCGCCTCAATGATGTGGGCTTTACGGTAGAAGAAACGCCACTGACTGAATTTCTGAAAGCAGGCGGCGCAGCCAAGTGTCTGACGCTAAAAGTCGTTGAGCCGCGTCAGGCCGCTGCCAAAACCTCTGCTATTCAGAGCCGGGTGATTCATTTAGAAGGGCATTTGCTGGATTCAGGCTTGGTGAATCGGACGCTAGATACGATTGTGAGCGGCGGCGGCAGCTTCCAGGTACTGAACTTTGACTTAGGCAATCAGCGCCAAGATACCTCTGTAGCGGAAGTGAAGGTCACCGCACCCGATGTGAACGTGATGGATGACATCATGGGCCAGCTAATTGACCTGGGGGCAGTGAGTTTGCCACGGGAAACTGCACCAGCGCAGTTAGCAGCCGTGACCCAAGACGGCGTGGCCCCTGATGATTTTTACGTTACAACCATCTATCCCACAGAGGTTTTGCTAGGGGATCATTGGTATCGGATAGAAGGACAGAGAATGGATGGGGCGATCGCGATTACAGAAGGCGAAGACCCTCAAACAGGAGCGGTGGCCCGCTGCAAGCTACTGAGAGATCTTAAAGTAGGCGAGAAAGTGGTGGTGGGCAGCAAAGGCATCCATACGTTGCGCACAGCGCCATCTCTGAAAAAAGGCAAAGACGACTTTAGCTTTATGGGTGCGGGCGTTTCTAGTGAGCGGCGCGTGGAGCTAGTTGTGGAGCAAATTGCCTGGGACTTGCGGCGTATTCGAGATCGGGGCGGCAAGGTGGTCGTCACCGCTGGGCCGGTGGTCATCCATACGGGCGGCAGTGAGCATTTACAAAATCTGATTAAGGGCGGCTATGTGCATGCTCTGTTAGGCGGGAATGCGATCGCTGTTCATGACATTGAACAATCCATGATGGGCACCTCGCTCGGCATGGATATGAAACGGGGCGTTTCGGTTCAGGGCGGCCATCGCCATCACCTTAAGGCCATCAATACGGTTCGCCGGTACGGCAGCATTGCCAATACCGTGGAACAAGGCGCGCTCACTAGCGGCGTTATGTACGAATGCGTGAAAAACAACGTGCCCTTTTCGCTGGCAGGCTCCATCCGCGACGATGGCCCCTTACCCGATACGGAAATGAACCTGATTAAAGCGCAGGCTGACTATGCCCGCCTGATTGAAGGCGCAGACCTGATTCTGATGCTCTCGACGATGCTCCACTCCATTGGGGTGGGGAACATGACCCCGGCAGGCGTGAAGATGGTGTGCGTGGATATTAATCCGGCAGTGGTGACTAAGCTGAGCGATCGCGGTTCAGTAGAGTCTACGGGTGTGGTGACAGATGTGGGCTTGTTCTTAAGCCTGCTGGTGCAGCAGTTGGGCAAGCTCACCGGAGAGTACGCAACAACGGCTAGCAAGTAGCCGCGCAGAATGGATGGCCGCACAGAATAGATAGCCGCACAAAATAGATAGCCACCAAGATGGGGATGCGGGGTGCGGCCATCCGTCCGTAGATTCTCACAAGATGTGATCTCGATCCGCACACGTGGGCATCCTTGCATCAACACAAAGGGAATGCCTAACTGTGGACTATCAAGCGCTGTTTAATAAAAATTGGAATGAGCTAGAGAAAATCAGCTTGACGGTCACGAAAGTGACCAAATTTCTCGATGTTCTGGCTGAATATCACGAGGACATGGACTCGTTTGATTTGATGGTGGCGGGCATTTCTGTGAATTTGCAAGGGGTGTGCATGGGTGCCGAACGGCTGTTTGGCCACATTGCTAACGACATTGATGGCTACATGCCCTCGGGCGATCAGTGGCAAAAAAAGCTGTTTCAGCAAATGTCCGTGCCGCTACCCAATCGGCGCGATCGCGTCATTCGCCCCGACACCCTCGCTTTTTTGCTAGAACTCAAAACCTTCAAAGTATCGGTACGCGGTGGCTTTGGCGATGAGCTAGATTCCCAGCCCATCATCGCAATGGCCATGCGCTTACCCGACTGCTTTGCATCACTCAAGCAAGACTGCCTTTCCTTCCATCACAAGCTACAACACTCAGCGGATGCCACCCTGATTGTGCAGCCCCCCATCATACCGCCGCTATCCTACTCACGCTGAGTAAAAAACTAAGTCAAAACCTGAGTCAAAAAACTAAGTCAAAAGCGGCATAAGAAACTAAGCCACAATCCAACACTAATTCGAGAAAATCTGCGTGGGTTGCCCATCTAAGCTCACCTGATTTTTCTCTTTCCAGTAGGTCTCGATTCCATCGGGGCCTTTTTTATCGGCCCAGTTGTTCAAACTCTCGCGGTCTTGAGCATAGTTGTACAGTGGTACGGCCATACCGCAAGACGTTTGCACCAAATCTACAGATAAATCAAATAGTTGTCTTGTACCAGGGAACGGTGCGAACTGTGCCAACAAAGACGCCCACTGTTCATCTCGCGGGTACACAACCGATGCCTTGCCATATAGGCGCAAAATCATGGGCGCACCTTCAAACGAGCAAAACATCACCGTCATGCGGCCATTTTCTAGCACGTGGGCGGCGCTCTCATTGCCGCTACCCGTCACGCTCAGCCAAGCAACTCGGTTTGGCGTGAGCACGCGCAAGCTATCCATCCCTTTTGGAGACACGTTCACTTTGCCCTCAGCGCCTGCCGTACCAACAAAGAAAATTTTCTGATTGGCAATGAAGTCATTCAGCGGTTTTGTGATGTGAGGGTACTGTTTGGCCATGTTTAGTAATTATTGGGAACGAAGTTTTGCATGTCTAGGGGTGGGCGTTCGTAGTCTTTGTTTTTCTGGCGTTTGGGAAGTTTTAGTGGTGGTGGGGTGAGGTCTTCATACTCCACTTGGCTGAGCAAATGGCTAATGCAGTTGAGGCGGGCGCGTTTTTTATCGTCGGCTTTGACGACGTTCCAGGGGGAGCGGGTGGTATCGGTGGCGGCGAACATGTCGTCTTTTGCCCGGGAGTAATCGACCCATCTGGCCCGCGCTTCTAAGTCCATTGGGCTGAGCTTCCAGCGTTTAATGGGGTCGTTTAGGCGGTCTTGAAAGCGCTTTTCTTGTTCATCGTCACTCACTGAGAACCAGTATTTAATCAAGATGATGCCGGAGCGCTGCAACATATGTTCAAATTCTGGGCAGGAGCGCAAGAATTCCACGTATTCCTGATGGGTGCAAAAGCCCATGACGCGTTCTACACCTGCACGGTTGTACCAACTGCGATCAAAAAGAACAATTTCGCCTGCGGCGGGAAGCTGCGCCACATAGCGCTGAAAGTACCACTGCGTTTTTTCCTTATCTGTGGGCGTTCCGAGGGCAACTGTCCGACAAATTCTGGGGTTTAGGCATTCTGAAATGCGCTTGATAGCACCGCCTTTGCCAGCGGCATCTCTGCCTTCAAATAAAACAACAACTTTTAATCCTTGGTCTTTTACCCAATACTGAAGCTTCACCAGTTCTCTCTGAAGCTTTTCTAGCTCAGATTCGTAAAGCTTTTTATCTAGTTTTTTAAGTTTCTTTCTTTTCTCAGCTTTGTTTTTCTTTGCCTTGTTTTTTTTCTCGCCGGCCTTCTCACTTGTCTTTTCGTTAGCTGGCTTATCTTTTTTTTCTACCGTTTCTTTTTC
>JBGCGG010000016.1:0-86146 GCA_045110585.1 Phormidesmis sp. | reverse complement strand
GCTACAGCCTAGTAACCAAAGCTGTAAAACTCGCCAATAAATTAATAAGCGGCTATATGCATTTGCTGGAAAGACCTTATAGTTCCAGTTGAACCATGGAAACCAAGTCGTCTCTTCAAAAATAAATTTGCTGTAAGTCCCTTTAACGGCTTCTCCGCCGAGAATAGAGGCCCAATGAACTTCATAAAATCTAACTTGCCAATTTCCCTCTTTCAATACTGCTTGGCTTAAGCGTTCATTGAGAATAACAGTCGGCTCAATCTGTTTTTCGTTCTTATCGTGAAGAGTCGCATCAGGATAGAGCTTGACGATATCTTTCAATAAGTTGTGAAGCGTTTCACCTTGCTTTTGTGAGCCAATGCCATGGACGACTAGAACTCCAATTTTTCTTGACATAACATCTTTATATTTAAGAAACAGTAAGGACTCATACAGTTCAAAAACACAAACGGCTAACTTTAGCGCACATAGTAATCGCGGGTGCCTCGGTCGTTGAGGGCTTCGCCAATGCGGCTGAGGGCATGGATGTAGGCCGCGGTTCTAAAGGAGATTTGTTCTCCTTTGGCTTTATGGGCTTGGGCGATTTGCCAGATAGTTTCGGCTTCTTCGGTAATGCGCGATCGCAATTCTTTTTCCACTTTGTCCAACTTCCAATACAGCCCGCTCCGGTTCTGCACCCATTCAAAATGACTCACCATCACCCCGCCCGCATTGACTAAAATATCGGGGAAAATAGCAATTCCTTTCCCTTCTAAAATTTCATCGGCATCGGCGGTTACTGGGCCATTGGCCACTTCAAAAATATACTTGGCTCTAATCTTGTCCGCATTCTCCGCTGTAATCTGATTCTCTAGCGCCGCTGGCACAAGAATATCGACATCTAACGTCAAAATCTCTTCATTCGTCAGCGTATTGGTGCTAGCTACGCTGCAAACGCTATCGTGGCAGTACACATCTTTCATCTCACGATGGGTTTGCTTAAACTGTTGTACATCCGGAATGTTTAATCCAGCTTTGTTGTAAATGCCGCCTTTAGAATCGCTGACGGCAACAACTTTATACCCCGCTTCAAACAGATTCCGTGCAACCACACTGCCTGCATTGCCAAAGCCTTGTACGGCAACCGTTAGCTCGTTAGGCGATTTGCCTAATTTGCTCATCATGGTTTGCAGTACAAAGAATGCGCCTGTGCCGGTAGCCGTGCCCCGCCCTAAGCTGCCGCCCATGCTGACGGGTTTGCCCGTGATGACGGCGGGCGATCGCCGCCCTTTGATAATGCTGTACTGATCCATCATCCAACCCATAATCATCGGATTGGTGTACACATCTGGGGCGGGAATATCTAAATCTGGGCCGATAAAGGGCGCGATCGCATCGATATATCCCCGGCTTAACCGCTCTAGCTCAAACTTAGACAGCTCTTTAGGGTTCAAGGTAATCCCGCCCTTTGCTCCGCCGAACGGCAAATTCACCGCCGCGCATTTAAACGTCATCCAAAAAGCCAGCGACTGCACTTCATCTAAGCTCACCTGAGGATGAAAGCGAATGCCGCCTTTGGTTGGCCCCCGCGTATCGTCGTAGCGCACCCGATACCCTTCAAATACCCGCAGCGCTCCGTCATCCATGCGTACCGGAATGGCCACTTTCAGGCTTGCTTTTGGAAATTTCAGCCGTTCGGTGGCATCGTCGGAAATGGGCGCATAGCGAGCCGCTTTTTCTAAACGGCGGCTCGCATCAGTCAATAGCGTAGGCATACAAGCCTCCGAATTAAGTCTCTTTTCAGTTCTGTTTCTCAATTGTTGCCACAATATGAGAGAGAAAGCTGGAAATGCAATGATTTTTTAGACAGCATATGTTCCTTTCGGCTAGGTCTTTTGTTGAAAACTTCTGGTAAGACTGCGATTTGGCGCTTTTCTATAAAGGTAAACAATCTATACGAAGCTCTCATTTTTCTATCCAACTCCCAAGTATTTAAGCGACATTAGAAGTAATCCAGCCGATACTTTTTAAGTGAAAACGGCAAGGGGGAACCATGACGATTGCCAGCATTAGCCCAACCACAGGTGAAACGCTTAGAACTTATGAAGCTTTTACGCCTGCGCAGATAGAACAGGCGCTGGAGAAGGCGCAGTCTGCTTTTGAGCGTTATAGCGATATATCTTTTGCCCAGCGTAAAAAGTGGATGCATCAGGCGGCTGATCTGTTGTTGATGAATAAAGCAGAGCTTGGGGAAACGATGACCCTGGAAATGGGGAAGCCCCTGAAGAGTGCGATCGCTGAAGTGGAAAAATGCGCTTGGGTGTGTCGCTACTATGCGGATGAAGCAGAGGGATTTTTACGCGATGAAGCGGCCAAAACCGATGCCAGTAAAAGCTATGTGCGCTTCTTTCCGTTAGGCATTTTGCTGGCTGTGATGCCCTGGAACTATCCCTTTTGGCAGGTGTTTCGAGCGGCGGCTCCGGCCCTGATGACGGGCAACCCGGTGTTGTTAAAACATGCTTCTAATGTGCCGCAGTCGGCGTTGCTGATGGCAGAGCTTTTTATTGAGGCGGGTTTTCCTGTCGGCATGTTTCAAACGCTGCTAATTGAAGCGAGCCAGGTGGAGGCGGTGATTGTTGATAAGCGGGTGAAAGCGGTAACCCTTACCGGTAGCGGCCCAGCAGGGTCTGCGGTGGCGGCTACAGCAGCGAAGCATATTAAAAAAGCGGTGCTGGAGCTGGGCGGTAGCGATCCATTTATTGTGCTGCCGAGTGCAGATTTGGATGAGGCGATCGCCACGGCTGCTACGGCCCGCTTACTTAACAATGGTCAATCTTGTATCGCGGCCAAGCGCTTTATTCTGGTGGGTAATATTGCCGATAAGTTTGAGGCCGGTTTGGTTGAAAAGTTTGCGGCACTGAAGGTGGGTGATCCGATGGCGGCAGAAACTGACATTGGCCCGTTGGCAACGCCGAGCATTTATAAGGAGCTGCACTCCCTGGTGCAAACCTGCTTGCGACGGGGGGCAAAGGCGCTAGTGGGCGGCAATGCGGCAGCGCTGCGGCAAAAGCTACCGGCTGCGCTGCAAGGCGGCAGTTTTTATCCGCCTACGATTTTGGCCGAGATTCCGCCGGGGACGCCTGCGGATAATGAGGAATTTTTTGGGCCGGTGGCGTTGGTGTTTCGGGTTCAGACCCTAGATGAGGCGATCGCGTTAGCCAATTCAACAGACTTTGGGTTAGGGGCCAGTGCATGGACAACCGATGAGAAAGAACAACAACAGCTCATTAATCAGTTGGATGCGGGTGCGGTCTTTATCAACGGCCTTGTAAAATCTGACCCACGGCTTCCTTTTGGGGGCATTAAACAATCTGGCTACGGTAGAGAACTGGCTCGCCACGGCCTAATGGAATTTGTGAATGCGAAAACAGTTTGGATTAAATAACCGGCCTTTGGTTCTGCTCAGCCCTCGATGAGCGAGCACCTCTCGTTGGCGGAGCGGAGCCGTTAGTCTGCTTGCTCAAATAGCCACCACGCCACCACCCTTTGCCCTTCTTCTAATTCCACAATGAATTAATCCCACAATGAACACCGCCGAACTCCTCATCCAATGCCTTGAAAATGAAGGCGTAGACTATATCTTCGGTCTCCCTGGCGAAGAAAATCTTCAGCTTCTCCAAGCGCTCAAGCACTCTTCCATTCGCTTCATTACTACCCGCCACGAACAGGGTGCGGCCTTTATGGCCGATGTGTATGGGCGGCTGACGGGCAAAGCGGGTGTGTGCCTTTCTACGCTTGGCCCAGGCGCTACTAACCTGATGACGGGGGTCGCCGATGCCAACCTAGATCGCGCTCCCCTGGTTGCCATCACCGGGCAAGTGGGCACCGATCGAATGCATATTGAATCTCACCAATATCTCGATTTGGTGGCTATGTTTGATCCGGTGACAAAGTGGAATAAACAGATTGTGCGGCCCGATACCACGCCGGAGATTGTCCGCAAGGCATTTAAGGTGGCGCAAAGCGAGCAGCCGGGTGCCGTTCATATTGATTTGCCAGAAAATATTGCAGAAATGTCTGCAACTGGCAAACCATTGAAAGTGGTTCATCCGCCCGTGCCTGTGGCTTCTGAAGCCAAACTAAAGCAGGCGGCGATCGCTATTGCTAATGCAACCCGGCCAATGATTTTAGTTGGGAATGGGGCCATTCGTAACCACGCCAGCGAAGCCATTACTAAATTTTCTCAGACGCTGAATATTCCGGTGACGAATACCTTTATGGCCAAAGGGGTACTGGACTATCGCGATGAGCGATCGCTCTGGACAGTGGGGTTGCAGCAGCGTGACTACATTGCCTGTGCCCTAGAAGAAAGCGATTTGATTATCTCCATCGGCTACGATTTGATTGAATACGGCCCTAAAAAATGGAACCCTGACGGCCATCTCTCCATTATTCACATCTCTCCCAACTCTGCTGAAATTGACAGCAGCTACGTCCCCACCGTCGAGATTGTGGGTGATATTTCCGATGCCCTTACCGAAATTACTCAGGCCATCGGCACGCACTCCATTGCTGCCGGAACGCCGCCAAAAAATCATCAGCTTCCGAGCCGCTTTGCGGAGCTGCGAAGCCAAATGCAAGAGAACTACGAGCAATACGCCAAGGATGATGGGTTCCCCATCAAGCCCCAAAAGCTCCTCTACGATTTGCGTCAAGCGCTCAACCCCGAAGATATTGTTATTTCTGATGTGGGCGCACATAAAATGTGGATTGCCCGCCACTATCACTGCGCTGAACCCAATACCTGTCTGATTTCCAATGGGTTTGCCTCTATGGGCATTGCGATTCCTGGCTGTGTGGCGGCTAAGCTTGTCTATCCTGAGCGCAAAGTCGTTGCTGTTACTGGAGATGGCGGCTTTATGATGAACAATCAGGAATTAGAGACGGCTCACCGCTTGGGCACCGCCTTCGTCACGATTATTTTTAATGATGGGGGGTATGGCTTGATTGAGTGGAAGCAGGAGTCTTACTATCAAGAGTCTTCTTTTATTAAGTTCACCAATCCTGACTTTGTGAAACTGGCTGAGAGCATGGGCCTGAAAGGCTACCGCATAGACTCGGCTGACGCTTTTTTGCCAACCCTCAAAGCCGCCTTAGCGCAAGATGTTCCGGCTGTGATTGACTGCCCGATTGACTATCGTGAAAACTTACTGTTTAGCGAGCATGCTAAGCAGCTTAGCTGTCCGATCAGGCAGCCCGATTAAGCAGACTGATTAGTATGGCTGTATTTAAACAGCTTAAATGAATCCTTTTATTTAGCACCTTCTCCCTATGGGGAAACGCACTATCGCCTCTCCGATAAGTTTGCAAAATCGGCAGGTAATTGCATCAATGCTTTAAGGATCGGTCTCGTTTGCAACAAAGCGATTCCGTGTAAATACGAGACATTTTAAGCGGTAAGTCTGTCGTAGCTTTTGCAACAAGTTGACTCAGTGAAAGTGCGAGATAAACAACAAAAAATCAGGTGAAACGATAAATAAAGAACGGGTTGTACTAAACTAGCTGCTAACTAACCTGAAGCCGCTAATTTTACGCTAACCACACTATGGGCGCTGACGATGCCGTTAAAACAATATTGGTACTTGCTGCTAACCCATTAGGGACTGCGCCGCTCAAGCTAGATCGAGAAGTGCGTGATATTGCTGAAGGGCTAAAAATGTCGCAGCGGCGAGATTTGTTTCAGCTAGAGCAGCGGTGGGCTGTGCGCCCTAGAGATATTCAGCGGGCGCTGTTGGATGTAAGTCCGCACATTATTCATTTCTCTGGGCATGGCTCTGGAGAAGATGGCCTTATTTTTGAAGATGGTGAGGGGAATGGCAAGCTGGTGAGCGGTGAGGCGCTTGCCGCTCTCTTTGAGCTATTTGCAGAGACAGTGGAATGTGTGTTGTTAAATGGGTGCTACTCCGAGATTCAGGCAAATGCGATCGCCCAGCATATTCCCTCCGTTATCGGCATGAGCCAAGCCGTTAGTGATCGCGCTGCGATTGAATTTGCGGTCGGCTTTTACGATGCTTTGGGTGCGGGCCGCTCGGTAGACTTTGCGTACAAACTCGGCTGTAGTGCAATTCGCCTGGCGGGTAGTGCGGATCACTTACTCCCTGTCCTTATTCAATCGGCCCAGCTCTCTGAGGGTTTGGCTTCTGAGGGTTTGGCCTCTGAGGGTTTAGCCTCGGGAGCTGCCTCTCCGCCCTCACCTTTGCCGTCACCTCCACCATCAGCTACTAATTCCACGCCCAGTAACGCTCCGGCCCCATCAAAATTAACCGACGGCGCGCGGCGTCGATTAGAAATTGAACAGCGGGAAGTTCAGAATCAGCTAGATGCCCTCAACGAAGAAATTGATTTTCTCCAGCAGTCGGAAAAGACCGAAGATCTCAGTCCGAAGGAGCGGCTTTTGATTCAGCGGCAAATAAGTGCTGCAAAAGCAAAGCGAGAGCCGCTGAATGAACAAATGACCACAATGGAGCTACAACTGCAATAAACAACCCGTCTCTCCATGAAAACCGTTAGGAGTTGATCGCGTTAGCCATTAAAAACGCCACAAAGTGAAAGCGTAATCGCAGCAAAAAACATGGTCGATAGTGTTGAAAGTGGAAAGGAGTACGATGAGCTGCAGGCGCAGTATGCGCTTCTCACAGAAGAGATCCAATTTCTGCAAAATAGCGATCGCATTGATGACCTTAGCCCTAGAGAACGCTTTAGGCTCAAAAAGCAAATTGAATCTGTTGAAGAAGAGCGAGCCGCACTGAAGCAGCAGCTACAGGCGCTAGAAGAAAGTAGCGCTGAGTCCACGTCAAGCGATCTTTATCCGACGCTGCTGCGCTTGGGCTACCGTCAGCAAATTCGACTGTTTCGGCGCACTATTGAGTCTGAATCTGTGATGGCTTTTTTGATTCATGGCTACCCAGAATATGGGCAAAGCTGGTTGCTGAATCGAATTGTTGTTCAGTATGTGCCTTATTTTTTGACGGGTAAAATTATTCGGGTGCACGTGAGCCGAAAAGTGCGCCGCAATGATGTGAGTGCGCTTTGGCGTGAAGTGGCCGGACGGGTGGGCCTGCGCGGCAAGCAATATACCCCGGCTGAAATCGCTCAGCAGGTGGTGCAGTGTTTAGAAACTCAAAATGTTCTTTTGGTTTTTCATGAAGTGGAAGAACTGCCAGAGGCGATCTTAAATGAGCTGGTTAAAGAGTTTTGGCAGCCACTGGTGAGCGCTGTGAAAGCTATCCCTGCGTCGCAGCATCAGTTCAAGTTGCTGATGTTTTTGGTGGATTATGAGGGCTGTGTGGGGGAATGGGAGGTGCCCTTTGCTGAAAAGTTGGATGCTGCTTGGGAAGCCAGTGTGCTGCTTAAAGCGCCTATTATTACGGAATTTTCGGATGGTGATCTGCTTGATTGGATAGAGCGGGAATATGACAAACTTCCCCCGGCGCTCACGGAGAAAGTAGACGATAACATTCAAGCGATTTTAGCGGACACCGAGAATGGGATTCCGGAACTGGTTTTAGATGTGATTTGTAATTACTGTGGCTGCGATTGGTATGAGGAATCAAAGAAATGGTTGAATCTATAGATAGAAGACATTCAGGTAACGGATCTTCAAGTAACGGGTCTTCAAGTAACGGATCTTCAAGTAACGAGTCTTCCGGTAATAGACCGCTGTCAGAACAACTGTTGGCAACACAGCCTTCAGCGGCAAAGGCGTTGATCTATACAGGCCGGTGTCAGCCTAATCCGGGTGATACCGATGCAGAAGGGCGACCGCTCTATCCCTACTTACCTGATGAGGATCTTGTTGAGGCTGTAAACCTTGCCTTGCAGCTGGGGCGACCACTGTTATTGAAAGGTGAACCGGGCTGCGGTAAAACCCGCCTGGCCTACGATTTGGCCTATGAGCTGGGTCTTCCGTTTGAAACCTGGTACATCAAATCCACCAGCCGTGCCCGTGATGGCCTTTACACCTATGACACCATCGGTCGGCTGCGAGATGCCCAGTTGGCCTCTAGCCCTGCTACCAAACCTGACGATTTGGCCAGGCTTAGCAATCCGGGCGCATATATAAAATGGGGCGCTATTGGCCGAGCTTTTAAAAGCCCGCAGCGCACGGTGTTACTCATTGATGAAATTGATAAGGCCGACATCGACTTCCCGAACGATTTGTTGTTAGAGCTAGATGAATCTCGTTTTGATGTGGAAGAAACCGGAGAGGCCGTTGTGGCCAAACAGCGGCCCATTCTTTTGATTACCAGCAACGATGAGAAATCTTTGCCCAGTGCCTTTTTGCGTCGCTGTTTGTTTCACTATGTTCAGTTCCCCAGCGATGAGCGATTGATGCAAATTATTCAGCAGTTTTTCCCTGCGGCATCTACTGCGCTCACTCAACAGGCGATCGCTCGATTCACGGCGCTGCGCCAAGAAATGAACAAAGACAAAGCTGGTAAAAAGGTGAGCACCAGCGAACTGCTTGATTGGTTTAATATTTTGCAGCGTCATCCAGAAGATGACGCCCTGAAAAAATTAGAGGGTAAGCTCCCTTATCCGGGCCTATTGCTTAAAAGCTGGGATGATCACCGCCGGTATCTGGCCCGTATGGGAGGTGCTGGGTAAATGCAATTAGGCAAAGCCATTTCCGAACAGCTAGATCAAAGTTTAGCCCAGCACAAAGTCAATGAGCTGCCTTTATGGGCGCTGTTTACGCGGCTACGGCAGGCCGGGTTACCGTTGGGCATGGATGAATATAAGCTGTTGCTGCAAGCGTTGCAGTGCGGGTTTGGTTTGCCAAATGAGGCTGCGATCGCTCGCCTATGCAAAACCCTTTGGGTTAAATCCGAAGATGATCAGGTTTTGTTTGATTATCACTTTGAAGCGGTGATGGCTGCTGAAAGAGAGGCGTTGGTTGCGCAGGTAAATGCGGCAAACGTGGCTGAAGTGGTTGGTGCGCCGGTGGCTGCGCGCGCGCGCTGGCGAACGCTTGTTAATGGCCAGACGCTGGCGAAGGTTTTTGGTGGTCTTGCGATCGCTGCTTTGTCCACTGTGTTTTGGGTCGCAAGGCCCCAGTGCCCTTACTTTACCAGCAGTCCCCCTGGCTGGCTGGGGTTTGGAGGGCTGATTGATTCTGATGAAGAGTATCGCTATGAGGTTTCCGCCTGTCAGGGGAGTCCCACCTCGGTTCCTCAAATTAAGGTGTTGTTGAAGCCACCTGAGTTAGATTTTCAGATAAATGAAGACGGCACTGCTTTGCTAAGTGGCAACTTTGGCACAGAAGATCCTGACTATATTCGTGTGGATCGTTGGGATATTTCTGCTGAGCCGATTGCGTACTCACCTTTTTATCAGGCACTTTTTAGCGTTGGTCATTACGGTAATACAGACAATGTTCAATTTAGTCCTGACGGGCAAGTTGTGATTGTGAGGACTTTGGATGGAGATGTTCAACTGTGGGCGCTGCCAGCAGATAGTGAAACAGACCCCCAAACCATTGCCGATTTAAAGGGGCTTGGCGTTACAGGCGATGTTCAATTTAGCGCTGATGGACAGTCGTTTGTTTTCCACACAAAGGATAACTCAGCTCGTCTGTACAATTTGACTGGTGAACTATTAACAGACTTTGGTGATCATGATAGCCGCCCCCAAGGTAGTGACATTCGAGAGATTGATGTCAGTCCTAGTGAGCAAAAGCTGGCGGTGCGTTTAGGGGGGGAGGGGCGCGCGCAGCTATGGGACTTTAACGGCAATCTACTGGTTGACTTTAAAAAACAAGGCATTCAAGAAATTGAATTTAGCCCAGATGGGCGACATGTTGCGATGCTGTCGAGCCAGGGACAGGGGCAGCTTTTTGATATTGCTGGTCAGCCTATTACCCGTTTTGAAGGGGCTAACCCTATTCAAAATGATGACGATGATGATCTGGCGCTGGAGAATGTTCTGAAGGCTGACGATATCCTCAAGGAAGTGGGCGATGTTTTAGAGGAAGTGGGCGATGTCTTAGAAAATGCAGATGACGCCTCAGAAGATGCGGACGATACCTTGCCTGAAGGTATTTCTTCAATTACATTTAGCCCTGACAATCAGCATATTGCGATTGTATTAAATGCAGGTGTTGTTCAACTATGGGATGTGGCCGGTAACTTGCGTCGCACAATTATGAGTGAGGGGGTGAGGGAAGCTCACTTTAGTAAAAGTGGAGAGCGCCTACTCACCCGTTCTTTGACAGATACTGCGCATTTGTGGGCTTTAGACGGTAGCTTGGTGACTGATTTTAATGATCGCCCAACTATTAGAGCGGTTGCTTTTTCAGGCAATAACGTGATTATTAATTTGGGTAATGATGAAGCTCAGCTATGGAATGAACAGGGAGAACAACAGTACGGTTTTGATCTCTCTAATCAGATCTTTGACTTTTATCTTGGCCCCAATGACCGCTACATGGTGACCCGCGCATCCGATAATACGGTTACGCTTTGGGATCTTGAGGCACAGCGTCATGTTGCGGATAGTTTGCCTCTGATTAAAGACACCAAAAAGGTTGTCTTTAGTCCCGATGGAAAGAGCTTGATTACGCTTAGCGCAACCAATGAAGTGAAGCTACAGGTGACAGGAGAAACTAAGGGCGTCGATAGCTATCTCAAAACGGATGTACAGTCTTTTGGCGTTATTGGCTCGAACAACTTCCAAGAGTTCTCTGATAGATCTAGCACTTTTGGCGGGGTTGTGGTCTTACTTTTTAGCAGTTTGACATTGTTGTTGCCTATCGGCTATTGCCTCCTTCGCCAAGTCACACATGCTCGATATAAGCCCGCTGAATTTCCGCCAGTGGATGAGCTGCCGCCACATGCACCCACTGCGGCTGCCGCTCTCAGCCAACATTTAGAAGATGAGCTACAGGTCGCTCAATCGATTCAGCAGGGAGCGCATAAAGGTGCTGCGTTAGCGGCATTTACTGAGAGCAATGAATATTTTCCGATTACTCGCCGTCAGATGAAGCAAAGCTGGCGGCATTTGCGGCGGTTAGTGCGTGAAGGCCCGGCGACTGAGCTAGATATTGAGGCTACGATTGCGCAAGTCAGCAGAGAAGGGTTGTTGATTCAGCCTGCGCTTAGGCCCAGGTGCGTGAATCGCAATCAGCTTTTGCTTTTAATTGATCAAGACGGCTCAATGGTTCCTTTTCATGCGCTTTCTGTACGCTTAGCGCAAACGGCTATTCATGGTGGACGCCTCGCGAGTGCAGGCACTTACTATTTCCATAACTGCCCGACGGATTATCTTTACGATGACCCTTATCACCAAAGTGCGCATCCCATTAGTGCGGTGCTCTCTGATATGCACAGTGGATGTACCAGTGTTGTGATTTTTAGTGATGCCGGGGCGGCGCGAGGTGCGTTTAATCAGCAGCGACTGGATTTAACTCTTCACTTTTTAGCGCAGTTGCAAAGCCATCTGCATCAAATTGTCTGGCTCAATCCTATGCCGCGCGATCGCTGGATAGGCACCGCTGGCGAAATTGCCAAACGCATTCCTATGTTTGAACTTACGCGCCAAGGGCTGAACCAGTCTATTGATGTGCTACGCGGTAAACCCTTCCATTTCTAAGCTTGATTCTCTCTTTTTCTGCCTTCCGTCTTCTCGAATCTAGTTCTTTTCTCTAATCTTTAAGCGTTATTCGTAAGCCCATGAGCCAGACTCAGTCCCGAACTGCCAACCGTCTCAAAAGGAAAGCTGAAGCTGCGGAGCGTCAGATTGCTTCATTTGAAAAGACTTATGGCATGGCTCATCTCAAGCTGCTTTACCAGGCCGCTTTTCCCTTGGCGCTCACCCCTGACTTGCTCTATCAGCTATGGGCTAATTTTCAGCGAGACATTTACGCTCAGTTTTTAAACGTCCCTTGGATTGCCGTTTCTGATATTTTGCTTTCTTCATTTTCTCAAGAAGTGGGAGAAGAACTGTATGAGTTGGATAGCGCCGTTCGCAATGCCCTGCTGACTCGGTTGCAAAATGATCCAGGCTTTGGTCAGCAGCGTATTCAAGAACTCTCTGATTTTCTGTTGGACTATATTCAGCAACAGCTGCAAAGTGATGATGTTGACATCAGAGACTTTGCCGAGTCTCAGCGATGGACCGCGCTAGCCTATACCCGACCCGATAAAGTCGCCCAAGATCTGGCCTCTACGTTTCAACAGTTAGGTGCCGATACCGTTGTCGATTCAGATCAGCTCAATAAGCCAGCTCCGAATAAATCAGAATTGGTGCGTATGGCGGCTTTGGTCAAAACCCTTTCAGCGCCTTTGACGAGTGCCGAGCAACAGCCGCTGCTAACCTATGCGCAGGGCATGGAGCAGTGGGCCAAGGGGAATGTGCAGCGGGCGACAAAGCAGCTTTCTCAGGTCACAGATGCCGGAAAAATTAAAATTGCGGGCGTGGATTTGCCAATTCCGGCGGGCACCGGGCTAGAAGTGCCGATGTCAGATGGGGACGGGCAAAAGATAGGGGCAAAACAAGATGCTCAAGACTTTAGTGGCCAACGGTTGCGCGGGCGATCTTTTCGAGGGCAAATGCTCGCGGGTGCGAATTTTTCTAAGGCAGATTTGCGTGGGGCGGATTTTTCTAAGGCTATTTTGACAGGGGCAAACTTTAGCGGAGCGGAAATGGGGTTGCGGCGCCGCTGGGTGCTGGTGTTAATTTTGCCGGTACTGTTATTGTCGGTGTTGGCGGGGCTGATAGCTGCGCTGGTGGGGTTAGGCGGTTGGGGCGTTTTTTTTGGGGCATTTAGTGTTCATGCCACTGAATCTATTGGTGCCGAGTTAGTTGCTATTTTAATTGGTTGTGCCATCGGATTGGTGATCTTTCTGTGGTTGTGCTGGGTAACGCTGCAAAGAAAACTCACGGCATCTCTGAGTGCGGGGGGCTTGGCTTGGTTGGGCGCGGTGTTTTTTGCAATGGCAGTTATGCTGCCGATTTTGGCTGGCTGGGATCAAGCTAGCTCAATGGGATTGTTCCTCCTCGTTAGCGCTGGTATTACGGTGGTCTTTGCGATCGCCTTGGCTTGGTTCGTGAGCCGCGCCGCCACTAGCCGTCTGACGGTGGGAACCGCTATTTTGGTGCCGCTTGTGTTAGCGATCGCTTCGATGCTGGGTGACAATCTGTTTCTTACCGTGAGTCTTTGCTTAATGACCACGCTATTCGCCCTCTGGCTGATTTGGCTCAGCCACCAGTCTTATCGGCTTTGGAGCACTTTGTTGATTGCGTTGTTAATGTCATTGGTTCCAGGGATCGTGTCGGCTATTTTTCTGTCTTTGTCTGGTTCTAGCGATGTGCCAACGGCAATCTTTATGATAATTTTTCTGGCCCCGTTTCTGGTGCCTCTGATGATTCCGTTTATGTTGGCTGGGACGCGATCGCCCCGTGGAGCCACGGCTGGAATGCTGATTTTTTTGATAGCCTTTGCCGCTTGTTCGTTTATTCTTTGGGCGATGAGCCTTTGGGTTGGGGATAGTAACGGGTTGATTGTCGTTGTGTTTGCCATGATATCGGTTGCCGTTGCCATTTTGGGCTGGGCCACGGCGATTTCGATTGCGGTGGCCCTGGCGATTGTTTGGGCAGAGTCCAACAGTAAAGTTTTGACCCTAACCCTGCCCTTGCTAGGCGCTGTGCAGCTGATTTTGAGCGCTATTGTATTTATTTTCTTTTCCTTTAGTTGGATTCCTGCAACCGAACTCAGCTTGTTCTCTTTTGTGTTGTCGATTGGCGTTGGGATTCTCTTAGCCAGTATGGTGGTGGCTTTAGGGGGGTATATTTTTTGGCAGGCTATTCACCGCAATCAACAGTTTGAGGCGGTGCGAGATTTGGCGATCGCCTTTACTGCCCGAGGCGGCACTAACTTTTATGGTGCAGATTTAACCGGGGCTAACTTCACTGCCGCCACCCTCAAAAATGTGAATTTCATTAACGCTATTCTCACCAATGTGCGCTGGTTTCATGCCCAAAGGCTCCACACCGCATACTTTAGTGACGGCAGCAGTAACGGCAGCAGTAACGGCAGCAGCAACAACAGCAGCTATCTTCAATCTGCTAAGGCTCAGTGGCTAGTTACTAGTGGCTTGGGCCACCATCAAAACTTAGATAACCTCAATTTGCAAGGCATAAATTTACAGCATATTAATCTCTCGGATGCTAGCTTTACAGGCACTGACCTCACAGGTGCCAATTTAAAAGAGGCTAACCTATCACGCGCCAAGCTAATCAATACGACCTTAGACCAAGCTGATTTCTTTGGGGCATGCCTGACAGGCGCTTACGTCAACAACATCACCATTACGCCCCAAACTAAGCTGCGAGGCATTGACTGCCAATATATTTTCACGCGGTTGCCCACGCCTAACAACCCAGACCCCCATCGTATTCCAGAAGATCACCGCAAAATCTTTAAGCCAGGGGAATTTGCCCAGCTTATGCGTCAGCAGTTTTTACGCGCTGATGAAGTGCTACCAAATGCCTCGAAAATATGACCCTGCTGCACGGGTGTGATTGTTTATAAAGTTGCATTCTAAGCACCGCAGTCTATGGAGATGTGTGGCAGCTTAGCACGGTTGTATTGGGGTAAGTTTCTTCTAAGGTGGCTTGGCGCTGTGGGTCGTATTGGCCGTAGGTGGCTAATGTTTTAACCGTGGTTGGATGGGGCGGGTGATCGTAGTTTGTTTGGTTCAGGTTGCTGAAAACAACAACCCTTTCTAAGCGCGATCGCTGCTGTTGGTGCTGTTGGTATAGCTGGGTGTAGGCTCGTGACACCTGCTGCCATTGGTCAGGATTGCAATAGCTGCGATCGAGCAGTAGCGTTATGGCTGGCAACGGCAGCAGTAGCTTAATAGCTAACCCTACTGCCAATAGAGCGCACCAGCTGCATACGGTCAGGCGGCATAGCCGATGAAAAGGATGGGCAATAAAATGCTTCATGAGCTGCGCAAAATAGGAGGATACGTTTCTACAGCCTTGCTGTAGAACAGCAAGGCTGTGACAGAATTTAAAGATTGGTTTGAAACAGGTCTTTCAGCAAAAGCTCTACTTTTTCAGGCGTGCCCTGGTAAACAGGGGTCTCACGGAGCGCTGCGATCGCTTCTAACTGCGATTGATTAACATCTCCATATGCAATCGGATAAACCCTTACACCACTCTCTTTAATGACGCTCTCTAGTTTCTTTAAATGCAGTCCACGGTTTCGCTTCCCATCGGTTAGCAGCAGGAGATAAAATTGCCCTTCGGGATCTAGAGCTTGTTTCTCCATTAGTTCTGCGAGGCCGACAGCAAGCCCATCATATAGAGCGGTGCCGCCATCCGCCTGAAGTTGTTCAATGGCCGTAAATAGGCGTTTTTGTTCTAGTTCGGTATAGGGCGCCAACGGTATGCGGATAGTCGGGCGATCGCTAAACGTAACCAACCCCACCTGATTGCCAGGATTGATGTGGCGACTGGCTGAGCGTAAAGCCGTTTGAACCGCCGTCAAACGGTTATGATCATTCATGGAGCCACTGGTATCGATTACCATTTCCATATACACCGTACGCCCCCCATCTTTACGCTGCTTCCAAAACGCCTGCGCAGCCTGAAGCACCTCACCTGAGGGCAATGGTGGAAAGTCTCCTTTTTGAAGGTAGTCTGTGCGTTCGTAGCCTTGTTGTGCGGCTAGCTGCTGCATCTCTTCTGAGGTGGCAAAATCAGCAAAGCGCTGTAAGGCTGTTTTTTCTGCTGGCGTTGTCCAATCAAACGTGACCAGTGGAGAGCTTTCGGGCACCCCAAATGGAACATATTTAAATTGGTCAAACCCTCGCTGTTGGGTCAGGCCCACAAAGCTTTGATGTGCCATCACAATGGCATCAAATGCCTTGCTGTCGCGGAGCCATATTTGTTTGAGATCTAAATAGGTGGGAGTGGTGAGGGTGACCTGCTGTTGAAAAGCGTTGAACAGTGACCCGACTTCAGGCGAATTTAGTTCGGTGAGGGTGAGGGCCTTGCTGTCTGTTGCGCTGTTTGGTTTTCCGTTTGGGCTGTGGCCCGCTGAACGCCACAGCGAAGTATATAAAAAGTTAAGTGCAGAGGAGGCTATGTAAGGATTTGAATAGCCTATTTTGTCAATTTTGCCTGACAAAATGGCGTCCATTAGCTGGTCAAACGTAACCTCGCCATTTTGTTCTAGCTGCGCATATACCTCCGGGCGCAGGGCAAATATTGCATGACTGGTGACCAGCCCTTCAGAGATTGTTTCGTTGGGGATGCCGTCGGCTTTGAGTAGCTCTGGCCATAGTGCGTGGGCAGGCGTGTAGCCTGCGGGCTTGCCTGCCCCGGCGGCAATAATTTGTTCCCCCAGGCCCGAGGGAATGTTGCGAACACCAATTTGAATCACTTCCCCTGAAGGCAGCCGCTGTTGCTGTTTGTTGAATGCTTCTGCGACATCTACTAGCCAGCGTTCATCTTTTCGGGCTGCGTTGGCTTTTTCGGCAGAGCTATAGACCTCAACGTAAACCGTATTTGGATCTTGGGTGGGCATCGCACCTGAAAGCGGATAGGTGCTGGGGTTAGGAATGATGTCTGCCAACGGCGGAATGATGGCATTGTAAGCATCTGTATCTGAGACGAGCTCCGTCTCGGTTGAGATGTTAGGTAGCAGCGTTTTATGGAGATACTCTTCAGCTGCGGTGAAAGAGTGGATAGAAGGGCCGGTTATACTACAGGCCCAGAGCAGGCTAAGGCATAAGCCAGTGGTGAAAAGGGCTTTTAATTTAATTGGTTTTAGTCGCATTTTCATGGTTGGTTTCGTCTTGTACAAGTCCACTTTTGTTGTCGATGATGAGCGTTTGCAATCGAGTGGAGATAGTTGTGGTGTCATTGAAGGGATGTAGCCCTTCAATGAGAATTTGGTCGTGGAGCGATCGCAACTGATGGTGGGTTTGGCTGATGCGGGTTTGGCTCGCGTTGAGTTTCTGTTGGGCGATTTCCTGATACTGAGGGGTTTTTACCTGATGGGCTGTGTGTAAGGCCACTGCAAATTGAGTGCCTAAATCCACCACTGTGTAGAGGGCATCAATTAGGTCTGGTGTTAGCGGTGGCTCGTACTGGGCGATATCAGCGGCTAAGGTTTGGATGGTTTTCATCTCTGTGGCTACCTGCTGCCATCTGTGAGCATCGCGGATAGTGACGCTCACAGATGGCAGCATTTGGGAGGTCACGTAGCGATTAAACACATTGAGATCGAGAAGATTGCCATGGTTGGCTGCGGTGGCTGGTTGTGGGCGTGTCGCGCTGAGCCATTCATAAATAAAGGCAACAACAACAATGAGTCCGCCGCTGAATAGAACAACCCATCGCAGCCCCAACCAAAAAACAAACGCACCGTAGCTGGCCAACAATGCACTGTTGAAATAGTGCTGAGGTGAGATCGAGGATAAATACTTTGAGAAACGCTTTGAGAAACGCTTTGAGAAACGGTGCTGTGACTGGGTAGTCATCGTCAATAGCCTTGGATTTAATGGGTCTTGGATTTAATGGGTCTTGGATTTAATGGTCTTGGATTTAATGGGTCTTGGATTTAATGGGATTGGATTTAATGGGCCTTAAATTCAATCCCTTGATAAATTCAATTGGTGCTGTTGAATGGCTATGCGCCTAACTTGAAGCGTTCAACAAAGCTGTAATATTGCGTTACGTTGGCACGACCGCAAATGCAGCTTTACTAAACAAAGAAAACAGAGGGGCTGTTGAGATTCACGGATGAACCACTCACAGATGCAATCAGCTCCTGGCTCGCACCAGCTTCTAAATAGAAGATATCTGTGCCCGCTGCGGTTGTTTCTAGCTGATACTGACTGCTGCTGCCATGTAGAACAATGTAGTCTTCATACAGGTTGAAGTCGGTAATGATGGCGTAGTCGGCGTAGCCTTGACTATTGCGATCGCTATCGTTGTAATAAATTAAGTCTTCGCTGCCCAGGAAGAAAAAGTCACTGCCAGTGCCCCCTGTGAGTACATCCACTTCACCCTGAACCGATTCGCCTGTTTGCCGTCCAAACAAGAAGTCGTCACCGCTGCCGCCGCTCAATGTATCGTTGCCAGCGCCCCCAAAGAGATCATCATGGCCTGCATCACCGAAGAGTGTGTCATTCCCCTCATCGCCAAAGAGCGTATCGTTGCCATCGTTGCCACTGAGGGCATCGTTGGCGGCCCGGCCCGAGATTAAATCGTGGCCTGCTGCGCCTGCAATGGTGTCTGCGCCGAGGCCGCCGTTTAGCTCGTCGTCTGCGCTGGTTCCTGTATTTTGCAAACTAAAGGCCGTATCTTGCAGGTAAAGGGTGTCGGTGTTGCGCAGAATAATATCTGTGAGGCTCACCTCGCGGATGGCGGCTGCATCCGTGTCAGAAAGTGCGTTTTCAAAGTAGAAGCGATCGCCATCGCGCAGCCGTCCAAACTGCTCTCGTAAAATGGCATCTAAACTTTCTCCAACACTGCTACCTGCTAGCGGATCTTCCGCTAAGAAACCCACAAAAGCATCGATATCATTAACCGAGCCGTAGAGTGATGCCAGCGTTTGTTGCCTATGAATATCGGCTGTAATGTCAGCAAATGTTTCTACTCGTTGCAAGCCATAGCTTTCTCGAACTGTGTTGTAATCAGCGACGCCATTTAGCCGCCCGCGCTCAATATTCAGCGCAACCAAATCACGCGCTGGTGCGTTAGGGCTGCCCCCAAATAGCAAAGAGCGGACATCTTCAATTACCAGATTATCTACGGCCTGGCTTGAAGAAGACGCGACGCCTCTTAAAATGTTGTCAATGCCTGATTCTTGTAGGAGCTCGGTGTTAGGAAAAAACACTTCCGCTAACGTCAAACTGCTTTCAGACGCGCCCTCTACCGTCAATCGTTCAATCGTAGAGCTAAGCTGTGTGTGGCCCAAGCGGAACGCTGCCGATGAAAAAACGCGCTCAATGCCAGGATTAATGGAAGCATCGTAACCTTGGTATGTAGATAGCTCAGATCCCAGCAGGGCGGGTAAATACTCATTAAACGTGATGTTTTGCATTTGCGCGATGTTGAGCTGTCTGGCCCGTTGGAAGATTTGTTCATCCGACCAATCAGGGCTTTCAGCTCTGATCTCATCTGCCAAGCGGTTGTGCTCTCGCACGAACAAGGTGTGTATGGAGGTGAGCACTGAGTTCTCATTAGCGCGAACATCCCCCGCCACAAATAGCTCTCTTTCTGGCTCACCCGGATTATCATTCTCGGGGCCTTCTGCGCCTTCAATGGGCAGCAGATTTCCCTCACTAATGCGCAAGCGCCCTCCCTCAAAGGCCCGCAGTTCATCAAGCCTTTCCTCACTGGAGCCATACACGTTAGAGCCATCTACCCAAGCCGTGATTTCGTTGGGCAGCAGCCGAGGATTACTTGGATCAGTGCCTGTTTCTGCTTCAAAAGCAGTTTCTTGTAGTGAGATAACGTTGCCAGGGGTAAGCGCGGGGTCATTTTCAGGCACCGGAATGACCACTGTATTTTCTGGCCCTTGGGCATCAGGCGACAGTGAGATATCGTGATCTAAAAACTGTCCCCACGCCCAAATTAGGTTGGTTAGTCCGCGTGCATCTAAGACATCGCCATTTTGTTGTGAAATGGCGTTGCTAATCACCCTGGCATTGGGGCGATCTTGCCCTGCTGGGGTAGAAAAGCCATCCGCATATTGCAACGGCACTGAGTCGATCAGGGCGCTACCTGCTGACCCAAACAGCGGATTGCGGAGGTTGTTGCCTGCTCCATTTATAGGGCTACTGAGACCAGAGGAAATATCTAAATCGTAAGTGATAACGCCTGTTGCATCGCTGCTGTAGTAACTCACTTGAGCAAAGTAAATGCCTGCGCTAGTGTTATAAACGATTTCATCGTCAGCGTTGCCCGCATTAAATGCGCCTGCGAGGGCGGCATCTCCTGTATCAAAGATGCCATTTTGGTTACTATCTTCAAAGAGCCTGAGATCCGCATCGCCGTTGTCAATATTGTGGAGGTAGAGGCTGGTGTTGCTGTTGTCGGCGACTGAAAATTCAAATACATCGGTGGGATCGTTCGCGGTTACGCTCCAGCGATCGCGGCTGACGGTTTCATTGTCTAAGGGGCCTATATTGAGCGTCGCAGATAGATCTAGGCTGTAGGTGGCTTCTGCGTAGCCATCGTTGCTATAGCTGTAGGGCACTACCTGCGCAAAGTAAGTCCCTGCTTGAGCCTGATAATCAATTACATCGTTAGCGTTGCCCGCTTGGTTAGAAAATGCAACCAGGGTGTCGCTGGCGTCTAAAATGCCATTGTTGTTTTGATCCGCATATAAAAAGAGATCGACATCGTCGCCTGCACTAATGTCGTAAAGGTTCAAGTTAATCTGGCGATCGCGAACAATATCGAATTCAAAAATATCAGCGTCAGCGTAGCCGCTTAAGTCATCACATAGAGAAACAATATTGCCGGATAAATTACCTAGCTCGTAATTAGACATAGCTTTTTTCTTATGAGAAAACAAACGTGCTTTCGTCGCACGAGAGGCTATGTCTTTCCGATTTGACAAACAACAACAACGTTACATTTGTTTATGTTGTTGCTTCGGTAGAGGATGTCAATCACACTAAAAGACTGTCTACTAGTGAGATCAATAACCATCAAAGCGCCTAGCTCAGTCATTGATCCAGGCGCTTTGATGGTTATTTAACGGAACGCTTTAAAGGGGGCGATTGCTGCTGAGTGGCTGGAGGTAAGTTGTCACCCGCCGCCGCCGCCACCGCCGCCACCGCCGCCCCCGCCGCCGCCACCACCGCCGCCGCCGCCACCACCGCCGCCAGTATCTTGGGTGCGAATAGGAATGATGGATTGTCTTTTAACGTGGTGAGAGCAGCTTTGGCAGTGGCCTATCGTTTCTTTAAGTCCAGTCGAAATGTAGGTGGCAGATTTTAAAACTTTGTGCGTTTGCTTCCATTTCAGCTTTCCACACTTAGGGCAAGTGCGGCTTTTTATTTGGGCAATAATGAACCATACGCCTATCCCTAGTATGCCTACGGTCCAAATATTCAAGGCATTCATCAATGATTTGAATATTTGAACAAAATCGTCTGTTCTGGACGGTTCTGGCAAGTTTAAAATTCCAGTGGGAAATGTGATTTGAATCTCTAATTCACGTTTGGGTTGAACAGGCTGAGACGCCGTAAATTCAAATGTTCTCGAATCGATTTGACGTGCGGTGGCAGCGGTATCAAAGCGGGTGAACTTTGTCACTTCGCCAGATAAAACTTCTGGCAATGTGACTTTGACCTTGGCGTTTTGGATAGGGGCCTGACGATCGGCAAAAATAGCTTTCCAGTAAACCTGGGTATTTCGGTTGCGTATTTGCAATCCACCGACGACTCGGTATTTCAACACAAACGTATGGGTTTCGGGTGGGGTGAGTTTATGTCGCCAGCGAATCCATAGCTGGTTATTTTTAATTCCAGTGGTACTTCTAATTATTTGACCCTTTTCCTCAACGGTTACATCCTTAATCTCATCTACTTTGTCGAGTGGAATGTAGCGATACCTTTGAGAGGTGTGTTGTTGGTTGAACACATATGTTTGCTCTTCTGTAACGAGCATATCTCCGTTTGTTTGAACATCGATATGGACATCAATGCGATCCCAGTAGAACGGCCCTGATGGGGGCGCATTGGCGATCGCAGCAGTGTTCGTAAACAGGACAAAGAACAGAGAAAGCAATCCGAGAATTGTTCGCGTCATCCATTTGTTATTCATTGGATATCTTCATCAGTAGGGCTTTGTTGATTTCATTTGACTTCTGAAGAATCTGGGTGAATGTATTTCCCAGAAGCGAGGTCAGTGACGGGCTATGTCCCACTTTCTGGAATATCAACGAATTCGTTACAGTTCGTCATAAAAGAAAAAACGGCCAAAGTGACGCGAAAAGTGACGCGAAAAGTGTGAGTGCATCTGCTCTTTGCTCGCCAAGGGAAAAAGATTGTAACGGAATGTAAATATATCGTTGTGGCTTGGCTGGCAGCGCTATAGCCCTATACGCGTACATTACAGCCTTCTAAATGCCATCTTGTTATGAACTCATCTTCGCAAGCGCTGACTCTGCCATTAAACTTGCCACTGACTCTGCCGCTGTCTCAGGCGGACTGTCAGTGGGCTGAATCGCAAGCTGCCGCGCTGTGTTGCTTGCAATATGACGATCCCAGCAGTGCTCATAATGATGGTCAGGGCGATCGCGATCGCCATTCGTCGCGAGATCGGGCGATCTCCGCCCATCAGATTCAGTGCACTACGCTAGCGAGTTTAGCGGCTCGCTACTACCTCCGGCTGCTGGGTATCCGTAGCGAACTGACACTGCACGCCTCTCCACCGCCAGCGCCTTCTACTGGTCATCATCATCCAGATTCGCCCGAACATCTGAACAGACCTCTGAACGAGAACCTGAATGGGCATCTGAACGGAGAGCTGACCCTTGCTTCTAACCAACGCCTGTCTTGTTTGCCGGTTGTTGCCGGTCGGCCCCTCACGGGCGTTGTGCTCCCCTCAAACCCTGACGAACCCCCGGAGCCAGATCACCTTGGCACTATCGCCATTCAATTAGATCTGCCGCAGCGACAGGCGCAGGTGATGGGCTTTTTGCCGAATCATGCCGCGCCCTCTGGCGTTGCTCAAAAGCCGCTCTCCTTGCAGCCTATCGCCATGCTAATCAACCGTTTGAGCACATCACCGATTACCCCTCTGCAAAAGTGGCTCGTCGGTCAGCTCGTGACAGGTTGGCAGCAGCTCTGTCGGCCTCAGCCAGCCCCAAATTTTTGTTTCCGCAGTCTTCCGCCATCTGGCGTTCCGCAGAAGGCAGCGCTGACCCAATCGATGGAAACGGCCCTGCTCAATACCATTCGCTACAGCGCAGATGATGAGCAGCGCTGGCAGGCTGCTGAGCAGCTTTGGTCTTTCGATCCGACCCATCCTGAAAGCCCTATCTTACGGACCAAAGATATGGGCCTGTATCTATTGGGCCATAGCATTACTTTGCTCGTTGGGATTTTGGCCAAGCCTAATCAGCAAAGGCTGATTTTGGTTCGACTGCTGCCTTCTGGTGAGCAGCCCTATCTCCCCCATGCCCTTACCCTCACTGGTCAAGATGAAACGGGCGATACGGTCTTTTCCATTCGCTCACGCCAACAGGATGATTATATTCAGTTCAAATTTACGGCGGCGGTTGGCGATCGCTTTCAGCTTCAGATCAGCTGGCATACCGCTAGTGTGATTGAGCAGTTCATCGTATAGAAAGCCTCTATTTGTGGTTATTTGTTCGTAAATACGCCAATTCTTGTTGATATTCCCTATATCCTAGTTTCATCCAACCGCTTAAAAACCCCCCAAAGCGCCCTTCCCGATAGCCGACTTGCCATGCCCAGCCCCTCTGCTACACCCCCTTCTTCCCAAGTCACATTAGTGCTGCGCATTAGTGGTGGTAGCTTTGCAACGGGTTTTTCGGCTTCCTTGAGCATCTCAGAACCTGGGCGGGTCAACCCTCAACAGCGGTATCAGCTCCCGCCCTGCGCCGAGCTACCTGCGGCCTATCAGCGCTGGCAAACCACCTACGGGGCACTCACCCACACCCGCCAAATTAAGCCGATTGCAGGCCAAACTACCCAGCGCAGCTACGAAGAACGCCGCAGCGACTGTAGAAGAGAAACCATCACCTTTGAAGATAAGTGCTCGGAGTGGTTCCATCAGCCCACGTTTGAAGCCCTGCGTCGGTCTATTTTTTCCGAGGTTCATCTGCGCCAGCTCAAGCAAGTGCCCATTTTGCTAGAGGCCGATACCAACGAGCTGGCTCAGGATGTTTTGCTGCGTAAGCTGCCTTGGCACTTGTGGAAACTACTCGAACAAGATTTGCGCAGTTCAGAGCTGATTGTCAGTGCGCCCGTTGCACCCAGTAACCATCAGTTCAGTGGCCCGGTCAATATTTTGGCTGTGTTTGGTTCTCGCGCAGGCGGGATACAGCTCAGTGGAGATTTGGCTGCGCTAGAGCAGTTACGGCTCAATGGTGCCAATTTAGTACTGCTTGATCAGCCTAGTTCAAAGTCATTGCAAGAGGCGCTCTGGAAGCAGCCTTGGGATGTGCTGTTTTTTGCCGGGCATAGTGCAAGCTGCGCTGATACAACGGGCGGGATTATCTATTTAAAAGACGGTATTACGCTCTCGCTAAGAGACTTGAAATCTAGCTTGAATAGAGCGGTTGAAAACGGCCTAAAGCTGGCTATTTTTAATTCTTGTGATGGGCTGTCTCTCGCTGACTATTTAGCGGAAAGGCGAGTGCCGGTGAGCATTGTTATGAGAGAACCTGTTCCCGATATTGTTGCACGTCATTTTTTAGAGTACTTTCTCGAAGAGTTTTCTCAAGGGGAAATCAACTTGCACGCTGCTGTTCGCAAAGCACGTGAGCGATTGCAATGGCTAGAATCTAACGGCGAAAATGCTTGCCCAGCTGCTACCTGGCTGCCTATTGTTTTTCAAAATCCCAATCAGTCTCCGTTATTTTGGCCTCCCCATGCCCCTGAGCCTTTGCCAGCGGCCTTATTGAGCGCGCCTACACCGCCAACACAACAGATTGCTCTTCAGCCTTCAGCGTCACAAGAGACAGCTTCTCCACAGACGGCTCCTCCACAGACAGCTCCTCCACAGACGGCTTCCCCTCAGCCCGCTCCTCCACAGATGGCTCCTCCACAGACAGCTTCTCAACAGACAGCTTCTCAACAAACCCAACACCCGATTTCTTCCCCTACAGCGTCTCAGCCTTCCTTTTCTTTTTCTCACTCTCTTTTTAATACTCAGCCTGCTCCAAATCAACCGTCAACTGCCAACCCTGCGTCACTGTCACGCCTATCGCCTAAGCCTAATAAACAGTGGCGAAAAGGTGCGTTGCTGTTGTTGGTCGCTATTCTTCTATGGAAGGGGGGCTCCTGGCTCAGAACGCGATTTTTAGTGGAGCCTGCGCTGTCAGGTCTATCTGAAGAAATCCAGCCTCAACAGCCCAGCGTCTATGGCTCTGTAGAAGAAAGATTTAGTGAGGGCGATCGCGAACTCATTAAAAAGGAATCTGATTTTTTGAAATGTCCAGGTAGTAAGCAAACATTTGAACAGCTTAAAGCCGAGGGTATTCGTGCGATGGCAAATCAAAACTACGAGATGGCTAATACAATTTTTGAGCAGGCGCTGGAAGAATGCCCGTCGCCAGAAGTCGTTATCTATAATCACAATGCCGCTATTGGCACCGCAGAGGCGTATACCTTAGCGGTTACAGTACCCTATACCCCCTATCCCGACAATGCCGTTCAAATGTTGCGGGGAACCGGAACCGCACAGGAACAAATTAACGATATTGATACCAGCGGCGGAATTAACGGCAAGCCTTTAAGAATTCTTTTAGTTGAAGATAGCGATAGTCCAGAAGCGGCGGCTGAGATTGCTAAAGTGCTCATTGATGAGAGACCAGATGTGATTGGTGCACTGGGTCACTGGACGAGTGGTGTTAGCGATGAAGCCTTTAAGGTGTATGAAAGAAAACAACAGCTGGCATTTATTACGCCTGTGAGTACGGCAACTGATTTGGTGAGTAGTGGCAGCAACTGGGTGTTTCGGGCAACGGTGGATAGCTACAAAACTCAGTCGGCCATTGTTGAACATCTTTCTAATCCGAAAGGAGATGATGCTTCTCCCATCGATAAAGTGGCTATTTTTTATGTTGATGCGGCCAGAACCAGCGAGGATCTCTCGCTCTATAGCTGGGATTTAACCAGACAGTTTGAAAAGCTATTTGGCCCAGCTGGCGGACAGGTGGTGAATCGCTTTAGCTTTGCCGATCCACGCTTTGAAGAAAATGCGGAAGCGGCGGCTCGTGAAATGGTTGCAACTGCAAAGTCCAATGGCGCTCAAGCTGTTTTGCTAGCACCTAACAGCAGCCTAGTGACGTTTGCTACCAGCGTAATTGAAGCGGCTAGCGCGGCTAAACTCACCGTGCTCGGAGAGGTCAATTTGTTTCGCCAATCGGTGTTAGACCATACCTGTCCGGCGAGTGAAGGGATGATTATTTCGCTACCTTGGCATGTTACCGGGCAGGCCAATCCGGCCTTTGTTGAGGCTGCGCGATCGCTGTGGGGGGGAGATGTGAGTCCGGCTACGGCAATGACTTATAACGCAACACAGGCAATGGCCGCAGCGATTAGACTCAGCCCCGGTAAACCCACCAGAGCCAGTGTGAAGGAGGCCCTAAACCGCGATGATTTTGAATCTGGAATGACAGCCGATGCTGAACCGTTCACCTTTCAAGATAATACGCGTGCCGCAGATGCGCAGCTCGTAAAAGTTGTTTTAAATAGTGAGCAGACTTCTGGCTGCGCCTTTCAGGCGATTGAATAGCCGTTTGGCTATGGCTCCCCGTAATAAAAAACACATCGCAATGCCTTCTTCAACGGTTTCCTTGCTCCTCAGAATTATAGATAATTAATGAAAATATGCACTTCTGAAAATAGCAGCTATCTCAATGCGCTCACTGCTAGGGGCATTGAGGCTCACCGTCACCTATCTGCTCAGCCTTCACCCTACCGTGCAACGCCCGCCTTTATGAACGAAGCCGCCGACCGTTTAACGCAGTATTTTTATTTGTTGGCCAAAAATACTGCGATTTCAGGAGGGGGTGCCGCCGTTATCGCTGAGAATGGTGTATTCGAGAGTGACGCCTCTGAGAATGGTGTATTTGAGAATGATGCCTCTGAGAATGATGTGATTAAGGTGCTCATGCAACAAGCCGAGCAATCCCTAGCGGCCTCTCCTGAATTTCAGCAGTTGCTAGCGGCTTCTGTGCCTGCGCCCCTACAGCCAAAGGCGCAGAAGTGGCTAATGCGTAGGCTTTACACCTGCCAAAACAGCTGTCAAAACGCTGAGCAGCTGGCACGATGGGTCAAGCAGCAGCTAGAGAAAATCGTTGTATCTATTCAGAAAGATGAAGCCCTACGTGAGCTGATACAACAAATTCAAGGGCTTCCTCACGGCAGCCGCGATCGCCGTAACCTGATTCAAACTTTGCTGATCGAAATACAGACAGCAGAGAGTCGGCTTAAACACCTTTCTAATCTATCGCCAGAGCTTTTTAACGATGCCCTGCACGAAACCCTACTGTGGTTTTGTGAGCACTTAGATGACTACGACCCCACCCGCTCCGGGCCAGTGACTTGGTTTAATCGCAACCTGTTCTATCAGGGCATGAAGCTGTTGCGCGCCCGCAATCGTCCGCTCCCGGCTCGCTTTACAAATACCGAGAAAAGCAAGCTGCATCAGGGCGGGCCTGATGCTTACGACACGCTAATTGTAGAAGCTGAATATCAAATTCTCGATGATCTTTATGACTGGATTCATCAAGATAAGACCGGTCAGCTGAAACGCACCTCGCTCACTGACCGTCTCGATATTAATGTGCAAACGGTGACGAAAGCGGTTCTAGATCGCATTCGAGTACTGCGTAGTTTGAGCCAATCTGCGGCTCGCTCTCACTTTATCTCAGCTGACATAGAACCCTACGATATCTTTTCAGATCAGCCAACTAGCTTATCGCAACTGTTTGACTATTTGTCCGCCCAGCTAGAGTACCCGCCCGACAAACTACGGCGATTTTGGCGAGAGCGATGTCGGCCCCATATTCAGGCGTTTCTTCAGCAAAGTGGTAATGGCTAAGCTAGGTCAGGGTCTCGGTTCTTACGGCCTTTTTTCAGCGTCTTTCTTGATCGCTTTTTTTAAAATTCTCGTTGTGTTTTATCGCATTACACACACTGCTTATTCGCGCACTTGCCTCTTACGCTCATGACTTCTTCTCTTCTTAGCTGGCCGCCTCTTCCCCTTCCTATTACTACGCAAGCGCGTCAGCGATCGCAACCCGATGCTGACGATCCTCTCCGCTATCGGCGCAATCTGGCCACGGCTGCCATTATGTCCTACCTAAAAATGATTGCAGTCCCCCACCGACTAGATACTTCTGCTAATGGTTTGAATTTATATGTGGAGGAACTGCAGGGCTACCTTGCCTGCTGCCCTGTTTCTCCAGAAGCCAAAAAGTGCGAGATTTTGGCGCATGAGCGGGCGAATTGCAAAGGGTTTCTTTTTGTTGAACTTTCTGAACCTTACCACCAAGCTCATATTTTAGGCTTTGTCCGTGACGTAACTGTTAGCGAGCTGCCCCTCAGCTACTTGCAGCCTCTTAGCGCTTTTACCGCAGCCTTAGATGACGCTTCAAAAGCAAGCCAAGCTTCTGATCCTGCGATCGCGCTGCCGGGCTGGGTGGCTAGTCGTCTGCCGGGTTGGCTGAGCACCCAAGATCCCTCATTTTCTGGTGTGTTGTTTCAACAGAATGCGTCACCTCTCCTACAGCCCCAATGGTCAATGCGGGGGACTAACCCTAAAAACAACAATCCACTATATGAACGCTACGCCAGTGAGCAAGGTGACGTCACCTTAGTAAATCGCCTCTGCGAGATGGTGCCTGCGGCGGCTTTGGCTACCATCGTGGAACGTAGCGAGAGTGATTTGATTCGCTGGCAGGCTGTAGAACAGCTCGCAGCCGTTAATGCTACCCATCCCTTGTTGTCTTGTTTTAGGGCCAAGTCTTTAGCGGATGAGCTGGCAGGGCTAGCTGTGGCGTTACTGGTGGGCGTTATCTCCAAATCAGACGGTACGTTTTTAATTGGCTGCCGGTTATGTGCAACGGGCGAGCCTTTGTCTTTACCTGTAGATATTGTCTTAAAAGGGCTTGATGACAGTGTTGACGACAGTGTTGATGACAGCGTTGATGAAATGAGCGCAGCCTCAGAAGCAGCCTCAGAAGCAGCCTCAGAAGCAGCCTCAGAAGCTCAACTATTTTGTGAGTTGACCCCAACTGTTCACGGTGACCCGTTAGAGTACTTGTTTACGGCTGAGAGAGGCGATCGCTTTAGCTTTCAAATTCATCATCAAGGCCACGTTTCGACCAGTTCTTTTCTGTTGCCGGGTGCGCCAAGCCCATCGGAGACTGTGCCCTAAAAAGTTGCATGAATTTATACTTTTATTCGCGCGGCTACGGCCAGCCTCACCTTTTAACTAGCTCTGTTATCTAACCAGCGCGCAGCACACCCAGGTAAACAAATAAGGTCAATGACGTAATGACAGCCACTCAAGATAATAGAGAAGCAGCGGTTGTAATCAATTTTTCGCAAGGTAGCTTTCAGTCAGGGTTTGACGTTAGCTTACAAATTCTTGATGCGGGCGTGCCCCAACACTACGCAGAGATTCCGGCCTTGCCCCCGGCCCCTGACTTGCCTGCTCTGTATCAAACATGGCGATCGCGCTACGCTGCTTTAGGGGGTAGAACCATTACGCCAGTGGCGAATCAGCCGACCCATAACCGCTCTGCCGTGCAGGACTGTCGCGCTGCGGCTAAAGCTCTCGAACAGGCGATGGGCCGGTGGTTTCAAAACAACAGCTTTAAGTTTTTGCGTAACGAGCTGCGAGGGCAAAGGCTGCTGCTAGAAGATGATTCAGTGCCGGTTATCTTCAATTTTCGGGTGCCCGAAGCTGACCAGCTACGTCGTATGCCTTGGCATATATGGGACTTGTTTCGAGCTGACTTTTTAAATGCAGAAGTTGTCCTTCAAGCTCAAATAGCACCCAGAAGCCTGCCCGCCCAAGGGCCGTTACGCGTGCTCACGATTTATGGTAGCGAAACCGGTGGCATTAATACTGAAGATGACCGGGCTGCCTGGAGCGCCCTTCAATCCCGACAAGATATTTCCATAACAGCGCTCAACCAGCCGACGAAGTCAGTGCTACGGCAGACGCTTACTCAGCAGCCCTGGGATATTTTGTTTTTTGCGGGCCACAGTAGCACCACCGCAGAGAGCCGGCATGGCACGCTGCAAATTGGACAGCACCCTGATGGTAGTCTCCGGCTCATTGCGATCGCCCAGCTTAAAGAAGACCTCCGCCGCGCGGTTCAAAACGGACTCAAACTCGCCATTTTTAATTCTTGTGATGGTCTTGGCATTGCTGACTTACTCACTGAGCTAAAGGTCCCTTTCACCATCGTTATGAGAGAGCCTGTTGCAGATTTGGTGGCTCGTCGGTTTATTCAGGTCTTTTTACAACAGTTCTCTCAAGGCAAGCGCTTTTACCGCGCTGTCCGCGCCGCCCGCCGAGAGTTAGACTGGCTCGAAAATGATTTTCACAATCCGTTGCCCTCAGCCACCTGGCTCCCAATCGTACTGCAAAACCCTAGCCAGCCTGAGCTACAGTGGCCCGACAAACCTAAACGAAAGGTGCCGCTGCTTTGGCTAGTAGCGGCTGTTTTAGGGGTTGTTGCTGTGGGATGGGCGATTATGCAATTAATGAAACGCCCCAACCCTTCTGTGGCCCCGTTGACGGTTGCTGTGCCTTATAGCAGCGTAGCTGACGATAATATTAGCCTTGGCGAAGATCGCTTAACCCCCGAAGTTGCCCTTAGAATTGAGAGCCGTTCCGGCGATCGCAAACAATGTGACTTACCCCTTAAACAAAGCGCCCAACAGGCGATGAGCCGTGGCCAATACGAGATCGCCCAGGCCAATTTTGATACGTTTTTAGAGACCTGTGCTCTGGATGCAGAGGCGGAGATTTACCGGAACAATGCGGCTATTTTGAAGGGGCTTTTAGCGAACGGAACCAGCTTTGAACAGCTCTCCGACGATGACCGTCAGCGCCTTGAAAAAGATACGGTAATGGTGCCGGTACCGGTGCCATTACGAGGTGATGAACCCGGTATTGCCCAAGAAATTATGCGCGGCGCTGTGATAGAACAAGCGGCATTTAATCAGTCTAATAGCCCGCGTAAGATGCTGCTTCAGGTGGTGAATGATGATTCTACAGATGATAAAAATCTGTCTGATGCGGCTTCAGAAGTGGCTGCAATACTGGCTCAAGACCCGGCTGTTTTAGCTGTGATTGGGCATTACAATAGCGATGCGACTGAGGAGGCTGGCAGCATCTACCAGGCGGCTGGAATCGTTGCTGTTTCTCCCACAAGTACGGCTGTGCGCAGTCAGTCTGTTGGCCGCAATGACTCACCAACAGATGCCTTTACTTTAGGAGACTATATTTTTCGCGTTTCTCCTAGCGACCAGTTCAATGCGAAAAAACTGGTGCAAGATATGAATGCGGCGGGAATAACGCGTGTGCTAATTGCGTATGTTTCTAAAGATCAATACAGCGTATCGTTTAAGACGGTTGTTGAAGCCATCCTTGAAGAGAATGAAATTGAAGTAGGAGACGCCTGTAACTTTTCTATTGCGGGGGGCTTTAATGCAAAAAACTGCTTGGAACAAAATAAAGGTGCCGGTGCCATCGTCTTGATTCCGAGTGCAGAAGTGACCAATGAAGCGGGCGAATTACTGAAGGAAGCTAACTCCAAATTGCCTATTTGGGCAGGCGATGCCGCCTATAGCAATGATAATTTTGAACGTTGGGGGAGCAGCTTCGATGGCGCAAAAATTGTGATTCCTTGGCATCCGGAAAGTGACTACAATGACGGCAGTATTTTGGGGAAATACGACGGTAAAAGCTGGCGAACGGCCATGGCGTACGATGCCACTAGGGCGCTTTCTGATGCGATCGCACAACAGCAAGCAACCCTCTCTGGCGCTCTAACACGCCAGACGCTTAGGGCAAGTATGGCCGCTCCTGATTTTTCTGCTGACGGCATTTTGGGGCCAGGGAGCATTCAGTTTGATGAGGCAGGCGATCGCCGGTCATCGGACAAGCTCGGCATCATTGTAGAAGTGATTACCACAGAGGACGGATATGATGTTCGCCCCATCGATCCAGTCCCCTAGCAGATGCCCCCTTAGTAGACATGTTATGGCGATTCGCTATGACGATGTGATGGCCCGCAGCGGAATCTCAACTAGAAACTGAGTCCCTTTGCCTGGTGTGGAGCAGCACGTCATTTTTCCGCCGTGTTGCTCTGTCACAATTTGGTAGCTGATGGACAGCCCCAATCCAGTGCCTTTCCCGACTGGCTTTGTGGTAAAAAATGGCTCGAAAATTTGCGATCGCACTTCTTCCGTTATGCCCTTGCCCGTATCTGCAATCTCAACTTGAACATGCTCACTATCCACGAGCCGAGTTGTGATTGAGAGTGTTTTTTCACTGAATGCCTCAGCCTTGTTGTCTGCCGTATCGAGCACGTCAATAGCATTGGATAGCAGATTCATAAACACCTGATTCAGTCGCCCCGGCAGGCATTCCACACAAGGCAAATCGCCATATGCCTTCACCAGCTTAATCTTAGATCGATTGCCATTGCCTTTGAGCCGATGCTCCAATATCAGCAGCGTATTCTCAATTCCCTCATGAATATCAACCTTTTTATAGCCCGTCTCATCTAACCGAGAAAAATTGCGCAAAGACAGCACAATCTCACAAATTCGAGTGGTGCCCATTTTCATAGAGCTGATTATCTTCAGTAAGTCTTTCTGAATAAAATCTATATCGATATCTGCTAAGAGACGTTGTAAGTGCTCAGGTGGCTCACTATAGTGCGTCTGGTAGGCTTCAATGACCTCAAGTAGTTCTTGAACGTACTGTTTTGTAGGGGTAAGGTTGCCGGAGATAAAATTGACTGGGTTGTTAATTTCGTGGGCTACGCCTGCCACGAGTTGGCCCACGCTGGACATTTTTTCTGCTTGAATGAGCTGTAGCTGCGCGGCCTCAAGATTTGTGGTGAGATCTTGTGTGTGGGCGTTTACCCAGTCGATGAGCTGATTAAGTGCGATCGCCAGTTTGCCTATTTCATCTTTAGTAATTACATCTGCTCTCACCTGTGTATTGCCGTCACGGCTCACAGCTTCTGCAACGCTTGTCAATGATTCTAAGGGGCGCGCAATGGTTTGAATGGTGATTCTAGCCAGGATGCTGGAAATAATCACCGATACGATAATGCTGCCTACAATGATTTGTGTCCGCAGACGTTCGGCTTGCTCAAGGTTGTTTTGTGCCGTAATGGTGTCTTTATCCATGCTATCGACTGCGGCTGCAACGCGATCAGCAAACTGACTGTACTGGCTAAAGCTTTCGCTTCCGGCAAGTGACAGAACTTGTTGTTCTCTATCAGCAGCAGGGACTGATCCCGTCTGGCTGGTTAACAGTATGCGTTCTAACTCGTTAGAAAATGTATTCAGCGTGTTTTGATAAGATTTTAATTCAGGAATAAACGCTATTGCAGCGAGCTTTTCAGACGACTCTAGTTGGATGGCTAGCGCTTTTATTTCTTGTAAGCGAGACTGTATCTCCTCACCTTTGCGCTGAAATGCTTCTACATTTGAGACATGTGGGCCTAACGTCTTCGCTAGTCGAACCTTCGAAATCTCCGATTCTAAACTGTGCAGCAGACTGCGATTTCGATAGATAGTGGTCAACGCCTCAATAGACGCTTGCTGCTGCCAGTTGCCTATCATCAGACCCGATAGGGCACCGAGTGCAGGGATACCCATCGTCAACAGATATCCCAGCGTAATTTTTGATCTGACTGTGAGCCCGTCTAGTTTCTGTGATGTTATGGTTACAGCGTTGAGAAAAGTAGGGAACCCTTGTGCCGCCGCACGCGCGAATCGAGGCAGCTTGACCAAAGAGTGCTTTGCCAAAGAGCGATAATTTGAGGAAGAAGGCATATAACCGGTTGAAAATTTGACGGATGGGGCAGTGTCCTGTGGGTAGTAGTGACCTATCTACTTGTCGCCTAGAATGCCCTATTTTTGCCGGTATCCTCTCTTATATTGACTCAATTTTATAAATTAAGAGACTACTGATGTTGTTCCTGTTCGGCAGAGTCTATCCGTCTGTGTCTATCCGTCTGTGTCAGGATTCTCTTCTTTCCACTGAGCGTGTTCTTCCGCTGCAAGTGGCCGTGATTTTTCTTTTGGAGATAGCGATTTGTATGCTGGTTTTGGAGACTTTCTTTGACGTTTTAGTGGGGCAGATGCTGCTGAATCCGGTACTACTGAGAGCTGCCGTGGGCTAGATGTTGTGGCTGCAGGCTGCTGCTTTCTTCGCCGCGAAACGCCTTCTTCACTCGTTTGTTCGGCCACCACTTCATACAGCAGCGCCATTTTTCCACTGCTACCTTTGCGCAATACCCTACCTAACCGTTGAATATATTCTCTTGGAGAGCCACTCCCTGACAGTAAAATAGCAACTCGTGCATCGGGTACATCTACCCCCTCATTCAACACATGAGAAACCACCACCACGCTGTAGTCACCGCTCCGAAATTTTTTCAGAATGTTATGCCGTTCTTTGACCGGGGTTTGATGCGTGATGGCCGGAATTAAAAAGTCTTGAGAGATTTTATAGACTGTCGCGTTGTCGTTAGTGAAAATTAATGTCCGTTCCGGATAGTGTTTCTTTAAAAGATTTTCTAGCAGCGTGAGCTTGCCTGCGGTGCCGAGTGCAATGTTCTTGGCTTCTCGGTGTGCTAGCATGGCTCGCCGACCGGCTGCCGACTTAGCGCTGGCCTGAACAAAACGCTGCCACCCTTGAGCGCTGCTCAGCCATATCTTCGATGCTTGTAAGAATTCGTTTCGCTGTTGTTGTAGCGTTTGATATCGGGTTCTTTCTTTTGCTGTAAGCTGCACCTTTAGCTGCACCACCTGATACGGCGCTAGTGCAGTGCCAGAGAGTTCTTCAGAGGTGCGCCGATAGACCACTTTGCCCAGCAATGTTTTTAAATCTTCATGGCGGCCATCGGTGCGCTCTGGCGTGGCGGTTAACCCTAGCCGATACGGCGCAATGGAATATTCGGCAATGCTGCGATGGAAGTCGCTGGGGAGGTGATGGCACTCATCGCAGATGAGTAGAGCGTACTGGTTGCCTAACGCTTCGGCGTAGATGGATGCGCTGTCGTAGGTTGCCACGAGAATAGGTGTGCGATCGCGCGATCCTCCTCCGAGCAAACCCACCTCCACTCCCGGAAATGCCGCCTCCAAATTGGCAAACCACTGGTGCATCAAATCCAACGTTGGCACCGTAATCAGCGTTTTTCTTGGCGTCGCCGCCATCACCATTTGGGCCAAATAGGTCTTCCCTGCCGCAGTGGGTAGTACCACTACCCCGCGCCGCTGGTTTTGCTTCCACGCGTCCAGCGCCTCTTGCTGATGGACATACGGCGTCAGCGTCAAATTATCTTGTAAGTCTAAGGGCTCAAAGGTCTGCACCTTATCTTCAAAGCGCACGCCATCTGCTTTTAGCGCGGCCACCAACAGCGGATACTGATCGGCAGGGACTCTGAATCGCTCAATGCGATCATCCCAAACCGCATAGTCAATCCAAGCTTTACCGCGCGGTGGCGGATGTAGCACCAACGTTCCTCGATCAAACTTTAGTGTCGGCACTCTCGCCATAACGCTCAGTCGTCTTAAAGTCACACTTCTTATAATAATCAGCCTATCGTAATCAACGCTGGGAGACGCAGCCCGTTAAAATATGGGTCATGTTAAGTGAGCATAGTGTCTAAAAGATGTCTATCGAAGGTGGTGAGCTAAAGCGTTGGGTGCTAGTCGTTGATGATCAGCCCGATCATTTTCGGGTGATAGAAGATGTTCTCGCGGATAACCACGCTGATTGTGAAGTAGTGATTGTTTCAACAGAGACAGACGCGATCGCCCATCTCCAAAACCACGCGTCTCACCAGCACACGCCTGATCTTGTTCTGATGAATATGAACTTGCTGAACCAGCAGGCCAAAACCATTCTTGCGCTGATTAAATTAGACGATGCTTTACGGCAAATTCCCACCATTATTTTAACCTCCGCAGCCAGTGAGGCCGACGTTATTACCAGCTACCGCCAGCGATGCAACTGCTTTGTGCTTAAGCCCCAAGATCTTGCGCAGCTACGCGAAACGATGCAGGTGATTAGTCGTTTCTGGCTTAACCTTGTAACGCTGCCCCTAAAGTAAAGACACTTGCTAATGTGTCTATAAATAAAGAAACGCATGCTTAGGTGAGCGAATTCGTTGAATCGTTGTGCTGAAGTGTTTTTTTTAGCGGCTGATTGTCTTTTCTCTTATGGCGCTTTAAGTGTTTTTGAGTTTCTTATCATCGCGAGAGCGTCGGGCTGTGCAGTGAGTAGGCTGAACTCGTGAGTGGCAGGTTATGTCCTAGCACCGTTACAAGATGCTAAAGCGGCAAACAGCTTTATGCAATTTCAGGAAGGCCTACCTCGCACCCTTCTTCGGAGACCCTTCCTATGACAACTTTTAACTTAACTGCTTCCAGCGATCAGCTCCTGAGCCTAAAGCGCCCGCCGATTCACCATCTGACGAGAGTGCAGTCCTACGGCGTGATGTTGGTTCTCGACCCTAAAGACTTAACTATTCTGCAGGCCAGTACCAACACCTCTACAGAATTTTATCAGGAGGCCAGTGATGTTGTTGGCCAACCCTTAGACGACATTCTCGATGCCTTTCAAGTCGAGCAAATTAGAGAGGCGCTGGCGGGCGACAACCTAGAAGCAATTAATCCTGTTAAAACGTGGGTCAGGCGCGATGGCGATGATTATCAGGTCTTTGACGCTGTTTTTCATCGCAGTAAAGACGGGTTTTTGGTGTGTGAGCTAGAGCCATCTTTTTCTGCTGAGACGATTCCTTTTTTGAGCTTTTACCACTTAGCTAGAGCCTCGGTAGGCCAGCTCGATTCAACGGCTGATCTGCGCGCTTTTTGTCAGGTGATTGTGAAAGAAGTGCGCAAAGTCACTGGCTTTGATCGGGTCATGCTCTATCAGTTTGACGATGATGATCACGGTGAGGTTATGGCGGAGGAGAAAAATGCGGATATGGAGCCTTTTTTGGGGCTGCATTATCCAGAGTCAGATATTCCGCAGACGGCCCGTCAGATGTTTCTCTCAAACTGGATTCGGATTATTCCCGACGCTGCCGCTTATCCTGTGCGGCTGTATCCTGACCATAATCCAGCGACCGGGCAACCCACCGATCTCACGCTCTCTATTCTCCGCAGTCCCTATCCGTGTCACCTAGAGTATTTGCATAATATGGGCGTCGGGGCTTCTATGACCATCTCTTTGATGAAAGACAATCGCCTTTGGGGGCTGATTGCCTGTCATCACAACACGCCGAAGCACGTGCCTTATGAGCTGCGCAAAGCCTGTGAATTCTTGGGTAAAGTGATCTTTTCAGAAATCTCCACCCGTGAGGAAGTGGCCGATCACGCTTACAGAATTCAGCTTAATTCTGTGCAGGCGTCGCTGGTGGAATCGATGACAGAGGCGGATTACTTTGTTGAAGGTCTCATCGCAAGCGATCCTACTTTGTTGAGTCTGACAGGGGCGACGGGCGCGGCGATTTACTTTGGCGGGCAGTGGCGAACCACAGGGCAAACCCCTGCTGAACCAGAGCTGGATAAGCTGATTAGGTGGTTGTCTAAAACGGTGGACGATGAGGTGTTTTATACCGATTCGCTGCCCGTAGACTATACCGATGCCCAGCGATTTAAAGCGATCGCCAGTGGCTTACTGGCCATTCCTATCTCCAAGCAAAGCTACGTGATGTGGTTCCGCCCCGAAGTTATTCAAACCGTAAACTGGGGCGGCGATCCAAACAATGCCTACACCTTAGAAGAGGCCGAAGGGCAGCCCAAGCTTTCCCCACGGAAATCTTTTTCGCTGTGGAAAGAGACCGTAAAACTCACGTCACTGCCGTGGAAAACCGTTGAAATTCAAGCCGCGCTGAGGCTACGCAAGGCGATTGTGAATATTGTGCTGAAACAGGCAGAAGAACTGGCTTTGCTCGCCCAAGATCTGGGCCGCTCGAACGCGGAGCTGAAAAAGTTTGCCTATGTTGCATCCCATGACCTGCAAGAGCCGCTGAATCAGGTGGCTAACTTTGTTCAACTCTTAGAGCTGCGCTATGGCAATAAGCTAGACCAAGATGCCAAGGAGTTTATTACGTTTGCAGTAGAAGGCGTTGGGCAAATGCAGCTGCTAATCGATGATGTGCTGCTGTACTCTAAGGTAGACATTCAGGGTATAAACTGTGTGCCCATTGACGTGGAAACGCCGTTGGCACAGGCCCTAAAAAACCTGGCCGGACGCATTCGAGAAACGGGCGCAGTGCTCAGCCATGACCCCATGCCGACGCTGGTTGCCGATCCAACCCAGCTAATGCAGCTCTTCCAAAATCTCATTGGCAACGCGATTAAGTTCCGCCGACCTGAGGTGGCACCTGTTATTCATATCGGTGTGGCCCGAGAAGATGATAGCTGGGTCTTTAGCGTTCAAGATAATGGCATTGGCCTCGATCCTCAGTTTGCCGAGCGCGTGTTTATTATTTTCCAACGGCTGCATACCCGCGACGAGTATCCTGGCTCAGGGATGGGGCTAGCGATTTGTAAGAAGATTGTGGACTGCCATCGGGGGCGCATTTGGATTGAATCGGTGGAAGGTCAAGGTGCAACCTTTAAATTTACGTTGCCAGTAGGAGGACGCGATCGCACACATGCTAAAGGAACAAGAACGCAAGACTATCTTCTTAATCGAAGATAATCGAGGCGATGTTCGATTAATTCAGGAAGCCTTTAAGGGGGCTGATGTCCCCTGCGAGGTCGCCGTTGCTCGCGATGGGGTAGCGGCGATGGATTATTTGGAGGGGCTAAAACGAGATTGCGCTCAGCCGCCCGATCTCATTTTGTTAGATCTTAACCTCCCCAAAAAAGATGGCCGCGAAGTTTTGGCGGCCATCAAAGCCGATCCAGACTTAATGCATATTCCAGTGGTAATTTTAACCACCTCGCAAAACGAGGAGGATGTGACTCACAGCTACCATTTACATGCCAACTGCTACATCACGAAATCTCGTACGTTAGCGCAGCTATTCACCATCGTTCAAGGAATCGAAGAGTTTTGGCTCAAAACGGCTTCACTACCCAACCAACCCACGCCTTAAAAGACTCTTTTCAGATTACTTCAAAGGTAGCTCAACAGCCCTTAGCGGTGCGAGTGCTGTTGATTGAAGATAGTGCTGCCGATGCTCGCTTAATTCAAGAGTTTTTAAGGGGTGATTTGCTGTATCGGTTTCAGCTTACGCACGTTGATCGCTTGAAAGAAGCCTTGCAGCGGTTGGAAACTACGCCTTACGGTGTTGTTCTGTTAGATTTGACGCTGCCGGATAGTGTAGGGCTAAGCTCGCTTGAACAGCTTTTGAAATGGGTGCCCAATGTGCCGGTGCTCGTCCTTACCAACACCAACAATCCAGACCTTGCGATTGAGGCCGTTCGGCAGGGCGCACAGGACTACTTAATTAAGTGTCAGATGAATTCGGAGGTTTTAGTGCGATCGCTGCGCTATGCGATCGAGCGCAAACAGCAAGAAGAAGCCCTGCGTGAAGCCAATGAAGCTCTGGAAATTCGCGTTCGAGCCCGCACCCGAGAATTAGAGCGCACCAATCAACAGCTAAAAGAAGAAGTCGTTCACCGTCAGGCTATTCAAGAGCGGCTAATTTTAGCCAAGCGGGCCGGTAAAATCGGCATTTTTGAATGGAATATTCGCACCGATGAGATGGTCTGGAGTGACGATTTAGCAACGCTGTACGGTACCTCTCCCACCACCTTTGATGGCCATTGCGATAGCTGGTTAGCCATGCTGTGTGAAAACAGTCGTGCCAAGGTGAAAGAAGAACTTTGGAGAGCCGTTACCTTGGGCAGAGGTCTCGATACAGAATTCAAGATTTCTCCTCCTACTGGGGAGCGTTGGATCGTTGTTAAAAGCGATTTGTTTAATGGTGAAGATGGTAAGCCCGCACGAATGCTGGGCATTCACATGGACATCACAGATAAAAAACAGCTAGAAGCTCAGTTCTTTCAGGCCCAAAAGTTAGAGAGCTTAGGGGCGCTTGCCAGCGGCATTGCCCACGATTTAAACAATATTTTGACACCTATTTTAGGGGCTGCCCATCTGTTGCCGATGCTCATTCCCGACATGGATGAGAAAGCCGTGCGGATTGTGGACACCCTTAACTGTAGTGCCCAGCGGGGCGCTAAGCTGGTGCGGCAAATTGTTTCGTTTGCTCGTAACAGCAGCGGTTTTCGCCATGTTCTTTCCATTGGCGATCTGCTAGATGAAATTGAGCGAATTATTGCCCAAACGCTGCCCTGCTCCATTAATATCCAACAGACAATTTCTCCTAACCTATGGCTAGTAGATGGCGATGATACGCAGCTGCACCAAGTGTTTATGAATTTGTGTGTAAATGCGCGCGATGCGATGCCAAAGGGCGGAGAACTGCGCCTAAAAGCCGAAAATCTGCTGGTGGATCACACCTATCAGCAGATGCATCCTGGCCTTGCTTTAGGCCCGTATGTGGTGGTTTCCGTATCCGATACCGGCGTTGGCATTACCCCTCAAGCCCTTGATCAGATTTTTGAGCCGTTCTTCACCACCAAATCCCCTGGACATGGTACCGGGCTGGGGCTAGCGGCGGTGATGGGCATTGTTAAAAGCCACAGCGGTTTGGTGGAGGTTCAGTCGGTGGTGGGGGAAGGGAGCCTGTTTACGATTTATTTGCCCGCGACCTCTGATGTAGAAGATGGGGTAGCTGCCCCTTTAGAAATGCTGCGCGGGCAGCAGGCGTTAGTTCTGGTTGTGGATGATGAGACGGAAATTGTCAAAGTGATACAGGCGTCTCTGGAAACCTATGGCTACCGGGTGCTGACGGCAGGGGATGGCATGGGCGCGATCGCGCTTTTGGCTGAGCACAGAACAGAGATTGATTGCGTTCTCATCGATTTAATGATGCCAGGCTTGGATGGCCGTAAAGCTATCCCGCTATTGAAAAGATTAAAAGCTGATATTCCCATCATTGCGATGACAGGCGCTATTTCACAAGTTTCTGAATTGGAGTTAGAGCAGCACGCGCTTCAAGGGCAGCTTATTAAACCCTTTACCACTTACGATTTACTGGCCATCCTTCAAAGCGTGCTGTGCGTGTCTTAAAAGACGCATTCTCTAAAAGATAATTTTCTCTAAAAGACGCGTCTTCCTAAAAAAGAGACAAGCCAAGGTAACGCAAGCGCCTTGCTAACTCGTTGTATCCCGTAGGATGACGCGAATTTTAGGATGGTCACGCACCAAATCGAAGTTCACATCATTCAGGGCCATAAGGCTGTAAATATTGGGGTTCAGCTTGATGGCTTGGCTGAGATGAATCGCTGTGGAGTCAGGATTATTGAGCAGGGCGTAAGTGGATGCGAGTCCGTACCATGCGTTTGGATTGGGCACGCGGTGCTGTAGCGATATCCAAAAGCTGTCTAGCGCTTCTTCGTGTTTGAACAATCGATTGAGGAGAGTGCCGCGATAGTTCCATGCATAGTGGCAATTGGGTTTTAGCGCGGTTGCTCGTTCTAAGCTATCCACCGCAGGCTGAATCATTTCTAAGGCTGCCTGTGCCAGCGCCCGGTTGTACCAAGCGCGGTACTTCCCATCGTTGAGTTCAACGGCTTTATCAAAGCTTTCCAGTGCGGTTTCGTACTGTTCCAGCTTTAGCAGTGCGCGGCCTCGGTTGTACCAAATTTTGTCATTTTCTGGTTCGCAGTCAATGGCTCGCTCAAAGCTATCGATCGCCGAAGGGTACAGCTTTAGCTCAGCTTTTGCGACCCCTTGCCCATGCCATGCCCTGGAACTGTTGGGATCTAGCTTGAGAGCAGAGCGAAAGTCTTTGAGCGCTGCGTCATAGGCGCGCATTTGAATGTAGGTTTGTGCCCGGTATAGGAAGGCTTTGGCGTGGGTGGGGTTCTGAGCGATCGCCTGATCAAACCGCTGAATGGCGCCCTTGTAGTTGCCCCTGTTACGCAGTTCAAACCCTTGTCCTAACAGGGATTTTACATCTGGCACAGAAGTAAAGTCATTAAACTCAGCCTGCGCTCGAAAATCCGCCGCTGAGTTTGGCTCACCCCGCTCGTCTAGGTTAAAAGATGAGTGAATGCGATGATGACCGTTTGCAGAAGATGGATTCTCTGGGGACTGAGCTTTCGCTGCCTGGAACTCAGCCGACTGGAACTCAGCAGAGCGGAACTCAGCAGATCGGAATCGAGTCGCTCGAAACTCAGCAGATCTTGCCTCAAAATGGGCAGCTGTGGAACTAAACGCTTGAGGAGCAGAACCTGTAGGGTTAGACTCTGTGGCACTAGACTCTGTGGCACTAGATTCTGTGGCACTAGATTCTATGGCACTAGATTCTGTGGCACTAGATTCTATGGAACTGGAAGCTTTGGGTAGAGAAGTAGACACAATTGCGCCGACGGGTATCGAACGGTTAGTAAACGTACTGCTGAACAGCACTACCAACTTTTGAGAGTATGCCCAGTTGTGAGTTCCGTACAGCGTTCGTGAGGTCCCCTTCTGCCAGGCGTGCCCTCTGAAAACATGCTGCTACACCGTGAATGCATCTCCAAAAGCATTGCCTAGCCGTACCTGGCCTGTCGCATTGTAGTGAGTAAAATCCCCTATCTCTACTCTCATCACTTCTTCTGCGGGGCCTAATGCATCTGTATTCACAAGCTGCACCCGAGAATCTGCACCTGCCACCATTTGCTGCGCCTCTCTTACCAAGTCTAAATTCTCTCGAGACGTGGGCAAATCATCTCGAATTAGACCAAGTGCTACCTCTAAATCTGCGCCGTATTGCCCGCGCACATTGCTAATAAAGTTAGTCAAATTATCCTGATACACAGGTGCAAACTGGTCATTGTAGGTGTCACTTTCACCCTGCATCCACACCAGCCCATCAATCTGGTATTGCACGCCATCTGCTTTCAGGTTTGCCAACGCCGCATCTACCGTCTGGGTAAAGGTGTTGTACTGCGCGCCGCTGCCATCCGGGTTCCAGTCTTGGGCCAAGTTAGTTCCCCCCAGCCCATACTTAACGATGTACACATCCTCACCGCTGCGCTCTGTAATTCTTCTGGCAAAGCTAAATTCTGGCCCTACGGTTTCGGTTTGCCCGTCAAAGCCCGGCTCTAAGGTAACGAATTCATTGCCAAAGCGGTTCCACACTTGTGCGCCTGGGAAGGGCGCTGCGTAGCTAGGATCGAGATTTTCCGTTAGTGCCTGCCCTACAAGGTTAGATTGTCCGGCCATTAGATAAACAGAAACCGGCTCAGCTATCGTATCTGGCTCATCGGTGACTGAGATAGTGAGATATTGACTATCGGCCTGGCCGTCTTCATCTCTAATTGCTAAAACGTTGATTTCGTAATTGTTGTCGCCCGCAGCGGCTGTCGCACTGGCTTGGTCTTGCGGGTTTTCAAAATCAGGTGCTTGCTTAAACGAGAGCACCCCTGTTTCCGCATCGATATCAAACAAATCACGATCCGCGCCATTGTTAATGCTGTAGCGAACTCCAGATTCTGAGCCGAGTAAGGTTACGTCGGTGACTTGGCTCGTATTTTCTGTCACCTGAATGGTTGAGTAGTCGTTATTGGGTGCGCCCGTATCGTTGCTGATAATTTCAACATCGCTAGCACCCTCCACATTATCTACAACAACCGATAGAAACTGTCCGTCCCCTGAGTGGGCATTAAAGGCAATGACATTGACGTCATATACATTGTTGCGATCAGCATCTTGAGGATTTTCCCAATCAGGTGCAACTTTAAAGGAAAGTTCGCCAGTGATCGCGTCAATCTCAAACAGGTCTCTATCAGCACCTGCATTTATCTGGTAGGTCACGTTGGCATCGCCCACGTTCACCTCAAAATCTGTGACTGCACGATTTCCTTCTGCGACTGATACGGTTGTAAAAGTTTGGCCGTCTCCACTAGTGATGGCCACTGGCGGCTGAAGTAAGGCTTCAACCGTGAAGTTGTCGGTATCGTTCAGTGCTGTAGCATCTGTTGATAATCGATTGACCATCATTTCTTGATGTGTAGGAACAGACAGACAGACAGACCCTATCGTAATTAGTTCCCATCTCATCCGTCCCGCCGTGTCGGTTGTGGGCGCTTTCTCGGTAACTGATATGGCGTCTTGTATGGCATCTGTCGCTTGCGTAAAGCGGCTTGAGCGTAGAGCTGCCGTAGGTGCGAGCGCGACAACGACGATGACATATTTAATGCGTTGCATTGGTATTTTTTATAGATGTTTTTTGGCATCGCGTTTACGCGCTTTTCTTTCATTGGTCATTGCGTTTAATTCAGAGATGTTCCTCGCATCTATTTTCTCTTTCTCTTTTTTCTTTCTTTCTCTTTATTTTTCTTTTTCTCAAGAGGCGATCGCCTCTGCCTTTAGCCTGTTACAACATTGTTCCTATCGAAAGAGGTTGATGCTGTCTCGTTTTACTACCTTGTAAATGACACCTTTTGGAGAAAATATATGACGAACCCAACAACGCCTTTAACAACCCAACAACCCTATTCTGAGCCTGCCACTAGCTGGCGTCTAGGCTTCGTTCCCAGTGCTGAAATCTGGAATGGTCGCCTAGCGATGATTGGTTTCTTGGCTGCAACGCTGATTGAAGTTTTCACCGGTCAAGGCTTCTTACACTTCTGGGGTCTGCTCGGTCTGTAGGGTTAGGCTCGCTCAGCGTTTTTAAACAACTGGGCATCAGATAGAGCATAAAAAACAGGCTGTTGCTGACAGAAAGCAACAGCCTGTTTTTTGTAAAAGTAGATTGGCTTTCTGGATATGCAGCGCGCTAGCCTTAAAAGCTCACTACTGCTCAGCCTATTGCTACTGCTGAGGCCATCACTGCTGAGGCCATTAATGCTCAAAAATGTTGCTGTACTGCTTCAAATCTAGCTCCACGAAAGTAGGCAGGCAGTTTAGGCACTGCTCCACTAACTCCCAACGTTCTTCTCGTTTCAGCATTTTTATTAGCTTACTGCGCAAAGCATGTAAATAGCGGACATCATTGGCTGCGTAGCTCAGCTGTTCTTCACTCAGCGCCTCTACATTGCCCCAATCAGAACTTTGCTGAGACTTATCTAATTCAACGCCTTCTAGTTCTTGGACAAGGGCTTTGAGTCCGTGGCGAGGACTGTACGTACGAGCGACTTTGCTGGCAACTTTGGTGCAAAAAATAGGGCGAGTAACAATGCTGAGATGGTGCTGAAGCGTGGCCAGATCGAAGCGAGCGAAGTGAAATATTTTAATGATATTCGGATCTTCGAGCAGCTTTTTGAGGTTGGGTGCGTCGGTTTGCCCCCTGGCTACACGCACGGCAGAGACATAGCCCTCAGGATCGGAGAGCTGAATGAGACAGAGGCGATCGCGCAAAGGATTTAGCCCCATGGTTTCGGTATCTACAGCAATCGCATCCGCTTTGGAATAGCGCTCCAAAAGCTGCGGGGTAATATCGCGATCGCAAACCTCAAAATTCTCCACCTACGCGCTCCTAAATAAACAATAAACTCTGTAATGCCCCTCACCAACTTGCGTGAGGGGCCGGGGATGAGAGGCCGGGGGGAGGCCTGCCTAATCAAACTTCAACACTTTTGCCACCGTCTGCACATCTTTATCCCCACGCCCAGAGCAGTTAATCACCACTTTCTCATGGGTCAGTGTCGGGCACAGCTTTTCTAAATACGCAAAGGCATGAGCGGTTTCTAGTGCCGGAATAATTCCTTCTAAACGAGACACTAGCTGAAATGCCTCCAGCGCTTCTGCATCTGTCACACTGTAGTATTCCGCTCTTCCCAAGTCTTTAAAGTAGCTGTGCTCAGGGCCAACACCCGGATAATCTAGCCCCGCACTAATGGAGTGCGCTTCTGTTACCTGGCCTTCCCCATCTTGCAACAGATAGCTCATTGCCCCGTGTAGCACACCCACTCTGCCTTTGGTCAGTGTTGCTGCATGTTTGTCCGTTTCAGCGCCTTCACCCGCCGCTTCCACACCAATCATGCGAATTTCTGTATCTCGTACAAACTCATGGAACAAGCCCATTGCATTAGAGCCTCCACCCACACAGGCCAGCAGCAAATCTGGCTTGCCGCCCCACTTTTCTAGGCACTGAGCGCGAGTCTCTTCACCAATGACCCCATGGAAATCTCTGACCACCATCGGATAAGGATGCGGCCCTGCCACAGACCCTAAAATGTAATGGGTGGTTTCTACGTTTGTTACCCAGTCTCGAATCGCTTCAGAGGTGGCATCTTTGAGCGTGCCGCTGCCTGCACTGACCGGGCTCACCGTCGCGCCCATTAGCTTCATACGAAACACATTCAGCGCCTGACGCTGCATGTCTTCTACACCCATATAAATCACGCAGTCTATGCCAAAGCGGGCGCATACGGTGGCCGTGGCAACCCCATGCTGACCTGCGCCCGTTTCTGCAATCACGCGCTGCTTACCCATGCGCTTGGCGAGTAGCACTTGGCCCAGCGCATTGTTGATTTTGTGTGCGCCTGTGTGGTTTAAGTCTTCTCGCTTCAGATAAATTTGAGGGCCGCTGCCGTCAGGCTTGGCGTAGTACTGGGTAAGCCTTTCTGCAAAGTAAAGCGGATTGGCCCGACCGACATAGTCCTTTAGCAAACCTGCGAGTTCTGCTTTAAATTCATCATCTTCTCGATACTGGTAATACGCTTCCTCAAATTCCTTCAAGGCAGGCATCAGGGTTTCGGGCACATACTTGCCGCCAAAGCGGCCAAAGCGACCTAGCTTATCAGGGCGAGCAGAGAGGGAAAGAGAGTCTTCGTTGTTAGCGGCAGGTTTAGCTAAAGGGGTAACAGTCACAGCAGGTACCTATTTTTAGAAGTCCCCCATTATATAGAGATTACGCAGCATGGCAAAAGTAACCGCTTAACTGAAATATGTGTACTGGTATGGGGTGGGCAAGCCCATACGTGCAAATGGAACTACTCATGGGATTGTGAATAGTCTTTACGAGGCCGGGTGAAGCTTTTAGATATTTGCTTACTGTGAGCTTGAGGCGATCATCTTATCGGGATTTTTTTAGAGTATTGCTCTAAAAGACTTTCCCTGGATAGGTAGATTCTTTCTGCCGATTGCTAACAAGTATATTTATGGCTTCAATTAATCCTTAAGACTCATGGCACAGCTACTTTCTGGTGATATCGGCGGTACAAAGACAATCTTGCGGTTGGCGCAAGTCAAGGATAAAGAACTGCAGCGGGCGGCCAGTCATGAAGTGGAGATAGACACGCTGTATGAAGCCCGCTTTCCGAGCGCTGACTATCCTGAGTTTGTGCCGATGGTGAAGGCATTTTTGAAGGCGGCCAAGAAAAAAACAAAGGCTGTAGACCCGGTGTCGGCTTGTTTTGCGATCGCTGGCCCGGTCGTGAATAATACGTCCCAATTAACTAATTTGTCCTGGTTTCTTAGAGCAGAGTTTTTGAAAGGGGCGCTGGGCATTTCGCAGGTGCAGCTCATTAATGATTTTGAAGCCATTGGTTACGGTGTGTTGGGCTTAAAAGACGAAGATATCTATGAGCTGCAGGCGGGAGTGCCCGATAAAAATTCTCCGATGGCGGTGTTAGGGGCTGGTACGGGCTTGGGCCAAGGTTTTTTGCTGCCGAGTGGAGATGAATATAGGGTGTTTCCCTCAGAAGGCGGGCATGTAGACTTTGCCCCTCAGTCGGAGCTGGAGTTTCAGTTGCGTAAGTATTTGCTCGAAAAACACGGCATTTCTCGGGTTTCTGAAGAGCGAGTGGTCTCTGGTATGGGGATTATTTCGATCTATCAGTTCTTACGCGATCGCCAGTATGCTAACGAATCTAAAGCGATTCAAGACGTGATGAGTGCTTGGGACCGCGGGGCCGGGCAGCGCGGCGAACTACGAGATCCGGCGGCCGCTATTTCCCAAGCGGCTACCGAAAAGACAGATCTGCTGTCGCAAAAGACAATGGAAATTTTTATTCGCGCCTATGGCTCTGAAGCGGGCAATATCTCGCTGAAGTTTTTGCCACGGGGCGGGCTTTATATTGCTGGGGGTGTCACGGCTAAAAACTTGCCGTTAATTAAAGGCGGTGAGTTTATGTTTGCCTTTAAGAGTAAGGGCCGGGTTAGCCATCTGTTAGATGAGGTGCCAGTGCGTGTTGTGCTCAACCAGAGCGTTGGTTTGATTGGCGCAACGATTAAAGCTTCCCGAAATTACAAAGAGGCGATGGCTAAAGCAAGCTCAAAGCAAAAGCAGCCTGCTGCTGTGAAAAGCTAATTTTCGAGTGATTCTTAACGCTCATTTTAGATAAAGCTAACGATTTTAGGTAAAGCTAACGATCCTCAACGAACGGTATGCAACCGGCCAGCGCATCGCTAATATGGATAATCCGAATTAGCGATGCACTAGTTAGCGATGCACTCGCATTGGCAGCAGGCTCCTGTATTTAGACAGCATCTGGATTAGGCAGCATCTGGATTAGGCAACAGACTTAGGCAACATAGGGAACGACAGCTTTCATGGCAGGACATAGTAAATGGGCCAATATCAAGCGACAAAAGGCGCGGGTAGATTCTAAGCGCGGCAAAATATTTGCCAAGGTCTCGCGCGAAATTATTGTGGCCGCAAAGATGGGCGGCGGCGATCCGGATGGTAACTTTCGGCTGCGCACCGCGATTGATAAGGCCAAAGCGGTGAGCTTTCCCAATGACAATATTGAACGGGCGATCGCTAAAGGCTGCGGCATTTCAGCCGATGGCAATGACTTTGAATCCATTCGCTATGAAGGCTATGGCCCCGGCGGGGTGGCTGTTCTCATTGAAGCGCTAACGGATAATCGCAACCGAGCAGCGGCTGATTTGCGCACGGCCTTTGGTAAAAATGGCGGAAACCTGGGTGAAACAGGCTGCGTAGGGTGGATGTTTGATCAAAAAGGTGTGGTGACTCTAGCAGGAGAAATTGACGAAGAGACCCTATTTGAAGATGCGTTGGAAGCGGGCGCAGAGTCTTACGAGATTGTGGATGAAATAGATGAAGATCTGCCTGGGGCCGAGGTGTTTTGCGATGTACCCAGTTTGGAAGCTGTGAGCGCTGCACTCAAGCAAAAAGATTACGACGTGCGCGAAGTAGATATGCGCTGGATTCCTACAAATACGGTGAAAGTAGACGATCCTGAGTTGGCGACTTCGCTGCTGAAAATGGTCGATGCGCTAGAAGAATCTGACGATGTGCAGTCGGTGACGGCAAACTTTGATATGACGGAAGCGGTGCTGGTGCAGGTGATGAATTGACGGCGCTACAGGGTATGAAGCCGGTCTTTAGTTCGGCTGTTGTCGCTTGATGAATACGGATGTGCGCGTCAGAATGTAAAGGGATGTGAATGTATTCCATTCCTTTACGTTCTGACGCCTTGAACTCAGTCTTTGACGAATCCTATGCCTGCTGATGTATCCGACCGTTCACCTCTCGATTCACCCAGTGTTGCGCCATTAAATAGCTCGGTGAATGGGCCAGTGAATCGAACCTATGACGTGGTGATTGTCGGTGGCGGCATTGTCGGTTTAATGTGTGCGAGCGGTTTACGCGATTCTGGCTTGCGAGTTGCTGTGATAGAAGCCCAAACGGCAGCAGCAGCAGCAGGGCGGCAGCGAGCCTATGCCTTTTCTCCGGTATCGGCCAAAATTCTACAGGGGTTGGGCCTTTGGGACATTGTGGGGCCGCAGCTGACGCACTTTAAGCGAGTCAAGCTTTCGGATGGGGGCTATCGCAAAGCGATTACGTTTAGGCCCCAAGATGGTCGTGCGGATGCGGTGTACTACTCGGCTGAACATACGGTGCTGATGGGTGCGCTGCAGGCAATGGTTCAAGCTGCGCCCACGATTGACTATTGGTGTGAGAGTAAAGTGTTAGAGGTGCATGGGCTTGGCTCTCATAACCGTGAGCTAAGGGTGGAACGCCTTAGCGATCGCGGCCTTCAGCAATATCGATTCACCACTCAGCTCGTGGTTGGTGCCGATGGTGCCAGATCGTACGTGCGAGAGATGGCGGGCATTAAGACGGTGGGCTGGAAGTATTGGCAGTCTTGTGTGACGGCAGTAGTAGAACCGGAAGGCTCCCATGGCGATACGGCCTACGAGAAATTTTGGCCCAGCGGCCCGTTTGCCATTCTGCCCTTGCCGGACAACCGCTGCCAAATCGTGTGGACAGCGCCGCACGAAGAAGCCAGAGCCATGGTGAATTTGCCCAAGGATGCTTTTTTAACTGAGCTAAAGACACGCTATGGCGATGAGATGGGCGATTTAAAGCTGATGAACAAACCGAGCTTGTTCCCTGTGCAGCTAATGCAGAGCCGAGAGTATGTGCGCCCAGGTATTGCGTTAATTGGGGATGCGGCTCACTGCTGCCATCCTGTGGGCGGGCAGGGGTTAAACATGGGCATTCGAGATGCTACTGCGCTGGCTGAGATTCTTCAGCAGGCGGCAAAGCGGGGAGAGGCTGTGGGTAGCCTGGCTACGCTCAAGCGCTATCAGCGGTGGCGCCGAACCGAGAACTGGTTTACGCTTACCCTTACCGATTTCTTGAATCGGGCCTTTTCTAATCGATTTTTGCCTTTGCTAGTAGCGCGGCGGGCCGGAATAGTTGTATTAGATACAGTGGTTCCTCTCAAACGGTTGATTTTGCAGTTTATGACTGGGTTCTTTGGAAGGTTGCCTGCAAAGGCAAAGTGATTCGTTGACGTGGTTGGTTGAAAATCATGGTTGTTAAAGTTGTTTTGGATGACGCTCGTTTATGCCGACTACTCTTGCGTTTATCGCTCATGACGAACAGAAAGATGCACTGGTGCGGTTTGTAAATGAGTATGCGAGTTTGTTATCTGGGTATGGGGCGATCGCAACAGAGCAAACGGGCGATCGCCTTCGCAGAGACACTCCTCTCACCGTAGAATCTTTACTTTCAGGCTCTCAAGGCGGTGACATTCAAATTGCGGCCCGCGTTGCTGAAAAGCAAATTGCAGCCGTTATTTTTTTGGCCGATTTGCAGCTAAAGCACAACACAGCTGCCGACCTTGGCACCATGACACGCATGTGCCAGCTTCACGACGTGCCGCTTGCCACTAACCTTTCCACAGCGCGAGCCGTTGTGTTGTCTTTGGCTAAAAGCCGAGTTGCGCACCTAATTTTTAATCCTGTTTCTGGCCAAGGCAATCCCGACCAAGATCTGAAGCTGATACAGCGGATCCTAGAGCCACAGATTCAGGTGAATGTGATTTGTACAGAGCCAGAGGTGAGTCCGAGCCAGCAGGCACGAGAGGCGATCGCATCTGGCGCAGATCTTATTATTGCCTCTGGCGGCGATGGCACTGTTTCAGCCGTCGCCGAAGCCGTCATGCAAACCGACGTGCCCCTGGGCGTTATTCCGCGCGGTACCGCCAATGCGTTCTCTGTTGCACTCGGCATTCCTACCAACATTGTTCAAGCCTGCGAGACTATCTTGGCAGGCACCACTCAACAGGTAGATGTGGCAACCTGCAATGGTGCGCCAATGGTGCTATTGGCTGGCATCGGCTTTGAGGCCGAGACGGTAGAGCGAGCCAACCGAGAGATGAAAAATCGGCTGGGGGTGCTAGCTTACATTGTGGCAGGAATGCAACAGTTGGCCAGTCAAGAATCTTTTAAAGCGGAGCTAGAAATCTGCGGCGAGGTAAACGAGTTTGAGTGCGCTGCGATTACGGTCGCCAATGCCGCGCCCCCAACCTCTGTGATGGCGCAGGGCTTTGGTGAAGTGGTCACAGATGATGGCCTGTTGGATGTAACCATTGGCCTAACGCCTATTGAAGCTCAAGGTATTGGCGCTCGGCTGCAAGGAGTTGGCACCATTGCAGAATTGTTTACCGCCGCGCTAGCCAAAAGACCTGCGCAGAATGACGGCATTTTAAGTTTGCGAGTTTCGGCTGTAAAGGTGACAACGGTGCCGCCTCAAAAAGTTGTTGTCGATGGCGAAATCATCGGCACTACGCCAGTGGAGTTTAAGTGTATTGCTAAGGGGCTAACCGTTCTGGCACCCATCGGTCAGGTTTGATCTGTTCAGAAAAGTAAGACCCTATTCATGATTTAGCTACGCTGTTGCGAGTGTTTCAACTAGCTCTACTTTCTTAAGTTTAGAGTAGCCTTTAATGCCCCTTTTCTTGGCCATCTTCTTAAGCTCTGTTGCGTTAAAGGAATTTAGCAGCTTTTTATCTGTAATGACATCAGGAAGCGGTTCAGGGTCAACATAAAATATTTTTTCCAGTGCCTTCAGCTTTTTCCCGGCTGTGATTCCACACTTAAGCTTTGTGATGGGCTTGAGCGTTTCCCAATATTGACGAGGAGCCTCTTCAATACGATTAGTGGCACTTGCTACCTTGACTTTGTTTAAGATGGAGCCTGGCTGATTTATTAGGTAGTCTAGTGCCGATGATATTTGCTGACTCGATGCCTGTGATAAATTGATGCGGGGTATTGTATCTTGAGCCAGGACAGCTGAGACTTCGGCTGTTTCAGCAGAGGCATCGGCTAGAATACACCATGCTCTATCTAGTCCGGCTTCTGATATTGCCTCATAAATATAAGTATTTCCGATTACCTCATATTGGTCTGGTTGAGTCTCTTTTACAATTAGAGGAACCCAGTTTCGCTGACTTTTTCTAAGTAATCTAGCGCTTTCTTGAATAAGAAAATCATGAACCTCTGTTGGCTCCCCAGGTGAGATTTCATCGAAGGGAAGACAAAGTAAATTACCGATATCGTTTAAGCCCATAAGAAATACTCCTTGATTAGTTCTCTATATTGTTCAAAGGCAACTTTGAAAACGAGAGCGGCTGGTACATTGTGAAAGTCTGCCTGTGCAATGTGAGCCATGTGAATAACTCTAAGAATGTGGTTATTTCGACGGCTTTGGCTCCACTTTGGGTAAAAGAATGGTCTTAAATTTATGCCTTTTTGGCTAGAGGCATCTCGAATAATACCTTCAATTGCTTTGTGCATGGTGTCATTCTGATTGTCTGAAATCCTGGAAGGGCCACCGTTTAGGAAAAGAGGCAGGGCTGTTGGACCTGCCTCTCCTCTTTTTACTTTCTCTGGCTGAACTTCTGGAAATAGTTCAGTAATTGCCTTTGCTGCATTCTTGAGGGAGCGTACGTTGTCGTGCCGAGCTGGCATGAGAATGACATCTGCGGCATAAGCTGCCTGTTGCGAAAAGACTCGCCAGTTGGGTGGTGCATCAATCAGAATATAGTCATAGTCTTTGTTTTTGACCTCCTGCAATGCTCGGTGTAAAGCATTTAGTTTGATTTGGTGTCGTAGATCGACCTCATCTGTTTCGGAAGTCATCGTTTTATCGGGCAAAATGACATCAAAACTAAACACCTTTTGCATTCGCCGATGTTTGTATTGATACGTCTTAATAGCAGCCCGAATGTCTGCATGTTTATCCATCAACGCCTTATACATAGCGTCTCCTTCAGGGAGTGCCATATTTAAGGACTCACCTAAATCATGCTGGTTGGGATCGAAGTCGATCACTAAAGTACGCTTGCCTATGACAGATAGGGCCGCAGCTAAATTTAGCGTTGTCGTTGTTTTCCCAACACCTCCCTTGTTGTTATAAACGGCGATTGTTAATGCTCTTGAAGGTTGCCCGATTTTGGCTCTGAATATGTCTGTGACGTTTTCAATGTCTGAACATTCCAGACAGGGCGTTACTGGATAGATTGCTTTTCCATGCTTACGAAATAGCTGAGCATGTATGGAGTTAGTTATAATTCCCCACTGCACTGACTGAGAGTTAGGTGCTAAAAGATACTTCTTCAGCTGAGTAAGGGTTTGTGTGTAGTGAGCATGTCCCTCTGCTAGATTCCTATGTTGCCCCTTAACTTCAACATACAGGTATGGCTTTGTCTTGGTGTTGAGAAAAGTACCCTCTTCGGTGGTGTGTCTTGCCGCATGGTCAACGCAACCTTTTCCCGTGTCAAATTCTGCAACCTTATCTGATATCCCAAACCCAAGTGCTTCAAGAAAAAGAGGCGAGAAAAGAGCCTGAACGTCAGCCTCAGGTGCTCCTTCAGGCAACATTCGCATGGTCGTTTTCAGTCTTTGAATTACCTCTTTCTCCACCATCAGAATAAGCCTTTGCAAGAATAGTGATATATACGAAGTTCTGAACCAGTGTAGTGAAATCAGAACAATTCTAATATTTATAACGAAAGCTTATAATCATAAACTGAAAAACCGTACTGCTCCAATTCATCAGGTGATGAAAGGCACTCTTATTACTATGAAAAAACAGCTTTTCAGAACGATAGCTGATTAATAACGACACTACTTTCTATCTTTTTGCAGGGAATTAGAGTGAAAGATGGTACGAATGTGATTTTTATTTTTTTAATAAAAATCAGTTATGAAATGAAAAATGTCTGTTTTTAGTTGGTCACTTTTTAACCTTTCCGAAAAGTAACTGCACGCCGCTAAGCGTAAAGGTTGATGGCATACATCCCATTTATTCCGTGTCTAGTTTCCATTTCTGAAGCTTTATGCGTTTTAGCTGAGCTTGAACTATCTCAAACATTGCATCCGTAATGTCAAGATTATTGATCTATTGGAAACCGTGCGTTTATCTCACAGTCATGGCGCTACCGCCGCCTCTGCGCTGAGGCTCTGCTACGGCTGTTATTTGCCCGTCAGGTGTCACTAATATGCCTGTCGCTGCCCCGATTTCATCTACGGGAGATAGTTCGTGCCCTATTTCCGAGAGCTGTTTGGCCAGATCTGTTGTTTCAAAGCCTTGATCGACTTGTGTGAGTCCGGTGTTTCGTTGGGAGAGTCTGGGGGCTGCGATCGCCTCATCCAACCCTATCCCAAAATCAATCACATTCACGGCAATATTCAACACCGTTGTAATAATCGTTGAACCACCTGGCGAGCCAAATGCCAATACCTCTCCTTTCGGGCCAAAAGCAATCGTCGGGGCCATGCTGCTGCGGGGTCGCTTGCCTGGCTCTGGCACGTTTGGATGGGGTGCAACGCCATCAAAATCGGTGAGTTCATTATTTAAAATGAAGCCATAGCCCGGAACGACGATGCCGCTACCTCCGGTTGATTCAATCGTGAGCGTATAAGAGACGATCATGCCGTCTGCATCGATTGTTGTGAGGTGCGTTGTCGAAATGCCTTCCGTATCTGTTGTTGTTTCACTGGCGGGTGGTGCCGTTAAGCTAGGGCTAGGATCGCTTTGATAAAACAGTGGGTTCCCGAAACTGGCAACATAATTTTTCTCAGCAGCAGGTACTTGTGTTGGTAGTGTTGCTGCCCGCTCCTGTGCATAGTTTTTGTTAAGTAGTCCTGCCAGCGGGACATCAACGTATTCGGGATCTCCTATGTAGGCATTGCGGTCAGCAAAGGCGAGCCTCTCCGCTTCGATCAGTAAATGTAGGGCCTCGGCTTGCGTCCGTGTACTGAGATTGGATGGCTCTAAAGTATTTAGGACTTGGGCAACGGTGGTCCCTCCGCTACTGGGTAAGCCCATGCCGTAAAAGCGATAGCCACGATAGGTATTTTTAATCGGAGGGCGGATGCGCACTTCGTAACGGTCTAGGTCTTCTGTGGTCAGCTGACCTGGCCACACTTTGAAGGGTGGATTTTTGCTGGTGGGTGGGTTTTGAACGGTTGTGGCTAGCGCCTCGCCAATTTCTCCTCTGTAAAAAGCATTGATGCCTGTTTCTGCAAGGATGCGATACGTTTTTGCTAAATCTGGATTGAGCAATCGACTGCCTACTGCGGGCGGTTTACCGTCTGGTAAATAAAGTGATTGAGTACTCGAAAAGGCTGAAAATCTTACTTGATTTTGAGTCACTTGTTGGTTAAATGTTTCATCAACCGTGAAGCCCTTTTCTGCAATCTCAATGGCAGGCTGCAACAGCTCAGATAGGGGCATGGTGCCGTATCGGGCCACCGCTGTTGCCCAATTGAGCGGGGTTCCTGGGACCCCAACGGCTAACCCACTGCTCATACGATTAGGAGAGGAGGGCAATAGTGCTGCTGTTTCACTATTGGGATCAACAAAGAGATTGGGGGTTACCGCAGCAGGTGCTTCCTCACGCCCATCTAATGTCATCACTGATTCAGGCTGATGGCCGTTTGCAGGCTGATAGATAACCATAAATCCGCCGCCGCCAATGCCCGCAGAAAAAGGCTCTACTACACCTAGTGCGGCTGCTGTGGCCACGGCTGCATCCACTGCATTGCCGCCTGATTTGAGAATGTCGATGCCAATTTGAGTCGCGATCGCATCTACACTCGCTACTGCGCCCCCTGTGCCATTCGCAAGATGACTTGTTTCAAGCTGGCTGGCTTCAAGATGATTTGTTTCAAGATAGTTTTGTTGGGGCTGTGCTGAATATGACCTAGACCAGACTGTAACGATTACGTAACAGAAAAAGGCAATCAGTAATCGGCGTATAGACACGTGACGCATAAAGAATCTGGCGCACAAAGCGTCAGCATTGCGACCCACGTAGTATACGAATTTTTAGAGAAGCTTTTTTGCAAAGTTGGCTATCTAGTTTCTGTTAGAAAGATAGGTATTAGTTGATACCTGAACTTTTCCGCATAGTAATGGGTACATTCTTGTAAGTATTATTACATACCGTCCTGAATTGAGTTATGAGTCAAGCAACATTCACACGTCTTGTCGAAAAAGACTGTTTAGTCAGTAGCGGTAGCGATTTGCTCGATTCCTTTTATCACCCTGTCAAAACAACAACTTGCCTACAAAATGAGCCTGTTGTAGATGTTGAAACTATTCTGGAAGCTATCGAACAAGAAGCTATCAAACGAAACGTCAGCGAGCAAGATGTCAGCGAACGAGAAGCTATCAAACGAGACGCTATAGAACGTGAACAGCACTGCCGCCGTTCAGTGCAGCCGTCTGAGTCACCTCGCAACATTGCGGTTCGACGCCTTACACATACCCTCAACCTAGATAGGGTGCACTTCCACTAGGAAATGTTGTCATTCGCTGATAACCGTTTGCAAATGATCGGCTAGGCGTGTGGCCAGTGCGGCCAGCGTCAGGGTTGGGTTAGCGGCGGGTGACGCTGGAAAGACAGAGAGATCGCAGGCGTAGAGATTCTCGTAGCTGTGGAATTTGAGATTGGTGTCTACTACGCTCGTGGCAGGTTCGTTGCCCATGCGCAAAGATCCGACTTCATGGGCAACGCCGCCCAGATTTGCCTGGATCAGATCAAGGTTTGCGTTGGCTAATGGAATGCCGCCTAAATCATCAATGATGCGATTTTTTAGCGCATTCATTTCGTCCCAGAGCTGACCTGAGACGGGGGCAGGCTGCATTTGTACGATGGGTTTGGCGGCAGAAGGCCCATTTTGAACCATTGTGTTGCTTTCGACTAAAGGTGCGTTTAGCAAAAAGACGATTTCGCATAGCATGGTGTCGCCTTTGGCGGCGCGATGTGCGGCTAGCAAATCATCATCTACATAGCGACCTTGATTAAAGTCCGCGCCAAGTTCGAGCACTACATTATAAGGATGTGCCTCTGGTTCGGTATTGGCATTTTTATGCTGGAAGACGGTCTTGCTATTGTCGAGGGCGCTGTACAGCGGTGCGCCAACGGGAATGGCAAAGTGCGTGAAGAAGATGGGGTGGTCAGTGATGCCGACGCCAATTTTGTTGGCGGGATCGTTGAGGTTGCTGAGCATGGCGAGCTTAGCGCTTTCGACGGTGCCTGCGCTGAGCACAACGGCCTTAGCTTGGTAGGTGCGCTCTTTTTGCGCGATCAAATCGTAAGCGGTGACGCCTGTGATGGTACCGTTGGCGTGCTCTAGGTTCGTGACGGCGTGGTTGAGATTAAGGGTGAGTGCTTGGTTGCCTTGGGGGGCGTTGGTGAGGCGAGATTCCATGAGCAAGTCGGCGGTGGAGAACATGCCGGTGGGAATGGTGCCGAGCGTGCCATTGTTGTATTGCACCGCAATGGGGGCATCAAAATAGCTGTAGTCTGGTTCTGCTAAGCGCAGAGTTTGTTTGATTTGCTGGTGGTAAGAGGAAGCCGCCTGGGGCGAACGATTCATCAAATCTTCGGCCCGCTGATAGCCGCTGTCTTCTAGGTACCATTTGATGGCTTGGGGCCAGTAGTCCATTTCGTAGCTCAGCATGCGAGGAATGAGACCGCCCCAAAAGACGGAGCGCCCTCCTAGGTTGAAGCCTTGGCCGCCCTGATAGCCAGAGCCAAATGCATTGATGTAGTTTTGAATTTGAAACTCATCCCAAAGGCCCCAAACATGTTTGTCGAACTGACCGATCTGGTGTTGACGCGGAAGATTGGCGATGTGGGTAGGAAAGAGGTAGCTGCCAGCTTCAAGCACGAGGACATCGAGACCTAAATCGGAGAGCTGATCGGCGAGGATGCCGCCGCCTACGCCGGAGCCAATGACGATGACATCGTGGAGTTGGTTTTCGTCGAGGTTCGGTGGGAAGAACATTTGCGCGATCGCTCCATTCTCCACAATGAGCTCTTGCATGGGCGGAAACTCAATTTGCTCGGCATCGTAGCTATACACCGCGCCTGCGACTGGCTGTACAAACAAATTTTCGCCAAAGGCCCAGTACAGATTCTCTAAGACAAACTTGAAATTCATGCCGTCTGGAAAATCAGCTTCAGACAGCTCAAATATCCAGGCATCGTCTTCATATTTACCTGCGATGTCGTTATCCCATCCCTTGCCATCTGTGCGCAAGGTGACCAACATATCAGGGCGAAAATAAACGGTGTTAAAGCGAAGGGTAAACATGCCAAAGCCTCAGAGTTGAGATATGTTCTACATACAAGTACGTCCAAATTAATCAGTGGATTTCAGCCAGGCAGTACCCATCTGGGTAGTTCACAGAGGGCACCCACCTGAAAAAAACTGAACTTCAACGCTGACTAAACCTGAACTTTTATGAATTGCCTATGAACGCCGTTTCTAGGAAAGTGGTGAAGCTTTTGCGAGAGGAGCTTTTCAGGTGCTATGGCGCTAATCCAAGCGTGATAGATCGAGTCTGAAGGTTCTTTCTATGCCCTAAAGGTCGTTAAGCCGAAGGATTCTTTTGTGTTTCTGCTGTAGCGCTTTCCCCAGTTTGAGAACCGGTTCCCTGAACGTACGCTCACCTCAAGAGAAAGATGCTTTCGAGGCTTTTCCTTGCTTGAGAAGCGCCATGTTAAAAGTGGAGAAGATTATGCGAGTGCTTAGCCAAGAAGATGTTCGTCAGCAGTCTTTTCCTATTCAGCAGTTCGTCCAACAACTAGGCGATGAGGTTGACTACTACGCATTAAGGCACCTCTTTTGGCGGTTTGGTGAAGGTAACTTCAATGATTTGCCTCTGGTTTGCATCTGTTCAAGACACGAACTGAACGGCGCGCTGAGCGGATACGATGCCGCAGAAGATACTATTTTTTTGGCCAAAGACTTTGTTCGTATGCGCGATGAAGCTCAAATTGTGGCCGCGTTGATTCAAGAAGTGGTGAGCGCACTGGTGACCCGAGCGACTCGAATGACCCAGATAGAAGATAGCTTCTTTGAACTTTCTGACTTTGACGATACGTATCCCGAAACTATTTAATTCGCTGGTAGATTCTCTTGGATGGTCTCCTTTCAAAGACCATCCATAACCGTCTATCATGCTTAAGCTCTGGCTCCTTCAAAAATAAGGTGCTTGCACATCTTTGGGTTTTATCTCTTTGAGTTTTGTCTCATTGAATTTCATCTCATTGAGTTTCATCTCATTGAGTTTTATCTCATTGGGTTTTATCTTTTGGGATTTCATCAGTGACGTTGCCTGCTGTTGCCTCTTACTAGCCGTTACACAAGGCTTTTGGCAGGTCGTCTGTCCCTCAATAAAGCGACTGATGCTGAGCGTAAGATTCTACCGAGTTAGGTTGTCATGATAGATCTAGACACGATATGGGTGGTGGGCTGTGCGGGATTGGTGCTGTTGATGCAGCCCGGTTTTATGTGTTTAGAGTCGGGGCTAACGCGCTCTAAAAACAGCATTAATGTGGCGGTCAAGAACCTGGCTGATTTGGGTATTTCGGTGTGCTTTTTTTGGGTGTTTGGATTTGCCCTTATGTTTGGCACCTCTTGGGCCGGATGGATTGGGACATCTGGATTTTTCCTGAATTTTGATAGTGATCCTAAGCTAGCTGCTTTCTTTATCTTCCAAACGATGTTTTGTGGCACTGCGACCACGATTGTGTCGGGCGCGCTGGCAGAGCGACTTAAGTTTCAAGGGTATGTGGCGATCGCCTTTATCATTTCGGGCCTTATTTATCCGTTATACGGGCATTGGGTCTGGAACGGTGCCAACGGTGAGCAGCTTATCGGTTGGTTGGCCCAGCTAGGCTTTATAGACTTTGCGGGGTCGTCAGCTGTTCACAGCGTTGGCGGAGGGGTTTCTTTAGCAGCACTGTTAGTCGTTGGGCCGCGCACTGGCTGGACAAGCGATAAAATTCATGGCTCTAATCTGCCTTTTTCCGTGCTGGGCGTCATGTTGCTTTGGGTTGGCTGGATGGGCTTTAACGGTGGCAGCACCTTTGCGCTAACCAACCAAGTCCCCATTATTATTGCCCACACCATTATGGCCGGAGCGGCTGGAATGATGTCTGCAGCGCTGCTGGGTTGGTGGCAACAGCGCCTACTACGGCCTGAGACACTGATCAATGGTTCTTTAGCTGGCTTGGTGTCTATTACAGCGTCTTGTCATGCTGTGAGTACGCCAATGGCTGTGTTGATTGGTGCCATTGGCGGGTGGGTGATGATGGGCACCATTGCTGTGATGCGCCGTTGTGGCATTGATGACGGTGTAGATGCGGTGGCTTTGCACGGCGCGTCGGGGGTTTGGGGCACGTTGGCCGTTGCTTTTTTTGGTGATTTAGAGTTGCTAGGTACTGGTCTGAGTCGCCATCACCAGCTTGCTGTTCAGGCGTTTGGTGCCTTAATTTGCTGCCTTTGGGCGTTTGGTTTTACCTATCTTCTTTTAAAAAATATCAACCGATTTTTTCCGTTTCGGGTATCGATTGAAGAAGAAGATATTGGCCTCAATGTTTCAGAGCATCAGGCAAAAACAGAAGTGTATGAGCTGTTTCGGGTGATGGATGAGCAGCGGCTTACGCAAAACTTTAGTTTGCGGGTACCCGAAGACCCTTTTACGGAGGCGGGTAAAATTGCCCGCCGATATAACCAAGTAATGGCGTCTTTAGAGAGCTATGCTCAGCAGCTAAAGACGCTGAATGCCAGCCTAGAAAATACGGTCGCCAAGCGAACGAATGACTTAGTGCAGGCGAATGCGGAACTGAAATCTCTGAATACAGAGCTACAGAGACTAGACCGGTTAAAAGATGAATTTCTGGCGAATACCTCCCATGAACTGCGCACGCCGCTGAACGGCATCATTGGCCTGAGTGAATATCTTCTGGAAGATGAGCAAACCGAATTGTCAGCGTCGGCGTCGGATAATTTGTTGATGATTGCCAACAGCGGTAGGCGATTGTTTAACCTTGTTAACGATATTTTAGATTTTGCACGGGTGCTGCATGACAATTTGAGTTTGCACCTAAAGCCCGTTGGCTTACATGTGGTTACAGATGTTGTGCTGACGCTATGCCGGCCTTTAATAGAAAATAGAGGACTGCGGCTAGTGAACCATGTGCCTAAATCACTGCCGCTGATGTTAGCTGATGAAAATAGATTGCAGCAGATTCTCTATAACTTGGTGGGCAATGCCATCAAATTTACGAGTGAAGGCCGCATCGAAATTTTTGCGGACATAGAGCAGGTAGATGACAGACGTTACGTGAAGGTGACGGTTGCCGATACAGGAATTGGCATTGCCAAAAATAAGTACGAGCATATTTTTGAGTCTTTTGAACAAGCGGAAGGCTATACCACTAGAGAGTATGGTGGCCTTGGTCTCGGCCTTGCGGTGACTAAAAAGCTGGTGGAGCTACATGACGGCAGTATTTGGGTGGATTCTGTCGTTGGGCAAGGGTCTCGGTTTTACTTTACGTTGCCTGTATGTGAGCAATGTGACGTTCAATTCGATGTCCAGTCCGATAATCGACAAGTTTCTCAAGTCTCTGCATTAGTCGATGCTGAAGCGTTTGTGTCGCCAACGCAGATGTTTTGGCCGTTTGATACGGCTGATCGGGTGAAAGGCGATCGCCTATTGATTAGCCCGTCAAACAGTCCGGCACTGAGTGGCCGCTTGCCGTCTGCGGCTGCGTCTAAAACGACTCGTGCTCAGTCTGCGATGGCTTCACCATCGTCTTCAGGGGCCAATGATTTTCGGGTGCTAATTGTTGATGACGACCCGGTGAACCTCCAAGTTCTCAACAACTATCTGGGCATGCAGCGCTACCAAGTTGCCAAGACCTCTTCCGGTCAACAGGCACTTGCCTTGTTAGATAAAGGGTACCGCCCTGATTTAGTGGTACTAGATGTGATGATGCCGCGTATGAGTGGCTATGAAGTGACAAGAACCATTCGCGCACAATGGACGAGAGATGAACTCCCCATTGTGCTGCTCACAGCCAAAAATACCCTAGAAGATGAAGTCGTTGGCCTTCGCGCCGGGGCCAATGACTATCTGACAAAACCCATTGTCAAAGAAGGTCTACTGGCTCGAATCGAAACCCAGCTCTCGCTTAGGCAAGAGAGCCTAGAAAGACAAATTGCTCAGGCCGAACGCATTCAGTTTGCGCAAGCGTTGGATCTGAAAAATGCAGACTTGCTGGCTGCTAAAGAAGCGCTCGCGCGGCAGAATCAAACCCTAGAGCAGCAAGTGGCTGAGCGCACTAAAGTGTTAGCGGAAAGAGAGCGGCAGCTATCAACGCTGTTAAAAAACTTACCTGGCATGGCCTACCGATGTATTAACGATCCGCGTTGGCCTAAGACGTTTGTCAGTGAAGGCTGTATGGCAATAACGGGCTACCCACCAGAAGCACTCATCCATCCTTTCCCTGTAGACGCGGATGATTCTGTTGCTCGCAACATTATTAACTATGAGACGCTGATACATCCAGATGATCGAGCGTTTGTGTGGGAGTCGGTGCAAAATGCACTGAAAAAGAAAACCCCCTATCAATTTGTTTATCGGTTGCGGCTGCCTAAGTCTGGAGAAATTAAGTGGGTTTGGGAGCAAGGGCAAGGTATTTGGAACAAAAATGGCAAACTGATGTTTTTAGAGGGATTTATCGCTGATATCAGTGAAAGAGTGCGAGCTGAGAAGAAGCTGGAAGCCTCTAACCGAGACTTACAGCGGTTGCTAGAAGAAATTCAAGTGACCCAATCACAGCTTAAGCTTGAGAAGGAGAAATCAGAGACCGCGAATTTGGCAAAGTCCAAGTTTTTGGCCAATATGAGCCACGAACTACGCACGCCGCTTAACAGTATTTTGGGCTTTACCCAACTGCTACAGCAGGACATAGCATTAAACGCAGAGCCGAAAATAGAACAGCGAAATCGAGTCCAGATCATTAATCGGAGTGCTGAACACTTGCTTTCTCTGATTAATAATATATTGGATATCTCTAAAATTGAGGCAGGCAAAACCACCTTGATGAAGGGGGAATTCAACCTACATATATTACTGACTGATATTGTTAATATGTTTAGTCTGCAAGTGCAGCGTAAGGGGTTGGCACTTACCTTAGAGCGATCGCTCGACGTCCCCAAATTTATCTCCACAGACGAAGGTAAGCTGCGACAGATTCTGACCAATCTAGTGGCCAATGCTATCAAGTTTACAGATGACGGTAGCGTAACCGTGACCGTTCAGATAGCTGAAAGCACAGCGCAAAAGACCGTTTCCCAAGTAGAAGAGAACGCGACTGAAGCCGCTACTGACGAGCATACTGTAGATAAAATAACTACAGACAAGATTGTAAGTGAAAGTAAGACCGTAAGTGAAAGTAAGATCGTAAGTGAAAGCAATCTTACTCATCAGTTATTTCTACAGTTTTCAGTGCAAGACACAGGGCCAGGGATTGCCTTAGATGAAATATCACAGCTATTTGTCCCGTTTGAACAAACTGCTACGGGTAGAGCGCTGCAGCAAGGTAGTGGATTAGGTTTACCCATCAGTCAGCAATATGCAAGATTAATGGGTGGTGATATATCAGTAAGCAGTCGGGTGGGATCAGGCAGTTGTTTTGAGCTACTCATCCCTATCTCTCAAGATGATGTAACTGCAGATATCAATGCGCGACAGGCACTGGGCGCGGCTCAAAAAATTACTCAGTCTGAAACGTCTTTACTCACATCGGAACAACTCTTAAATGCGCTGAATCAAATGCCAGACAGCTGGATTGCGGCTTTAGATGAATCCGCCAGGCACCTTAAAGGCAGAGCTGTGCGCCAACTCATTTCTCAAGTACCTGCCGAACAGGCCGTGCTAGCAAGAAGCCTCAGTGAGCTGGCAGAAAGCTACCAATTTGAAGAGATTATAAAAGTCATTCGTCAACTGAATCGTCCAGAGAATAAGTAATAACAAAGTAAGCTGAAGCTCCCTTTAATGTTTCCTCACATTAGAGAGAGCCACTTATCCCTTGCTATTGTTCTAGCTTTTACGGTTTTAGCTTCTACGGTTTAAGCATTTGCTGTTCTAGCTTCTGATGCTCTAACTCGTAGGCTAACCCTTTGGTTTTAGCGTTAGCTGGCAGACATCCGGTACGTACTGCGACCCCCTCGGTGCCAGTCACCAGCACGAACGCCACCAGATAAAACATTGGAAACCCGGTTACGTGCTTTGAGGTACTGCGCTTTTGGCATATTGTCTTTGAACAGCGCTGCCATGACTTCTGCAATCTTGAACTCTTTATCTGGCTGGGTAGATAAAATTAGCTTGACGGCATCAGGAATCGATTGATTCTTAACGCCTGGCCTTGTGTACTTTTGCCAGCTTGCCGCACGACCATCCTTCTTTTTCTTTGTCTTGCCTTTTGTTGGCTGCTTAGGTGCTTTTTCTGCTGGGCTAGCCGTAGCAGCCTTAGTGGCTGTCTTTGCTGTAGATGCTTTGGTGGTCGTCTTCTTAGTGGTCTTTGTTGTGGGTGCTGTTACAACAGCATCTACACTTTCATCAAATAGTGGAAGGACAGCTCTAACAGCTTCTAGCTTAGCTCTAACAGCCTCTAGCTGGTTAGCAACTTCTTCTTCCTGCCTATCTAAATCAGAGATTAACTCTTCCAACTTGGGTAATGCAGTCATACTCATGTGAGATTCATCCTGTTGATGTACTGAATGTTTATTTTTGGAATGTTGATGAGATTGATGAACAATTCTAGAATTGATGATAACTCAAAATGGTAAATACAATCTCTTTAGTCTTTAAGTGTTCTCTGAAGGTGTTTCAACTATCTTCAACACAGTTGCCATTTGGCTTAGCTTTTTTCAAGGTGCGCTCACTGGCTTCTATAAACTCTCCTATTCCGGAGTAAGGTCGTTCCTGTCTTGAAAAATCAGTGCTTGCAATGCCAATCTTTAAGTCTGATTGAGGGGGCTGAAGGGTGCCTTTCGTGATGGCTTTTGGTGTCGAAAACGCTTTAAAGTCTTTGATAAGTTTATACGCAATTGCCGTCCCTTCATCTTTTGTTTGCTGAGGCAGCAAAATCGCGAATGTAATAGTTCCGTATCGAGCCACTAAATCCTGTGAGCCACTGACACTCTGTTGGATAACTTGGGCGATGTTGTAGAGGGTTTGATCCCCGAGGTGTGGGCTTTCAGATTCTCCATAAAAGCTAAAATTATCGAGCTGAACCAGCAATAATGTCAGTGATGTCCGCGATTGTTCCGCCTGCTGCCAGCAATCAAGCAGATACGCATCAAACCGTCGCCGACAGGCCACTTGTGTGATCTCATCAATCGCTGCTAACCGCTGTAGCTCTTGGTTGGCTCGCTGCAATTTTACATTTTGCTCCATCAAGGCTTTTTGAAGCTGTTGAACCTTAAGATGATTCTCCACTCTTGCTAATACTTCTACGACTTTAAATGGCTTTGTAATATAGTCACAGCCGCCTGCTGAAAAGGCTTTTACCTTATCCCACGCTTCATCAATGGCACTGATGAAAATAACCGGAATATTAGAAGTTGTCGCATCAGCTTTGATGTATTGGCACAGTGTGTAGCCGTCCATTTGAGGCATGTGAATATCGAGGAGTACCAGATCAGGAGGACTCGCTTGAACCGCTTGAAGGGCCACTGCGCCGTTGATTGCCTGCTGTACCTCATAGCCTTGCTCTTCCAATAAATCAGAGAGTAGCTTTAGGTTTTGAGGCTGATCGTCTACCAGAAGAATATTGGCTTTAGCGTTTGTCGCAGATAACTCAGCCGGACTATTAGCGGCTAAAAAATGGGTGCTACTGAGGCTGGCGTTACGGGTGAAGGTGTTATTGAAGCCGGCGTTATTGAGGCTGGTGTCACTGTCTTTAGAAGGACTAATAACAATTGTTGAGTTAGGCGATGATACGATCTCTCTCTCTTTGATATATCGGCTTCTAATATATTGGTTTCGAGTATCTTCTACAGATTCACTAAAATGATTTTCAGTTTGGAGATCTTTGAGGGTGTGATCTGAAACGTGGTTTCGCATGGCAGCTTCTAAGACTGCTCGTACATTTGCTTTGTTAACCTTTTCTCCGACTGCCTGAGAGATTAACAACCATAGTTTAGGTGCTACATCCTGCTTGACATATCGGGATGAATATCCACATTCTTCAGCCAGCTGGTCGTAGGTTTTTCGTTCTTCTTGTAAAGCAGCTGTCAGAATGCGCCTTTGTAGTTCGCTGCAGTAAGTTTCTGTTTTCTGATGGATTAAATCCTCTGCAAACTCTAATATGGCGTTGGTCTCAATCATAGATGACCTAGCTAGTGACAACTATCAGCTACGTTTCCTACTTTGGAATTGCGATTGTGAGCATTCCCTTGCTAATTAAGAAGCTGATTCAGTTAGTGATTTTAAGTTATCTTATGACCTTTCAGCTGTTTATTTGTAACTTAGACAAGTATGTCAGTAAATGTTGCCTCAAATGGTGCTTTATGCAGATTGGATAATTGAGCATGCTAGAAAGTATTGTCTATATTTTGTTGTTAGGCTTTTTTAGTGGGCAACTTGTTAAGCGTTTAGGCTGTCCGCCTTTGTTAGGGATGGTGGTGGCCGGTATGGTGATGGGGCCGCAAGTTGCAAATGTGCTAGATGCGGGTGTGCTGGGTGCTGCAGATGGGCTGCGCTCTATCGCTGTGATGGTTATTTTGATGAAAGCGGGGTTGGGGCTAGATCGGGAGAAGCTGGCTCAGCAGGGGACGGTGGCGCTGCGGTTGGGACTTTTGCCAGGGCTATGTGAGGCCATTGCGATCGCTGCTTTTTCTGTTTGGCTATTAGAGTTTGACGTGCTGACGGGGCTATTGTTGGGCTGCATTATCGGCGCAGAATCTCCGGCGGTAATTGTACCTGGCATGCTGCGGTTAAAGCGGTTGGGCTGGGGGGCTGATAAAGGGATTGCCGATGCTATTTTGACCGGTAGCGCACTGTCGGATGTATGGCTGTTAATGCTGTTTAGCTTGTTGCTTTCGTTATTGGTGCAAGCGCCCACGGGCGGCTGGTCTGGCGGTCTCTCTATAAATGCTGTGCGGTTATTGCCTGTGCAGGTGATTATGCAGGTAGTGCTAGGGGTGGCTGTGGGGTGGCTGAGCGGCAGGTTGCTGGTAAGGCTGCTTGCTGCACGTCAATGGACACAGAATAGTGTGCAAGATGGGATAGTGGCGGCAGGGGCTGCGCTGCTGCTAGTCGTGCTGGCCGAGAGATTGCCTGTGTTTTCTGGCTATCTGGCGGTGATGTCAACGGGATTTTTTTTGATTGAGCTGGATGCGCCGCTGGCGAGACGATTGCGGTCGGCTTTTAATGGGTTATGGGTGGTGGCCGAAATTGTATTGTTTGTGCTGCTGGGGGCAAGCATTCAGTTCGGAGTGCTGCAAGAAATTCTGGGCGTAGGGTTAGTGCTGCTGTTGGTGGGGCTGCTGGTGGGGCGATCGCTCGGTTGGTTTCTCTCCACGCTGGGCAGCAATTGGACGCTACCTGAGCGGCTCTTTTTGCTGCCTGGAAACTCGGCCAAAGCGACCGTGCAGGCTGCTATTGGAGCTGTTCCTTTAGCCCTAGGAATTCCAGGTGGCGAAGCTATATTGGCCATTTCTGCACTGTCTATTTTAGTGACTGCGCCATTGGGGGCATGGGCGATTCCCACCTTTGCCCCTAAGCTCTTGAAACAAGGCAAGGTAGATCCTACAAAAGTCAGGGTGGTGCGCCGCACCTTGCTGTTTGCGGCAATTGATGGGTCTCCATTTTCAGCAGAGGTGCTGACAAAGACTGCTGAGCTGGCGCGGAGTGCGGACGCTGAGGTGATTGTGTTTTATGTGATGGAAGGAAATACTAAAATTGAGCCAATTCGCCTACTTGCCAAGCAGCGATTGGCCGATATTCGCTATCAGTTTGTAATAGGAAAGGGGGACGCTGCGACTGAAATTGTACAGAATGCACTGACCTTAAATGCGACTGAGATTGTGATGGGCAAGCGGGGTGAGTCTGGTTTGCCAAGTGCCTCTGGTCTGCGAACCGTTGACGGTAGCCTGGTGGGTTCTGTGACTAAGGTTGTGGTTAGCCGCAGCCCATTTCCGGTGACGGTGGTGGCGGCTGGTTCTTGTGATGATTAAAGCTGCTCTCCTCGAATTGATAGATCCAGTAGTTGCATAGGATGCTTGAGTATGATGGGCTTCCCTTTTTCTCCTGTGGCTTGTGGGGGCATCGCCTTTTCTAGGGTTTGCTTTATCTGTAAAGAACAACCTGGATTCGAGGAGGCGATCAGTGTTGCGCCTGTATTGACTAAGTTTTTGGTTTTCATTTCTCCCAGCTCTTCTGCAATTTCGGGCTGAAGCATGTTGTACACGCCTGCGCTACCGCAGCACAGCGCCGCATCAATCGGTTCGCGGAGGGTTAAACCTGGAATTTGTTTGAGTAAATTACGAGGCTGCTGGCTAATTTTTTGACCATGCAAGAGATGGCACGCATCTTGATAGACCGTTACCAATGGCTCATCTTGTAGCGGATGGAGAGGGGCTGTGAGGCCGACTTCTGCTAAAAATTCTTGAACGTCTCGAACTTTGGCCGCAAAGTCTTTGGCTTTTTGGGCGTAGTCCGGATCTTCTGCAAGCATGGCACCGTATTCTTTGAGGGTGTGACCGCAGCCTGCTGCATTGATAATCACATAGTCTATATCCGTATTTTCAAAGCTATCTATCATCTGACGTGCGAGGGCGTGGGCCTGATTCTTTTCGCCTTGATGCTCCGGCAGAGCAGAACAGCAGCCCTGACTTTTCGGAATGACAATTTCACAACCGTTAGCGCTGAGAACGTTGGCAGTTGCTTGGTTTACGTCACTGAAAAAGACGCGCTGCACGCAGCCTAAAATCATGCCGACGCGGTATCGCTTTTTGCCTTTGGCTGCAATAGTCTCGGGCAAGTTGTTTGAAAAGCAGCTTTTTGTCACGGGCGGAAGCAGGCTTTCCATCGCAGCCAAATTGGGCGATAGTCGCTTCAGTAGCCCGCTCGATTGAATGAGTTTGGAGATACCTAAGGTTTGGTAAAGCGCCAGGGGCGTTAGCAAAAGGCGAATACGATCAGGGTAAGGGAAAAGAGAAAAAATAAGCTGACGAATGGCTTTCTGGGGAAGCGATCGCGCTGCGTTGCGAGTCACTTGTGCTCGCACATCGCTAATGAGCTTGTCGTAGTTCACCCCTGATGGACAAGCCGTCGTACAGGCCAAACAGCCCAAACAACTATCAAAATGCTGTATTGAAATATCAGATAAAGGCGCTTCCCCTTTGTTGATGGCATCCATCAAATATATCCGTCCCCGAGGCGAGTCATTTTCTTTGCCAATGACGCGGTAGCTGGGGCAAGTCGGCAAGCAAAATCCGCAGTGGACGCAAGCATCTAATAGTGACTGCTCTGGTGGGCGCGTTGCATCAAAGCCATGCTCAGTGCTCGCTGTGTTGCTATCGAGACTCGTGTCCAGTTTGAGAGGGGCGTCAGAGGTTTGCATAGGTAAGGGCGTGGAATAAGCGCGCTTTAGAGAGGGGAAGGAGGTGAGGTTGGTCGGAGTGCGCTTCTAGCTTACCGCTTTGTATATTCCCTTGGTTTAAGCTCTTTCTTTATCGGTACCTATCAGTTTTTAAAGTAAGCCTAAACTGCCATCAACGCCGAAGGTTTGAATTAGAGCCGATTGCCCGTGTGAGAATGATAAAGAAAACCTGCTGTGAGCAGCTTTATAAGGCTTCATTTAAAGAAATTAGAGATGTTACAAAAAATATTAGGATTTCTGTCGCTATGTGTAGCGTGGGTTGCTTGTGTCACTGTTGAAGCGAGCGGCGATCGCTCAAACTTTTCCTTGTGGCCTTCACCACAAGATGGCAGTCCCAACACAACAATGATGGGTAATGTGCCTTTCTCTATCTCAGAAGACTCGCTTCGCATAGATAACTGAGATGGAACTGCTGTGACTCTTTGCACAATGATCGGTGTCATTGCAATCTCTCTCGGAACATTTCCGCCTGCCTTCATTGAATCAACAGAGTTTGAAATACCACAAAGAGATGTGGCTTTAGTTGCTGCAAGTCAACAGGTGGTTACGACTGCACCATGGCCCTGTCTTTACTGGCTGGCTGTAGTGCCCTGTCTTTCTGGGCTGTTCTCTTGGGCTGTCTGTAGTAACGGAATTCAAAATACCTGACTTTTGATCCGACTTTTTTCCATACTTTTCCTGGCCCTTTACGGAATGACTGTGCCAATTTTTGTAGCATCCTAAACAGAGAGACGGCGGTGACATCAACAACTAACAAAAATTGTTGTTTTGGTCATTTGTATTCTCTTTCGCATGGCGCTTTATTCCAGGAAATTATGACTCACTTTTCCGTTCTTATTCGACTGCTTCGCGATCGCAAAACTTTTTTGGAAGAGGTTCGCAGTGGCACCAAGCTAGAAAGTAAGATTGTTTCGCTGCTGGTTGCGAGCACCGTATTTTTCTCGGTGTATGGGGCCATTGTGGGGGCCTACGGCGGCGGATTGCAAATTATTTCTTCTGCCATTAAGCTCCCAGCGCTGTACCTGCTCACCCTGTTAATCTGCCTGCCGACGCTTTACTTTTTTGATATCCTGGCTGGTTCTAAGTTGGACTTTCGTCAATACTTAGTGATGGCGCTCACGGCGGTTGCCATCATTAGTGTGCTGCTGTTTGGCTTTGCCCCTGTTATTCTATTTTTTCTGATTTCCATTAAAGACTACATCTTCTTTTTGTTGCTCAATGTCTTTGTGATGGGCATTACAGGCGCGATTGGAGTGCGTTTGTTCTATAAGGGCATGAAAGATATGGTGATTGCACCCCAGGCGATCGCCTTGTCACAAAATGCGCCTCAAAGTGGGGCTCAAAGTGAGCCTCAAAACGTGCCTGGAAATATGCCTGGAAATGGGCCCCAAAGCACTCAACACGATGAAGTCATCACAGACTTTTTGCCCCCAGCTGTCTTCACCAGAGAAAAAGTCAAAATCAAGAAAAGTTCGCGTCGCTATTTGCTGCAAGGTTGGGTACTTCTCTATGCTCTCGTGGGGTCTCAGCTAGGTTGGACGCTGCGTCCATTTCTGAGTGTAGAAGGCGAACCGTTTCAGATTTTCCGCCCCGAGATTGACGGCAACTTTTACGCTCAGGTTTTGCGCTCTTTTGGAACCATGATGGGCTGGCACTAGCAGTCGCAAAACTGTCACTACGGAGAAGATTTAGCCCCCTGATCGCAGGCTAGGACTGACTTACCCTGCCGTAGAGATTTACTCAAATACGGCTGCTAAACCGACTCGGTCAAGCGTCTGAATTCGCTACCGCTCATACCCATAAAAATCTGTTAATCATGAATCACTTTTCTGTTCTTATTCGACTACTTCGCGATCGTAAAACCTTCTTAGAAGATGTTCGTACAGGCACCAAGCTAGAAACTAAAATTGTTTCCTTACTCGTTTCCAGTAGCTTTTTCTTTGCCGTTTACGGTGGCATTGTGGGGTCTTATAGCGGAGGCTTACAAATCATCTCCTCTGCCATTAAGCTGCCTGCACTTTACCTGTTGACTCTGCTCATTTGCTTGCCGACCCTTTACTTCTTCGATATTCTTTTTGGCTCCAAGCTCAACTTTAAGCAGTATCTGGCAATGGCACTGACCGCTGTCTCTGTGATTAGCGTACTGCTCTTTAGTTTTGCGCCTGTTGTTTTGTTCTTTCTGATTTCCGTTAAAGGCTACGATTTCTTCTTATTGCTCAATGTCTTAGTGATGACGATTACAGGCAGCATCGGCATTCGCTTATTTTATAAAGGCATGATTGATATGGTGGGTGGACCTGAAGTTATTGAAAAAAGTTTGCGCCATCGTCTCCTAAAAGGCTGGGTTGTTCTCTACGGTCTAGTCGGTTCTCAGCTGGGTTGGACACTGCGTCCGTTTTTTGGCGCGGAAGGTGAGCCTTTTCAAATCTTTCGCCCGGAAATCAACGGTAACTTTTATGCCAAAGTATTGGAGTCCATCGGTTCCATGATGGGGTTTTAATATTATGTCCACCGTAGATTCAAATGAAAATGTAGATCCAACGTTAGGTGCCAACCCAACCCCCACTCCAGGCGCTCAGCTCGGTTCTACGCCAGGCGTCAATTTAGATAATCTCCGCATTGGCTCACAGGAGCTAGATAAACTTACCGCCTTAGACATCAGCGACACTACAATGGGCTGGGCCTACCGCCAAACGGCATTTGCGCCGCCGCGCCGCTTATCGTGGTTTAGCGATCAGCTTCTAACACTTTGCGTTTCTCTGATTTTTTGTTTGCCTGTTACTGTGCTGTTATCCCGCGCCATTAGCGGCGATAACTTGCAAGCCGTATGGCGCTGGCTCCCGGTGGGGGGCATCGGGGCAGCGACGCTGACGGCAACGTGGACAGGATACCGGTGGCGTGAGGGGAGGCGATTAATCACGCTTAGTCATTTGTTAGATGAGATTGATCGCTTTAATGAAACGGTTGCCGCCGTTGAAATTTTAGAAGAACTGGGGGCTACTCACAACAGCCGCTTAAATTTGGAAAACCGGCAGGAAGTATTAGAGGCTTTACACCTTACCCGTGAAAGTTTGGTCTGTGGTTTGATGACTGAGCGCGTTATGCGCAAACATCAGCGGTTTATGGCTCGCCGCGCGGAGATGTTTTCTAGTATTGAGCGCAACCTTGCTACATTGCAGCTTTTCCAAGTATCTGATGAAGCCAGCGACTATGGCAGATTGCTGAACGAGGCAATTCAAATTGGCACGAGTGTTCATCGTGAGCTTAGTCATGAGAACGCTTTAAAATAAAAGAAGATGCAAAAAATAAAGAAGAGACTGAAGTGCACGTGTTGCTCGTGTCGCTGTGGTGCCGTTATCACTGTCGGCTGAGACCTTTACAAAACAACAGCCAATGTGACTAGCCAAGCGGACACGAATGTCAGTCCTGAAGTTGCTAATACGATGATTCGGTTCACTTCTCTTGCGGTAGGGAGTGGTTATGGGTGAAAGGTAGTTATGGGTGAAAGGTGGCTATGGGTGGCAGGTGGCTATGGGTGAAAGGCGGCTATGTGGAAAGGGCTATTGGCCCGCTGGCTGATAGCTCGATGACTTACGGCTCAGCGGCCACCGCTGGCGCAGTTACACTGGGATCTACCCGCACCCACAAAGCTAAATCCAAACTCCCAGGCTCTACGGCTAAGTTAATGACTCTCGCTGTAATACCCTGCGTTTCTAAGCTTTGTAGACTCAATCGATTATTTACATCACCCAATAGCGTTTTCACTAATCGATCTGGGGCAGGCTGTCCGTTCACAATCAGAACAGGGCCGATAAGCGTCAGTCGATCGCCTGACGAAATACTCAAGCCCGATTCTGCCTCAATAAATAATGTTCCTTCCTGTACCAAATCCTCTAGCTCAACAGAAATTTTTAAGCGGTTGTTTGCCAAAAACTCAATCGATGGATTGTTAATGGCATAGCGTTCTCTTTCTCTAGCCTGGGCCTGCGTCAAAGAGCCAATTTTTACCTCGCTTAACCGTTGTGCGACCAAAGGAGACTGCAAAAAAGTATTGACATCTTCTTCTGTGAGCACCAAATGAAGCGCCCCTTGCAGCGCTTCATCTAACACCACCGCGCCTTGACGCAGGCTTTTAAAGTTCAAGTCAATGGGGTCGGTTTCAAAATCTGCCAGCTCCACCCGTAGTCCTGGCGTAGGCACAATGCCCCTGCCTGCAATCCGCACCCGATCCACTCGGCCCTGAAGAATTTGAAAAGAAGGGCCATTATCCACCCTCACATTCAAACTCTCCACATCGCTCAGTCGAGAGCGAATGGCATTTTCTGCCACCTGATCAACGACAATGCCGACGGGCGAAATGAGTAACAGTAATCCGGAAAGAAGAACAGAAACAAGTTCCATAAGAGCTGCTAGTTCAGAGTTTAATTAACGGGCGCGGTATCCGCGATCGCCGCGTCGATCCAGCCTTTAAGCGTGCTCACCACATCGCCGATGGCCATGTCTTGCTTTTCGCCATCGGCGCGTTTGACCACTTCTACTTTGCCATTTTTGAGCGATCGCCCGGTCACCACCCGAAACGGAACCCCAATCAGCTCGGCGTCTTTAAACTTGACCCCGGCCCGTTCTTTGCGGTCATCTAGCAAAGTCTCTACACCGGCTTCAGTCAGATCGTGATATAGCTGTTCAGCCGCCGCCATTTGATCCGCATCGCCAATATTGGGGACAACAACAATAGCGTGATACGGCGCGATCGCGACCGGCCAGATAATGCCATTGTCATCGTAAGACTGCTCCACTGCTGCCTGCGCCAAGCGAGATACCCCCACGCCATAGCAGCCCATTTCCAAAGGCGCATTCTTGCCATCCTCTTTGGTATAGGTTGCACCTAAGGCTTTTGAATACTTATTTCCTAGTTGGAAAATATGGCCGATTTCAATGCCGCGCGCCGTCTGAATCAGCTGGCTTGGATCGTGTACTGCGCGATCGCCTGCCATTGCCGTGCGGACATCTAGCCGTAGCTTAGGCAGCTCGAATTCTTTGCCCCAATTCGCACCCACCACATGGTAGCCACTTTCATTAGAACCTGTTGCAAAGTTTTTGAGCGCTACCGCTGTCTCATCCACAATCCGCAAAAACTTGGGTTCTAGCCCCTCTACTTGCCCAATAAACTCATCGGGCAAATCCGGCGCAATGTAGCCCAACGGCAACGGCTTAGTTGCCCACTTGCTTTGCGCTTCTGCATCCGGTACCTCCAGCGATAACACGGTCGAAGCATCATAATTACTCGCCAAATTTGTCAGCGCATTTTGCAGCTTCGTCTCGTTCACATCCTGATCGCCGCGAATGCTCACAATGGCCAGTACCCGCCGCTCTTTTCCTTTTTTGCCGTCATACGTCACCTCATACAGCACATCCTTAACTACCTGCGTCGGCGAACATTTCAAACAGTCCGTCATGGCCGCAATCGTCTCGGTATTCGGGGTTGCTAGCTTTTCGTAAGCCTCAAATGGTGAAGGCTCCGCGTCCGGTGGCTGTGAAACGGCTTTCTCCACATTGGCTGCGTATTTGCCATCTTCGGTGTAGAGCACTTCGTCTTCGCCTGCTTCTGCCAGCACCATAAATTCAGTAGAACCAGAGCCACCAATAGCCCCCGAATCCGCATCTACTGCCCGAAACGCTAAGCCCGTACGCCGCAAAATATTGCTGTACGCCTGATACATTTCATCGTAGGTTTGCTTGAGACTGGCGGCATCTGTATGGAAAGAGTAGCCATCTTTCATGATGAACTCGCGCCCGCGCATTAAGCCAAAGCGAGGCCGGATCTCATCGCGAAACTTCGTTTGAATTTGGTAGAGGTGCAGAGGCAGCTGCTTGTAGGAGCGAATGGTGTCACGTGCAATCGCTGTGATCACTTCTTCGTGGGTCGGGCCAAGGGCTAATTCTTGCTTGCGGCGATCGCCCAACGCAAACATAATGCCTTCTGCTTTGGTGTAGGTATCCCACCGCCCCGATTCTTGCCATAGCGAAGCTGGCTGTAGCTGAGGCAGCAGACACTCTTGTGCCCCCGTTGCGTTCATTTCCTCACGCACAATATTAGAAATTTTGTTCAGTACTCGCAGCAACAGCGGCAAATACGCGTACAGCCCGCTCGAAATTCGTCGCATATAGCCTGCTCTGAGCAAGAGCTTATGGCTTGGAATCTCCGCCTCTGCCGGGTCTTCTCGCAGCGTGACAAACAGCATCTGAGACAGTTGCATGGGCCTTCTTAACTACCTGAGTGAATGGACTCAAATCAGTCTAAAGCATCAGGCTCATAGAAAGGGCAGAAGATGGAGCCTAGCAGAAGAAACGCACACTCAGCCAAGCTGCCCTGCCTCCGCCATATAAAAACGGAGAAGGGACAGTGACGTTAAAAAATATGGGTTGGAACTTAACAACAGACAGATGCACTCAAGCTGAACAGCCACAGGCACAAGCCCTCTGCGCAGTTCTAATCTGCACAGTTCTAATCTAGTGATAGATAAAAGCCAAAATCGAGACTACGAAATATTACGTTAACTTTGTATCTAAATATTAAGTTCTCTCATTTTTGAGAAAATAGTTATTCCTGTAACCCAACAAAACCGGTACTTTCCCTGGGTTCCCCAAACAGTCAACAGTTGCACTACATCTATCGAAATCCGCGCTATAACGTGTCGTCAGTAGGTAGGCCATTGCCCTAACGGCCAATGATCCCTTTATATTGCTAGAGGAACTTGCAATAGCCTTTGGCCTTAAACACAAACGTCAAATAGCAAGCTGTGTCTTAACGCGGCTCGGGTCTGATTGTCTGCCTTCTTTTTCAGCGCAACTTAATAAATTCAACCCTTAAAGATCCCTAGTGAGCAAGTCAAGTTCCACCATTCTCATAGCTGAAGATGACCCCCGTACTCGACAAGCTTTAACGAACAGCTTGCAAAAAGCAGGCTACACCGTTGTTACAGCCGCTGATGGCCAAGAAGCCTTAGATAAGTTTGAAGCCGCAGTCAAAATAGATTTGGTTATCCTCGATGTGCTGATGCCTCGGTTGGATGGCTTCCAGGTTTGCCAGGCGCTTCGCGAAACCTCTGATGTTCCCATTATTATTGCGACGGTGCTTGGCAGTTCTGCGGATCGCATTATTGGGCTAGAAATGGGTGCTAACGACTACATTGTTAAGCCCTTTTCCACGAAAGAACTCATTGCGCGTATTCGTTCCATTCTCAGACGTGCGCCTCGTCGGATTGAGCGTGCTGCTCCGCCAACGCCCCACCATCAAATTCTTAAAGTGGGTCAGCTCACGATTGATCCCATTACGCGCAAGGCTTACCGAGGCAGTCATCACCTCCGTCTTACCGAAATTGAATTTCGTTTAATAGAACTGCTTGCCTCTCGGCCCGGTCATATTTTTTCGCGCGGCGAAATTCTGGAATCTCTCTGGGGCTACGATGCCAACAGTGCTGCCGATACCAAAACAGTTGATGTTCATATCTCGCGTCTGCGCATCAAACTCAATGATCACACCGCCGACCCCCAGTTCATCATTACCATTCGTGGTCGGGGCTACATGTTTTTAGTTCAGCGCTAATGTTTTAGGTGTGCGCTTCAGCGCTAATTTCACCTATTAACGCCTGGGTTGCTCTCACGTAATCACTCGGTTTTAGCATTAGCATCCGTCCGCGTATGCCCGCTGATACAGCAATCTGCTCGTACACTTGTGCCCATTCATCCACAAATACTGGATAGGGCTTTTTGCACGCTAATGCCGTCACGCCGCCTCGAATGTAGCCTGTTAAAGGCTGAACGCGTTTAAGCGCAACTGTTTCTACTTTACGGTTCTGACTCAGCCGTGCCAAGGCTTTCAAATTTAGCTGATAGCTACCTGGAATGACGGCTAGTGCCACGCCATGGCGATCGCCTTCGACAACCAATGTTTTGAATACTTGATCCGGTGGTAGGCCAAGCTTGCGGGCAGTTGAGGTAGCTACCAAATCATCTGGGTCTACGTCGTAGTTCAATAGCTCGTAATCAATTCCCAAATTATCTAAAGCACGGGCAGCATTCGTTTTCATCCATCTCGCTAGGGTTTTAAGACGTTAGAGCTTCAAGACGTTAGAGCTTCAAGACGTTAGAAGCTTCAAGACGTTAGAAGCTTCAAGACGCTTTGATAAAGACGCTATGCCTCGGACTCAACTTCGCTAAAACAGTAGCGATCGCGCCCTGCATACTTAGCCTGATAAAGCCCTTGGTCAGCAGCGGCTACTAGCATATCAGGATGAATATTTTCCGTCGCACTGACCAGCGTTAGGCCCAAGCTCAAGGTAATGAAATCACTGACCTCAGAGCGACTGTGGGGGATAGCCAGCTCCCGAATCTCGCGCTGAATTTCTGAGGCTACTTGGTTTAGTCCCGCTATGGTGGTGTTAGGCAAAATGATGGCAAACTCTTCTCCCCCGTAGCGAGCGACCAAGTCTGTGCTGCGCTTAACTGCTCGCTCTATTGCTTGGGCCACCTGCCGCAGGCACACATCCCCTGCCTGATGCCCATAGGTATCGTTAAAGTTCTTGAAGTAATCGATATCGCACAGAATTAATGATAGGGAAGATCGGCCTGCGCCAACATTGTTCCACTCTTGACGGAGGTATTGGTCAAAAGCCCGTCGGTTAGCCACTTGAGTGAGGCCATCCATCCGCGCCAGGCGCGTTAGTTCCTTATTGAATTCTTTCAGCGCATCTTCAGCGTGTTTGCGTTTCGTGATGTCAGTTGCTGTGCCAAAAATCTGCGTGGGCTCTCCGTTTTCATCCCGCTGAAAGACCGTTTCACGGCACAAAAGCCAGCGCCAGTTTCCTTGCCGGTGGCGAAACTGATACTCATTTTCAACCACTTCGCCATCGTTAATGGCTGCGAGCTTTTGGCGCTCAGATGCGATCTGCAGTTTTTGATCGGCGTGTACAAGCTGCTCCAGATAGTTGGGGCCTAGTTTTTGCACTTCATGAATTTCGTAGCCCAGCACGTTTTTAATCCAGCGGCTGATGTAAAAGTTGCTGCCATCAGCGAAGCTATCGACATACAAAATATTAGTGCTAGCGTCGATAATGCCTTGAATAAATCGTTGGCTTTCTTGCCACGCTTGTTCTGCTTGCTCACGCTCAATGGTTTCTCGCTTAAGCTGACGGCTGTGGCTGGCCAGTGACGCGGATAGCGTGTTTTGCTTTTGGGCTGTCTTTGCTGCTGCTGCTAACAGTGAAATAGATAGCATGGTGGCATTTTCTAAATCACTCCAGACGTGGGACTGAGTGTACTCAACCCACAGCGCACCGGCTACTTTCCCTTGGCAGCGTATGGGCATTTCTTGAAAAGCCCCTGGTGTTTGGAAGATCAGCGCCTGTTGCGCAAGACACTCTATTCCATCAGTGGCATCTCCATTGGTGGCGTCTCCATTGGTAGCATCCACTCGATGCTCACTGACGTTTTCAATCGCGTAGCCACTGCGCTCATTCAATGTCTCAAAATAGAGTGCGTACTCGGCCTCTGGCAGCAGAACGCCGGAGGTGGTGGTTTGCTCTAGGGCGTTATGGCTGGCTAATTGTTCAAAGCATCCATCAACGGTATAAAACCAAAGACTAACCCGATCTGCGCCTAGTGCGATCGCTGCAATTTGGGTAATGACGGCTGCGGCAGCAGAGAGATCTCCGCTGTGAATAGCTGCATGTTGGGAGAGTAGCTGTAGTCCTTTTTGCTGGCGCTCTACAGCACTTAGCTGCGCAGACATTAGCTCCGTGATGGCGTCTTTTTCAGTCGCGTAAACGAGTAAAGCGTCTGAAGGGTTCTTAGAGCTAAGCGTATTCGAATCGAGCGGTGACAATATTTGCGAAGAAGGGTAAGACGCATCCTGAAGTGAATCAGTGACGGCTGAAATAATAGATTGCTTGGAAAGAGTGGACATTCTATTACGGAAAAACAGCCGTGCTCGATGTTCAGATTCTGGCCGGGATTTGTGCACTTAGGATGCCCTGCGCGTTCGCTAAACGTTCACAGCTCTCATGTTCGGCTCTAACCTTTGACTGGGGACTTATCTCTCAGCCAGCGGATTGCATTTATCCGGTGTGAGTCTCTTGCGTCATGGTGGTTTCTTATGGGGCTGGGGGATTGTCTGCTATTTCTGAAGTGGTGGGTTCTATAGCGGATTGAGGCGAAACCCTAAGTGGAATTTCGAGGGTAAATACGGTTTTTTGATCTTCCGTTTGGCTATGTTCCAAAGTCCCTCTATGTAAATCTACGATGGTTTGATAGCTAACGGCTAAACCCATGCCCGTGCCCTGTCCAACCGGCTTCGTCGTAAAAAACGGATCGAACATTCGCCGAGCTGTGTCAGTTGGGATAGGCGGGCCATTATTGGTTATCCGTACGACGACGCGCTCATCTTTTTGAAAGGTTTGCAGCACGATCTGATAGATTTTGTTTTGACAGTTTTTGGTCGCTTCGCTTGCGCCGTCAATCGCATCGATGGCATTTACCAAAATATTCATAAATACTTGGTTGAGTTGGCCTGGATAGCAATCGGCTGGTGGAATATTCTCGTAGGCTTTGACCACTTCAATTGCATGGCGTGATGCGGTTGCTTTAATCCGACTGCCCAGAATCATGAGGGTGCTTTCTATCCCTTCATGAATATCTGTGCGTTTGAGCTCTGATTCATCTAGGCGAGAGAAGTTTCGGAGTGACAGCACGATTTGCCGGATGCGATTGGTACCTGCTTGAACAGACTGCAGTAATTTGGGCAAATCATCGAGAACGTAGTCTAGCTCTAGCTCGGCGCTGATGGTTTGAATTGCTGGAATGGGGGCCGGGTAGTGAGCTTGGTACAGCCGAATAATTTTCAGCATGTCTTCAATGTAGCCTTGGGCGTGGGTGAGGTTGCCGTGAATAAAGTTGACAGGGTTATTGATTTCATGGGCAATGCCGGCCACTAGCTGCCCCAGTGAGGACATTTTTTCGCTTTGGATGAGCTTGGACTGGGTTTGACGAAGCTGCCTCAGAGCTGCTTTGAGCTGTTGAGTTTGCGATCGCAGCTGCGTTTCTGAATGTTGCAGAGCAGCTTCCGCTTCTTTGTCATCTGTAATATCCATCAGCAGCCCGTCCCACAAAATGCTGCCATCAGGCCGTTTCTCTGGCCTAGAAGCCGCCTGCATCCAAACTGTTCGACCTGATGACAATACGGCCCGCCCTTGCCACTGCCAATCGATGAGCCTTTGTGCGGAAAGGGCAATGGACTGATCAAATTCGGTTCTATCTTCGGGGTGGATGCGCTCTAAAAAGACATTGGCGTCGGTCTGGATTTGCTGGGGTGAAATTTCTAAGAGGGTTTCACTACTAGAGCTTACAAATGGGAAAGACGGTGTGAGTTCAGCATTGAGGCAAAACTGGAACAGCATTCCGGGCACGTTGGCCGTGAGCTTTTTAAGGCGTTTTTCGCTTTCCTTGAGGGCTTTTTGCGCGGTGGATTGCTCCGTGATATCTCGAATGGCCCCGAGCAGGTAGGGCTGCCCTGCCAAACCTCGAAAGCTAGTTTTGGTCATGGAAATGTACTTCACTGTGCCAGAGGCATCTGTGAAATAGGTTTCTTGCGTGTCGCAGAGGTTGCCTTCAATAATTTTATCGTCTCGCTCAAAGATGTCGGTGGCTTCTGAGGGCGAGACAAAGTCTGTGTTGGTTTTGCCGATTAGGGCATCGCGCGATCTCCCCACAAATTGACAAAAGGCATCGTTAAATAACGTCAGCTTGTGGTCGTTGTCTTTAATAAAGAGCGGATCGGTAATCGCATTAATCATGTTATCCAGGAATGCCTGAGCTGCATTCAGCTGATCTTCCGATTCCTTGCGTGAGGTGACATCCATTAACATTCCAGACCAAAGGGTGTCGCCGTTGGACATCGTTTGTGGCTGCGCCGTCATTTCGACCCACTTTTGTTGGCCGCTAGTGGTCGTAATTTGGTGCTGTAGTGTCCATGCGCACAGCGTCTCTGCTGATTGCTGCATAGATACTTTCATCTTTAGCCGATCATTGGGGTCTAGCAGCGCTAGTAGGGCATCCGCACTTTCTTTTAACTCACTGGCGCTTAGTTCATAGAGGGCTTCGCAGGCGGCGCTGATATAAGGGAATGACTGATGACCATCAGCGCTAAGACAAAACTGATAGAGCGCGACAGGAACATTGTCCGCGAGGCTATCAAAGCGCGTTTGGTTGGCCCGAAGCGCCGCATCCGTTTGGGTTCGCTCGCTCATGGCCTGCTGCAAGCGCTCAGTGGTGTGCTTTAGTACCCGCGTTCTGGACTGCAGCTGTGATCGGAGTTCTTCGTTTGAAAGTGCTGTTTGGTGGGTCACATCGACAATCGTTGCCATGGTGCCGACCCGCTGCCCTTTTACTAAAAAAGGCGTGTTATACCAGCGGCAAAGCTTTTTGCCGGTCATATTCATGTGAGAGCGCAACACGCCAGCCGGTTCACAGCTCTGCCAGTCTTCTTTACCCAAATCAGCAGTTTGTCGTTCTGCAAGCAGTTCGTCCAAACGCTGCCCTAGGGCTTCGTCTTCAAAGAAGTTAAAGAGTGCTGCTGCCGCTGGATTCCAGCTTTGTACGATTAGCTCACTATCCCACTCGATCATGGCCAGTGGAGAGTTTTTTACGAGCAGATCCAGTTTACGCGCAGGCTTAAGTGTCGTCAGCAGATCAGGCGAAGAGAGAGCGCTGGGCGGCATGGGATTCTAAAAGCACTTAGTAGATGCCCTTAGAATGCCTGTGTGTCTCTTCAAACTATCGGAGTTGATGAGACTTGAGTAAATAGCTCTCTCTATTATTCTCTATTTGCTCTCCATAGCGCGCTCTGCGGATAGAGCTATGGAGAGCAAATAGAGATGATTTGTCTGGGAGCTGATTCAGTACTGATGGGTACTCACGTAAGGCATGGGCACCTATGCCTTACTCAAAAACAGTGCCAAAGAAACTGATCGTTTCTTTGAGCGCTTTAACAAATGCATCGATCTCATCGGGCGTGTTGTAAAAATACAGACTTGCCCGCGCAGTGGAGTTAACGCCTAGTTGCTTATGAAGTGGCTGGGTGCAGTGATGGCCCGAGCGAATGGCAATGCCGGATTGATCTAAGAACGTGGAAAGATCTTGAGCATGAACGCCTTCTACGGTGAAGGTGGCGATCGCAGCTCGACCTGAGCCATCTTTGGCAGGTGGTGGCCCGTACAGGGTAATTTGCGGCACCTCTGCTAGCTTTTCATACAGGTATGCTGTGAGCTGATGCTCATAGTCGGCAATTCGATGCATGCCTACTTTGGTGAGGTAGTCTACGGCTGCGCCTAACACAACGGCTTCAGCGATCGCAGGTGTTCCCGCCTCAAATTTATGAGGCAGCTCTGCATAAGTGGAGTGATCTAAAGACACATCCTGGATCATTTCTCCACCGCCCAAAAACGGTGGCATTGCGTTCAATACATCAAGCTTTCCGTACAGAAATCCCGCCCCTGTTGGCCCACACATCTTATGGCCAGAAGCCACTAGCCAATCGCAGTCTAACGCCTGTACATCAACCGGCATATGCGGCACACTTTGGCAGGCATCTATCAACACTTTTGCGCCGTGCTGATGCGCGATTTCGATAACTTTCTCTATGGGGTTGATACAGCCCAACGTATTAGACACGTGATTGAGCGCAACCAGCTTAGTTTTATCTGTGACTAATGTTTGGAAGGCCGCTAAATCAAATGCTTGCGTGTTACTCAGCGGGACATGCTTGAGCACCGCGCCCGTACGCTGCGCAATGAGCTGCCAGGGCACTAAGTTGCTGTGGTGTTCCATGACCGTGAGCACAACCTCATCGCCCGGTTTCAGCTCACTTAGGCCCCACGCATAGGCCACTAAGTTAATGGCTTCGCTGGCATTTCGCGTAAAGACAATTTCATCTCGTGAGGCCGCATTGACAAAGGCTGCGACTTTATCTCTAGCGCCTTCGTACGCTTCTGTGGCGCGTGCGCTGAGAGTGTGGACACCGCGATGCACATTGGCATTGTCTGCGGTGTAATAGTTTGCCATCGCATCTAGCACCGCCTGCGGCTTTTGAGAGGTGGCTGCATTGTCGAGATACACCAGCGGGTGCCCGTTGATTTCCTGACGTAGAATTGGAAAATCAGCGCGAACTTCGTCGGCGAGTAGAGCGGGCTTGGCGGGAGCAGAAGTGGTCATGGTGTTCTTGGGGGAAGCTAGCTGTGACTCTGCACTCAAAGAGAAGAGCAAAGCTCTACAGCCAGCAGGTGGGTTTGGTTGGCGCTGAGCAAACTCAAAACTCAGCTAAAAAAGATTCCCGAGGGGTGAGCGGAGCCAAACCCCGGTGCAGGTGGGCCAGCGCTCAGACTTAACGCGCCCATTTCGAAATGCGATCGCTTAATTGCTCACGCAGTGCATCCACAGAAATTTTCTCTACTATTTCCATGGCAAATCCATAAAGTAAAAGCTTTTGAGCCTGATCCGCTGCAATGCCCCGACTCTGAAGGTAGAAAACCTCGTCGGCCTGCAACTGGCTTACCGTTGCACCGTGCGCACACTTTACGTTATCCGCCACAATATCTAGCTCGGGCTTGGTGTCTACCCGCGCTTTGTCTGAAATCATCAGGTTGCGGTTGAGCTGAGCCGCGTCTGTATGCTGCGCGGCCTGCGAGACATAAACCTTGCCGTTGAATACGCTGTGGGCGCGATCATCCACGACATTTTTTTGTACTTGAGTAGCGCTGCTGTGAGGGTGGGTCAGCGCAATCAGACTGTGGGTATCTGCTAATTGTTGATTGCCCAGTGCGCTCAGTCCGTACAGATGTGTGTCTGTTTGTGGCCCAGCTTGGTACATCTCATGATGATGACGCGCAACGCGTCCGCCCAAGTCAATGTTGGTGCTGTGGTAAGTACTGTTTTCAGCTTGAGAAACAGCCGTTTTGCTGATATGGAAGGTTTGTGTGCTTTCATCTTGCAGGCGAATATGGGTGACCTGTGCGCCTTCAGATAGCAAAAACTCACTGACGTTGTTGTTAAAGCGTGCTTGCTCGCTATCACCGTAGAAGGTTTCTACTAGCGTGAACTTAGCGTGGCGCTCCGCGACGACTAAGGTTCGCAGATGGGCTACCCCTTCTCCTGTACCCATGCGGGCAATGTGGATAGGCTGGTCAATGGTTTGGTCGCTGCGAATCCAGACCACCATGACATCTGTGAACCCTACAGTATTTAAGGCTGTAAAGACTTCGCCACTGCCTTGGACTTGTGCGATTTTGTCTTTGAGGGTAGCTTTGACGCGATCTCCATAGGTCGGATGCGCAATGAGCGCAGAAAGTGGCGCAACGACAGCACCTTCTGGCAGCTCAGGTGCGGCCACGTCTCTCCCGGCAATCGAAAGCTCAGGTACATAGTAGCCATTGACTGTCGCCAAACGATAGCTGCCTTCGAGTAGGGTAAGCTGACGCTTGAGCGTTTCTGATGCGGTTGTTTCGGTGGCTGATTGAAAGGGTAGGCTCAGCATTTCAGAAAGGTCAGTAAAGCGCCATTCTTCATCTTTGCTGCTGGGAAAAGATCGTTCGCTGGTGAGCGCGATCGCCCTCTCGCGTAGTGCCTTTAGCCCTAACCCAGAACGCTCTGCGGCTGATGTCGCTTGGGCCAGTAGTTGCTTCAGATACTCCTCTCGTTTAGCGGCCACAGAAGACTGATTCGCTGTCGTCGTACTCACGCTACGGCCTCCTCAGGCTTGAGCCAGTCATATCCCTTTTCTTCCAGCTTTTGGGCCAGTTCCTTACCGCCCGTCTTCACAATCCGCCCCTGCGCCATCACATGCACATAGTCCGGCACGA
>JBGCGG010000015.1:0-20212 GCA_045110585.1 Phormidesmis sp. | reverse complement strand
GCCTACTGAAAGCGGACTCTTTCGCGATCATCTCCGTCGCCATCTTTTAAATTTGGAGGCGAATCCTGCCTTAGTGGAAGGGTTTCAGCAGGTGATTCAGTCTTCTCGTCCTGTGCAGATTGGCTCTACAGAAGCCTTTAAGCTGCACAGCATGGGGCTGGTAAAGTATCAGGGAAACGAGGTGGTGCCCTTATGTGGCCTCTACCGGCAGTATTTTAAGTCTCGTTTGAACAACTGAATATAAACCCCCATCCACGCCGTTACCCATCATGGCTAACTATCGATATCAAGTAGGCGGAAGCCTTCCCGCCAATGCCCAAACCTACGTCGCCCGTCAGGCCGATACTGATTTTTTTGAGGCGTTGATGGCGGGTGAATACTGCTACGTGCTGAACTCTCGCCAGATGGGAAAATCTAGCTTGCGGGTGCGTACGGCTGAGCGCTTGCAGGATGCGGGCGTTGCCTGTGCGTCTTTGGATATTAGTGGATTGGGGACAACGGGGATCACGCCTGAAGAATGGTATTTCGGGGTGGTTGATAGTTTGAGCGATCGCTTAGAAATTGATCGGGTTGTGCCCACGTTTAGCCTAGAAGATTGGTGGGATGCCAATGCTCGGCTGTCTGCGGTTAGCCGTTTTGGCAAGTTTTTTAGCGATGTGCTGCTACCCAATATTTCTGCGCCCATTGTTATCTGTCTCGATGAAATCGATAGCATTCTTAGCCTAGACTTTGACACGGACGACTTTTTTGCCATTATTCGTGACTGTTTTAATCGTCGTGCGGAAGATTCTGCTTTTAACCGGCTGACGTTTGCCCTGATTGGTGTGGCGACGCCCACTGATTTGATTCAGGCTAAGCAGCGCACTCCGTTTAACATTGGCCGGGCCATTCAGCTGTCAGGCTTTCAGTTAGAAGAAGCTGCGCCGTTGCTACGCGGGCTGAAGCCGGTCGTGAGTGATTCCACCACGGTGCTGCAAAAAATTCTGCACTGGACGGGCGGGCAGCCTTTTTTGACGCAAAAGGTGTGTCAGCTGGTGGTGCAAGAAGCGGCCCGCTATCAACAGGGTGATACGGCTGTAACGGATGCGCTGCCGTCGCCGGATGAGCTGGTGGAGTATGTGGTGCGCACGTACATTATTGATAATTGGGAAGCGCAGGATGAGCCGCCCCATTTGAAAACGATACGCGATCGCGTATCGACTAGCCCTCGTGCGGGGCAGCTTTTGAGTCTGTATCAAACGGCTGTTTTGCGGAATCATATTGTTCAAGATGGGAGTCCGCAGCAGGTTGCCCTTCGCCTGACGGGCTTAGTGGTAGAGCGGCACGGCACCCTTCAGGTGTATAACCCTATCTACCGAGAAGTTTTTGATGCTGCATGGATTCGCAACATGCTGGAAGGGATTCGTCCCTATGGGAAACAGCTGCGTAAGTGGGTGAATGGTAATAAAAGCGATCGCCTTTTGCTGCAAGGGCTGGCCCTTGGCCAAGCATTGTCTTGGGCTGAGAGCCGCAGCTTAGGTAAGCAAGACTATGAATATTTGGTAGAGAGCCAAAAGCTCGGGCTGCGTCAAGATCTGTCTACTATTAATGCTGAGCTGGCTACGGCTAATGCTGAGCTAGAAACGGCTCGGGCTGATCTTTTCCGTGTCCGTCGCCGCACAAAATGGGCAAATGCATTGGGCATTGGGCTGCTCAGCATTGTTGCGTTAGGGACTATTTCTTTAGGTCGCTATGCGGGGCAGCAAACCCTAGCGGCTGAGCAGGCTTCTCAAGAAGCTACAGAAGCTGAGCAAAAGTTTTCTGTAGCGACGGCAGAAGTTGAGAATCTCCAGGGAGAAAAAACAGCGCTCAGCGAAGCTCGGGCCGAGCTTGAACAAAACAATCAGGTGCTGGATAACAACAATCAGAGCTTACTAGCCGAGAATAAACAGATTTCTCAGGAGGTAGAGACTGCTCGCACGTCTCAAAAAAGTGCTGAGCAAGCTGCTGCTGCTGCTAAAACGCAAGCGAATCAGGCGCAGGCAGCCGCTGCGACGATTCAAGCGGATGCTAATGCGGCCACCCAAGAAGCTGCCGCTGCACAGCAGGAGGCAGCGCAGATAAAAGCTGAAGCTGCGCAGGTTAAGCGTGAGCTAGCAGGGCTTGAAGATGAATTACAAGAGCAGGCGAGTTCGCTGGCGCAAGTATTAGAAGAACAACGCATTCAGGTGGAGAATAATACTCGCTTGAAAGCTGAAGGTGAGCAGTTGGGTAGAGCCTTTCAGTCTGCGGTTGGTACTCTTGGCTTGCAGCGGTTTCGCACGCCGTTTTATGAAATTGGTGGTTTGCAGAATTCTATTGTTCAGCTAGAAGGGAGCTTGGAGAATGCTCAGCGGCTGAAGAACAAACGAGGAGAAGGATACGTCTCTGGTAATTTAGGGAAAATGTACTATAGCCTAGGTGATTACCCCAAAGCACTGGAATATCACAATGAGCATTTTCGAATTGCTCAAGAGGTACAAGATTGCTATGGAGAAGGGCAAGCCATTGGAAATTTAGGAGAAGTGCGCTATAGCCAAGGAGAATACTTGAAAGCGCTAGAGCTGCATGAGAATCACCTGCGAATTACAAAAGAAACTAAGGATAAGCTAGGAGAGAGTCAATCACTTGCTAATTTAGGACGAGTTCAACTTGCATTAGGAAAGCCTGATTTAGCACTGGAATTCCATGAGCAGAGTTTAGGTCTTGCACGTGAGATTCAAGACAACTTAGGAGAAGGACAAACCTTGAGTTACGTAGGCGACGTGTATGCTGCTAAAGGTGATTTTGGTAAAGCAATTGATTACTATGAAAGATCATTAGCAGTTGCTGAAACAATAGGTGATCGCTATAGCGAGGCTTATGTTCTCAGAAGCTTGGGGGAAATGAAAAGGAAATCAGACAATTATGAACAAGCTGTTCATAATTATGAGAGAAGTAGAGATATTTCTTTTGAAATTGGTGACTTAAAGGGGCAAGGAGATGCTGTCGGAAGCTTAGGCGAGATCCATGTTGAGCAATATCGTTACGAAGAGGCTATTGATACTTTTAACGATTCTCTTGCAATATTCGAAGGCATTAATAACCTAGAAGGAATTGCTGATACTTTCAATCGTATTGGACGCGCATATAACACCTTGGGTAAATATGAAGACTCTTTGAGATTTCATGAGAAAGCTTTATCTGTTGCGGAAAAAATAGGCAATCGATCCCTAGAGGGAGAAACTTTAAATAGTGTTGGACTAGCAAAATATAGCCTTGGAAAGACAGATGAAGCTCAAGCTCTATACGGCCAATCTCTTTTAATTAGTAAAGAAGTAGGCAATCGCCTTTTGGAAAGTATAACTCTTAACAATATTGCTAACATCTATAGAGATAGAGATTTGTATGAGCAAGCTTTAGATTACTATGGAAAATCATTACTAATTAGCAAAGAAGTAGAAGAAAGAAATTTCGAAGGTCTTATTCTCAACAACTTGGGAAGTGTATATAGCGATCAGCTTCGATATTCGGAAGCATTAGATTACTACCAACAATCGCTAGATATTATTAGGATTGTTGGTGATCGACGTTTTGAAGGTGTAGTTATACGCAATATTGGTAGTAACTACGATAACCAAGGATTAAAAGAGCAGGCTCTTACTCATTACATGCAGTCACTGTCAATCTTTGAAGAAGTAAATGAGTTATATGGAAAGCATTCTGTCTTCAGCAGTATAGGAGCTATATACGAAAGTAGAGAGCTATACGAAGAAGCTATCAGTTATTATGAAGAAGCCTTGTTTGTCAGCCAAGAAATGAGAAACAGACGAGTTGAAGGTGACTCTCTCTTTAAGATTGGCAACCTCTACGATGCTATGAATGAATATGAAAAAGCACTTATCTATTATCAACTCTCTGTAGAGATCTCTCGAGAGAATAAGAATATATTTGAAGAAAGTACTAGGCTACTTCATGTGTCTAAAGTCTATATAAGTCTGGAGATGTATGTTGAAGCTTTAGGAGGTATGCGACAAGCATTCGTTATTTTTGAACAGATAGGTCAAGAGCAATTACTGAAACCTATGCCATTCCTCATGAAAGGCACTTTAGATAAAGTTCGAGACGATGGCTCATATTCTGAATATGCTCATCAATGCCGTATCACCGCCCAATCCACCAACATTCCACTCTCTCAGCTTTGCCCCGAGTAAATTTATCATTCTGATTTTATTTCACGTTTTGTCAATTAATCTATCGCTATAGCACCTGAGATCAATCTCTTTTTAGTGGTGGGCCTCAGTAACTTTTCCAACTTACCGAAGTTCTATCCTTGCTACCCTCTGCTGGTATGGATAATTCGTTCTCTATGAATATAAAGATGAATACCTCGTACTTCTTTAAGAGCACCAACTGCGTTCAACGAAGAAATTAGAGTTCTGATTTTTTTTGAGAACGTATTCTCTCCACCAGCGAAAGCAAATTTATAAGATATGAGACTTGGTTTCCACTAGGAATCGTTAGGGGGAGGTGTTCGATGTTGGACATGATTTTCACGCTGTCCCTTAAGATGTCTATCCTAAGTGTGCTGGCTCGTATCCGAACTCATTGAACTCGGCATTCCAAAAGAAGATGTTTATTTCGCCTCCCACAAGCCAGAAATCTGTCAACATGAAATTCGTTAATATGAAATCTGTCAATGTACAGACTTTGCTACTAGCTAGATTACTTCTTAAGAAGGATGCCTTTTATAGTCAACAAACCTTTCTAAAGGTTGCGATATATTTCTAATATTAATGAATGAGTATATATCCCTATTACTATTGAGTTGCTTTGTTCAGGTGCCACTGCTCAACCACTTTTGTGCAGTGGCACCTGTCTCAAGCGCATTGCAGACCTAAAGGAGCAGAATGCAGACATTAGCAAGCAGAGGCAGTATCATCCGGCCCGCCGCTGAGGCCCAAGATGAACTTCTAACGTCGCTAACGCCTCAAGATCGGCTAGAAGCTGTCTATCGTCAGCTATTTAAAGAGAACCGTAACCTAGAGTTCTTTCGCAATCCTCAAATCGATTCGTCTTATCTCAATGGCGACCTCACCACTCGTCAGCTCGTGTGTGCGCTGCTGCAATCTGAAATGTACCGCGATTACATTTTGATGGTAAACAGCAACTATCGCTTCGTTTCCCTCACATTCGAGCGAGTATTAGGTCGTGATGCCACCGCTGAAGAACAGCGCGCTTGGTCTTCATTGCTGGCAACTGAGGGCTTGAGTGGCTTTGCCAAAGCCCTCACCGGCTGCGATGAGTACGCAGCAGCCTACGGTGAAAACAAAGTGCCCACCCGCCGCTCCGAAACTCAGGTTTCTAGCCGTTTGTGCTTGCCCGCCCTGCCAAAAGAAGCCAGTGAACGCCGCTACCAGAGCGATGGCAGCTATGTAGACTTAGGCCCAGATATTTCTCTTTGGAAATGGGAGGGAGATAATCCACCTAAGCAAGTTCGCCAAATCGGCGCAGTATTCGCAGTTGCCGGTACTATTGAAGTTGTTCGTATTGTGTTGACGGCTGTGGCTTCAATCTTTGGAATTAACTTCTAAAGAGAGCAACAACGGTTAAGAAGAAGCTAGTAAGGCACAGGGTTTAAGACAGTGTTGTTCTGGTTTGGTTTCTTTTTAAGCCTTTGTTGTTCATTTTCGATTTTGTTTTTTTCAAGTGTTTTAAACAAGGAGACTTTTAGATATGACTGGTTTAACATTGCTCGCAGTGGCTGCTCCTAGAACAATTGAGTGGGGCCCACAGGTCGCTATTGTGATGATTGTGTGCAACATTCTAGCGATCGCATTCGGCAAAGCCACCATGAAAAGCCAAACTGTAGGGCCTGCAATGCCTTCTCCTCAGTTCTTTGGCGGCATGGGTTTGCCTGCTGTTTTGGCAACTACTAGCTTGGGTCATGTTGTTGGCGTGGGCGCTATTTTGGGCCTCGCTAGCATTGGTGTTCTGTAAGATTCTTCTGGAAGATTCTTCTGGTTAGGTTTTTGGTTAAGCCCTTTTATCAGGCTCTTTTATTAGACCCTTCTATTAGGCCCTTTTACCAGAAAGAGAGTGCATAAAGTAGCCCCTTCTAACACCGTTGCGTGAGAGGGGGCTTTTTTTATGGCCAAATTTTTATGGCTAAATTTTTATGGCTAAAGAGGGCTAGCGTTGGCGTAGCCTCTCAGAAGAGGAGCCGTTACGCCTTAACTCACTTCACTAGAAATGGAGAACGTTAAGCTGCGATCGCCATTTCCCCAGCATTCAAAACCGCAATGTAATACCGCTCTAGCTGCCGCGTAGAGGCTTCCCAGCCCCAACGCTCAGCTTCCATGCGGGCATTTTGTCTTAGCAATTCCCTTTCTGCTCGCATGCCCAATAGCTTTTGCATCGCCACAATCGCGCCGCGCTCATCGGTCGGATCGAACATAAAGCCATTGACGCCGTTGGTCACAATATCAGGAATGCCGCCTGCTTCCGCCGCGACGACTGGGCAGCCTGCCGCCATTGCTTCGAGCAGTACCAGGCCCAATGTTTCTGTCCGGGATGGGAAAATGAACGCATCGGCAGAGGCATAGACTGCGCCGAGTTCTTCACCGGCTAAGTAGCCCACAAAGTTAGTGGGTGTGCCTTCAAAGTGCTTTTCTAATTCCTCTCGGTAAGGGCCATCTCCCACCAAAGCTAAGCGAGCGCCAGGAATAGATTCGAGCACGGGCTTAATGCGATCAATTTCTTTTTCAGCGGAGAGTCTGCCGATGTAAATGAGAATGGGGGTGTCGGGGTTTTCGTCGGTGTAGCCGTTGGTGAGGCGCGATCGCATTTCGTCGCTTCTTAGGGCGGGCCTAAAGAGTTCTGTATCTACGCCGCGCTGCCAAACCTCTACCCGCTCAATGGCATGTTCTGTGAGTTCTTTTTGCATCACTGTAGACGTACAAAGATTTAAAGACGCCTTGTTATGCATTGCCTTTAGCAGCTCCCAAAGCACCCCTTCTAGCATGCCAAGGTTGTAGTGCTCCAAATATTTGGGTAGGTGCGTATGGTAAGAGGCCACTAACGGAATGCCCAGCGAACGGCTGTAATAAATGCCGCCCAATCCCAATACCGCTGGATTTACCACATGAATTAAATCAGGCTTGAAATCTTCAATGGCTTCTCTCATGGACGGACGCGGAAACGCCAGCTTTAACTCTGGATACATGGGCAGCGGAAAGCCCGAGACGCCTTTTACCCGTGCGCCCTTATATTCTGTGAGGCTACACTCATACTCCGGACAAAACACACAGACCTCATTGCCAAAGCTCTGTAAGTACTCAACCGTATGCTTCAGGCGAGTAACAATCCCATCGACTTTGGGCAAGAAAACTTCTGTAAAAATTGCGATTCTCATAGTGCAGCAGGAGTGAGTAAACGAAATAAGGTGGATTCAAACAAGGTGGGTGTGGCCGGATTGCTGACCTACTTTACGGGCATTTCTCTGGCGGAGATGGCTCAGCGGCGAAAATGGACAGCGGGGATGGTGTCCAAGATACCTAAGCGTAATAGGATCAGCGCAAAGAAATGAGTCAGCAATATAGGGATTTAACCCAAGTTGAAATTTGGATAGACGAAAATAAGCAGGTTTAAAGCAAAAAGTCAGCCTACAGCCAGAACTCGCGTTCAAACTATAGACTGACTTTTCTTACATCATTCGCATCAGATTATTTGTCACGGTGCCAACTAACTGTCGGCATAATCTTCTTCTTATCAACGCGGTGCTTGTACTTCACAGCCATGTTCAGCAGTGAATCTAGCAGTGAGTCAGAGAGCTTGTGTGGCTCTAAGCCCAAGTCAACGAGCTTAGTGGCCTTTGCATTGAAGTAGTGATTTTCTGATTCAACCCGTGGGTTATCAAGGTTTTGAACCTCAACATCCAAGCCCAAGGTGTTGCCTGCTTTTTTCACCATGCCAGCTAGCTCATTAATGCTAAACATTTCGGTGAACTGGTTGAACACGCGGAATTCACCCGCATCTGCTGGATTTTCACAGGCGATTTCGATACAGCGAACAGTGTCACGAATGTCTAACAGTGCTCTGGTTTGGCTACCGTTGCCATATACCGTAAGCGGATGGCCCACTGCTGCTTGAATACAGAAGCGGTTTAGCGCTGTACCAAATACGCCATCGTAGTCGAGGCGGTTGATGAGCAGCTCATCCATGCCGGTTTCTTCGGTGAGTACACCGTACACAATGCCTTGGTTCAGGTCTGTGGCGCGGAGGCCCCAAATCTTACAGGCAAAGTGAATGTTGTGGGTGTCGTGCACCTTACTGAGGTGGTAGAACGAACCTGGGCTTTTGGGGAATGGCAGGGTATCTTCGCGGCCATTGTGCTTAATGGTGATGTAGCCTTCTTCGATATCGATGTTAGGCGTACCGTACTCGCCCATAGTGCCAAGCTTAACCAGGTGGCATTCGGGGAAGTGGTCACGGAGCACATATAGCAGATTGAGGTTGCCCAGCACGTTGTTGGCTTGGGTCATTACCGCATGCTCGCGGTCAACCATGGAGAAGGGGGCGCTGCGCTGCTCACCAAAGTGAACAACCGCGTCCGGCTTGAACTGAAGCATCGACTGCTCTAGGAAGGGATAGTTATTGACATCGCCAATAAATAGCTCGATGTCTTTACCGGTTAAATCCTTCCAACGCTGAAGACGGGTTTGAATGGGGGCGATGGGGGTGAGGGTTTCGGACTGAAGCTCCATATCCCAATGGCGACGAATCAAGCTATCCAAGATAGCGACTTCGTGACCTTTATTGGATAGGTAGAGCGCTGTGGCCCAACCGCAGTATCCATCACCGCCGATTACTAAGACTCTCATACTGCTTCTTTATGAAACCTTTAACAATGACCTTTTCTGATGCCCAATTTATCAGGTTTAGGGGCACGGGTGCGTAGTTTCTTGGAGGTGGGATCGTCGCTTGACAAGCGTATTTATCCTTGTATTTGCCTATATTGTATTTTTATAAAAAAGGCTGAAAGCATCTAATACAAATGCTTTCAGCCTTTTTTGAATGAAACAACAACCTCTCGAAAATATTGTCTTTATAGGAATAAAAAGAGGGCTAAAATCGCTGGTAGCTATTGGTTAAAAACGCCTCCAGACTAAGAGAGGTTTAAGCGCGTGTTAAGCGAAATACCAGTAGCTGTGTGTCTTGCTCTGGCAGGAAATTGTCATCACTCATAATTAGGAGCGTTTCACTGCGGCCGGTGCCGGGGGTGCGCTGGCTTGGCCCAATTGTCATGGCTTCATAGTTTTGCAGGGGCAGGGGCAGCGTGCCTAAATCAAGCACCAGTTCTTTACGAATGGGATCAATGCCGCTGTTGCCTGCTTCATTTTTTAAAGAGTCAATGCTGCTGATATCGGTCGCGCCGCCAGAGGCGAGCTGATACAGCTTTATATCAAAGCCCTGTAAGCCATAGGTGCGCTCAATGCCCAAAAAGTGACCGCTCTGGTCTAGCAGTTCAATTTCAGAGAGTCCGTGGAGGATGCCGCCGGTAGGGGCTAGATCCATTTCGTACATATGCTCTGAGATTAGGGTGGTTTGGTACGAATCGAGGGTGTAGTGCAGCATACGATTTTTGTACGGCACGTCTGGCTCAAAGTCTAGGTCTTGAAGCAATGGCCCTTCGGTGGCTACAAATAGACGGTAGGGTTCATACACGCCGCCCGCTCCAGAAGAGACGTTGATGGTGAGTGATTCAAAGCTTAGGTTTTCTTGGATGCCTTGGGTTTGATCTGCTGGCTGGGCGGAGGCTTCAGGGTCGAGCACGCTATCGGGAATGTAGCGGGTAGGGAGGGGCAGAACCTGTTTGAGCTGGCCGCTGTCTAAGTCGTATTCGCCAATGGCAGGTTCGATGCGCTGACGAGGAGAGCCTTCACTAGAAATGAGTAGGGTGCCTGTGGGGGTGAGGGCCATGCCTTCTGGATCCAATTTTCCGGGGGCGTAGGGGTTACCTTCAATGTCTTTGAGATAGGTAACAGATTCTACGCTGAGTGTGGGCGTCTCGGTGTTGAGGTTGGTGGTACGGAAGGTATAGAAACGGGGGCGATCGCGATTGTCTGAAAGTCCGTACAGGCGATCAGAGGGAATGTCGTAAACGATGGCTGAAATGCCGCCGACGGGTTCTCCTTCAAAGTCTTGCTTGGGTAGTGTTGTTGTCCCAATTAGCTCGGTATCGATATCTAAAAACAGGCGATCTTCGGCGCTGACTTGGGGCACTGAGCATCCACTCAAAAACATAACCAGCAGCACCAGCATGGCCAGCGTTCCTACTGCCTTCTGGGGCGAGACTTTCTGGGGCGCGCTTGGCCAGAGCTGTTTTAGTCGAAAGGGGTGTTTTGAGCGAGATAGAGGCGCGAAAAGCACAGGCACATGTGTGTGAGGGTCACGGTAAATTATCTACGAGTAAATATGGCTTGAACGATTGATTTACAAGACGTATCGTTGGTGAGTATTGGCATCAGTGCGCTGTCAATAGACTGTCAATGAACCGTCAGTAAATGAACCGTCAGTAAATGAACCGTCAATGGACTTGATGAATCAGGGCTGGACTTATCGCGATCGCATTACTGCCCAGTCGGCTGGTCAGTCGGTTTTGGCCTACTACACCCATCGCTATCAGCACTCTAGTGCGGCGCAGTGGCAGGCCCGTATAGAGCAAGGGCAAATTGTGCTCAACGAGCAGCCCACTAGCCCTGACACCGTTTTGCAGGCTAATCAAACCCTGCTTTATCATCGTTTGCCGTGGGCTGAACCTAAGGTGCCACTGGGCTTTGAGGTGCTGTACGAGGATGAGGCTTTTTGGGCGATCGCCAAACCCTCCGGTCTGCCCGTGCTCCCTGGCGGTAAGTTTTTGCAGCACACGCTGCTGCATCAGCTCAAGCAGCGCTACCCCAACCAACATCCGGTTCCTTTGCATCGGCTAGGGCGCGGTACTTCGGGGGTGATGCTCATTGCAAAATCTCAGCGGGCCAGGGGCATTTTATCAGCGCAGTTTAGGCAGCGATCGCTTACCAAAACCTATCGCACCCTTATTGGCCCTGCCCCGGCTCTGCCTACTCACTTCACCTGCACCGATTTCATCGGCAAAGTTCCCTATCCGCGCCTCGGTTACCTCTACGCCCGCGTCGCGCCTGCGCACCCTAGCGCCAAAGCTGCCCGTAGCGATGGCGAAATTCTTCAGCGCCGCGCTGATGCCACGCTGCTTCAGGTCAGCATCACCACAGGGCGACCCCATCAAATTCGCATTCATATGGCTGCTCAAGGGTATCCGCTCTTAGGCGATCCGCTTTATAAGGCCGGTGGGATTCCGCGTACGTTGTTAGATGATGTAACAGACAGCTCGGCGGATGGAACGGCAGATGACGTAACAGACAGCTCAGCGGATGGAACGGCAGATGGTGTAATAAACAGCTCGCCAGACGGCGTGACAGATGCGATTCCTAGCGACTGTGGTTATCATCTCCACGCGCATCGCATTCGTCTGGTTCATCCCCATAACGGGAAAACTTTATGTATTGAGGCGCCTCTCCCTGAGTGTTTGGAAGTCTCTGACTAAACTGAATCTATTTTTACGACTTGTTCAACCACTCTTTTTTAACGTGCTTTGACGCGTTTACAGGCACCATGTCTGTAGAAGACTTCATGGTTCAATTTTAGAAATGGCTATCTACACCTGACGTTTCGGTGTGTTGTTTTTAAAGTGGACGAGTCAGTAAATTAAACCAACTATCCTGTTATTCCTGAACTATCTGTGCCCGACTATATTCTCTATGCACAACATGGCTGGGCCGATATTGATCGAGGGATTGGTAAGCTCGCTCGGCAAGTGGCTAGCCCCCAAGCTGAAGTGGTTGTTCCTAACCTTGGTTTTATTAATACCTGGATTCGGATTGCGCCATTAATTGACCGGGTAGAGGCGATCGCCCAGGCCACCCAGCACACTCATCCCGATACGCCCATTCGCATCGTTGGCCACTCTATGGGCGGCCTGATTTGGCTAGAAGTACTCTCTCGTCACCCCGAATGGTGGCCCCTGGTAGAATCTTTGGTGCTCGTTGCCTCTCCTGTTGGGGGCGCAGATTTGAGTCGGATGGTGGATCCATTAGCGTTGGGTATCGGCATTGCCCGAGACTTAGGGGCTAACCGCCGTCCCTTAGCCGAACGCATCGCGGCTAACATTCCGACTTTGATTATTGCCGGAGATTACAAAGGTGGCAGCGATGGAGTGGTACCCATAGAATGCACCCGTGTTCATCAGGCTAGCTATGTAGAAGTGAACCGGATTAATCATGACCGTATGAAGCAACACCCCCAAGTTGTTGATATTATTTGTCAGTTCTGGCAAAACACTGATCATCTCTGCATTCCCATCCCCATTCCCACCTACTGCGATACCCTCATTCGCGAGCTTCAATCTATCCCTGGGATGACGGATGCCCGCTATAGCGGCTTTAGCGAATCGCAAGTATGGGCGCTCATGCCCGATAATCTCGTTTTACGAACCTGGCGCAATCGATTGGGTATTCACCACGTATTCTTATCGAACTATGCAGGCGACTGCTTGTTTGCCGGTTTTGTGGGTTGGCCGCACACCCAAGACCTCTACAATACGTTGCATCAGCTCCGCTCAACTGCCCATGCCAACCACCGCTCAACAGCAGCCTCTTAAAACGGCACCTAATTGGTCGCTGTACCTCATTCGCACTCGTACAGATACCCTGTATGCAGGGATTACAACAGATGTTGCGCAGCGGCTAAAAGCGCACTCAGAAGGCAAGCAAGGGGCAAAGTACTTGCGGTCTAAGGGGCCGCTGACTCTGGTTTATCAAGTGGAACTTGGAAGTCGTTCTTTGGCTTCTAAAGCAGAGTACTGGATAAAAAAGCTCACTAAAGCAAAGAAAGAGAAAATCGTTGTTTCTCAGCCTGATAAAACAGCGTTGTTGACGCTGCTAAAAATTGAACAGTAGAAAGAATCACTTGTGTCTGCTTTGTACCGGTCTTTCCTATTCAGGTTTCTCTGTGTAATTTTTCTTATGTGATTTTTTCCTATGCAATTTTCTCTTGATTGTCTCTTTCAGCGTGTTTCATGGGCGCTGGTTTAGTCAGTCGCTTTAAGTTTTGCTTGTACTGCGCAATCAAATCGGCTTTGAGTAAGTTGCGGCGTGAACCAATGGGGCGAGTTCTAACGCCGCAGGCTTTTGCCACACTTGCCTTACGCAGATCCGCAACTTTCCAAAGTTTCCAATTCACGGGTTCACACACAAGGGTTTGGGTTGGAGATGGCTTTACCTCAAGGGGCAACCGTTTGGCACTGAGTTGGTCACTGGGTTGCCCACTGGGTTGCTCACTGAGCTGAGAGAAAACAGGCTGTTTCTGTTCAGAATTTATGAGTGCTGGAGGCTTTTGGGATATAGATGCCGTTGGGTTAGCAATATCTTTGCTGGGTATTTGGTGTGCTGTTTTGTGCGGTGTCTTTCTCGATGTTTTATTCGGTGTCTTGTTAGGAGAAGATTCTGTTTTCAGGGCTTTCTTTTCGGGTGAAATATTAGCAGAAAGCGAGAGAGAATAAGCTGCGTGAACAGTGGAAACTGGCTTAACGGTAGGGATTGGCTGGACAGAAATCTTCTGAGGATTAATGCTTTGAGGATTAATGTCTTGAGGTTTAATCTCTTGAGGTTTAATGTCTTGAGGTGTAGCATTTTCATCACTACTGCCTAAAATCGTTACTTCAATAAAGCCTTGATTTGAGCGCTTGTTTTGAAGGCTTTCAACAGTAGTGTCTTTTTGGAAAGTGATTTGAGGGTCTTGTCTGTTTTCGGCTGCTTGTCTCCAGCGTTTTGCAACATGGAAAATAAAAGCGCCTGCTAGCCACACTTCGCCACCATAAACAAGGCCAACCAGCACCGCATTGACGGTTTTGTCGATTAGTTCAATTGTCATCAGTCATGCTCCCAAAATTGAGCGTTTTAACTTGCACAAGTGATAGTTGATAGCCTAGCACAATTTAGTTCTTATGTACTATTTTGCTGCTGTGGCTAAAGCCTCTAATCATCCGCAAGCTACTGCTGTTTGAGATGGCAGCAACAACTTGCGGATGATTAGCTAAATGTATCAATACAGTAGGACGTACAGTAGGCCGTTTAAAGAGAGCGATCGCCGCTAATGATGACTGCTAATCCAGCCTTCGTCTATATCCAAGACTTTAGCCACCAGCGGATCTGTAGGCTTTCCGTGCTTAGCGGAGAGCCTATGCTCAGTGGTAACCAGAAGATAAAGGCAAGTGCGATCGCGACTATCATGACCCAGCCCATCAGCCTTACCCAGCTAATACGTGAATGCAGCCATCCACTAATCACCCATGCCAAGCCCATGAAGCTAAATACTGCTGCTGGCATATACAAATAGATGAACGTGCAGCGCTGCACCAGTAGCCAAGGTAGCCAGTTTGCGCCGTAGCCAATGAGGCAAAAGGTGATTATAGAATTTGCGATTAGGGGAGCGGGAGCGGCTGTAGGCGTAAGCGTCTGCTTTGGGGTTGCCCATGCGTAGACGCCTTTGCTGATGGTTCTGGCGAGTGCTGTAATTTTATCTAGCACCATTAATAAGATGGCCGCACTCGATAGCCACCAGAGCACCGGATTGCCCATATTGTTGACGGTGTAAGCTGCTCCATTTTTGACTTCGTACCAGTAGGCGATTGGTTTTATTAGCAGCGGCCAGGTAAACCATTGGGAGCAAGCTGAATGCCCATCTGAAGGGAGTTGTTGGTGAAAAGACAGCAGTGATGAGTGCACCGCGAAAAAGCTATTTTGGGTGAGCCATAAGTGAGGTAGCCAAGCCAGAGTGTAGGTGACACTGGAGATGAGACCGACATAAAAGAGAAAAGGAATGAGTCTTGTTAGCGCTGCTTTACGGAGTAGCGCAGTGCTAAAGGAGACGCGTTCTTTGGTTGCCCAGATGTCTCTTTTTTCCCAGCGCGTTCTGTTTTTCCAGTACGCTCTGTTTTCCCAGTACGCTTTGTTTCTCCAGTGTGCACCTGTTCTAAACAAATCCCAAAGCAGTAAGCTCAGCACGAACCCTAACCCGTTCCACTTCGTAGCGATCGCCCCGCCCAAGCACACGCCTGCCAGCACCCCGAGGCGGTTCCGTGTTTGGGTATCTGTAGTCTCTTCTCTCCTCAGCCATAGCCACAGCCCTAAGAGCCCTAACAACACCATGTAAATGTTGATTAGCCCATAGCGAGACTCTACAACAAACAACCCGTCTATGGCGACAAATGCACCTGATAACAGAGTGAAGGTTTTGAGTCGGTTTGCTTGTGAAGTTGTGAACGCGTTTTCTGTAGCGGGTTTTGCTGCTGGTATATCTGTTGATTTAGCTGCTGGCTGGGCAATAGATGTAGCAGCGATGGATTGTTTGCAGACGGTGTGGGCCAGCCCCATGACGACTAAGGGCACACAGCTGCCTGCCAGGGCATTCATCCAGCGGTAGCCCACCGCCGCAGATGCCACTGCCGGTAGTGAAGCGCCTAGTGCCCGAGACGGCAGCCAATGGTGTAGCCAAATGCCTGCGGCAATCCAGTATTTCCCAAGGGGTGGGTGGGCATCAAAACTAGGTGAGGCTGAGAGATAGTCTTGTGCAAACTGCACAAAATACACTTCATCAAATACTAGCGTATTGAACCGTGCGAGCTGCCAAAACCGAAGGCCGCAGCCCAGGGCGGCGATAAAGCCAACTAAAAAAGGCAGAGCAGACCTCTGAATAAAGCGTCACCTACGACTGAATTACTTATGACTGAATTTGAGACTGATACGCGATCGCACTGGCACCGCTTACGCGACGCACCACGCCCATGCCCACAGGTGTACCGTAGCCGATTCCGCAGTAGCGAGAAAAGTCGGCCAGTGCATTAATGCGTTTGGTCGTGAGCGGATCGTTGTCTAAAATGCGAAAGCTCACCTGCCCTGTGCAGCCAGAAAGGCGGCGGGGCCTGACGCCCATCGCTCGCTCCGACTGGATATCTTCTGTTTTAATATCGAACTTTGTCGGCACAATATTGTGGACTAGGCTAGGCGCAAAGACTAGGTCGCTATAGCGATTCCAGCGCTTTCTCAGCGGCTGAAAGACGGCGTCTGCGGTTGGCATGGGCGTCACGCAGCCCCTTTCTTCAAAGGCCGTTGGTGTTACGAACTGAATGTGAATATCTTGTTCGTAAGCAGATGCCTGCTCATAGAGATCGCGATAGCTACAGCTAAAGGCCCAGTCTGTTTCTAGCCAAGTTGCGGCTTTGGCTGCTGTTGAACGGGACGATACATGTGCGGCAACGTGAGTGATCGTGACCGTACCGGTGCCGAGCTGAAAAGGTTCGCCCACCAGTTGGTTCCATAGAAAAATGAGATGATCAAACAGCTCATCATCTAAAAAGGTAATGCGCCACCAGCAGCGAGTTCCCGGCAGGATAGGCTGATGGTGTAAAAACTGCAAAGGCGCGTCATGTTTGGGCGAAAATAGCCGTAATTTTCCCTGGCTAGAGTGAGAGAGTGGGTGTGTGGAGAGCGGGTGTGCGGAGAGCGGGTGTGCGGAGAGCGGGGTTGCCTTGTGGGCCGGAGCGCAGGTTTCTACCTGAAGGGCGCTGAGGCTGTAAGAACGATTGCGTTCGTCTTGCCGTAGAACATGACTTAGCTCTGGATCTACCTCATCCAACAAATCAAAAAACAGCTGCTGAGGGGCATGCCCCTGAAGATATTTTTGTGGGATTACTGACTGGGTAATCAGATTTAAAACAAGACTCTGAGGCATACGCTTTGTAACAGTGCTTGTAAGGGCACAGAAATAATCAGTGAGATAACAACGAGTAACCTATGAGAAAACTGCCAGAAAAAGGGCCTTGTTAGAGCGCTAAAGGCAGTTCATAAGCCTAATGCTCACCTATCTGAACTTAAAGGATTAGCACTTGCAGTAAAAGACAGAAATGTGAGGAAAAAGTGCTAGAAAAATGATTAACTTCACAAAGGCTTTAAATTTTAACTGATGGTAAATCTAAAGGCAATGGTTGGCTGGATGCTTTGGATAGTGACGCTTACAGCGTTTGCGCTCAGCGTATGGATTGTGCTGCCTGCGCCTAATCTATTTTTTCTTCGGTTGGCGGTGGCTGCGCCCGAAGTTAGCCCACTTTTGCTGGTGGTATGTGTGCTTACGCTGGTGCTGGTGCTCTATTTAGGAATTTGGGGGGTGCATTTGTGGCCGCACTGGCGTTGGCTCAACGCCTCGTCCTATAGCTATCGTGGCTTACTGGTTTTACTGTCTTTGGCGCTTACGCTTTGCGCGCTTCCCTGGCTTCAGCAGCCCCGTGCGATCGCACAGGCTGAGCAATCGATGGCGATCGCCTTCCCCAACGAGCAGCCCATTCCTTCTGATGCGCCCCAAACAGCCCAGTCTCCAAGGTTCAGCTATCGCACCTTTTTTCGAGGTTTCCGGTCTGACCCAACGGCTTCTGATATTCGCCACACCAGTCAAATTCCCTTTGCTTCGCCTGCTGGCAACCCTTTATTTTTAGATCTCTATCAGCCGCCTTTAGACTCTGTTTCAGGCTCGCCTTCAGGCCCGCGCTCTGCTGCCCGTGTCAAATATCCCACCGTGGTGACTATCTACGGTGGCAGTTGGCAGCGCGGTGACGCTACTGATAATGCGGCCATGGCTCGGTTTTTGGCTTGCCGTGGATATGTGGTCGTTGCTATCGACTATCGCCATGCGCCTGCGTTTCAGTTCCCTGCTCAGCTGAATGATGTGCAAACAGCGTTGGCCTTTGTGCAAAGCCACGCAGACGACTACGAAATAGATAGCGATCGCATGGCTTTGCTCGGCTGGTCGGCGGGTGCACATTTGGCTATGCTTGCTGCTTTTCAAGCGCCCAGCGAGTTCAGCGCGGTGGTTAGCTACTACGGGCCTATTAATCTCACTAACGGTTACAAGGAGCCGCCTGTGCCTGATCCGATTAAGGTACAGCCCATTCTGCGCGACTTTATCGGTGGCACCCCAGCGGAAAAACCAGACGTCTATATTCAAGCGTCTCCGATTAGCTACGTTAAAGCAGAGCCGCTACCGCCAACGCTACTGCTTTATGGCGATCACGACCATGTTGTAGAAGCTCGCTTTGGCCACCGCCTGTACGAGCGCCTCATTGCAGCCGGGCACAAAGCCGTTTGGGTAAAGCTGCCTCAAGCTGAACATGCTTTCGATGCTGTTTTTTCGGGTTTAAATAATCAGATGTCGTTACATTTTATAGAGCGCTTCTTGTATCAGACATTACAAACTAATCTGTAACTCGGTCATCAAATTGCCAATTATGTAAGAACTGCATCATTTAATTGCAGTGCTATTTTTGTATGCTGTGCAACAACTGAATTGTCCTAAAGATGCAAGTTTCAGCAGTTTTAAAAAACAAACTGGGCATCGTCTCTTTTATTCTCTCTCTTTAGAGAATAAACTTTTTAGGCGTGTAAGCAAGATATCTTCGTCATCGGTGTCTTCACGGCTTTGAAAAAGGGCCTTATGAGAGTTGTTTGGCCATAAATCCGAGAATATGCGGCGAGAGGCAGCATAGGTACGAGTACGTTGGTAGCGATTCGTACGAGAGGGAAGCATAAAACGTGCGTAACTCTAACAAGGCAGACAAATACTTCACAAAACAGTAAATATTTCTACCGTATGCGGGTGTATCTAAGCTCAATTGACGTGCGGTTGCGCCGAATGAAAAAAAACTGTTAACTACTGTAAAGTTTTGAATTTCATCTGCCGAAAGCGTCACTTCGTTATTTCGTCCTCCCCTCCTTCTCTATTTTTATGTCTTACGAAAAGAAAAGCTCCTTTCTTCGGAGCTTCTCGCTTGCGTTGCCAATGACTGTGCTAAGCACATTTTTAGGCGGAACAAGCATAGATTTTGAAAGCAACAAGGCAGACTCTTTCATTTCCGGAAATACGCTTGCTTCGACGCTAATTTCGCCCCTTTCTAGTTCAGCGGCGATCGCTGCTGAACCTGTCACCGCGAACAAATCAGCGTCTGAGTTGTGGCAGGCCAAGGAAATTCGCGGCATTTATCTTAGCCGATACCAGGTGACGGGTAGTGCAGACGAAAAAACCATTCGCGATCGCGTTCGCTATTACAAGTCCCAAGGCATTAACACCATTATTCATGGCGTGTGGGGCAACGGCTGCCCCATGTACAAAAGTGAGGTAATGCAGCAAACCTTTGGGATGGATAGCTGCCTCAATGCCTTTCAAGACGATTGGCTAGACTGGCTGATTGATGAAGCCCACAAAAATGACATGCAGGTGCACGCTTACTTTGAGAAAGGCATCAAGCTGGATAGAGACAGCCCCATCTTTCAGTTTGCGAAGGACAATGGATGGTTCGTCCCCGGTATTGATCGCACTTACCAAGGCGTAGACCATTACCTGCTGAATGTCGATAAGCCTGAAATTAGTGACTTTTTTACAGAGATCTCCGAAGAATTTGTGCAGCGCTACCCAGAAATCGACGCCGTTCAGTGGGATGACTATCTCGGTTACCACAGCGATTTACCCGGCAGTGAAAGCCGCACCAGCTCGCTCACCCATTTTGTGCAGCGACTCCAGTCCACCGTTGAACAGGCTAATCCCAATGTCAGCTTCGACTTATGCCACCACAACCCCTACTGGAGCGGACGCTACTTTGCCGCCGACTGGACAAACTGGAATGCAGATCGCGCCTTTATTCAGGTCTACAACGACAACAACTTTCACGATGAAGTGAACTACGCCGAAAACTACTCCGGCGTTGCCATTACTGAAAATCAGGTTCATCGCCTCAACGATTTGCTGAGAAACGACAAGATCAAAAGTATCTTGATCTTCCCGTCCGAGGGCAATCCAGAAGAAGCGGCAGAACTTATTAGTCGTTACACGTCTGCTCGTTAGTTGCGCTTGTTAGCACGTTTTCCAGTGGCGTAATAAGTGCGTTGTTTCTGCGTTGTAAGTATTCAGGTTTCCTTAACGTGATGGATTGAGCCGTAGCGATAAGGTGTACGCATGGCCTCTTTATCCACGAACATAACGCTATCATCCGCATTAGAGCCCTTGACTTCAGAGGGTCTGATAGAGATTGTCTTGC
>JBGCGG010000014.1:0-2940 GCA_045110585.1 Phormidesmis sp. | reverse complement strand
GGTCCTGAGTGAGAGCGAGATCGCCCAAGTGCTAAGCGAGGAGGGTGTGAGTTATCGACAGGTGCTCTATACCCCGATGGTGGTGCTATGGGCCTGGATATCCCAGGTGCTCGACGAAGACAAAAGCCTGAGTAATGCGGTGAAACGGGTGACGACCTGGTTGATTGCCGCAGGAGAAGAGCGGCCTTCAGGAGATACAGGAGGCTACAGCAAAGCTCGCAAACGTTTGCCCTTGTCGGTGTTGCCCCCGTTGCTCAAACGAAGCGGCACAGCTCTGTCAGGGCAATTGAAGTCGGAGCAGCTTTGGTGTGGCAGGCGAGTCAAGGCTTATGACGGCACCAGCCTTTTGATGAGTGATACGGCTGCGAATCAGGACCGCTATCCCCAGCATCGTCAAAAAGAGGGCTGTGGCTTCCCCATCGCCCGAGTGGTGGTGTGGTTTTGCGTCGTCACCGGTGCGGTGCTCGAAGCGGCAATAGCCCCGTTCAACACCAGTGAATGGGAGCTGTCGCGGCAGTTGTATGCCACTCTCGCTCCCGAAGATGTGGTGGTGGCAGATCGCGCCTATGGGAGTTATGTAGACCTAGCCTGGGTTCAGCAGACGGGAGCTGACGGACTGTTTCGCAAGCATTACGCTCGCAAGTGTGATTTTCGTCGGGGGAAAAAGCTGGGTATTGGCGACCATCTCGTCACTTGGCAGCGTCCTCAGCAATGCCCTAAATCGATGACCCGTGAAGACTTTGAGGCCATTCCCACCCAGCTAGAAGTGCGAGAGGTGCATCTTCTCATCAGACGACCGGGCTTTCGCCCCATTCAGGTCATCCTCGTCACCACCTTGGGTGACCCCAAAGTCTATCCCAAAGCGAAGTTGGCCGACCTCTACGGACTTCGCTGGCAAGCCACCGAAGTCAACTTTAGACATCTCAAAACGACTCTGAAGATGGAGATGATTGCCGCTAAAACTCCAGAAATCGTTGAGAAAGAATTCTGGGTCCATCTACTCGCTTACAATCTGCTACGGACCCTGATGTGGCAAGCCTCTCAACAGACCACGGTCTCAGCGTTACGCATCTCTTTGCAGGGCACCCGACAGCAATTAAATCACTTCAGACCTGAGTTGGCTCGCACCACTGGAACTGAGCAGAGTCGCATCTACAACTCCTTGCTCAATATGCTCTCTGAACTTCTCGTCCCGCTGCGACCCAACCGCTCTGAGCCTAGAGTCCTCAAACGCAGGCCTAAGCCTTTCCCCAGAATGCAGCTTCCACGAGCTGTTCTCAAAGCCAGGCTGGTCAAATGATTCAGCTTACGTCAGTGCCATTCGTCCTGAGATTGATTCAGTTCCACCGCTTTCTTCGCACTCGCTTGGACACGGTTATGGAGCGTACCGATGCTGAGCGGCAGGTCAAACAGAGCACCGAACAGTTCCACCACACCGCGATAGGAGCTATGGCAGATCAACACCAAGCCCAAAATCAACTGGTACAACCAGTTTTTAGTCACCGGCAGATGAAATAGAACATCGTCATCCCCTTGGGACGGGGCGAATGACTCATCGAGAGCTTGCTGGGCTTTCTGGCTTTGTTGGTAGACGAATTTTCGGCTCACTTGATGTTTGTCCGCCAAGTGAGTGATTGGAATCGTTCCAGCCAGAGCATCGATACCGATTTCTTGGCGAGTTGTAGGGGATAGATTGGCGGCAATCGATAGCACTGGACTCATCGGGCAAACTCGGGACAGGTGGCCTCCTTCACACTATCTGAGCGCACTCAACGTGTAACCTCAGGTTGAACCATCCCGGATAAACTGATTGCTGCACCTTTTCGAGATGAGTTTTTCTCGATGTTACGCAGCTGGCATAATGAACGGGCTTTCGAACCAGTGTGGAAGCAGCTTGACCTGGTGATGGTGACTTGTACCGAGCCTTACCAGTTGATTCAAGACTTGAATCAGTCCCCGTTTAATGTAGGCACGTCATTAATACTCAAGGACTTTAATGAGGCTGAAGTAGCGGAGCTTAATCGTTTACACAGCGGGCTATTCAGCATAGTCGACCAGCAAAACCTAATGGATTGGTTGGGCGGGCATCCTTATCTAACGCGTAAGGCACTCTACGAAGTGGCCAGTGGCGACTTGTCTATAGCAGAGCTATTTGATCCCCTAAAGTTAGATCAGGGACCGTTTGGCGGACATCTCCGCTATCACCTGTTTCGGATGCAGGATAAGGCTGATTTAGTAACGGGGATGTTGGATGTACTTCATCGCAAAGCCTGTGAGGATGAACAGGCTTTGCGTCGTCTAGAACGGGTAGGCTTAGTAAAATTCTCAGGTCGACAAGCCAAGCCTCGTTGTCGTTTATACGCTGAGTATTTTCAGGAGCATCTGCATGAATAACCCTGTCACCTTTTCCACCAGTGGCACCGTGCAAGCTCAGGATGGCATTTACCTCAACCGCCACGCTGACAAGGAACTACTTCAGCTCTGTCAGGCAGGACAGTATGCCTATATCTTGACCTCACGACAGATGGGCAAGTCAAGCCTTATGGTGGCGACGGCGAAACGGTTAGAGAAGGAAAAGATCAAAACTGTAATTATTGATTTGCAGCGATTTGGGACTCAGACTACCACAGCAAACAAATGGTACTACGGGATACTCTCCGAACTCACACGCAAGCTCGCATTGCCAATAGATCTTGATAATTTTTGGGAATCTAACTATCGACTTGGAGAATCAGATCGTTTAGTCCGCTTTTTAGAGGAAATTTTGTTGCCATATATCACTCAAAAAATAGTCATTTTCATAGATGAAATTGACAGTACTTTAAGCCTAGACTTTACCGACGATTTTTTCATTAGTTTACGCTATTGCTTCACTGCACGCGCTCAAAATCCTTTATTCAAACGATTGTCTTTCGTTCTAATTGGAGTTGCTACCCCAAA
>JBGCGG010000013.1:0-6765 GCA_045110585.1 Phormidesmis sp. | reverse complement strand
TATCGTATTGGGTTTTATAGAGCCTTCTTGCATTACCTACGACCGTCAAGACGGTTTGTGTTACCGAGATGTTGTTGCCTTTCAGTGTATGAAAGCTAATGCTGTGGTAGCTGTATCACAGGAAAATTTACGGTTGCTCAGAAGACTTTTCGAGCTGCCTGATTCTGTTGGACAGGTTGTTTATAATGGAAGACCTGCTGAATACTTCGTCACACCTGATGAACTAGTGCGCAATCGCCTACGGCAAGAGTATGGCATTCCAGAAGATGGCGTTGTTTGCTTTACCTCAGGACGTTTGGAGCCCGTAAAGGGTTATCAGTATCAAATTGAGGCAATGCGGCAGCTAAAGGAGTGTGCCGTGTGGGACAAGCTGTACTTTGCGTGGGCAGGTGTCGGGATAGAGGATTTACCGCAAAGCAATGAGCAAGCGTTGAAGGCGGCTGTAGAAGAGATAGGAGCCACTGAGAAAGTAATGTTTCTAGGCCAGCGATGGGATGTTCCAGCATGGCTCGACGCCAGTGATATCTTTGTTTTGACCTCTGAGGCTGAAGGGATGCCGCTGTCTGTGTTGGAAGGGATGGCGAAGGGATTGCCGGTGGTTGCTTCAGCCGTGAGCGGTGTTCCAGAGGCTCTCGGGGATACGGGGCAGCTGCTGAGCAATCCGAAGCAGAACTTGAGGGTGATGGTGGATGAGCTGGTACAGACGATTGAAGACTGGGCTAGTTCGGAGAGCACAAGACGCTCGGTGGGCAAACAGTGTCGGAATCGGGCAAAAATGCTGTTTCGCCAGGAAATAATGCTAGAACAGTACGCAACAGTTGTGATGGCTGTACTTAATCGTGATGCTCAGATAAGCCGTGAGGCACGGATGTCGGCATTGAACGCTGAGGAGCGATTTACACCGCAAAACATTTGGGAGATAGAGAGCCGTTTTTACTATGCAAGCTGGCTTTGGACAGGATGGGCTCGGTTTGTGCAGCGTGATTTTGCAGGTATGGACGAGGCTTTGGAGCAAGCATTACGTTTGCCCTGTGCGCCTAAGGGATGGCCTATTTTAGAGTGGGGGCAGTGGTTTTATCGCTTTTGTGCGGAAACGGGCATTGCTTTTGAGAGTGAGTACTTGATGCGTTCGGCAGTGTGGCAACGCTTTGTGAAAACAGGTAGTAAGACTTCATCCAGGTTGCCAGGAGAAATCTCGTCCTAGGTATTGCGTTAGCTTCTCGTTGTGCGGGGCGAATATTTTTTCTAGCTGTTGTCTGAGTGCTGGCGTGATTTTATCGTAATTGCCGATGTTGTATTTTGGATAGTGAGCAGAGGTGTAAGGTGAGAGTGATAAAAAATCGAAGACCTCATGCATAGTGTCAGCCGTGTTGCTATAAAAATCTTCGCTTTTCAGGATTAAAAACTGTTCTTTATTAAAAACAGACATCCAGCGTTTGAGCTTATAGAAATAGAGGCCTTCGGCTAAGGGCTTGTAAAATAACAACTTCATGGAGTTTAGGATAAGCTTGAAGTAGCATTATCGGGCAGGCTACCGTCAATGAGTCATCGTACTATCCATGAATGTAGGTGTGCCGAGTGCCAAGCAGGAGATCGCCTCATGCAGGTACAGCATAGCCAACTGAATCTACTGATGAGCCGCCTTGATGAACAACAGCGTCGCTGGCTGGCCGGTGTGGAGGCCAATCGCTTACGCTATGGGGGCACCGACCAGGTGCATAGAATCACCGGGCTCGACATCAATACTATCCGTCGCGGTCGTGAAGAATTAGAGAAGGGATTGGCCGGTCGCCCGATTGAGCACATTCGAGTGAGCGGAGGTGGTCGCAAGCGCCTCGAAAAAAAGTAGACGGCATTGAGCAGACAGTCGCGCAGATCGTAGAGAGCGACACCGCAGGCGATCCTTGTGGGTCAAGCAAGTGGGTACGGCAAAGTCTGCGTCATCTCAAAGCAACCCTGGCGGGCATCGGTGTTGCCATCAGTCATATGAGCATTCGGCGATTGCTCAAACAACAGGACTATTCACTCAAAGCCAATCGTAAATCGGTCTCATCGACGCAGCATCCCGCGCGTGACCGACAGTTCCGATATCTGAATCGAGTGAAGAAACTGTTCTTGGCTGCGGGGCATCCGGTGATCAGCGTCGATACGAAAAAGAAAGAACTGATTGGCAACTACAAAAATGCAGGCACTACCTGGAAGCTGCAAGCTGAAGCAGTCAATGACCATGACTTCCCCAGTAAGACCACGATTCGCTCCGTACCCTATGGCATTTATGACATCGCTCACAACCAAGGTTATGTCTATGTGGGGACCAGTGGGGACACCGCTGACTTTGCAGTTGATGCCATTCAGCGTTGGTATGAACGCCCTGACCGAGCGGTCTTTGAAGATGAGTCTAAACTGTTGATTCTCTGTGATGGCGGCGGGAGCAACGGTTATCGTGTCCGTAATTGGAAGCGGCAGATTCAGTTACTTGCCGATGCCTACGATATTGAGGTGATGATTTGTCACTACCCCACAGGCGCGTCCAAGTGGAATCCTATCGAACACCGGCTATTCAGTCTAATTTCGCTGAACTGGGCGGGAAAGCCGTTACGGTCTCTAGCGAGCATGACGGCTTTGATTCGAGGCACCTCTAGCACGACTGGACTCACGGTTAAAGCCTCGCAATTACGAGGCTATTACCCGACTAAGGTCAAAGTCTCTGATGCACAAATGGCGAAGCTGAACCTCGTTCGACGAAGAATCTGCCCACAGTGGAACTATATGCTCAGGCCTCGGCAGTCTCATACGATGACTCCATGAACTTATTTATTTACAAGCCCTAAGCGGCGCGCAAGTGTACATTGGCGCCGCCTCGCCTTGGCATTATGCATCCGTACGCTTGCACTGGCCTTTCTGCACTGGTCTTTCTGCACTGGCTTTTCTGCACTGGCTTTTCTGCACTGGCCTTTCTGCTTTTTTACGCTGCTGATTGTCAACCCTTAGGCGGTAGCAGTGTCCTGCCTCGCCTCCCAGTAACGCCGCTGATAACTCTTACTAATGCGGGCCCCCGCAGCCGACAAGAAAAACGCACTCATAGGCGCAGCCACCGGCACCCATCCGCCTAGATGAAAGCTCACCACACCCACCACAAACGCTAACGCTAGCCCACTCACCCCAAACAAAATCAAAACAGGCCCCCGCTGAGTCAGCACCATCAACCCACTGCCAAGGCCAGTCAGCATCACTATCCACACTATCTCTGCGCCATCTGGCCAATCCCAAGGCAACGGCTCACCTTCTATCACCGCTGACAAAATCTGGCTCGCAGCCTGCGCATGAACTTCCACGCCATACATTTTCTGGGGCGTTCCACCTTTTACAAAGGGCGTTACAAACAGGTCTTTACTGCTCTCCGTAACAGACCCAATCAACACAATTTTATCTTTCACCAGTGCTGGATCAAAGCTGTTTTTTAGCACATCTGTAAAGCTCAGCCTTGGCGCAATATTATCCTGTGAGCGATAGCGTAAAAATATCTGATAGCCTGCAGCATCAACGTTTTGATAGCCGCCAAAAGAAGGCGATATTGGCTCAAAGCGAACGTTCCCCAGCTGCAAAATATCACCGGCTTCAGGCAAAATATTCTCGTACTTTCCCAAATAGTGAATCGCCGCTTCCGTACCAAAAGAGAAAATGGGTTGTTTGGTGGGGTCACTATCCAACACATTGCCAACATCGCCCCCTAAGTTTTCACCACGGTCTCCCTCAATCACAGCCGCATCCAAATTCCCCAGCATCAGCGATCGCCGCACCCGCAGATCGCTGTCTTCTACCACATTGCTAAAGCTCAATTGCTCAAACATCATATCTGGCGGTGGCAGCACCCTATTTTTACGACCGGGATCGCTCAGCCGCGTCACGACCAATACATTCGGATCTTTCAAACTCTTTTGCAATGCCGCGTTACCATCGCCCTCTGGTTGCGATCGCAAAAAATCTATCCCAATTCGCGCCGGTTGATGCGCCTGTAAGTTATCAATGGCCTTGGCCAAGTCTGCATCGGAGGGCGTAAAGCTACCCGGCAATGGTAAATCGTCCTCTGCCACACCCACAATTAACAGGCGCGGATCGGGGCCTCGATCTGCCTGCATGGTCATCAGCTTGTCCCACATGGCCAGCTCGGCGGGCACAAAAGCACCCACCTGACGCAACCCCAACACCACCGCACTGGTTGCCAGGGTAGCAATCGCCACTGTCAGCAGCCGAGCTCGCCGTTTCATCCGCCATCGCACAATCACCGTCTTGGCTTCACTAGAAACCAAGCCCTGTGGCATAGAGGTTTCAATGCTCGTAACCGCTTCTGCGGCCTCTGCGGGCAGCTCTTCCAAGCGATCTAGGTCACGCAAAACATCGTCTACACCTTGATAGCGCTGATGGATGTAATGGCGCGTCATTTTGTCGAGCAAAATCGCTAAGCCAGGGCTCACCTCTGCGTAGTCTCGCCACTGGGGCTCCAAGCTCCCTAGCGACTCTGGTAAATCTGTTGGCGAGCGCCCGGTCAACGCATTGATCACCGTCATCCCCAGGGCATAAATATCGCTGCTATAACGCGGTTTTCCCGACAGCTGTTCACTCGGGGTATAGCCCTGCGTGCCAATGCCAATGGTCAGCCCAGTGCGTTCACCGGTAATCAGGTGTGTGCGAATTTCCTTGACCGCGCCAAAGTCAATCAGTACCACTTCGCCAGTCTGGCAACGGCGAATTAAGTTATCGGGCTTAAGATCGCGATGAACAACGTGGTTGTCATGAATGAAAGCCAGTACAGGAACCACGTCTTTAAAAAGGGCGGCCGCCTGTGATTTAGTAAACTTGCCAAACTGTTTAATCCCGTCTTGTAAAGACTGACCATCGATGAACTCTTGAACCAGGTAAAACTCATGATCTTCTTCAAAAAAGTCAATCGAGTTGGGAATTTGAGCATGACTCCCCAGCTTCTCCAGCGTTTTCGACTCTGTATCGAACAGTCGCCGGGCCACTACCAAAAAAGTTTTGTCCTGGCTAGCGGGCCTCAGTTGCTTCACCACACACTGAGGCCGCTCACTTTTCTGAAGGTCTATGGCTAAATAGGTTTGGCCAAAACCACCCGCCCCTAAGATGCGCGTCAGCTTATAACGTTCTTTGAGCGTTTGTCCCAGCATGTTTACCTGATGCACCCGTAAGTACATTTTACCCAGATAGCTTCCGCCACAGCAGTAGGCAATCATTTCAAATATCAAGAAGCCGCTACCAGGCGACCTCTAGCAACATGCCGCTGCCAAAAATGCCGCTAAAAAAGATGCCGCTAAAAAAGATGCCTCTACGCAGAAACCACGCAGAGGCATTGGGATAAGACGTTACTGGAAATTCAGCGCGGACGCGGCATTAAGTGCGATCGCTACGCAATTGAACCCTCGATAGAGTACTGGCCAATGCTGGCGTAACCGGTATAGCCGTTCACACCGGTACCATTGCCAACCCCTTCCACACTCAAGAAGTACTGGCCCGGATTGAGCGTTTGTCTCACCGTGGCAGACAAAGAACCTGAGGGCGCATAAGAGCCCAGAACCCGTCCGGCAGCGTTGAGCAGCTGTGCTCTAATATCTAAATTGGCACCCCTTTCAAAGGCATTTACCGCCAGATCAATAATGCCGGTCGAAGAGTTGATCTCAAACATATCAACATCCGCATCTTTTTCAATGACACCATAGGTTTCTACCGTACCGTTACGAAAGGAGAGGGCAGAAGCGTTCGTCACACTATCGCCATGGTCATCCTCACGATAGCCAAAGCCATTGGATTGCCCGGTGATAATATCCAAATCATCCTGTCGATTATCGGCCCTAGAATATTCGCCTCGGCTCCACTGCGTCACTCTGGCATTGTCACTAAATCCCATAATAGGAGCCCAGCTTCTAGATCCACTGCCATGCCCCTCGTAGTATTCGTCACCACCTCTTTGGCCATCGTGCTCCAAACCCAGGGCGTGGCCTACCTCGTGGCTAATCGTTTCAGCCAGGCCGATCTCTTGTTGCCGAACAGCATATTGGTCTGAGAAAACAAAGACAGGAACATCGCTGCGATCGCTAAACGAATTGAGATAAGCAACACCCACGCCCGAATCATCGTACCAATCACTATCGCCAATAACCGTGCGCACCCCCCACCGAGTATCACGATTGCCGCTACGGACCAAGCGATCAGCCGACGGCAGCTCTGTGGTCACGTTCACATCAAAGGGCGCAAAGTCTTCTGCCACTCGCTGCCAAACCTGCCAAATCATCTGCCGCTCACTGCGAGAGAACGCAGCCGCATTGCCATCGGTATCGTATGCCGACGAATTAATTCGGCCATACTCATCGTTCCAGTCTGTACCGGTCGTGACGTGGCCATCAAAGTCTAGGTAGATGACGTGATCTGCCCCGGCATTACTGTTGAGTGCAAATACTTGGCCAGGATCGAAAGCCTGATAGGTTTCAGGAACCACCGGGGCCAAAACAGGCGGCTCTGTAGGGGGCTCCACGGGAGGCTGCTCCGCTAACGAGAAGTCCAAGTCGTAAGAGAGTCTGCCATTGCTGCCTACTTCATATCTTTGGACCTGCGCGAAGTAGGTCCCTGCTGTGGCAGCAAAGTTAATCGTCTCATTCTGGTTCATTGGGTTATCAGAACTAGTAATCTGTTGATCTTCTGAATCAAAGATGCCGTTGCTATTACTATCTTCAAACAAAAACAGATCGGCAT
>JBGCGG010000012.1:0-56153 GCA_045110585.1 Phormidesmis sp. | reverse complement strand
CCTTGGCTGAAGGTGTTCTCGATTCCTACCTTAGAACAAGGCTTCGAGACACTCATCACGCTGATGAACCTGTTTCAGGGGGCAACTTTCTCTGAGGCCCCTCATCTCTCTTCTGCCTAGAGTCATTAAAGAGCGATAGTGAGCTTTCCTTAACAGGCGGCAATAGCCCTAACTTATTTCTCATTAACCCTCAGGGTATTTACTTTGGAGATCAGGCCAGTTTGTCCTTGCCAGGGTCATTTATCAGTAGTACCGCAGAGTCAGTTTTATTCTCAGAGGGACTCACCTTTAGCGCCCGTACACCTGGAGCAGCCCCATCGTTACTCATAGTGTCAGCGCCCATCGGGCTACAGCTGGGCGCTAATTCGGCCTCTATAACCGTGAACAATACGGGCCATCAGCTAGCAGCCACTAATTCAGTGACAACGGTGGACGGATTGCGGGTGCCTGATGGTGAAAGCCTAGTGCTTGTAGGGGGCGATATTTTCCTAGAGGGCGGTGTCCTCACTGCATCAGGTGGCCACATAGAATTAGGAGCCATCGGTCAACAACAAACTTCTACGGAGGTGCAGCTAACGCAACAAACCCAAGCATTAGTGCCACAAAACACTGACTGGATAGTCACTTACAATGGCCTAACACCTCAGGGTTCGGTACAGTTTTTGGATGCCGCTTTAGCGAATACTAGCGGTACTGGCACAGGTAGTATTAAAGCCCAAAGCGGGCAGCTCAGCTTACAAGAGGGTTCTGCTATTCAGAACAGAAACTCAGGTGATTTAGCAGCCGGATCGATCAACATCTATGCCACCGATACCGTTGAACTCAGCGGGACTAACAGTAGTCAGTTTATTAGTGGCATCTATGCTGAGACAGTAGGCACAGGAAAATCTAGCAATATTGAGATTAGTGCTGAGCGACTGCTTTTGCAGGGCGGCGGCAACATTACATCCTCAACGTATGGCGAGGGAGATGGAGGCAATATCACCCTCTATGTTGATGACTTACAGTTCACGGATACGATTCCCGAAGATGGCATACGCGGCCGCATTATCGCATCAGGAGAAGGGGCCAGTGGAAGTGTAACCGGTGACATTACCATTAATACCCAACGATTAGAAATTGAAGGCGCGGGTTCTATTTCAACGTTCCAATCCTTGAGCGAGGGTGTGACCAGCGGCAACGTTACGATCACAGCGACTGAATCAATCCGGTTAGCGGTCACTGACCCAAGCACGTTTAATGATGTCATTATCTCTGCATCAGTCCTGTCTGCTGAGTGCAACGCAGGCAATATTCTCTTAACAACCCCTCGGTTAGTTTTAGAAGGAGGGGCGCTCATTAGCTCTTCTACGTTCGGGGCAGGCAGTAGCGGCAACATTACTGTCAATGCCAATGAATCTGTTTTGCTGAGCGGTAATCGATTCAGTCGCGCGCGCGGTGTGACCGAAGGGAGTGGCATTCGAACCGCAGGCATTTTACTCCCCGCCGCCATCATCGCGGCAGTAGGGTTCCCTGAAACGGTAACGGGCAGCACTGGGAATGTCGTGATTAACACGCCACAGCTAAGCATTGTAGACAATGCAATTGTGACGGTTCGTCATGATAGTGAAGGTGATGCAGGGACGCTCTCAGTCAATGCTGATATCGTCAAACTTGACCAAGGCGGGCAACTAACAGCAGAAACGGCGTTAGGAGAAGGGGGCAGTGTCTCCCTTCAGGCAGATTCTTTACTCAGCTTACAAAACGGCAGCACGGTAACCGCCACTGCAGGCGGATTTGGAAATGGAGGCAATGTGTTTATTTCCTCACCAGTTATTTTAGGCATAGAAAATAGTGATATTGCGGCAAATGCAGAGAATGGCAGTGGAGGAAATGTGACGATTGTCACGAAAGGATTGATAGGGCTAGCGCAACGCGCAGTACCAACCCTAGACAGTGATATTACGGCAAGTTCGGAGCTGGGCGTTAGTGGCACAGTAGAAATCACGACTTTTGATGAAGCCCCTACTCAAAATCTTGTTGTTTTGAGCGATCGCTTAACAGATGCGGACGACCAAGTAACACGAGACTGCGCCAAAAACAGTACGAATCAATTTCTAGCCACTGGACGAGGTGGCATTCCTATTTCACCCACGCAATCCCTCCCTACAAATCAGATTTGGACAGATATTAGAGACTCGCTTACCCCTGCACTTACACACACTTCAGAGGCTCAAGTGCTCATATCCGACTCAAACCAACAGCTAGCCACTCAGCCATCTACAGCACCTAATCCGCTAATTGAAGTAAACGATTGGCAGATTAACAGCCAAGGAAAAGTTGAGCTAATGACACGTAACGCAAATCAACCAACCCTACTAGCACAAAGTTTCTGCACCAACGCAACCTAGGCAACGGTGAACAACCTTTCGCCGCATAGACAAATCCACCCAGGCTTCAATGTATTCTCTTTTTCTTCGGTAAGAACGATGCTCTAAAACAACAGGCTCCCAGATCAACAGACTCTTAGAACAACAGACTCCTGAAACAACAGAATTCTAAAACAACAGGCTCTTAAAACAACAGAATTCTAAAACAATACTTTCACCTTCGGCAAAGGATAATATTTCAACTCGCTCCAATCATAAGTAGGAATGAGCCGAGCAAAATAATGTCCATTCGCCTGCTTACAGCACACATGTAAGCCCTCGCCATTGCGTAAAATTTCCACCGGCTCCGCCTGCATAAAACCTTGCGTGTCAGCATGCAGCGATCGCGCCGCCGCCAGCGCAAAATACGTTCTACCCGTTATTTCACGCCACTGATAATGGCCATTATCCCAATCTTGCTTAATTTGAGGAAGTGGATTCTCAAAGATGAGACGCTCAAAGTTTAGATATTTAACAGGACGTTTAACAATCATGGCGAACAGAAGATGCTGCAAGCGCTAGCATTCCCCAACCGCTAACGATGAACCGGATGCTGACCGTAAAATGGCATCACCGTGCCCCACTCGGGCCGAGTCCCAGCCTGCCATCGTGCCAGAGCCAACGCCATCACCCCTGTCACCGAGGCAGCAACACCTGCACCCACCTCCGTTTTCACTTCTGCAATGGCGTGGCCCTGAGCCTGCCACTGCGCCTGCCACTGCGCCACAATGCTCTCCCATTCCCTGTAAGGCACTACGGCCTCATCCCGCACCACCTGCAGGTCACCTTTGCCATCAGGCCGGAAAATCGCGCCGTACACCGCTTCTCTTTTCGCAGGCATCGTCACCACAATATCTTGCGCAGCATTGCTGATATCTGAGCCCAGAAATTCGGCGGCAACGGCCCCCAAAGAAGAGACTCCAAACAACGGAATTTCTAACTGCTGCGCCAACGTTCGCGCTGCCACCACCCCAATTCGCGTTCCGGTGAAGCCACCTGGCCCCTTGGCCACCGCCACAAAGCTCACATCCTGCCAAGTCTGCGGGGCAATAAATTCCAGCATCTTCACATGCAGCTGACTAGAGACTTCTCGTCCCAAATCCCACACCTGATGTCGGCTGTCCACAGAATCATCTAAAGCCTGAATCATCAATCCAAGCTGCGGGCTACTGGTATGAATGGCAAGCCCCAACATAGGCAAATAAAGCTTCTAAAACCAAGCTTCTAAAATAGAAATAGCCATTGAATCATGCCACGTAGCTGCCCGTTTGTTCCTTCTGCGTCTTCGCACACGTCTTCTTATGTCAGCCAACTCAGCCGCTAGCGAATCCATTTGCGAGCTTTGCCGCCGCACGTGCCCTAAGCTCACCGAGCATCACCTCACGCCCAAACAGCAAACCAAGCGAAAAAATAAGCGCCACCGGCAAGACTTAGGCCCCACTATTGGTATTTGCTCGCCCTGCCATAAGCAAGTTCACGCCCTGTTTACGAACAAGGAATTGGCTACAGATTTACATTCTGCCGATTTGCTCCGATCGCATCCGGCTATGCAAAAGTTCTTAAAGTGGATAATCAAGCAAGACCCTTACAAAAAGGTACGAACTTACCGGTAGGCGTCTGCATGATTTGGTGGTTTAAGGCTGTGTGTTTAGACGAAGCTGTGTGTTTAGGCTATGTCTCGTTCAAAACTGTCACTGCCACGAGACATAAGCAGATAATGCCGTCCGTTATACTTTTGACTTGACATTTAACAGGGCAGCTAAGGACGACAATCCATGACAGAAGCGGCATCAAAGGGATGGCCTGATGTAATGAGGCAAGCGATCGCGCAACTTGGCATCGTCCGCATTACCTTCAGCGCCATTGCCCTAATTGGGTTCATCATCCTTGGCATTTTAACCAAAGCCAACATCAGCTTTGACTTTGAAACAAACAAAATCCTGTGGCTACAGGCCAACGTCACGGGCCTGTGGGGCAAACTGCTCTCACTCACGTACTACGCAGGTGACACCGAATCAGCAGGCGTCGTCACAGCCATTGTGCTGATATGGCTAGCGCTCAAAAAATGGTGGCAAGAGGCGCTGTGGTTTGCAGTGGCAACGGCGGGCGCGTTAATCCTAGTGGGAGAAGTCTTTAAGCCTTTATTCAACAAAGAACGCCCGCCTTTTTTTGATAACCCCACCATTCATGGCGCAGCCTTTCCCAGTGGTCACGCCACCGGCAATACCATTCTCTACTTTTTCATTGCCTACTTGCTCACCCGCAGCTATCCCCATTTGGGTAAAGGGCTGCACTGCCTAATGGCCGGATGGATGATTTTGATGGGCATCGGCAGTTTGCGCGTAGGCTCACACTGGACAACCGATATTCTAGGCGGCTACTGTCTAGGCTTTTTGTGGCTAATGGTATGTATGACGTTGCTCCATGCATCACCGAGCATTCCATGGGTGAAGAGCTTGCCGCACCGCAGACGAGTCTCTACACAAAACGGAAAAGCCAGTATCTAACCGGCCAGTATCTAGCCGCCCCTCTTGGCAGCCTGTAAGTCAGGCATTGAGCCTTTACTTAAATTTTCGTGTCATTTTTATTAACTCATTTCTTCCGGCTCTTACGCTCTGCTGGCCGAAAAACCTAATCATTGCATTGCATCAACCTTTCATCCTCATTGCATGTTGGTATGAAAGAATTGCAGGCAACTATGAGTAAGTGCGGCAACAGGCACTCAAAACTGAGCTGAGCAATTAGCTCAGCCAACATAGGTTAGGAGCAGGGGTAAACGATGCGTAATGTATATGCACTTTTGGTGGGCATTGATGAATACGATGAACGGCTGAGCATTCCGGCATTAAAAGGCTGTGTAAATGATATTCAACGGATGCAAACGTATCTCAAAGGCCGCATATCCAAAGAGGTCACGGTACATGTGCACAAGCTTACAAACGAGCAGGCTACGCGACAAAACATCATTAATGGGTTTCGCCAGCACCTGAGCCAGGCTAAAAACGGCGATACCGCTCTGTTTTATTACGCAGGTTACGGCGCTCGTGGCATCGTGCCAGAAGCTTGGCGAACAGCAGCAGCCCCTCACTCCGTAAAAACACGGATTTCTGCGCTCACAGAAACCCTCGTTTGCTACGACAGCCGAGTAGAGAAAGGAGCTGAAAATGAGGCGACTCATTTTGAAAATCACAAAAATGGCCCCCAGCCCAGCACCCACCCACAAGGCATATCCTGGGACTTAGCTGGCCCAGAGCTAACGCAGCTACTGGCAGAAACCAGCCAAACGCAGGCTCATGTGGTTGCCATCTTAGACGCCAGGGAAACAAAACCCGACTTAAGACCGCGCCCCCTCTCCAGCTTCATCAGCCCCAGCCAATCCCATGCCAGCCGCTACATTCTCATGAGAGCCAGTAGCTTGGAAGAGCAGGCCCAGGAATATTTCAGTAACACTCAGCCCAACAGAACCCAGCCCAGCGGCGCATTTTCTCACTTTTTATATAAATCGCTCACAGCAGCTAACGGCAGCCCCTCCTACCAAGACCTGTTTAAGCGAACCAATGCGCTCATCCGCAGCAGCCTGCCAACCCAGTCACCGCAAATTATCGCCACCCATGCGGAAGATTTGACCCTGCCTTTTTTAGGCGAAGAGGCCCTTTCTTTGCACAAAGGCAATGCCCATGCCACGGCCCCAACCGCTTTCACAGTCCGCCACGATGCCACCAAAGGCTGGATTATGAATGGCGGCGCTGTCCATGGATTGCCTGCCTCCGTAGGCTCTGAGAAAACGACCATAGCACTCTTTCCTCAGGGCACTTCTGCCGAGCAGATGGCTCACCCCAATACCGCGATCGCCAACGCCCGTCTCTTAAGAGTCCATCCTCGATTATCTGCCGTTAAAAGCCCACATCTCACGGCCAAAAACAAAAAAGAAATCTTCAAGGCCGTCGTCACAAACTTAGCGATACCGCCTCTGCTGGTGCACATAGAAGGTAATGCGGCTGCCATCAACTCACTCCAAAGGGCGATCGCAACTGCCGGCCCTGGCCATCAGCCCTCTCGGTATGTGCAGCTTACCGATTTGCCAGAAAATGCCAGCCTTCATGTCCTCGCAGAACATGACATCTATACACTCACGGCGCCACCGGCCACTGCCATATCGGGCACCGCAATACCGGATATCGCAGCCACTGGCTTAAGCACGCGGCCAACGGCTCGCCCCCTCACAGAACCAATATTAGGCGGCACTGATGCCACCAGCGCCGCCCGCATGGCTTCGACCCTAGAGCATATCGCTCGCTGGAAAACCATTGTCGAACTCGCTAGCCCAGCGGACACCTCCATCAGAGGCACCGTCGAACTGAAGCTTTACACAGGCGACGAAGCCAATAAAGACCACGCTACCGAAATAACAACGGAGCAAATCCGTCTGGTCTATAAAAGCGGCCCAGCCGAAAACAACCAGGCCCAAACACCCGCTCAAATCCCGCCCCGATTCCGCATCAAACTGCACAACACCAGTCATCAATCGCTTTACTGCAGTCTGTTTTATCTCACGGAGCGCTTTAAGGCAGCAGCCGTCAAACCCGACAAAATAAACAGCATTGTGCAGCTAGCTCCCGGTGAAGAAATGTGGTTTGCAGATGGGCTACCGCTCTTCGGCACGGTGCCCGATGAGCTTTGGCGGCAAGGCATTACAGAATGCCAGGACATGATGAAGCTGGTGGCCTGCACTCAACCTTTTGATCCAACGCTGCTGAACTTAGGGCCACTAGGCACCCCTATAGGCGCACCCATAGAAGCCAACACAGCCAATAGTGAACATGTTGCCAGCGGCCTAAATCAGCTCATGCAACGCATCATTCATCGTGAAATACCCACACAAGAGATGGTGCCCCCGGCCAGCTGGATTACGAATCAAATCGCATTTACCTTTGTGCGATCGCCTCTCCCCGTACCGCTCACAAATCTCACCCCAGTGTCCATCAGCACAAACGCCCCCTCTGGCCCCAATGTCACCCTTCAGCCGCATCCAAAGCTGACCGCCACCGCACAGCTCACCACCGCAGCCCAAGCAGCTCGCACCTTCGGATTAGCAGCTGTTTCATCCCTACTACACACCCATCCCTTCTGCTTTAGCATCAGCCGCAATAGTGCCCCCGGACTCAGCGTTCTTCAACTCACAAATCTCCAAAATGTAGAGGCCGTAACGGCGGATCAGCCTCTGCGCTTAGAGACGAATATGCCCCTAGGAGAAGACGAATATATTTTGCCAGTGGCCTACGATGGCGACACTTACTTGCCTTTGGGCTATGGCAAAACAGACCAGGGCAAAACCCATATCGTCATCGAGAGATTGCCTATCTTCTCGGGGCCAAAATCGCTTTTAGAATCGCCGGATATGGGCAAGGCCATATGCATTATTTTCCAGACGGTAAAAGCAAGTCATTTAGCGGCGCGGCTGAGCAAGCGCTATGGCCAAGCGGTGAGCTATCCACTGTTATCTGCCGCGCATGTGAATCCAGCCGGTGAGGTGAACTACACCCAAAATGCAGAAGCGATCGCGTTTAAGGTCAAGCAAGCTAAGGCCATAGCGCTCTACCTACCGGGACCATTTAATGACACCGAAACAGACTTGCCGCATCTCAACAAAGCGTTTATCGCCGCAGACCAGCCATACGATCTGCTGCTAACCTTCGATTACGACACGTTCAATACCTCCCTTGAGCAAAACGCCGAGTCCTTAGCCCAATCTCTATCAGCCATCGGCTTAAGCGCTAATCACGGCAAACGGCTACACCTCATTGCGCACTCTACCAGTGGCCTCATCGCCCGCTGGTTCATTGAGCAAGCAGGCGGCAACGCAGTCGTTGACCACCTATTCATGCTCGGGGGACCGAATGCAGGCATCGATCAAGCGCACGTGCAATCAGGTACAACCGCTGCGATCGCCCTCACCCTCAATGGACTGTCCCATCTGCCTGACCCGCGCCATACCATTGGAAATCTTTTCCACTTCAATTTCTTCCGCCTTACAACCGCACAAGAAGCATCGCTCTACATCACGAACAATGCCACGCTTGAGCAAAGTCAGCCCAAATCAACCTACATCAAACGACTCTTAGCCTCTCCCGACCCCAATATCCCTTACACGCTCATCAACGGCAAAACCAGCCACAATGCACCCCATAGAGACCAAGCACCAACACCTCAACACAGCGTCCTAAAAAAGCTCAACAGTCCAGCTACAGCGCCTTTTTATGACCAAGCTCACGACCTAATGGTCTCAGCCGACAGCATGGCTGCACTTCCCGATGCCTGGAATACCCCTAATGAGAAATTTGCGATCGCCTGCCATCACTTGGAATATCTCACCCATCCAGAGAGCATATCCACATTAAGTCAGGCCATCGCCAACGCAAGCAAACCCGCTAAACAGAACATCCCATCTATTTCACCGGGCATCTCCACCCAAACCCCAAAGCCGCTAGCCATTATCGCCAGCGGAGCAATCGCATCGACCTCAGCAGGCATTGCTGCAGCCAGCGATACGATGATCCATACACAGAACTCAATCCCTAAAATATCAGCAAACACAGACCCCAATCCCATGCACGAGCCTCCAGAATCACAGCCCTCAAAACCACAGAATCCAGAAACACAGAATCCAGAAACACAGAATCCAGAGCCCCAAAATTCAAGGCCCCAAAATTCAGAGCCACAGCCCCAACCCCCAATCTCACAGCCTCCCGAAACTCTCCGCCCAGAACAGGAGCCAGCAGAGGTTTACGCGCCTAGCTACGCACCTTCGCCAGAAGCCAAAAGTTCGCCACTCGCGTGGGTATGGGTTCTTTTCACAGCCGTCCTTGCAGGCCTCGTGGCATTTGGATGGATACAGTACTTCAACTCACCCATTACCCCATCAGAGCCTGACACCGAAACCACACCCAACTCATCTGAGTCTGGCCTACCAGCGCTGCCAGACAGCACAACGCCAAAAACACCCGACCAAGAAGAAGCACCCATCGCACCGGGCGGCGAGACATAAACGTCTGCTTCTGCCAGGGGCAATGGGTGTCGGTATGCTGTTGAGTGCGCAATCGCTTTTCATTGCGCACTCTTTATTGAGTTTGAGTTATGGAGGCTCTAATTAGATATTGAGGTATCTAAATTAATGCTTGCGCACAGACCCTGCGTTGTCTTGTGCGCTGTACTGTACGCTGCGATTTACTCCGCGCTTTGCCCGGCACTATCACTAGAGTCTGCACTCGCTTTTTCAGCGACCGCCTTTGCTTCCGCTTCTTTCTTGGCCGCGCGCTCTGCTTTATCTTTCTCACGCTGAGCTTGCTTTTTCTTCTCAGCCTCAATCATGTCCTTCATCACTTCTTGAGCCTGGGCCATCTTCTCAAGGTTGCCGCGATATAGCTCAACATCTTTAATCAACAGCTCGCTATTGAAACCGAATGTTTCAGCCGTTTCGGTTAGCAGCGCCTCGCGCTTTTCCTTGTCAGCCAGTACCGTTGCATCAACGGCTTCAATAATGTTGTACAAACCTGTAGTGAAAAGGCGGCTGTACTTAAACTTATCGTTGCTAATCACCTTATGAAAAGTATCTTTCAAGACACCGCCACCGCCGTTCTTAGCATCTGCAATCAGTGACTTAAATGCCTCAATAGAAGGCACTTCTTTAGCCGCATTTTGGGCACTTTCTGCATCACTACGATACTGAGCGGGATCACCTTCCACCGCACTAATGATGGCGTTATAAATGGGCTGCTGGTCGCTTTCAGGGCGATAGCCCTCCATGAAGCGATCAAATACGCTCACTACGCCCAGCGCATAAACAGGATCGTAGGCAAAATTAACATTTACGAGGAGCAGGTGCATTTCCACCATAAGCTCTTCAACCACACGGCGATAAAGGGCGCTGATGGGGCGGGTGTGCGCGCCGTAGAAAGCTCGCTTTGTATCTGAAACCGTGCGGACATTGTTCACAAGTTAAACACTCTTAACTAAATATTCTTTGTGAACATATTGTTACGCTTCTCAGCCGGTTTGCCAAGCCGCTAGGGTAGGTAAGTTCACTTAAATCGTTCAGCGACAGTCCATCAACCGTTCTAGCCATCGTATAGCGATCGCCCCTCCAACCATGCCGCCCTCAGCCTCTAGCCCATCCGCTGTCACCCCGCTCAACACACTCGCCACCTATCTATCTGGCGAATTTGAGAACCAAGCCCAGGCCACTGAATCCCCCGCTTGGTTTGTCCATCTGCGGCTATGGCAAAGGCCCATCCCCGCGCTCACATCACCCACCACAAAAACCTTTTTCCTAGAGCAAGCCAGCGTCGTGGGCAGCAAGCCGCCTTATCGGCAAAGAGTGTTGCAGCTCACCGAGCACAACGCGCAACTACGCGGTCAGTACTTCGCACTCTCCCAGCCCAATCAATTCATAGGCGCTGGCACGAACCCAACCCTATTAGAGACCCTTACGGCAAAAGATTTAGTCACATTGCCTAACAGCGAAGCGCCTATTCAGTATCAGCAAATCCAACCGCATCTTGGTGAGTACCACTACCGATTTCAAGCGGCGCTACCAGAAGGCAAACTGTGCTCTTTTGAATACGCAGGCCAGAAAAGATACGTTTATTTAGGCTTCGACATTGAGAACAAAGCAGATGGCACCACCGAGCTATTAACTTACGACAAAGGAATAGACCCCGACACTGGCCGGGGTCTATGGGGTGCCCTGATGGGGCCTTTTCGAATGCTCAAAAAGTAACTGTCATTATTAGCCCGTAACCACATGCCACGCAAACGCGGGAGCAAACTCAGCAACTGAGCGAGCCGAAGCTTTGCTGATGGCCTTAAAGTTACGCGGCAGCGGCGGTCCCAAAGGGACTCGCTAACGCTTCTTCTTCCGTCTCATAAATCTCAAAGACGGAGTCCATCATTGTGACTTCAAACACCAGCTTGGCTTCAGGATGCACATTGCAAATGCGGAAGCTACCGCCTGCTTTATCGGCATCGCGCATACCAGCCACCAAAGAGGTTAGGCCAGAACTATCTATAAAGTTGACCTCAGCGAGGTTCACTAAAATATTGGGCGTCTCAGAGGAGATCGTTTCTTGTAGCTTAAGGCGAAATTGCCATGCGGTAGTAATGTCTAGCCGTCCAGTGGGGGCTAAGATAACGACCTGCTTACCATCAGGGGTCGTAAAATTTCGCTGCTCCATACCGTTGCCACTCGTTTTTAAGATCTTCAGAGGCGCTGCGTCACGCTTCGTTTGACCTTTAGAGTGCCCAAAATGGAAGCCAACTACATATTTGCCCAGTCTTGTGGCTGCAAAAATACGTCGTACAGTTTGGCTTCTGGCGTATCTGGCTCGGGGTGATAGTTATACTCCCAGCGAACCATCGGCGGCAAAGACATCAAAATAGATTCGGTGCGGCCATTGGTTTGAAGACCAAACAAAGTGCCACGGTCAAAGACAAGATTGAATTCGACATAACGGCCTCGACGATACAGCTGGAAATTACGTTCTCTTTCCCCGTATTCGTCATCTTTATGATTTTCTACGATGGGCACATAGGCTGGCAAAAATGCATCGCCGCAGTCCACTGCGAAGTTAAAGATATCTTCCCAGCTACGCTTGGGTGCGTTGCCCGCTTGCTTACTGTACAAAGCCGCTGGGCCATCTTGCTTGTGGCCTCTGTACAGTTCACCGCGCTGGCCATTTTGATAGTCGAAAAAGATACCGCCAACGCCTCTGGGTTCAGCCCTGTGCTTGAGGAAAAAGTACTCATCACACCAGCGCTTGAAGTTGGGATAGTACTGGTCGTTGTGCTTATCGCAGGTCTCCTTCAGCGTTTTGTGGAAGTGAATAACATCGGCCTCAGTGGTGTAGTAAGGGGTGAGGTCTATGCCACCGCCAAACCACCAAACAGGGCCTGCCTCAAAGTAGCGGTAATTGAGATGGACAGTGGGAATGTAGGGGTTACGGGGATGAAGCACCATGGACGTGCCAGTGGCGTAAAACTGATGGCCTTCGGCTTCAGGGCGCTTGCTGAGAATAGACGGGGGAAGCTTGTCGCCCCAGACTTCTGAGAAGCCCACGCCGCCTTGCTCAAATACAGCACCTTCTTTCATCACACGGGATCTACCACCGCCGCCTTCGGGCCTTTGCCAAGCATCTTCTTGAAACTTAGCAGTGCCATCAACAGACTCAAGCTTTTGGCAAATTCGATCCTGCAAACCTTTAAAGGCGGCGCTGACGCGATCACGAGAGCCGTCTGGCGGTAAAACGGTCTGAGGGGAGGTCGTTTTAGCAGCTGGCGTCACATCAGGCATTGCAACAGCTTCAGAGTGAGGGGCTTTTGCGGAAGAAAGAGTCATAGCGGATCGATGAATTACCTATCTTTTAGTCAAACACGATTTGGAAATCGATATTGCAGTTTCGCAACAGAGCGTGACAATCTGTGACAAATTGGAGCCGACCAATGCTCAATACTCGAAAAAAACGTCTTGCAAGTACAAGGTGTTAGTACAAGGCAGCGGTTTACAGAGTTCAGGACGGAATTAATTATGAGGCTTAGATGGCAGCAGATGCTGTATGTAAAGCGGGGACGTAATAGCCGGCTCAATTCTGAGCTGGTCGCCTAAGCTGGGAGTCAAGAATATTCCCGATGGAAGGTTCCTCATAGGAGGTTTCTAATGGAGAATCTCTGACGAACAGTAGAGAGGCAGTCGCTAAACCAACACATCTGATTCAAACCCCTCATTTAAAAATCCTTATACTCAAAAATGCCTTGTTCAAATATTCACTTGTCTCAACTATTCAAGTGAGCATTCGGTAGCGTAGCGGAGAGACCGCCATGATGTGGCTTAGGGACAAGCGAATAGGCTGGACACGTTGGATTAAGCAGCGTCTAGGCAAACAGTTCATGAGCCAGCTAGCGGCACTTTGGCGGTGGATTTGCTGCCAGAACTGTTGCCAGTTCTGGCAGCAAATCTGGCAACACCTCACTTGGGCACACGCCACTCATCGCGTGATGAACATCTGGCAGCGAATGCGCGAGATTGGCAAAGAGCCTGCTGAGCTGGAAATGATCCGGGCGACGCACATTGCCTCTGCAGATACGCTCTGGCGAATCGTGAATAATTTGGCTGATTTAGAGACATGGCACCCGCTAGTCACCAGCACCAATGCGCCACGCGGGCAACAGGCCAAGCCGGGGCTGATGTATCGAACAATGAGCCGGTACCTACCGCTCTCGACCCAGGTATTTGTAGAGCGGGTGCTGCCGGGTGAACTGGTGAGCATGCGGCTATTTCCGCTACCGGGCTTACAGGAACGGGTGACCTATCGGATTGTCTCTACGCTTTGTGGCACTTGCGTTCTGTATTCCATTACGCTCAGCGGGTGGCTGTCACCTTTTGCTTGGCCAGTGGTGAAACCACAGGTGACGAAGGTGGCCGCAGCGCTGGTAGCCGCGGCTGAAATGGAAACGACAGAACAATGGCGTGAAGCGGGTGAGCAAAGCGGGCAAGCCAGACCAAACAAGAAGCGATCGCCCCACAAAGCAGACATTTTTGACTAGTCATCTCTAGCTTTCATTTTCACTTAATATTTTCAGAATCTCTTGCATTGCCAGCCTCTACGGATTCGCCCTGGCCGCCTTCAGTCCATCTCATTCAAGCCTTCATTAATCGTGCCAATTGAAGAATAGGGACGGCATGGTCTAATAACTCGGCCCGTTGAGCGCTAGTATTTTCAATATTGCTAGCCTTTGTCCTCCCCATAGAAGCCCGTTTACAGTCCATGATTAAAACGCTTGATAAAGAATCTGTTTTAGAAGTTCTAAAGCCCGTTCAAGACCCAGAACTTCAAAAGAGTCTCGTTGAACTCAACATGATCCGCAACGTCACCGTAGCGGATGGCAACGTCAGCTTTACCTTGGTGCTTACCACACCCGCTTGCCCCCTGCGTGAGTTCATCGTGGAAGACTGTGAGAAAGCAGTGCGGACGCTACCTGGCGTGGAAAAAGTGGACGTAGAAGTAACCGCTGAGACCCCTCAGCAAAAGGCACTGCCAGATCGAACCGGGATTGATGGCGTTAAAAATATTTTGGCCGTGACTAGCGGCAAAGGCGGCGTTGGAAAAAGCACCGTCGCGATCAATCTGGCGGTGGCGTTGGCCAAAACGGGCGCAACCGTCGGGCTGATAGATGCAGATATTTACGGCCCGAATGCCCCTACGATGATGGGCCTGAGTGAAGCGAACGTTACCGTTCGTGACGACAATGGCGAACAGGTATTAGAGCCCGCTTTTAACCACGGCGTGAAAATGGTTTCGATGGGCTTTCTCATCGATAAAGATCAGCCTGTGGTGTGGCGTGGCCCCATGCTCAACGGGGTGATTCGTCAGTTTTTGTATCAGGTGCAGTGGGGTGAGTTGGACTACTTGGTGGTAGATATGCCGCCTGGGACAGGAGACGCACAGCTCACGTTGGCACAGGCCGTACCGATGGCGGGCGCAGTGATTGTCACCACCCCGCAAACCGTAGCGCTGTCAGATGCGCGGCGGGGGCTGAAAATGTTCGAGCAGCTCAATGTCCCAATTCTGGGCCTGGTAGAGAATATGAGCTACTTTGTGCCACCGGATGCACCCGAGAAGAAATACGCCATTTTTGGTACGGATGGCGGCGAAAAAGCAGCGGAAGAATTAGGCGTTACACTGCTGGGGAAGGTGCCGTTGGAGATGCCCGTCAGAGAAGGGGGTGACAATGGCTTACCCATTGTGATTTCACAGCCCGAGTCGGCCTCTGCGGTGGCGTTGATGGATGTGGCGAAAAAAACGGCGGCGAAAATTTCAGTCGCGGCGCTGACATAGGCACTGACGTAGGCGCTGATGTAGGCGCCGGGAGCGACATCGGATCTGTTTAGGGCACTTGAAATTGAGCATGCCTGCTTAAAGCGGAGTGATTCGATGATTTTTGGGTAGGGGTACATGGCGATGCATCCCTACCCAATGCTAGACAGGATAGTTTTTATTTTTATTCAATTTTGTTATGTCTTCTTATTCACCAAACATTATCCAGCGGCGATGGAAGCGTCTATTTCAAGGATGGCAAGGCGTCGATTGGCTGCTATTTTTGCTGCCTGTTGGGGTCACGGCGTTTTCGAGCATATTGATTGCAAGTACGCAGAAATACACGGGTGAAACAGGCTTTGCGATTAATCATGCCGTGCTGGGTGTTATTGGTGCCGGTTTGGCGTTATGGATTTCGCGGAGCCGGTATGAGGTTTTGCTGCAGTGGCGTTGGATTATTTATGGGGCCACGATCGCATCGTTAATTGCCGTGATGGCCATTGGTACAGAAGGACTTGGCGCGCAGCGATGGATTAGTGTTTTTGGCTTTAACGTGCAGCCATCGGAGTTTGCCAAGCTAGGAGCGATTGTGACGCTGGCAGCGACGTTGAAAGATAGGGATGCGCCCACACTGTACGGCATGGTGAAGGCGATCGCGATTACCTCCATTCCCTGGGGATTGGTATTTTTGCAGCCAGACTTGGGCACATCGCTAGTCTTTGGAGCGATTGTAGTTGGCATGCTGTATTGGAGCGGCACCCATCCGGGCTGGCTGGTTCTGATGATTTCACCGCTCGTTTCAGCGATTATGTTCCATGTGTTCATGCCCTTGTGGGTTGTGTGGGTGCTGGGCATGGGCATCGTGGCCTTCCGGTCACTGCCTTGGTGGTCTTGGTACAGCGCGATAGTTGCGCTCGCCGTTAACATAGCATCGGGCAAGCTGGGTGCGATTATGTGGGGCCTGCTGAAGGACTACCAAAAAGACCGATTGATTCTATTTTTAGCCCCGGACAAAGATCCCCTAGGCGGCGGCTATCACCTAATTCAATCGAGAATTGCGATCGGGGCCGGAGAAATGTGGGGTCGCGGCCTCTTTCATGGCACCCAAACCCAGCTCAGCTTCATTCCTGAGCAGCATACGGACTTTATCTTTTCTGCAGTAGGTGAAGAGCTGGGCTTTGTTGGCGGCATGGCGCTGCTGCTAGCATTTTGGATGATTTGCCTACGCCTGGTGATGATTGCACAGAACGCCAAGGATAACTTTGGCTCCTTGCTGGCAGTGGGTGTGCTGTCGATGATTGTCTTTCAGGCGATTGTCAATATCTGTATGACGGTGGGCCTCGCGCCGATTACGGGCATTCCGTTACCGTGGATGAGCTATGGGCGCTCGGCGCTGCTAACGAATTTTATTGCCATTGGGCTAGTGGAGTCAGTGGCGAATTACCGGTTTAGATTGAAATTCTGAGCCTGATGATCGGGCCTGACGGTCGGGCCTGATGGTCGGGTCTGATGGTCTGGGCATGGCTCCCGCCTTCAGCATGGATCGGGCAGGGCTCTATAAGTCGAGAAATTGACTAAATTATTTAATAAAACGAGCGGAACAGGCTTTTTTTACTGGCTACGCTAGGGCAGTACGTTCTGTCCGTTATTTAGGCCATGCTCTTTCGCTCTAAGCTCGATCGTCTGATTACCTTGCTAGGAATAGCAGGTTTTGTAGTAGCCATTGTGTTCGGTCAGCAGGTATTGCCCAGCGCTGCGATTGATTTGAGCGTGTCTCGGCAGGAAATTGCGCGCCAGGGTGAGGCTTACTTGCAGGATAAAGCTTCACCAACAGTCACAGCAGCAGACCTCGCAGACTATAAGATTTCTCAGCGCTTTGGCGAATCTGGGATGGCGTCTATTTATCTTCAGCGCAGCTTAGGCATTGCTGAAACCAATCGCTTAATTCAAGCTGAACGGCTACCGATTTACAGTTGGAGGATTCGTCGGTTCCGGCCCTCACAGCAAGAAGAATTTAACCTGTCGCTTTCGACGCGGGGTGAGCTAATCGGCTATCGGCACACGATTCCGGAAGCAGAACCGGGTGCAAACCTAAATGAGGACGATGCCCGCGCCATAGCAAAGCGCTACTTGCAAGACGAGCGAGGCTGGAACTTAGCGGATTGGGAGTTAGTGGATGCGTCGACAACCCAACGGCCCGCACGAACCGACAGCAACTTTAACTGGAAACGGCAGAACCTTGACCAGGCTTTTGACATTGGCGATGCTGAGCTGCGCCTATCAGTGGGAGTACAGGGCGATCGCATAGGTGCTTACGGATATTGGTTAAAAGTGCCAGAAGCGTTCTCTCGAAAATTTGGAGAAGAACGTAGCCTGGCCAGCTCTATTGCCCGAATGAGCCACATGGTGGGATTTTACGCTCCGCTGTGCGTGGCTTTTTTGTTTTTTATTGGTGCGATCGCTCGCAACACCGTCAATTGGAAAGCGGGCCTGCCGCCAGCACTGCTGGTATTTACGATTAGCTGGCTGGCTCAGCTCAACAACTTACCGCTCTACAAAAGTTACTACGCCACCACCCAAAACTACACGCTGTTTTGGTTTCAAGAACTCTACTCCAGCTTGTTTTCGGCGGGAGAAACAGCCGTGACCGTTTATTTTTTGTGGATGGGAGGCCAGCAGCTTGCCAAGCGAGTTTGGCCAACGCGCGATATGCTGCTGCCGCGCAGCCCCAACCGGCTAGCAGTATTTACCCAATCCTATTGGCGGGGGCTAATGATGGGGGGCATTGGCATGGGTTACGTCATCCTGTTTTATTTTGTGGCGTTGCATGTATTCGGGAGTTGGTCACCCATCAGCATGAACTACAGCAACCTGTTCTCGACGCCTTTCCCTTTTCTAAGCCCGCTCAGATCGGGAATTTTGCCTGCTATTTCAGAAGAACTACAAGCACGTCTCATTGGCATTGCTTTGATTGTATGGCTGACGCGCCAGCGCTGGCTGGCCTTGGCTATCCCTGGTGCAATATGGGCCTTTGCGCATTTAGGGTACCTGAGCGACCCCATCTATCTGCGAGGCATTGAGCTGTCGATTAAAGCCATTTTTGTCTACGGTTTGTTCTTTCTTAAATTTGGTTTATTAACGACCATCGTCGGACACTGCATTTATAACGCGAGCTTAGGAGCGGGGTTGTTATTGCAGGCGAATGATAGCTATTTGGTGGCGTCAGGGCTATTGGTGTTTGCGCTATTGCTGGCACCGTTGGCTCCGGGGCTGTGGCAGCACTGGCAACAGGGAAAACCAGCCAATAAGCACGCCAGTAAACGAGCAAATGGGCTTGATGTACAACCAGCGATCGCGATTCGGCCGACAGTGCCCGAAGACGATAGCCAAGTGCAACAGTTACTGAAAAAGATGCTTGAGGAGAAAGGTGAATTTGAATTAAATGACGCGGGGAAAGCGGCGATCGCTCATTTCGCTGATCACCATCGCCAAATAGATAGTCAAACCAGCCAGTTTTCCAAACAGTTTGAAATCGCCTGCTTGCTCGTGAATAACCAGATAAAGGGCATCGCCGTTGCAGAGTTGTTGCCCGAAGCAACGGCGATGGTAAAAGCCATTTACATTGAACCGACTTATCGACGATGCTACTACGGCACTCAGCTCATTTCAGCCCTTACCCAACGACTACAACAGCGACAGAGCGATCGCATCCAAGTCGATATAGAAACGGCCAATCCTGCTATTCAGCGATTTTGGGTCAATCAAAGCTGGCAGACAACATCTCGGCGTTTTCACTACAAGCTTAACTGAGCGTGAAAGATATGCATGCCACAATCCAACAATGTACGCGGCAGTTCATTCTTCACCAAAAGATATGGTGAGCACAATGCTCAACAGCGCTCAACAGCGCTGAAACGATGACAGCATAGCCAAAGTACAGCAATACATCGATGAGAAATTCAACGTAGTCCATTCAAACGGAATGGGAAAAGGAACACTACGTTTTCATTGTTCACATCGATGTATCGTCATAGCACTGCACAACTACACGGCATTACGACAGAGCACAGAGCCAAGGAATCAGCTACTAACCGGTTGGATAAGTCTATTACCTTGAGCTTTGGCCTACATAGCTTTGACCTAACAGCTTTGGCCTAATAGCTGTCGTCGCCAGTGACGGTTTTGATGGCAAGGGTGTGATTGGCTTCATGGAGACGCTCAGAGATCGCATCTCTCCAGTTCAAACTAATTTTTGGATTTGCCAGAACCTGCTGCGCTCTTTCGCGGCACTCAGCACTTTGAGCCAAATCCATCTGGTCAATATTAGCCAGATCGTCATAGAGCTTTTGGAGGGGAATCTTTTGCTGAGAAACCTTTTTCAGTGCATTTGAGACGATTTCAGCATTTACTTTAGGCATGAATCGGATTTCTCCTGTCAATAAAAAACAGCGGGAGGAAACAGCGGGCGCAGAGCCTATACGTTCATCTTCCGAAAATAGTGCTAGCCCATGGGCAATTGTGACCCCTGGGTAGAGGGTGTGCAACAGTGGTGCGATGAAGCTTTACACACACCCATACTGAGTATGGTTTCTTTGTGTTTCTTAAGAGAAAAATAGAGATTTGGAGAGGAAAAAGGCAAGAGAGAAAAAGTGTCTTACAATGCCTGCCAAGTGAAGTCGTACAGATATAGAACTCATAATGTTGCTATCGCCTCAAGAAAAGGACAAACTGTTGATTTTTACGGCGGCGCTGGTTGCAGAAAGAAGGAAAGACAGAGGGCTAAAGCTGAACTATCCGGAAGCGGTGGCCTACATTTCGGCGGCGATTATGGAAGGCGCGCGCGACGGAAAAACGGTGAGCGAGCTGATGAGCGAAGGAACAACCTTGCTAAAGCGTGAGGATGTGATGGAAGGCATTCCAGAGATGGTGCATGAAGTGCAGGTAGAAGCAACGTTCCCGGATGGGACGAAGCTGGTAACCGTGCATGATCCGATTATGGATTGACCTCGACTGCGCTCAGTTACCAAAGCATCAGCCAGTTGCCAGGGCATCAGCCAGTTACCAGAGCGTCAGCGTTGGAGACATAGGGTGTGAAAGAACACTGAGTTTACTGGCTTTCAAGGATGTCTAAATTCGTTAGTGCTATTTCAGGAATTTTGTAATGTACAAAGAGAACAATGCAGAGCCGATGCCGATGGTGCCTGGACAAATCATTCCAGGCGGTTCGGAGCCGATTGAACTAAATGCGGGTCGGGAGGTGGTGACAATGGTGGTGAGTAATGTGGGCGATCGCCCTATCCAAGTCGGTTCTCACTTCCACTTTTATGAAGTGAACGAGGGCTTACAGTTCGATAGAGAACGCGCTAAAAAAATGCGGTTGAACATTACAGCCGGAACGGCGGTGCGCTTTGAGCCAGGGGATGAAAAGGAAGTAGAGCTAGTCCCGTATGGCGGTAGCCAGGAAATTTATGGCTTTAATGGCAAATATGATGGCGCTGAGCTGAAAGCATAAGGATAAACAAATGAGCAAATCGGCGGCGCGATTGGGCATTGGTGGCCCGGTAGGGAGCGGAAAAACGGCACTCATAGAGGGCATTGTGCCATTGCTAATGTCGCAAGGCGTAGAGGTGGCCGTGGTGACAAATGATCTGCTCACGACAGAAGATGCGGATAGGCTGAAGCGCAAGGGATTTTTGCCCCCTGAGCGAGTGATTGGGGTAGAAACTGGTAGCTGCCCGCACACGGCCATCCGAGAAGATCCCACCATGAATCAGCTCGCGGTGCAGGATTTGGAGCTGTTGTTTCCACAGCTAGATTTGGTGTTGATTGAAAGCGGAGGCGATAATTTGGCCTCTACTTTTAGCTATGAGCTGGTGGATGCGTATATCTTTGTGATTGATGTGGGAGCGGGGGATGATATTCCCCGTAAGAATGGGCCTGGATTTGTGCAAAGTGATTTGGCTGTAGTGAACAAGGTGGATATTGCGCCGTATGTAGGAGCAGATTTGGATTTGATGCGGGTGCAATCTGCGCAGCACAGAGACGGCAAGCCTGTGGTGTATACGAATTGCAAGACGGGTGAGGGCTTGGATGAGGTGGTCGGGTTTATTCGGGAGCGGTTGTTGTTTGGGGAAGAAGAAAAGGTGTTGGTGGGGAGTGCGAGGGGTTGAGAACCTACCCCGTCGCTACGCGTCACCCCTGCAAAAAGAGGATTTTACGTTAGGCGGTGAGACAAATAATTATAGTGCGCGGTAGGAGCGACTGGATTGGCAAGTGTTGTTTCTGTGGAATCAAAGGTACAAGAGAACAAAGCGATAAGTGAGGAGCAGCTGGCGCTGAGACTGGAATGTAGCGCTAGTGGGAAAACGGTGTTGAGCCATCGGTATATGGCTTATCCGCTGAGTGTTTCGCCTGTTTTTAGGTTAGAAGAAAGCGCTCAAAACAGGGCTTATTTATATCGGATGAATACGTCGCCTGGGTTGTTAGCTGGGGATGCTTTGAAGCTGTCTTTTACCCTAGATGCGGGGAGTCAGCTTTATTTGGCGGATCAGGCGGCGACGAAGGTTCATGCAATGCCTGAAGTGGATTCTCAGGCGACGGTAGATTATTCGATTGAGGTGGGCGATCGCGCCACCTTAGAATTCTTACCCGAGCCCCTCATTCTCTTTGCAGATGCGGCCTTAAAACAAACAACAGAGATTACGCTAAGCGATACAGCTACGCTTTGCTGGGGAGAAATTATTTTGCCAGGGCGCTTAGCGAGAGGAGAAGCGTACGAATTTCGGGAGTGCTTTAGTCGTGTGCGCGTTAAGGCACCGGGCGGAAGGCTATGGTTCACAGATGCGATGAAGCTGACTGGCAAAGAAAATCGGTTCGCACAGCAGGCGCTCTTTGCGAGTGGAAAGGTAATCGGTACGTTGTTGTTGATATTGCCGGAAGAAACAGCCACGAAACAGGTGCTGGCCGAGCTGAGCAAAGCGGTGGATTCGCTCAGCAGTGAGTCTTTGACGTTAGCGAGTTCGGTGTTGCCACAGGAAAGAGGACTGTTTGTGCGCGCAGTGGGGCAAACGACAAGAGAAATGCAGGCGACGTTTAAGCTGGCCGTGAACGCGGTGCGGACAGTGCGGGGTGAGGCATTGTTGCCTTATTCGGTGTAATAAGCGGATGTGATGGGAGCTAGCGTGGTAGAGACAAACGTCATGGAAAGAGTACTGGCACAGACATATTTAGGGAATGCGCGTGAGGATGAAGGGCTGGCTGCAAAGGTAGGTCAAAAACAGGCAGCGGGGCGTTGCTTAGAGGTGGAGATTGGGAGAAACGATCGCACGAAAGGCCGCATTCTGACGCGCACCGCCTCGGGGCAATCGGTGGGCATTATGAAAGACCGCGACTGGCAGCTACGGGAAGGCGATGTGCTTGAAACAGCGCAAGGGCAGTTAGTGGTGGTGCATGTAGAAGCGCAACCCCTAATGGCCCTAAGATTTTCATCTAATGCTCACAACCATCCAACAGCGTTGGTGCAGTTGGGGCATACGTTAGGCAACCAGCACTGGCCCACAACGGTGCGCGGAGAGGCGGTGTATGTGGAGATGGTGGCGGCGAGGGCGCAAATGGAGAAAATGGTGAATGAGATGGCGATCGCGCTCAAGATAGAAGGCTTACAAATCACCTTTGAAGCAAAACCGGCGGACGAAGCAGTTGAGTTTCAAAAGCATCATGTCCATGCAGCGCACGCCCATTCGCATTAAATCCAAAGCCGCCAATCTTCGCGCCATCTAAAGCCGCGCCTAAAGCCGCGCCATCCAAAGCATTACCCCTAAAACATGGCAGACACTCTCGAACAACAGTTTGCACTCATGCAGCTAGCAGACTCTTTTTTCCCATCGGGCACCTATACGCTGTCGCATGGGTTGGAGAGTTTGGTGCAGGCTGGGCGAATCACCTCAGCCCAAGATATAGAAACCTTTGTGAGCCTGCTGCTGTGCAACAAAGTGGGCGGCACTGATTTGGTGGCACTTACCCATGCATATCAGGCAAGTAAGCAAGCAGATTTTGGAGCGATCGCTCAAATAGACGCTCTACTCTTCGCCCAAACCTCCGTTGAAAAAACGCGCATTGCGCAGCGGCAAGGCGGGCGAGCGCTACTGATGGTAGCCAGCAAAACGTGGCCGCACCCGCACTTACAAAAGCTCTCTGCTCAGGCAGCCATCGGTGATATTAACTGCCTGCATCCAGTGGTGTTTGCAGTGGTGGCCCAGGTAGCGGGGCTAGGGCAACAGCAAACACTGGCAGCCTTTGTGCATGGATTTGTCACCGGGCTATTGGGCGCGGCCATTCGGCTGGGGGCAATTGGGCATGTGCAGGCGCAGCAGGTGAGAAGGGCGATCGCCTCAGATATGGCCGCTGTGTGTGAAGAGGCGGTGGTCACCCCACTGGATGAGATGTGGTCTTGCACGCCAACGATTGACTTGGCACAAATGAGACAAGCCAAGCTCTCGCGGCGGCTGTTTGCGAGCTGAGAGGTGACCGTTCAATGCCTTACAGACTAAATAGCTACGGGCGCGGCACAATATAGCGGGTATTGGCTCGAACTAAACAGATTTGATCATTCTCTCCAATCGCAATTTTGAGCCAGGGCAATCTGCGGCTGTCCATGACCGTCATAAATCCTGCTGGGGTGCCATTCGACGTGAGATTTTTCCCTTTTGCAAAGGTTCTAACCACTGGCCAATTTTGAAAATCGCCGTCCGGCCAGTCTGCACCGGGTGAATACCATTCCGTTGGCATCTCTGGCGACCATCGGCAATTCACACCTGCCGGATCAGGATCTACCACCTTCCAGAGGTTATAGCCAACTCGTGTGCTGAAGTCGCCCGCACTATCGGCAACCGGAACTGGAATGCCGTTAGCGGTTCCACCGAAAGCAATCTCAGGAGCATTCGAAGCGGGAGCCTCTTCGAGCGGTACGGCGTCAGCTTGTGTAGCATCATCATTACTGGGTGCTACAGCCTCCTCACTGGGAGCCGGAACGCTATCCGGCGGAACTGCGATTTTCCCGCGCTGGGCAGCTGTATCAGCACCTTGAGCTGGGGCCTCCGGGATGGCTTCCTTACCAGATAAAGTGGTACAGCCAACGGTTAGAAGGGCAATGCTCAAGCTGAGCAGCATAGATTTACGGATAGTCATCGGTCAATTCCTCCGAGTGGTCGTCAAGGCCATGCGGTCTATTACACAAAACAAGTTTCAAAATCTGGAAGTTCAATCCATTCGGTGCAGCTCATTAGGTGCAGCTCATTAGGTACAGTCCATTAAGCACAGTCCATTAAGCACAGCCTGCGGCTTTCAGCACCCGCTTAGTAGAGGCAGGGAACTTATTGAGCATGTCCACCGGACGGATAGGCCGTTCTACAAAATTACCGCCACAGTTGGGACAAGAATGGTGGAGGATCTGCGCTGCGCAGGTTTTACAAAACGTGCACTCAAAGGTGCAGATAACGGCTTCAGTAGAGTCGGGAGGAAGGTTGCGATCGCAACACTCACAGTTCGGACGAAGTTCTAGCATCTTAGGGCTGAGCCAATAGGACTACATCAATGAATTCTCACGCCCATTTTGGCGCTAAATAAGCCGCCAAAAGTTTAAGATTAGCTACTGTTAAGGGCAAAGCGATGTTCAGGATGTAGGATTTTATGGAGTTACGCTGAGCCATTAAAGTTGAGTTCTGCGCCATTAAAGTTGGGTGAAGCAAGGTCGGTTATAAGTCCAATTTTTGCCTAGCCCGTTGTTGTTAGCTTAATCGCGAAGACCCATCAAACATGCTGTACGTTATCGCCTTTGCTGTAGGGATTGCTATCGGGAGCATGGTAGCGCAGCAGTTAGCGAAGCGGCATTGGAAGGCCGCGATCAGGGCTGATAGGCAGACGCTTTTAAATCAATATGACGGCAAGCTGAGCGAGGCGCAGCAGCAACGAGAAGCCGCTGAAAGTGTGAGCCGCAAGTTCGCACAGCAGACCCTTGACTGGCGACAGCAAGAACAGCACTGGCAAGCACAAAAGCAATCGTTGACAGCAGAAGCGCGATCGCGACTCGATAAAATTCAACAGTTAGAGAACGACCTAACCGCTCAGCAGCAAGCCTTTCAGCAGCTGAACGACACCCTTGCCACAAACCAAAAAGCGCATCATGAAGCGATCGCATTAGAACGCGAGCAAGCCCAGGCAGCGGCACAATCGATGCAAGCGGAATACGAAGCTTTAACCCAAAAGAACGCTGACGACTATGCAGCGCAGTTAAAAGCAGTGCAGGAGCAAAACACTGAGCTGCAAGCAGAGAATACGCACTACAAAGAAAATATTGATGTTTCACTTCAGCTCTCTAAAGATGTAGAAAAAAAGAAGAATGAGCTGTTAGCGCAAAAGCAAACACTATCTGCCCAGGTTCAACAGCTACAAACAGAGATCGTTCAACAAGAACAGATTCAAGAAAAAGCCTTAGAGGCGGTGCAAAAAGAAGTCAATCTCGATCTGGTTGAAATTGTTGAAACGCTCTTTCCGACGGTAGAGCTGCTCTATCATTCCAAAGCCGAGATTCAGCAGCATGACAGCGAGTTTGGCAATCTGCTGCTGGCCCTGAAGAAGCTCATAGACGAGGAACAGCTCTCGCAACCCAAAAAAGTTCATGCCACAAGCAATAAATGGTGGGAAGGCAGGGTCGGGCGTCAGGGGCGGCTCTACTATCACAAAGTTAGTGGTGATCCGCCTCGCTACAGAATCGTGATTGCATGGAAAAGTGGCGACAAGGATCAAAAAAAGGTAATTGGATGGCTGAAGAACAATTACCGGACTGAAAAGTAGCAGACCGAAATAGCGGGCCAAAATAGCAGGCACAGATGATGGAGCGCGGAAACCTGCGCAGATGATGAAGCGTAGATGGTAGAGCGCAGATGAAAAGCGCGGATGGAAAAGAAAGGTCTACCGCGTTTTGAACGGCATTGATTTGAGAAAGGCTATTTATTTCTTCGAGAAAAGGCAACTAACGTAACTTAGTCTTAAAGTTGTCTGACCAAGTTTAAAGTTTGCTGACCAAGTTCCCCCCTTAAGCATTAGGCTGTCTTCTAAAGTTGTCTTCTAAATTAAGACTGATCGAAATAGACTTGCTCAAAAAAATATTAAATAACTAACTATATGCCCCCTCTGACAACTGCTAATTATTGCAAGTGAGTAATGAGTAACTACATTAGCCGCCGTGACTATGCTGATACGTTTGGGCCAACGGTCGGCGATCGCATTCGCCTAGCCGACACAGACCTATTTTTAGAAGTAGAACAAGATTTAACGACATACGGCGGCACCTACTACGGTGATGAGGTGAAGTTTGGTGGCGGCAAGGTTATCCGCGATGGCATGGGACAATCTCCCATTTCACGCAATGAAGGAGCCGTAGATACCGTCATTACCAACGCCCTCATCCTAGACTGGTGGGGCGTAGTAAAAGCTGATGTAGGCATCAAAGACGGCAAAATTTTCAAACTGGGAAAAGCCGGAAATCCTTACACGCAGAGCAATATTGACATTGTTATTGGCCCGAGTACGGAGATTATTGCTGGGGAAGGGAAGATTCTCACAGCAGGGGCCATTGATTCGCACATTCACTTTATTTGCCCGCAACAAATAGAAGTCGCGATCGCCTCTGGCATCACTACCATGCTTGGCGGGGGCACTGGCCCTGCCACCGGCACCCTCGCCACCACCTGCACCCCAGGGGCATGGAACATCCACCGCATGCTCGAAGCCTCCGAAGCCTTCCCCATGAACCTGGGCTATATGGGCAAAGGCAACTCTAGCAAGCCAGAAGCCCTGGTAGAACAGATAAATGCCGGAGCCATGAGCCTAAAGCTCCACGAAGACTGGGGCACCACCGCCGCCGCCATTGACAACTGCCTCTCAGTGGCCGATGAATACGATGTGCAGGTGGCCATTCACACAGATTCTCTCAATGAGTCGGGCTTTGTCGAAACCACCATTGCCGCCTTTAAAGATCGGGTAATTCACACCTTCCATACAGAAGGGGCAGGCGGCGGACATTCTCCTGATATTTTGACCGTATGCGCATTAGATAATGTGTTGCCCGCCTCAACCAACCCCACACGGCCTTACACCATCAACACCTTTGATGAACATAAGGACATGTTGATGGTGTGCCACCACCTAGATAAGAACATTCCAGAAGATGTGAAATTTGCAGAATCTCGCATCCGCCGAGAAACCATTGCCGCCGAAGATTTGCTGCACGATATGGGTGCCTTTAGCATCATGGCCTCAGACTCTCAGGCCATGGGCCGCGTGGGCGAAGTCATTACGCGGACGTGGCAAACCGCACACAAAATGAAGGTGCAAAAGGGACTGCTGCCCAACCCAGAAAACGACAGCGAAACGCACGACAACTATCGGGCCAAGCGATACGTAGCTAAGTACACAATTAATCCGGCCCTGGCCCATGGCATCTCCCACTGTGTCGGATCGGTAGCAGAAGGCAAGCTAGCAGACTTGTGCTTATGGAATCCGGCCTTTTTTGGCGTAAAGCCAGACATAGTGGTGAAAGGCGGCTTTATTGCCTATGCCCAGATGGGCGATGCCAATGCCAGCATCTCTACGCCGGGGCCAGTGCACATGAGGCCGATGTTTGGAAGTTTCGGAAAGGCCCGAGCCAGTACGGCCTATACCTTTGTTTCCCAGGCGGCCATGGACAATGATATTGCCGGGCAGCTAGGGCTAGACGCAGCACGGTTGCAGCCCGTCTTTAATACGCGCCAGCTCAAGAAGTCTGATCTGAAGCTCAATAGCCTGACGCCCAATATTGAAGTGACCCCCGAAACCTTTGAGGTGAAGGTAGATGGCAAGCTGCTGACCTGCGAACCGGCAGCGGTTTTGCCGATGGCCCAGCGATATTTCTTGTTTTAGCGATCGCCTGCCTAGGCTTTTTTGCTTGTCTTTTCCGTTTAGGGCTTGTTTTTTTGAGCCTTTCCTTTTGGCATTCTCTCTTTTTACAGAGACCTTCAAACTGTTCTTGTTTGTGAACACGGACAACAAAACCGAACAAAAGATACAAAACGATACGCAAACTGGAGAAAAATAAGAAGATGCGCTAGTAACTTGTAACAATTACAGTAAAGTAATGAAATTTGGTATCGCACGATACAACTTATGCGATTTCTGAGTCATAAGCTACCCTCACAATCAGTAAAAACGCTAGGTAGCCTCTTCCTTTTGGCTTCTTGTCTGAGGCTGGCTTCCACTGTAATGAGAGAGAAATCTGTTTTTAAACAGCTTGTTTTTTAAACATTTTCTCTTTTTGTCCAGATTACTTGCCCAGATAAAGTGCAAGGTTGAGAGCGTAGCTGCTGAACACGAAACGCTAGGGCACTGTTGTAGTGAACTGTTTCGGTGTGATCTTTAAGGAGTCTTGAAACGGTTAATGGCAAAATTAGGTAGACGGAAATTTATCGCGTTTAGTACCGCAGCAGCGGGCGCGAGCGTATTGTTAAACGCTTGCGGCGGCAGCGGCGGCAGCGAAACTGCGACGGATAGCGGCGCATCAACGAGTGCAGCAGGCGGTGATGACGTTATCACTGTGGGCATTTTGCACTCTTTGAGTGGCACGATGGCGATTAGTGAAACAACGGTTGTTGATGCGGAAGAATTAGCGATCGCTGAAATCAACGCCAACGGCGGCGTCCTCGGCAAGCAGATTGTTGCAGTCAAAGAAGACGGCGCATCTGACTGGCCAACCTTTGCAGAAAAAGCAGAGAAGCTCATCGACCAAGACGAAGTTGCGGTTGTCTTTGGCTGCTGGACATCTGCTAGCCGCAAAGCGGTTCTGCCCGTCTTTGAAGAAAAAGACCACATGCTTTGGTACCCCGTACAGTACGAAGGCCAAGAGTGTTCTAAAAACATTTTCTACACAGGTGCTGCCCCCAACCAGCAGATTGAACCTGCCGTTGATTGGCTACTTGAGAACAAAGGCACAGAGTTCTTCTTAGTAGGCTCCGACTACGTCTTCCCTCGCACCGCTAACAACATCATTAAAGAGCAGCTCAAGGCCAACGGCGGCACCACTGCTGGAGAAGACTATCTACCTTTGGGCAACACAGAAGTAACGCCCATTATCGAGAAGATTCAGCAGGCAATGCCTGACGGCGGCGTTATCTTTAACAGCTTGAACGGCGACAGCAACGTAGCCTTCTTTAAGCAGATGAAGAGTGCTGGCATGGGCCCTGACAAGTACCCTGTGATGTCTGTAAGTATCGCAGAAGAAGAAGTTAAGACCATCGGCCCAGAATTTTTGGAAGGCCACTACGCGGCTTGGAACTACTTCCAAACTGTTGAAAGCCCTGAGAACGAAAAGTGGGTCAGCGACTTTAAAGCTGAGTACGGCGATGATCGAGTCACCAACGATCCGATGGAAGCGGCTTACATCATGGTTTATCTGTGGGCGCAGGCTGTTGAAAAAGCAGGCTCTACTGATATTGCTGCGGTTCGCGAAGCAGCTTATGGTCAAGTCTTTGATGCACCCGGCGGCACGGTTACCATGCAGCCTAACCACCACATTTCTAAGACCGTTCGGATTGGCGAAATCCGTGATGACGGACTGTTCGAGATTGTGTCGGCAACCGATGGCCCCGTTGATCCCATTCCCTGGAATCAGTATGTAGCGGATACAAAGGGCTTTGCCTGTGACTGGTCTGATCCAGAGAAAGGTGGTAAGTATAAAGCTGAAGAAGTTTAATCACCGAATCTCTTGGATTGTAGAACTATAGAGATTGTAGGGCTATAGAAAGAAGGGTCGGGGGTCTATGAGGCTTCCGGCCTTTTTTTGAAGGGATTTAAACAAACAGAATAAATTTAAACAACAGAAGCGTTTTTAACCCGTTTTATTAAACAGATCCTGCAAGGGGTGAATAGTCAAGAGCGCGTGAGAGAGAAAGAGGAAATGCTGTGTTAGATACGATAATTACCACCGTTTTTAACGGGGTTAGCATCGGAACGGTGTTGCTGATTGTGGCGCTGGGCCTAGCCATTGTGTTTGGTCTGATGGGCGTCATTAATTTGGCCCATGGCGAGCTAATGATGTTGGGGGCGTACACCACCTATGTCGTGCAGAACGTATTCAAAGGATTTGGCGAGGGAATAGACGATCTCTACATTTGGGTGGCGATTCCGGCGGCGTTTATTGTCGCGGCGCTGGTGGGCCTAGCCCTAGAGCGCAGCGTCATTCGCTTTTTGTATGGTCGGCCCCTAGAAACCCTGTTGGCCACTTGGGGGGTGAGCCTCATTTTGCGGCAGTTTGTGCGCAGCGTGAGCTGGTCTATGACGATTGGCCTCATTGTATTTAGCGGATTGTTCTTTATTGGCAAGTGGGTATTGAACCGATACGCGCGGCTTACCCAAGCGCGGCAGAACCTAGCCACAACGGTGCTGTTTTTGCTCTCTGGAGTCATTAGCTGGGTACTGGGCAATGGCCTAAATGACAATAACAAGCTGGCCAAGCCGTGGTTTAGCACGCGCAATGTAGATGTCACCGCCCCCGGATGGTTGCAAGGGAGCATTACAGTCACCGATTCGCTACGGTTTCCGGCATCCAGACTGTTTATCATTGTGCTGACCCTGCTGTGTTTGTTAGGGGTGTACTGGTTCTTGCAGAAATCTGCATGGGGCTTACGGATTCGCTCCGTCACGCAAAACCGAGATATGAGCGCTTGTTTGGGCATTCCCACAGCGCAGGTAGATGCGGTGACCTTTGCGCTCGGCTCAGGGCTGGCCGGGGTGGCGGGCTTTGCGGTCACGCTCCTGGGGTCGGTCGGGCCTAACTTAGGCGTGAACTACATTGTGGATGCCTTTATGGTGGTGGTTGTCGGCGGCGTCGGCAATTTACTGGGCAGTGTGATTGCGGCGCTGAGCATCGGCATCGTGACCTATCTGTTGGGTTCTGGCACGGTGGTGAATCTGTTGGGATCGGGTGAGAGTTTAGGCTTTGTCAAAAGCTTTTTCGAGTTTTTTGCGACCACGAGTATGGCAAAAGTAATGGTGTTCGCCTTGATTATTGTGTTTTTGCAAGTGCGTCCGGCGGGATTGTTTCCGCCTAAAGGCCGCTCAGCGGAGGTATAGGCCATGGCTGTTTCTAAACCGGCGGCTGATTCTGTAATCTCTGGGCCACCGAAAGCGCCGAGAGGACGCAAGCGGATGGAGCTGATTGCCGTTTGTGCGATCGCGCTTTTTCTCATCTTCATTGCCCCGCTCCTGCTCTCTAACTTCCGCCTTGGCCTGCTCAGCCGATTTCTCTCGCTTGCCATTGTGGCCCTCGGCATTGATTTAATTTGGGGCTTTACCGGCTTGCTGAGCTTAGGGCACGGCATTTTCTTTGCGCTGGGGGGCTATGCCCTGGCCATGTTCTTGCAATTGCAGGGCATTGGCGAGGCCATCCCAGACTTTTTTAGTTTGTATGGCGTTTCTGAGCTGCCTTGGTTCTGGAAGCCGTTTTACTCCTTTCCGTTCACCCTTGCGGCCATCGTCGTTATTCCCACCGCGATCGCAGCCGCCTTGGGCTATCTGGTCTTTCGCAACCGCATTCGCGGGGTGTACTTTTCCATTCTCACGCAGGCGGCGCTGGTTGTTTTCTTTAACTTCTTCAACGGTCAACAAAAGCTCATCAATGGCACCAACGGCCTAAAAACCAGCACCACTGAGCTGTTTGGCATGTCTGTAGGGGGCGATCGCGCTCAGTTCATTTTCTACTGCATTACGGTGATCATGCTGGCGCTGTCCTACGGGCTTTGTCGTTGGCTCACCAGCGGGCGCTTTGGCCGCATGCTCATTGCCATCCGAGACGATGAAAACCGAGTCAGATTTTCGGGCTACGATCCCACCGCCTTTAAGGTGGTGGTGTTTGCAGTCTCCGGTGGCATTGCAGGGATTGCGGGCGCACTGTACACCGTGCAGTCCGGCATTGTTTCTCCGCAGTATATGGACATTGCCTTCTCAATTGAGATGGTGATTTGGGTGGCCGTTGGCGGACGCGGCACGCTCATTGGGGCCATTATCGGCGCGCTGGCAGTGCGCTGGGGCCAAACGCTATTGAGTGAGTCTTATCCAACCGTTTGGCTATTTTTCCAAGGGGCGCTGTTCTTGATTGTGGTCACCGTACTGCCCGATGGCATCGTCGGCTGGCTCAGATATCGGGCGCTCGATCAGCTGCGATCAATCTTTGGCAAGCCCAAACAAACCACCACCTATCCCAAGCTTGATGTGGACGAAACCATTCGCCAAGAAGCTGACCTGCTAGATAAAAAGGAGAGCTAACCCATGACTGCTGCGATCCCCAAAACCAAGATCGATAAACCTGGCCCTCCGCTGCTGAGCATCGAAAATGTAACCGTCAGCTTTGACGGATTCAAAGCCATTGATGGCCTGAATTTTTCGGTTAAAGATCAGGAGCTACGCGTCATTATTGGCCCTAACGGCGCAGGGAAAACCACTTTTCTGGATGTGATTACCGGGAAAGTGCAGCCCACCACCGGACGGGCCATGTTTAAAGGCAAAGATATTCGTGCTAAATCCGAACATGCGATCGCTCGCCTCGGCATTGGCCGTAAGTTTCAAACGCCTCGGGTGTATTTAAACCTGACCCCCAGAGAGAACTTAGAGCTGTCTTGCAATCGACAAAAAACCGTTTGGAATACGCTTTTTAGGGCAACGCCCACTGCAGAAACGCGAACGGTGGGCGGCCTGCTCAGCACCGTCGGCCTCACCGCAAAAGCGGACGTTCCAGCCGCGCTGCTCTCCCACGGCGAAAAACAGTGGCTAGAAATTGGCATGTTAGTGGCGCAGTCGCCCGATTTGTTGTTAGTGGATGAGCCTGTCGCGGGCTTAACCGATGAAGAAACAGAACGAACGGGCGAGCTGTTAATCTCTTTGGCCGAAAGTCATGGCGTGATTGTCATTGAGCATGACATGGAATTTGTAAGACAAATTGCCCAAGACAATCAGGTTACCGTGCTCCATCAGGGGAGCGTGCTGTGCGAAGGCACCATGGATGAAATCCAAAACGATCCCCGCGTGATTAAAGTGTATCTGGGTGATCCGGATGCCATGTAGTCCAGATGCCATGTAGATCAATGCAGATGCCTCTGAGAATGTCATGTATGCAGATGCCATACATAAAGTTCGACCCATAACATTCTCAGAGATAGCCCAGCCGGTTGTACCCCTCTTTTTCTAAGCCCATGCCCCAAGCCGCTCCTAGCCCTGTTGTTCCTGGCCCTGCCGCAGCAGGCCCTTACGCTATCCCCACTCTCAAAATCTCTGGCCTCAACGTCTATTACGGAGAAAGTCACATTCTGCGTAACGTAGATATGAATATCCCCCAGGGCAAAATGGTGTGCCTCATTGGGCGCAACGGCGTGGGCAAAACCACCATGCTCAAAACCATTATGGGCCTGCTGGCGCCTCGCAGCGGCCAAATTGAATACGAAGGGCGATCGCTGCTGCGCCTGCCCACCCACAAACGCGCCAAACTCGGCATTGGCTATGTGCCCCAAGGCCGCGAAATTATTCCCCGCCTCACAGTAAAAGAGAACTTACTAATCGGCCTAGAAGCCAAAGCCAAAAAAGAGAGTCGCGGCAATATTCCAGAAGATATTTTGCAGCTTTTCCCCGTGCTCAAAGAAATGCTCTCGCGCATGGGGGGCGATCTCAGTGGCGGCCAGCAGCAGCAATTAGCGATCGCCCGCGCCCTCATGGGACGGCCCAAACTCCTCGTTCTCGATGAACCCACTGAAGGCATTCAGCCCTCCATCATTCTCGACATTGAAAATGCCGTGCGAAAAATTGTTGAAACCAGCGGCGTTTCTGTTCTGTTAGTGGAGCAACATTTACACTTTGCCAAACAGTCTGACTACTACTACGCCATGCAAAAAGGCGGCATTGTTGCCTCTGGAGAAGCCCGCGAACTGAGCGAAGACATTATTCAAAGATTCTTGGCCGTGTAGCTCTAGCCGTGTAGATCTAGCCGTGTAGCTTGGGCGACGGCACGCCCACCCCAATCGCGACAGGCTCAAATCTGTAGCGATTATAAAAGCTGTCATATCTGCGCAAATTTGTAGCACCCATAACAGAACGGCTGCAACAACAAGCAGTGCTCAACACTTTTTGTAATATTTCAGCTGTTTTTGTTAAGCCATCTGTCGATTTTATTAAGCATCGCTTCTGAATACTCTGCCTTGAGAGAGAATAGAAGCTCGCAATTTATACACATGGGCAGGTAGCTTTGTCAGCATTTATGCTGCTGATTTTTAGCACCAGCTGCCCTAAAAGATAAATTCCTTCTGCACCTTTTCTTTATCACTCTCTTCTCGGGATTTTGCGATGGCCCCTTCTCATCACCCTACGCATAGCATGTCTGATAACGTTACAGTTCAACACGCTGCTAGCAGGGCCGATGCTCAACAGCAGCACTCACATCAGCCTCATCATCAGCCTGCTAGGCAGGGACTTTATGATCCGCAACACGAACATGACGCCTGCGGTGTAGGCTTTGTCGTGCAAATGAAAGGAGAAGTTTCGCATGAGATTGTTCAGCAGGGGCTAACGATTCTGTTGAACTTGGATCACCGGGGCGCAGTCGGCGCGGAACCCAATACCGGTGATGGTGCGGGTATTTTAATGCAGATTCCTCACCGATTTATGCAAAAGGTGACGGCAGCGCAAGGCATTACGCTACCCGAGGCCAGGCAGTACGGCGTGGCCATGATTTACGCCAGTCCGGATGAAGCCATCAGGCTAGAAGGCCGCCAAAAGTTTGAGAAAGTAGTTGCGGAAACAGGCTTAAAGGTGTTGGGATGGCGAGATGTCCCCACGGATAATACGTCTTTAGGTGAAACGGCGCAGGCAAGCGAGCCGTTTATGCAGCAAGCCTTTATTGGCAAAGGGCAGCTGCCTGAAGCCAGTGAATTAGATCTAGAAAGAAAGCTGTACGTCATTCGTAAGCTGGCGCACCGAGAGATTCGAGGAGAGGGCAAAAGAGACTATTGGTATGTCGCCAGTATGTCTTGTCGCACGATTGTGTATAAAGGGATGCTGATGCCTGAGCAGGTATCGAAGTATTACTTAGATCTGAACGATCCCGACATGGAGAGTGCGCTCTCACTGGTGCATTCTCGCTTTAGTACCAATACATTCCCGAGCTGGGAGCGATCGCACCCTTACCGCTACATCGCGCATAACGGCGAAATCAATACCTTACGTGGCAACATCAACTGGATGACCGCGCGGCAGTCAATGTTTGAATCTGAGCTATTTGGCGATGATTTGAACAAAGCAAAGCCGCTGATCAATATCAACGGCAGCGATTCGACCATTTTTGATAACACGCTAGAGCTGTTGGCGCTAGGCGGCAGATCGCTGCCCCATTCGCTCATGATGATGGTGCCTGAGCCTTGGTCTGGTCATAAAACCATGCCCACCGAGAAAAAGGCATTCTATGAGTATCACTCTTGTTTGATTGAGCCTTGGGATGGCCCGGCCTCTATTGCCTTTACTGACGGCACCCAAATGGGCGCAGTCTTGGATAGAAACGGCTTACGGCCCGGACGCTACTACGTCACCAAAGATGATCGGGTGATTATGGCTTCGGAAGCAGGCGTACTAGACGTCGCCCCCGCCGATGTGGTGAAAAAAGGACGCCTAGAACCCGGAAAAATGTTCTTGGTCGATACGGCTGAAGGGCGCATTATTCCAGATGCGGAAATCAAACAACAGATTACCAGCGCAGAACCTTACCAAGCCTGGTTAGACGAGCACCTGGTTTCACTCAGCGATTTGCCTGAAGCAAGTAAGACAACAGATCCCAGTGCTAACAAGACCAGTGCTGACAAGACCAGTGCTGACACCGTTACACAACGCCAAATCGCCTTTGGCTACACCTTCGAAGAACTGCGGATGCTGCTAGCCCCCATGGGCAAAAACGGCGTAGAAGCCATCGGGGCAATGGGCACAGACACCCCGCTCCCCGTGCTTTCTAACCGGCCAAAGCTGCTGTACAACTATTTCCAACAGCTTTTTGCACAGGTCACTAATCCGCCCATCGACTCCATTCGAGAAGCGATTATCACCTCTGCGACCACCACCATCGGCGCCGAGCGAAATCTGTTGGAGCCGGTGCCTGCAAGCTGCCATTTGCTACAGCTAAAAAACCCCTTCATCACCAACGCAGAACTCTCCAAAATCAAGCATAACGATCAGTTCAAAACAACTGTTCTGCCGATTTTATTCGATCCGGACACAGGCGAAGCCGGACTAGAAGGTGCCATTGAAGCGCTGTGCATGCGCGCAGATGAAGCGATTGAGGCGGGCAACGAGATTGTTGTTCTTTCTGATCGAGACATCGCACAAAACCGGGCTCCTATTCCAGCGTTGTTAGCCGTCGCAGGGCTGCACCATCACCTCATTCGTAGCGGCACCCGCACCCGCGTAGGCATTGTGTTGGAATCTGGAGAACCACGCGAAGTGCACCATTTTGCGGTGCTACTCGGCTACGGCTGCGGTGCCATTAATCCATACATGGCCTTCGAGACCTTCCAACGCATGATTGATGAAAATCTGTTGCGTGGGGTGGCATATGACAAAGCCTGTGCCAACTACATTAAGGCCGCCACTAAAGGCGTGATAAAAATCGCCGCAAAAATTGGCATCTCCACCATCCAAAGCTACCGAGGCGCACAGATTTTTGAGGCCATCGGCCTCAATGAATCTGTGACGAACAAGTACTTCACTTGGACAGCTTCTCGCATTCAGGGCGTCGGCCTAGAGGTACTGGCAGAAGAAGCCCTGATTCGCCATCGTCAGGCATTCCCTGATCGCCCAACCGCAGAAACCAAAAATGCGGCAACCCTAGAAGCAGGCGGCGAATATCAGTGGAGAAAAGACGGCGAGGCTCACCTACTCAGTCCGCAGAGCATTCACCTCTTACAGAAAGCAACCCGTGAAGGGGATTATGAGCTGTATAAGAAATACGCCGCGCTGGTAAACGAGCAAGGTAAAAACTTCTTCCGCTTGCGCGATTTGTTGGACTTTCAGCCTCAGCAGGCGATTCCCATTGAAGACGTGGAATCTGTTGAAGCGATTATGAGCCGCTTTAAGACTGGCGCTATGAGCTACGGGTCGATTTCGCAGGAAGCGCATGAGACATTAGCGATCGCCATGAATCGCATCGGCGGCAAATCCAACACTGGCGAAGGCGGTGAAGATCCGGCTCGCTACACCTGGACAAACGAGCGCGGCGACTCCAAAAACAGTGCCATTAAGCAAGTCGCCTCCGGTCGCTTTGGCGTCAGCAGCCTGTATCTCTCCCAAGCCAAAGAGATTCAGATCAAAATGGCCCAGGGCGCGAAGCCAGGCGAAGGCGGACAGCTCCCTGGCCGCAAAGTGTATCCGTGGATTGCCAAGGTGAGAAACTCCACCCCTGGCGTGGGTCTCATCTCTCCGCCGCCGCACCACGATATTTACTCCATTGAAGACCTCGCTGAGCTAATTCATGACCTGAAGAATGCGAACCGAGCCGCAAGAGTCAGCGTGAAGCTGGTGTCTGAAGTAGGCGTCGGCACCATCGCAGCGGGTGTAGCCAAAGCCCACGCAGATGTTGTGCTAATTTCTGGCTTTGATGGCGGCACGGGCGCATCGCCTCAAACCTCCATTAAGCATGCCGGTTTGCCTTGGGAGCTGGGCCTAGCAGAAACGCACCAGACCCTAGTGCTGAACAATTTGCGCAGTCGGATTGTCATTGAAACCGATGGGCAAATGAAGACGGGCAGAGATGTTGCGATCGCAGCCCTGCTCGGCGCAGAAGAGTTTGGATTCTCCACCGCACCCTTAGTCAGCCTCGGCTGCATCATGATGCGCGTGTGCCATCTCAATACCTGCCCAGTCGGCGTTGCCACCCAAAACCCCGAACTCCGCAAAGAGTTCAAAGGCGACCCCGATCATGCCGTGAACTTCATGAAGTTCATCGCCCAGGAAACCAGAGAAATTATGGCCGAACTCGGCTTCCGCACCTTGGATGAAATGGTTGGGCGCACAGAAGTGCTCGCCCCCAAAAAAGCCATCGACCACTGGAAAGCCAAAGGCATCGACCTCTCTCCGCTCCTACACAAGCCCGAAGTAGGCCCCGAAGTAGGCCGCTACTGCACCCAAACCCAAGATCATGGCCTAGAAAAATCTTTGGACATGACCCAGCTACTAGACATCTGTCAGCCTGCCATTGCGCATGGCAAAAGCGTGAAGGCAACGCTCCCCATCTGCAACATTAACCGTGTGGTCGGCACCATCGTGGGCAACGAAATCACCAAAAACCACCGGGAAGGACTGCCCGAAGACACGGTGCATCTACACTTCCAAGGCACTGCCGGACAAAGCTTTGGGGCCTTTATTCCTAAGGGCATGACCCTAGAACTAGAAGGCGACACCAACGACTATCTGGGCAAGGGACTCAGCGGCGGTAAAGTGATGGTTTATCCCAGCAAGCAGTCCACGCTAGTAGCCGAAGAAAATATCATTGCTGGCAACGTAGCACTGTACGGTGCCACCAGTGGCGAAGCCTACATCAGCGGCCTCGCGGGAGAACGCTTCTGCGTCCGCAATTCTGGTGCAACTGCCGTTGTAGAAGGCGTAGGCGACCACGGCTGCGAATACATGACGGGCGGGAAAGCCGTTATTTTGGGCCAAACAGGTCGCAACTTTGCCGCAGGCATGAGCGGCGGCGTCGCCTACGTCCTCGATGAAGCGGGAGACTTTGCCGCTCGCTGCAACACCGAAATGGTGGGCTTAGAAAAAGTTGACACCATCGGTGAAAGCCAAGAGCTAAAAGACATGATTCAGCGCCATGCCGACTATACCGGCAGCCAAAAAGCGAAATCTGTTCTCTCCGATTGGGAGACGCTGTTGCCCAAGTTTGTGAAAGTGATGCCTCGCGACTATAAGCGGGTACTCCAACACATTCAAAAAGCACTCGCTGACGGGCTAAGTAACGACGAAGCGATGTCTGCCGCCTTTGAAGAAAATGCGAGAGATTTGGCACGCATCAGCGGTAGTTAATCTAACCGCCCTTCGACGCCGCTCAGGGCTCGGTACCTAACGCTAAAGTTTCGGTGCTCGATCACTGACCGCTGGCTGAGCGGAGTTGTAGAGCTTTGCGCTTCTCGAAGAGTAGCCACAACCTCACCGCCCCCCTCCCCCTCCAGAGGGGGCATCCCATATTTCTGATATCCTCCCCTTTCACCTTCAACAAATCTCATGGGCAAACCAACTGGCTTTATCGAACACCGCCGCGAGGCACCTGCTGAAACGTCGCCTAAAGATCGCATTCGGCACTGGAAAGAGTTTCATCTCCCCATGCCTGACGAAGCACTGCAAACGCAGGGTTCTCGGTGCATGGACTGTGGCACGCCCTTCTGCCATACGGGCGATTTGATTAGCAATATGGCCAGCGGCTGCCCAGTAAACAATCTCATTCCTGAGTGGAATGACCTGGTTTACCGTGGGCTTTGGCGCGAGGCACTGGATCGGCTGCACAAAACCAACAACTTTCCAGAGTTCACAGGTCGCGTGTGCCCCGCACCTTGCGAAGGATCTTGTGTGCTCGGCATCACCAATCCCCCCGTCACCATCAAAAACATCGAGTACTCGATTATTGAAAAAGGGTGGCAAGAGGGTTGGATTACGCCTCAGCCGCCTGCAAAGCGCACAGGCAAAAAAGTCGCTGTCGTTGGATCTGGCCCTGCCGGACTAGCCGCCGCCGACCAGCTGAACAAAGCCGGTCACTGGGTGACGGTGTACGAGCGCGCCAACCGTCCCGGAGGGTTGCTCACCTACGGCATTCCTAACATGAAGCTCGATAAAGAAGACATCGTGCGGCGTCGGATAGATGTGTTAGAAGCAGAAGGCATCACCTTTGTGTGTGATACCGAAGTGGGTAAGGATTTGCCTGCTGAAAAGTTGTTGAATGACTATGATTCTGTGATTGTTTGCACAGGTTCTACTCGCCCCAGAGATTTACCCATTGAGGGCCGAGAGCTGAAGGGCATTAACTTTGCCATGGAGTTTTTGACGGCGAACACGCAAGCGGTGCTAGATGGCACGCCCGGAGAGAACTACATCTCGGCTGCGGGCAAAGATGTGGTAATTATCGGCGGGGGAGATACGGGTACAGACTGTGTGGCCACCTCTGTGCGGCATGGCTGTAAGAGCATTAATCAATTAGAGATTATGCCGAAGCCACCCGAAGTACGCGCCGAAAATAATCCTTGGCCTGAGTGGCCTAAAATCTATCGTTTAGATTACGGGCAAGAAGAAGCGAAAGCTTTATTTGGAGATGATCCACGCGGGTATGTGACCACAGCAACAAAGTTTGAAGGCGATGATGACGGCAATGTCGCGGCGGTACATACGGTAGAGATTCAGTGGGAGCGCGATGAAAACGGCCGCTTTACGCCGGTGCATGTGCCCGGCAGTGAAAAGCGATTGCCTGCGCAGCAAGTGTTGTTGGCGATGGGCTTTTTGGGGCCAGAGTCTCCTTTATTGGATGCGTTGGGTTTGGAGAAAACAGAGCGCAGCAATATTAAGGCTGAGCATGAGGTATTTACCACCAACAAACCTGGTGTGTTTGCAGCGGGCGATTGTCGCCGGGGGCAGAGCTTGATTGTGTGGGCGATTAATGAAGGGCGCGGGGTTGCACGGGAGTGCGATCGCTACCTAATGGGCACCACCGAATTGCCCTAGCCAATAAACTTAGCCGATAGACTTAGCCAGTAGACTTAGAGCTCAATAGCCCTAGTCAATATAGCCCTAGTCACACAATAGCCCTAGTCAATATAGCCAGACATCAGCCGAGACAATGGCCTAGTTTTCATAGCTAGGCCATTGTCCGTTACGGCATTGCGAACGTATGCGCTAAAGCAATTTCAACATCCTCCATTTTCAGCCAGCGGCCAATTTTGCGATCAATGGCTGCATGAAAAATAGTCGCCAGATTATCGGTCATGATGACAGAAGGCAGTAGTAATCCACTTTGTTTGCCTTCTTGAGTTTGAAGATCAACCCTAATGCGGCTAGGGTGGTTGGCCCGAGAGAGATTGCTTGTAACCATGGCCACAATAGTTTGATTAAGCCCTGTGCTTAAACTATCCGACTGCACAATTAAAACCGGCCTGCGTTTGGCTATCCGCAAGTTGGAGTCTGGAAACAGAACCAGTACAATATCGCCACGTTCATAGGTCATCATAAACAGTCGCTTCAGAGCGATTCCAGTCTTCAGCAAAGGCTTGTAGCCGAAATTTTAGCTCATTAGCTTGAGCAGCATTAATGCCACGACTCGCTAAATCTACAGCAGCGCCATCTATGTAGCCACTATCAGAAGCTTCTTCTCCAAAAAAAGGAGAAGGTACAATCGTTTCATCATTAATGCCATCTGCATTTTGGCGATGCTGCAAAAATTCGGCAAAATCTAAAACAGCCTGCTGCTTTTCTGGTGCGAGGGTACGAATAGCTTCTATTAAGCGGCGCTCTACTGGAAAGCTAGGTTCCATAAATACGTAACAAGTATATCTGCTTACCCATTAGTCTAAAGGAAGATTCCTCTGTGGTAAAAACTGTGCGCCTAACGATTGATTGGAGAAATGCTGCAGCAGATGTCGCTGATACAAAACAAGAAGCACTGACTCAGACCTTATTTCGAGAGCTGCGACGGCTAGATGAGGTAGAAACTGTAGAGCGAGTGGCTGACGATGCCGTGCCCGAACGGAGCATGGGTGTGGGCGCTTGGCTGTGGGGTGTACTCACCGCAGAAATTCCGGGGAATGGTATTAAGCTGGCGTTGGAAGAAGTGTTTGCGCGGATGCCGGGTAAGCCGGTGGACATTTCCGTGGAGATTGAGGGAAAGAAGGTTGAGATTAAAGGGGTGCGGATTAAGGATATTGATGAGGTGGAGAAAAAAGTGCTGCGGATGAGCCAGAAGCTGAAAGATCTGCAGTAAGGATTCGTGACTTTGCTGAAAGTCTGGCTATAAATTGCTAGTCTATGTTTTGAATGATGGCTGAAAATGCTCTTTTTTCCTTGTATACACATCTGTACAAGGAAATTATGCAGCGTATCTTTTAGCACATCCCTTTAAGCCCACACTCACTTAAATGTCCGAGAATCCTGTCAGAAAAGTTGCATTGCTCATTGGCGTGGGTGAATACGGAGAAGGTCTGCCCCCTTTGCAGTGTCCGGCAAAGGGAGTAGAAGCCATGCAAGATGTGCTGGGCAATGCTGATATTGGGGGCTTTGAGGTGGTGCCCTCGGTGAACCCGGATGTGGGAGAAATGAGGGCGCTGATTAGCGATACCTTTGCCCCGCTCCGAAAAAATGACCTTGCCTTGTTGTATTTCACAGGGCACGGCATTAAGACCATTACAGACGACTTTTATCTAACTACTGCTCAAACTAAGCTGTTTAAAAATGGCCAGCTTAGTACTGGCACAGCAATAGAAGCCGAGTTCGTAAAACAGGTTTTAAGAGATTGCAACGCAGCGCGTAAAGTTGTGATTCTAGATTGTTGTTTCGGAGCTGCTTTTGTCGATGGCTTCTTGACAATGGATGATGGCAGCATGAATGTGGAAACACAAATGGGAGGCAAAGGGTGGTGCGTACTTACAGCAGCTACATCTCGACGCTATGCACTAGAACAGGTAGGAGAAGAGCTATCTGTATATACGCGTTATCTAGTAGAGGGACTCAAAACAGGTGGTGCAGCACTGGACGGATGGAAGTTTGTGTCTGTACGACATTGGCATGACTACGTAGAAGCGCAGATAAGAACGGCTGCACCAGCAATGGAACCAGCTATTTTCAACGGACAGGCAGGTGAAAATATATATGTAGCAAAGGCGCAGGTAGATAATACACAACGCTATCGCAAGCAAGTCCAAAAAAGAATTCGCAACGGTAGAATTAGTGCTGCAGCTAGAACTGAGCTAGTCGAATATTGGCAAAAGCAAATGGCCATCACATCTGAACTGGCCAAACAAATTGAAGATGAGATCCTGAAACCCTATCGAGAGAAAGAAAGACACTTAGCGCTCTATGCCAAAGCACTAGAGACGGAACGAAAAGTAGCGTATCCTTTTGACAATGGGGTAATTCAGGATTTCAAGGACTTACAGAAAGCTTTCGGGTTAACTGATGAGGATGTTAAAGGGAAAGAAATACAAGTTTTAGGAAAACAGCTCCAACCTAGGATTAATGTTCCATCTTTCGAGAACACAGACACTCTTGAGAGACCTAGTAACAGTAGTATTGAAGGAGCTTCTGAAAACAATGAAGTATTAGACCGTCAGCCAGAAGAATTCACACCAGAAGAATTTACAAGTGAGGTTGAGAATCAAACACCAGACATCAATACGTCCAACAGTAATCTAGATATTGAACAAGGAATCTACCTCTCTTCTGTAGAAATGAAAAGTGGAATAAAGAAAATCATTAACCTTGGCTCCGAAAAGATCGTTGTTTCTATTCCGCCTGACATTAGACCTAAACAGAAATTGAGGATCAAAGGTAAAGGCATGCTTAGCGATAACCAAGCAGTACGCGGAAATCTTTATCTTAGGATAGAGCCTTTTCCAAAGATAGGAGCCTTTCGTTCAGAAACGTCTCCGACTACTGGAACTTTTGCCGACATCTTTGAGTCTTTTTTCAAAGGATTTTCTGAGTCCTCTAATCAAAAGAACATAAATGAAGAACAAAAGTACAGCACTCAACAACAAGGCAACGTAGCTGTTGAGTCTGGACGTACTGAAGAAGCTTTGGGAGTAGAAATCCTAGGAGGTATTATGAATGTTATAGTTCCTCCTCATACTTTCCTGCCTGTAAAATCTGAAGAGATATATAGCACAGCTGTTGATGGACAGACAAATGTCGAAATCAATATTCTGAAAGGCAACGAAGAACTAGCGAAGGATAATGAAAGCTTGGGAACCTTTCGGCTTGATGGAATACCACCAGCAGCAAAAGGAGTACCTCAAATTAGGGTAACTTTTGAAATTGGCGAAACTGGACAGTTATTCGTTTCAGCAAGGGATCAAGGCTCTGGAAGAGAAATATCTGTGAACTTATTAAAATAAGAAGCCAAGATAGCGCCTATTTGCGGCGGGCATCCTAATGTCAGTAAACGGGCAAGTAAGACACAATGGGCGCTCCAAGAAATAGCATTATCGCGATCGCAACTACCCTCATCACCCTATCCCTCCCGCTTACCGCAACCGCCATTCCCCTGGGTCAAAATACCCACCCCCTACAACTCGCTGGCCCCGTAAAAGATAAACCTCGCCCCGCCGCTCAGCCGCCCACTGCCCCGCCTTACCAAGAAAGGCTCAGTGAGACTGAGCAGCAGGAAGTCGAAGCCCTGTTTGACGATATTGAACAAGCATTAGAGGACCTTGAGAACAACCCAGAAGCTAGCAATCTTAGCTCACTCGCAAAAATTGAAACATTTATCGATCATCTAGCCACCTGCTCGCCTTACGTAGGTGAGAATCTTTTCTTTAGGGGGCATAACGAAACCATTCATGGCTGGGAAGGCGATCGCTGCCGGATAGATAAAACCTTCTCATTCGGAGAAGTTACACAGCGTGAACGGTGCCTATACACCCGCCGAGACATTGCGCTCATCACTGGCGCTACACCCTACACCCCTGATGACACAGCCGCCCCACAGTGTACAAAGCTTAAGCCCGATGTAAGGAATAACGATTGAGGCATGACTTGAAAGAATGACTGTAAAATGATTACCTCAAAATAACGACAACCACGCATAATCTCTGTCGAATCCGCCATAGCCAACATTCATGGGAATCTCGCTCGATCTCTACGACTTCTTTGCCCATCTGGTGCCAGGCGGATTCTTTCTGATGGCCTTTTTGTACGGCTTCCAAGAAAACTGGCTGCGCTCAACCGCCTTTTCAGAACTCACGACCGCGCAGCTCATCGGCCTCGCCATTTTTTCCTACGTTTTAGGCTACGTGATTGATCCGCTTGGCCACCGCTGGTACCGACTGTTTCGCGGCAACATTCCTAAGTTTGCACTCTCTAAAAGCGCGGTTGAACAACTCTCTAAAAATCATCCTAACGTTGTTGTCGATACACACGCCATGAGCTGGTACGTAGTGCTCGCTTACATTAAGCGAGAAAACTTGGCGATGGCACGTGAAATAGAGCGCTTTAACGTCACTCACATTATGCTGCGTAGCATCAGTCTGGGCTTGCTTGTTTTTGCGATTGTCTTTGGCAGCAAAGTTATCACGGCAGAGAACGCTCCAACCCAAGTGTTGCTGAGCCTGCTTAGCATGGCTGCTTCCTACCTAATCATGCAGGAAGCCATCAAGTTTCGTAAGTGGTTTTACCAGTCCATTTACCAATCAGCACTCGCCCTCAAGCTCACGCCAGACCAACTCCCCATTAGCTATCGCCCTTAGGGAAACACTTAGGTAAACACTTAGATAAACACACAAACCCATCAATATCAGCAATTTAGCGTAGTCATGCTGTGACGGATTAAGCCAAGACCACTAAGCGGGAATGCTATCCGTATTAATCATCACTATTTAATTAAACACAGCAATGACATTCGCATCTCCAACCACCGCCTGTCAGCAGAAGTTTGGAATGCGAGGGATGTTGATCAAACTCTCTCTCCCGGTCTTTTTGCTCAGCAATCTGTGGAGCAGTGCCATTGCAGAAGAACGCGATCGCACAGCGCTGAGCAAACGCTATGCAATCGCAAAAGCAGAGCTAGTGTCAAATAACACTAGCAGCACCGGAAACAGCACCGAAAGCAGCACCGAAAGCAGCAATGTTTTAGTCATTCATTCCTACAATCCTGAGCTGTCTTGGACACAGCAATCAAAAACAGGCATCGACGCCGGATTTGAACAAAGCGACCACAACATCACGGTCTATCACGAGTTTTTAGATGCCAAGCGCTATCCCTCTCTGCACCACCAAACACAGTTCTTAGACTATGTGCGGTTCAAATATCAAGATACGCCCTTAAAAGTTTTGATGGTCGCCGATGACCCTGGCCTCATCCTCATCCTAGAAACACGTGATGAATACTTTCCCAATTTGCCGATTGTTTTCTTGGGCATCAACACAGTACAAGAGAAGCTCCTAAATATCCCCTGGTTAACAGGCGTCTTTGAAACACATGGCGTCTTTGAAACAATTGTGGAAGCTAAGCGACAAACCGGATCAGATACGCTCATTATGATTAATGATTCGACGGAAACAGGCCAGGCCAGAGTAGAGGGCATAACCCCTGTGAAGGAGATGGAGGGTGCGCCCAAAAATATCGTCATCGTTGATGATATCGTCTCTCATCAAGTCGCAGAGGCCCTAGCGGAATATCCCAAACATTGGCCCATTTACTTAGCAGGGCAACTACGAGAGAACAACTCAGATGGCGTGCTCGTGCCTTTTGAAAAAGGGTCTCAGCTTGTAAGTAAACAAGTCCCTAATCCCATCTATGCCGACGCTGCCATGAATCTTGGCCACGGAGTTGTTGGTGGCATGATGCTGGAAGGCAGCTACCATGCGAATCAGGCAGTTCAACTGGTAGAAGACTATTTAAGTGGAACGCCTTTTCACACAATAGCCCCGATTACGGAATCTAAAAATCAGTGGATGTTTGATGCCATAGAGCTACAGCGAGCAGGCATCAGCGATAAAATGCTGCCGCCCGGTAGCGTCCTCATCAATTCCAAGCCCTCTTTTTATGAGCAGTACCGCTATTTGGTTTGGTTCGTAGCCATTACCTTTGCCATGAGCATTTGTGTCATTGTGTGGCTCAACAGGCATTCGCGGTTCTTAGCCGCTCAAGTCGCTAAAAAAACTGACGCCCTAAGCCAAAAAGCAGAGGTGCTAGATCAAAAAAACCAAACTTTAAAAGACACACTGCAAACATTACAACACACGCAGGCCCAGCTTATTCACAGTGAAAAAATGTCCTCGCTAGGGCAGCTCGTGGCAGGCATTGCCCACGAAATCAACAATCCCATTAACTTTATCCAAGGCAATGTTGACCATATCAAAGGATATATCAATGACATGACGAGCCTACTGAGGCTCTATCAGCAGGAATACGCCCAGCCAACCCCTACCATTCAAGAAAAGCAAGATGAGATAGACATTGACTTTTTGTTTGACGATGTCCATAAAATTTTAGCGTCGGTGAAAGGCGGCAGCGATCGCATCGGGCAAATTGTTCTCAGCTTAAGAAACTTCTCTCGCCTAGATGAATCAATTCGCAAAACCGTTGATATACACACTGGCATCGACAGCACACTCGGCATTTTGAGCCATCGCTTACAGGCAACCGAAACCCATCCCGCTATCAACGTCATCAAATCCTACGGCGACATTCCCTCCATTCCCTGCGAACCCAGTCAGCTCAACCAAGTCTTTTTGAACATTATGAGCAACGCCATTGATGCTATTCGAGAAGAACCGAGCCAAGGGAATCGCGCTGAAATCCACATTCAGACGCACATAAGCGCAGACGGGCAACTCCACATTGAAATCGCCAATAGCGGCAAAGCTATCCCCGCAAACATTCAGGATCAGATTTTTGATCCCTTCTTTACCACCAAACCCGTGGGCAGTGGCACAGGGCTTGGGCTGTCTGTCAGCTATGCCATTATTCAAAATCATGGCGGCATCCTCTCAGTCCAATCATCTTCTGAAAAAGGAACAACCTTTGAAATTACCCTCACACCAGAAAAGGTGATTGAGACATCACCCCATATCACAGCGGAATCTATAGCAGCGGCCTCTGTGATCGCTGAATCTATGACGACTACCCCTTTGAGTGCTTGATGTGACCACGAGCGCTCTGTTAACAGAACGCTCATTGTATAAATCTTCTGGAATTGGCTCGCCACTATACTTCTGCATTATTCCTGACCTGATAGCGCAAAAAGCCAATCAAACTGCGAATACTCAGCGCGGAAAGAATACTCCCTGCGCTCATAAAGCTCAGAATGCTGCCTGCGCTGCCAAAACTCAAAATACTGCCCGCACTACAAATACTTAAAATACTGCCTGCACTGCCAACACTTAGAATGCTGCCCGCGCTGCCAACACTCAAAATGCTGCGATAGCTACCCACACTCAAAAATCCCTGTTCTGGAATAAACGCTAACTTCTCTAATAATTTGAATGCACCCACATTGAACACGCCACCTAATACGCCATTGAACACGCCCACACTCCTTGATAAAACGCTCTTTTTTACTAACGCTCGTTAATGCCTGATTCACTTGGTTCCCGATTCACGTGCTTAAGGCATTACTCCACACACCACTTATTCAAGAAGAGAGAGATTGCTTGCGTTTTAGCACCCACGTGAGAAAGAGACCATCTAACATAGGCCACAGCGCACCCCACACCAAAAAGTTGGCATACTGATTGGTCGTTAGTACCTGAAACAGAATAATGGCCATTGATGTCGCCCAAGGAATCCACCACTGGGCGCGGGGCGTGTGCTTGCGCAAGGCTATCCACTGCAACACGCCTATGCAGACACCAATCACCACACTGCCAAACAATGACAAATTACCAAAAGCGATACGAGACAGCGCGATCGCCCAATAGCCCCCCACCGTCATCGGCACCCACACTACCGCCCACCGCAACCATGTACGCAACGCTATCCACTGGCCAATGCCTACCGTAAACCCGCCAACGACCCAGTACAGGAGGCGTATAAAGCTCAGCAGCGCATTCATATCGTCTTGCAAACGCTGAGAAAACTGAACCGCATAAAAGGCAGCAACCACCATCGCAAGCAAAAAGCCCAACGCTTGCCCAATGTAGGTGAGTAGGCCGTACTTACACCAAAAGAACAGGCCGATAGGTACCTTTTGAACCGTGACAGGACGGATAGATTCTGCGGCGGCAATCGGCGCGGGTGAAACCGGAGACGCAGAAATAACCGTGGGAGGCGCAGGGGGCACAGCAGCCTGCGGCACAGCAACATTGGGCACAGACGCACTGGTTAGGAAATTATTAGCGGGAGAGCTGCTAGCGGGAGAACTGCTAGCTGAAGGATGGCCAACTGGAGAGCCGCCAACTGGAGAGCCGCCAACTGAAGAAGGGCTAGGCGCAGCAGGCGCAACGGCGACCGTTGGCAAACTAGACAAGTGTGCTTGAGGATTATTACCGGGTGCCGGAGGCTGGCCTTTATTGAGCGCTTGCAGGACGGCACCCGCTGTGGAGAATCGAGATCGCTCCTCTAGCGCAATCAGCCCAGAAAGCACCTCCATCAGCTCAGGACTCAGCGGCTGCTGAACATACTGCTGCCAGTGGTTTGTCCATCCATAGCCCAACATTCCCGAATCATCTGAGCTAAATGATTGGGTCAGTAGCTCAAAGCAGGTAGCCCCTAGCGCAAACAAATCGCTGGCCGGTGTGACTCGGCCATAGGTTTGCTCTGGCGCGGAAAAACCAGGGGTACCGATAGTCGTCCCCGTTTTAGCGAGGCTAGACTGCTCCAGGAGCTTAGCAACCCCAAAATCAATCAGCACCAGTTGGCCCGCCTGCGGGTCAATCTGCTGGCCTATCTGCTGGCCCGTTTGACGCCGCATGATGTTATCGGGCTTGATATCGCGATGAATAACATTACGGCTGTGTACAAACTGCAAAATGGGCAACAGCCCCTGCAAAACGGCGCGAATTTTCACCTCATCGAACGGGCCACTCTGAGACAGCTCAGCCTGTAACGTGTGCCCATCAATCAATTCTTGTACAAGGTATAGGTGATGACCTTCCTGAAAGTAGGCCAGCAGCCGAGGGATTTGTGGGTGAATGAGCTGATCGAGCCGCTCAGCCTCTTGCTCAAAGAGCTGTTCGGCCTTAGCCGTGGCCTGTGCGCTGCTGCCCTGGTAGCTAAAGCGCTTGATCACACAGGATTTGAGCCGGTTATCTAGATCTTGGGCTAAGTAGGTAGTGCCAAATCCCCCTTTGCCGAGCGGTCGTACAGCTTTGAAACGATTGCGGAGGGCCAGCGGTGCACCGCAGTGCTGACAATGAACATTGCTGTCTGGGTTTTGAGGGCTAGGGCAATCAGGATTTAGACAATAAAGCATCGCAGACGACAAAACGTTCAAAACTCAGAACAGCATTCTGAGCAATAGAGTCGCATTGTTTATTAAGAGTTTAACCAAATCTAACAGACTCCTCCGCTCGGTTGAAGTATGCTTACCCTTTGGTAATTTCATCGCCTCAAACTCAAGAGGCTAACCGACATGACTATGGCATCAGTCCTATCACAACCGTTGCCTAAGGAATGGCAGCAGCTCCAAAATGGTTCGGATATTCGAGGGGTGGCCCTAGAAGGGGTGAGCGGGGAATCTGTGAACCTGACGCCGGAGATTACCTACCGACTAGGGCAAGGGTTCGTGAGCTGGCTAGCAGAGCAAGTTAGCAAAGAAACCGCAGACTTGGTTGTCTCGGTAGGGCGCGATAGTCGCCTATCTGGCCCCGCGCTGAGGGATGCACTCGCCGAAGGCATGCGCTCTTTGGGGGCCAAGGTGTACGACTTTGCCATCGCCTCCACCCCAGCCATGTTCATGAGTACCGTCACGCAAGGCTATCGCTGTGATGGCGCTATCATGCTCACCGCTAGCCACCTACCGTTCAATCGGAATGGCCTCAAATTCTTTACAGCGCAAGGTGGCTTAAACAAACCCGACATTACCGCCATTCTCACCCTAGCCAGCAAAAATCAGTTTTTTACCTCAGCAACCAAAGGTGAACTAGAAGAGAGAGATTTTATTGCCGTATATTCGCAGGGGCTAATCACAAAAATCCGGGAGGCGGTTAATCACGCGGAGCATTACGAACAGCCTTTAAAGGGGTTGCACATTGTTGTAGATGCCGGAAACGGAGCTGGCGGCTTCTATGCCAGCCAGGTGCTAGAGCCTTTAGGTGCCAATACCAGCGGCAGCCAGTTTTTAGAGCCAGATGGCACCTTTCCCAATCACATTCCCAACCCTGAAAATGCGGATGCAATGGCCGCGATTCAACAGGCCGTGCTCAATAACAAAGCTGACTTTGGCATCATCTTCGATACGGACGTGGATCGATCAGCGGCAGTCGATTCTCAAGGAGATGAGCTGAACCGCAACAAGCTCATCGCACTCATTTCAGCCGTGGTACTACGCGAACACCCAGGCTCCACCATTGTCACCGACTCCATTACCTCCGATGGCTTAAGCGACTTTATTACCCGTTTGGGCGGCGTCCACCATCGCTTTCGCCGTGGGTATAAAAATGTCATTAATGAGTCGGTGCGACTCAACGAAGCGGGGCAGGAATCTTGGCTTGCCATTGAGACCTCTGGGCACGGAGCGATGCAAGAGAACTACTTTTTAGATGATGGGGCGTATTTGGTCAGTAAGCTGCTGGTGGAACTGGCCCGCGCCAGACAAACAGGCACGCTCATCACTGAGCTGATTGCCGATCTTCAAGCGCCTGCTGAAAGCGAGGAGTACCGGCTGAAAATTTTGGCTGAAAATTTTAAATCCCATGGCAATGGCGTGATTGAGGCACTGAAGGCGTTTGTGGCTGAGCAGGCCGACTGGGAAGTGGTACCGAGAAACTATGAGGGCGTTCGCGTTTCTTGTTCTACACCAGAAGAAGATGGCTGGTTCTTACTGAGGTTATCGCTACACGATCCAGTGCTACCGTTAAATGTGGAGTCTAATGTGCCGGGTGGTGTGCAAAAAATTTGCGATCGCCTCATCACATTCTTTTCAACGACAACAGAGTTAGACATCTCCACAGTTGCCAGCTCTGAATCTACCTTATAATCATGCATCTATCTTCTAAAATTCTTAGCGTGCTGCTGAGCGGGCTGGGCTTTCTGAGCGGTTTAGCCTGGCTGCAATCTACCGAAACATCGCCTAGTCAGCTCTTTTCTCAAACATCTGCGCAAGAGATTAACGTGAATCCATCTGATGCTATCCCCGAAAGAACCATCACTCATTTTTCTCAGGAGAGCGAGGAAGCCTCACGCTGGCGGAACGTAGACGACAACGTTATGGGCGGGATTTCTCAAGGTGAGCTGAGCATCACCACACAAGGCACCGGATGGTTTAAAGGCACACTTTCTTTAGAGAACAATGGCGGATTTAGCTCAGTGCGCCGAGATACCAGCGACTACGACTTTTCTAATATTTCAAGTGTTATCACTCGGGTAAAAGGAGATGGCAGACGCTATCAGCTCCGAATTCAAACCCGCGATGCCGACAGCGTGACGTACCGGGCCATATTTGAAACGACGGCAGATGAATGGCAAACCGTTAGTGTTGATGTAGAAGCCTTTGAGCCGGTTTTTAGGGGCCGTGTAATTGAGTCAGCGCCTTCACTAAATGCAGAGGGCATCTATCAAATCGGATTCCTAATCGCTGACAAAAAAAGCGGAGACTTCAGCCTTGAAGTTGATTGGATCGGAGTTGAATAAGTCAGCTTGAATAAGTCAGCTTGAACAATCGATCAGCTGGGAACAATGGCACGTCCAGATAACGCCTGCAGCTCTTCTGCCTTTAAATTTTCTGTCAGATTTTTCAGCTTACCGATAGCTAATAGCTTATTTATTGCACTCTCATTTTCTAATCGTTTATCAGCAGCATAGTAATAACTATCAGCACATAACGCCTAACGAAGGAAAATCACCATGACGACTCAAACCTCTCTCGCTAGCCAGCTCAAAGAATTTCAAGCCGAATTTCTACAAAAAGCACCGGAAGAAGCTGTCAGCGTGATGCAAAAAGCCACCACTGATCTAGAACTCTCTGGCATTATTAACAACAGCCTGAAAGTAGGAGAAGCTGCCCCAGACTTCACCCTTCCCAATGCAGTAGGCGAGAACGTAAAGCTCAGCGAACTGCTCTCTAATGGCCCTGTCATCATCAACTTTTATAGAGGCGAATGGTGCCCCTACTGCAACATTGAGCTGCACGCATTCCAACAGCTTTTACCAGAGTTTCAGCAGGTCAATGCTCAGCTCGTCGCCATCTCACCATCTTTGCCCACCAAGGCACTCACCATGCAGGAAAAGCACGAACTCGCGTTTCCAGTACTGAGCGATGTCGGCAACAAAGTGGCTCGCAGCTACGGGTTAGTCTTCACGCTAGATGCGGCTCTACGCCCACTATATAAAGGCTTTGGGTTGGATATCCCTGGGCACAATGGCGACGAAAGCTATGAGCTACCTGTGCCAGCGACCTACGTAATAGACACAACTGGCATTGTTCGCTATGCCTACGCAAACGCAGACTACACGCAAAGAGCAGAGCCTGCGGAAGTGCTAGCGGCAGTAAAAGCACTTTAAGCACTTTAAGCTTAAGCAATAGAGCGTAAAATAGCAGGGCTTAAAGCCTGTAAAAGACGCTCGAATCAGGTTGTGTTATCGGTAAAAGGTAGAGGCTTTATTACACAAAAGTGACTTTCACGGTCATGTCGTTAAAGTCTCTGTCTCCACCGCCCAGCAAGTCTTCATAGCCGAAGGTATTTTCTTCCAGTAACTGCACATGTTCTGTGCCATCACTATTGGCCCCCACGTGCCCAAAGAAAATATTGGGGTCATTCAGCGTATCCGCATCTAACAAAGATTCGACGGTGCCATTAGAGACAATGAACGTAGCCAGGAAGCCACCTGTGGCCATTTCAAGCTCATAAGAAACAACTTCGTGATTGACCCCCGTTAGATTAACGTCTAACCGTTGCGCGATCGCAGCCTTTGCATACCCCACATCACCCGGCATCAGCACCTCGCCGGTCAGGGCATCTTCCACCCCGCCTTGGGCATCTTCCACCACATACCACCCCACGGTGTTGTCATAACCAGCACTTCGCATCACCGCTATAGAGGCCATCACAGTGGGCGTTTCCATCTCTGTCAAATCAATGATATTCTCCGATGCGCCCTGAGCTACAGGCAGTTCAGGCACCTGCGGCGGGTTAAGCTCGGCCACAAAAATATCTGTTCGACCGTTGGTGTCATCATCGACAAGTCCATCCGCACTAGACTGAAAAGCCACAAAGCGACCGTCCGCTGAAAGCACAGATTCTCTGGACTCCCTGTTTCCCTGTGTACCTTCGGCACTCACAGAGAGGCGAGTTGTTGTCTGATTGTCGCGATCAAACACAAACACATCACTCACTCGGTTTGTGTCATTGTCCACTAGGTTCGTAGCTACTGAGCTATAGCTAATGTAGCGGCCATCGGCAGACATACCATGATTAAACGAGAAGTTGTTACTCTGCTCGCCCTCGCTTGATACAGACACGCGCGTTGTTGCTTGCGTAAGTCGATCGAAAAGGAACACATCGCCTTTTTGATTAGTGTCTCCTGCTACAAGGTTAGTTGCGAGAGAATCGTAGCTAATGTAGCGGCCATCGGCGGAGATACTCGGCGCTCGCGAAAAGCCGTTACTTTCCGCTCCGTCTGAAGCGAGTGAAACCCTCTCAATGCGCTGAGTTTCACGATCATAAACAAAAATATCAGCCGTTCCGTTAGTGTCGTTTTCAACGAGGTTGCTAGCATCAGAGGCAAAGGCAATGTAGCGGCCATCGGCGGAGATATCGGCCTGACTAGAAGCCGCATTAGCTTGGGTGGTGTCAATGGCGACAGAAATGCGCTCCAGGGTGTTTAACTGGCGATCGCGCACAAAAATATCACTCACGCCGTTGGTGTCATCTAGCTCGTCATCTCCCCCCAAATTGTCTGCTTCAGACTGAAAGACCACGAACCGGCCATCGGCTGAAATATCTGCATTGGTCGCAGCCCCATTGCCCACCTCACTCACCTCATCCGGCTCACCGAAGGCGGGCACAGCAGAGACCACCTCAGCAAAGTCAGTATCACGGTCATAAACAAAAACTTGGCTCGTTTCTGCGAATTGAGTCTGGAACGCAACGTAGCGACCATTTTCCGAGATTGCCGGATTATAGGAAGGGTAAGCTATTTCGCTACCATCTACCGCAGAATCCACGCCAGCAGAATCCGCGCCAGCAGAATCCATGCCAGCATCAATGGCAAAATCGCTGGGGAAAGAGATGCGTTCGGTTAGGCCCAAGAGGCGATCGCGTACAAAAATATCGCTCTCTGGGTTCGTATCGTCAATGACGAGATCATTTGCCGTATCGCTAAATGCCACAAAGCGACCATCGCCCGATAGGCTTGCAGAGGCCGCAAAGCCGAGCACTTCCTCACCCTCATTGCTCAGCGAAACGCGCTCTACTTTCGGAACGGTTATCTCACCGCAGTCAGGCTCATCCGATGACGTCAGATCTGTTGAAGGGGCTAAAACAACCGGCTCCATCTCAACCGCAAACCCATCAACTGCAAACCCATTAACAATAGGCTCATCAGCCTGCAGAGGCTGCCGCACATCAGCATCGGCGGAGGGAGAAGAAAACATAGTTAGGGACGTTCAGAAATAATATTTTTTCAAACTAATCATCAACGCACCTTGATTCATATGGTAGTCGGCAGAGGGCCAAATCCGACGCATACATAACAAATAGTTAGCCTAATGTCAGTTCAGATAAAAAGAAAGTAGAGAGAAGTCTCTTTTAAAGACTGGTTATGCCTGTCACTTATGACAATACTCCGGACATAATTACGAGACGAGGACACCGTATTCACAGAGGCTTTGGTAGTTGTGATGCGATTTAATCCAAGTCTCGTCCAAGTCTAAGTTGTAAATAAAGCGTTCAAGCAGATGCTGATTGAGTTTGC
>JBGCGG010000011.1:0-172889 GCA_045110585.1 Phormidesmis sp. | reverse complement strand
GCAAGACAATCTCTATCAGACCCTCTGAAGTCAAGGGCTCTAATGCGGATGATAGCGTTATGTTCGTGGATAAAGAGGCCATGCGTACACCTTATCGCTACGGCTCAATCCATCACGTTAAGGAAACCTGAATACTTACCATCATGATGCAACAAGCCGCTATCCGCAAATCAGTGCCTGTGATATTGGGGCTGATGATGGTCGCGGGCTGTCAGCCTGAAACCCCATCAGCAATTGACGCTGGAGCCATCACAGAGTCTACGTTGATTGTTGTGAACGACCCCGAAATTTCAGCAGACTTTCCTTTTGAGAAGAAACGGGTGGAGGTGAACGGGTCACACATGGCCTATGTCGATGAAGGGGAAGGATCTGTTGTGTTGTTTTTGCACGGGAACCCCACCTCGTCTTATCTCTGGCGAAATATTATTCCGTACGTTACGGATACTCATCGAGCGATCGCAGTTGATCTTATTGGCATGGGTGATAGCGGTAAGCCAAATATTAGCTATACCTTTGAAGATCACGCTACTTACCTCGATAGTTTTATTGAAGCGTTAGATTTGACCGATGTCACGCTAGTTATTCATGACTGGGGCTCGGCTTTGGGCATGCGCTATGCCCGCCTAAATGAAGAGAATGTGCGCGGATTAGTGTTTATGGAGGCGATTGTTCCGCCTGTATTTCCTGCGCCTAGCTTTGAGGCGTTAGGCGAAAATGGTGAACTTTTTAGAAATTTGCGTACGCCTGGTGTTGGCGAACAATTGGTTCTGGAGGAGAACTTTTTTGTTGAGACTATTTTGCCTGAATTTGGCGTGCTAAGGCCACTCACAGCGGCTGAGATGAGTGCCTATCGAGCACCTTTTTTGACCCCAGAGAGTCGGATTCCTACGCTGCAATGGCCGCGTGAGGTGCCTATTGGTGGAGAGCCAGCCAGCACGACGGCTGAAATTGCTGCGAATGGCGAATGGCTGACCACCACTGATTTGCCCAAGCTGTTTTTTTACGCTGAACCAGGGGCCATTATCCCCGCGCCAGCGGTCGAATTTCTGAAAGCCAATGTGAAAAATATGGAGTCAATTTCTATCGGCCCTGGTTTGCACTTCATTCAAGAAGACAATCCCCATGCGATTGGAGAAGGTTTATCCGCTTGGCTAGAGCGGTCGCGCTAAAACGCCCAATAAGCCAATTTGTGTTGTCTCGTATTGTGCCTACTCGCAGGCGACTGCTGAAAAATTCGTGGAGATTTACGTGTGATGAAACTTGCCCGTTTAGTGACCTACCGCTTTGCGCCCAATGTGGGGCCTCGCGATCGCGTATTGCGGATTGTGACTGGTTTTTTAATGACCATATTTTTCCTTGGCTAGGAGTAGCCCTACCGCGTTGGTTTTCTTGGCTCCTCTCCGCTTTCGGCCTCTTATGGATGATGACGGGCCTTGTGAGTCGCTGCGGAATGTATTTTCTGTTGGGATTTTTAACTGCCAAGCGACGATCGCTCTCTAACGATACAGATGTAGAACAAATGCGTTTTAAGGACAAGAATGATGGTTAAAGTGGTTGAATTTCAACAAGTTGGTGGCCCTGAACAACTCAACATAGTGGAAAGAGATGTTCCAGCGCCTGCTGCCAACGAAGTGATGGTGGAAGTTAAGGCTGCCGGACTCAATCGCGCCGAGCTGTTGTTTTTAGGGGGGCAGTATCTAGTCCAGCCCAATGTGCCCGCTCGTATTGGTGTAGAAGCTTCTGGCATTGTTCTTGCATTGGGCGCTGCGGTCAAGCATTTTTCTGTAGGCCAGGCGGTATCGATAATACCGAACTTAGACCCTTCTCTTTATGGGGTGATAGGAGAAGTGGTGACAGTCCCGGCTGAGGCGCTTCAGCCCAAGCCGGATGAAAGAAGTTTTATCGAAGCGGCTACGTTTTGGATGGCCTACCCAACGGCTTGGGGCGGCTTGGTGCAATCCGGTGGGCTGAAAGCCGATGCCGGACAAACGGTATTGATATCTGCGGCTAGCTCAAGTGTGGGCATTGCGGCTATTCAAGTTGCTAAAGCCTACGGCGCTACTGTGATTGCGACAACTCGCACTACCCAGAAGGTTAATGCTATTCGCTCCCTTGACCCTGACCATATTATCGTTGCCAATGACGAAAATCTCGCCGAGCGTGTTTTAACCATTACAGGCGGTAAAGGTTTTGATATTGCCTTTGACCCGGTTAGTGGGCCTTTTGTGGAAAGGCTAGCCAATGCTGCTGGGCGAGAGGCTGTGATTGTTGAATATGGCTTGCTCTCTGGCGAAATGGCACCACTGCCCCTGTTTACGATGCTGAATAAAGGGCTATCGATTACAGCATTTCACCTAGTGCTGGATTTGTTGCAGCATCCAGAGCGGTTGGAACAAGCGATCGCGCATCTCTTACCAAGATTCAAAGATGGCACTTACCGGCCCATCATTGACCGCAGCTACCCCCTCCTCCGTGTGCAAGATGCGTATGCGCGGATGGCCTCTAATCAACAGTTCGGTAAGGTTGCTGTACATATGGAATCGTGACGGATGTTGCTCCTGATAAATGGTGTGGCTGTAACAGTTAAAGAGAACACAAGGCGAGAGAAAACAGGCAGAGAGCAAACAGGCAGAGCGCAAACAGGCAGAGAGAAAACAGGTGGCGAAAACGACCAGCTAGAAAGCGACGACAGAGAAAACGGCTGCCTACGAGAAAACGGCTGCCTACGAGAAAACAGTTGCATATAAGGAAAAATAATCGATGAAGAAAGCTGTGATGACAGAGAAAGACTGGACGTTTGGAGGGACGTGGCCCTATCAGCCTAAGTGGTTTCATAGCCAAGATGGCCGGATGCACTACATCGATGAAGGCCCGCGCGATGCCCGCCCCATTGTGATGATTCATGGCAATCCCACGTGGGCCTACTTGTATCGATACTTTATTGCGGCAGTGATTAAAGCAGGATATAGAGCGATCGCAATAGATCACCTTGGTTTTGGACGCTCAGATAAACCCGATAATCCAAAGCTGTATCGAATTCCCCATCATGCCGAACGCTGTGAAGCGTTGCTAGAATCTCTCAATCTGCAAGATGCAACGATTATTGTTCAAGACTGGGGCGGCCCGATTGGCCTAACGTGGGCCGCTCGGCATCCCCACAGAGTGCGTAGCTTAGTTATTTTTAATACCTTTGTGCATCGTCCTGTGGGGAAAGTCGCGCTGCCGTTGCCGCTACATTTATTTCGCACACCGATTATTGGAGAACTGATGGTTAAAGGGCTCCATGCTTTTGTGAGAGTTTTCTTATTTAAAGGCGGGGTGGTTTATCCGGATCGGCTAGGCGATCGCGAGAAAGCCGCCTATCTTGCCCCTCATCCCACTTGGTCTTCACGCACGTCCGTCTTGGTTTTCCCGAGAGAGATTCCGGCTGGATCAAGTGGGCCTGTGAGTGATTTTGTGGCTGATATTCATGACAAATTGGTATCCGGATTTTCTCATAAGCCTGTGTTTATCGCTTGGCCAATGAAAGATATTGCTTTTGGCCCTGAAATACTAGACGATCTGTGGCTTGCCGATTTTCCGCATGCAGACGTGATGCGCATTGAGGATGCAGGACATTACATTCAAGAAGATGCCCGCGAGAAAGTAATTCCCGAACTTCTCTATTTTCTTAGGAATGAGTAACTGGTACATTCAATCCTGTTGCTTCTGTCACTTTGCGTACGTCATAATTGTTGGCTGAAACCAATGCAAAACAACGACCCAAGTGACTCCTAAAGTGCGAATGCATCAAGTGCGAATGCATCTGCTTTGTGGATGCAACGATCAACTAAACGTTCTGACTACCTGACTACGAGGCCAGAAAAGCCCGGCCTCCAAAAGCTTAAAGCGGCCAAGAGATGACCTCTTGGCCGCGATGGTTGTTAGCGATGGTCTCAAACCCAACTGAGTGTGAGCTATTGCTTCGCTATGCTGACGTATGCTTGTTTAGGCATGGCGGTTGCTTAGGCTGCTTGACCAGTGGCTAACCAAATTTGAGTGTTCACAGGGGCTTTCGCTTGAGCGAGCATTTCCTGGAGCTGAGCGCCTTCTAGCACGTCGTCTCGCAGTAGTGTTTGGGTCATGGTTTCTAGCAGCTCATGGTTGAGTTTGAGAATCGCCTGTGCGGTTTGGTGCGCTTGGGTAATGGATTGTTTCACGAGCCGGTCAATTTCAGCGGCGACTTCGCCGCCCACGGTGCGGCGAGTGCTGCCATTGTTTAAAAACTGTGACTGGGTTCTTTCAAAGGCAATAGGGCCAAGTCCAGGGGCCATCCCGTACTGTGTAACGGCGCGTTCTGCTAAGTCTGTTGCTTTTTGAATGTCGTCGCTGGCACCTGTAGAAACTTTGCCAAATACGACTTCTTCAGCAGCGCGGCCTCCCAGGAGTGTGGCGAGCTGACCGCGCAGTTCGTCTTCTAGCATCAGGAAGCGATCTTCTTCAGGGGTTTGTAGGGTGTAGCCAAGCGCCCCTTTGCCCCGTGGCACGATGGAAATTTTGGAGACAGTGTTGCTGCCAGGCATTAACGCGCCGACGATGGCGTGGCCAACTTCGTGATAGGCGACTGTTTTGCGCTCATTAGGAGAAAGAATGCGCGATCGCTTTTCCAACCCAGCGACGACGCGCTCAATGGCTTCTTTAAAGTCGGCCATCATCACGGCCTGACGATTGTGGCGAGCTGCTAGCAAAGCCGCTTCATTAATCAGATTGGCTAAATCTGCACCTGCAAAGCCTGAGGTTTGAGTGGCGATCGCGGCCAAATCCACATCTTCACTCATCAGCACCTTGCGCGCATGCACCTGCAAAATTTCAAGTCGCCCGCTTTTATCTGGACGATCCACCAGTACCTGACGATCAAATCGGCCTGCTCGCTTCAGCGCCGGATCAAGAATCTCAGGCCGGTTAGTGGCCGCAATCAAAATGACGCCGTTGTTGCCATCAAAGCCGTCCATTTCTGTTAATAGCTGATTCAACGTTTGCTCGCGTTCGTCATTTCCCTGATGAGCGCTGCCGCCCCGAGATTTGCCAATCGCATCTAGCTCGTCAATAAAGACAATACAAGGGGCTTGTTTTTTCGCCTTGTTAAACAAATCTCGAACCCGAGAAGCGCCTACCCCCACATACATTTCAACAAACTCTGATGCTGCAATGCTGAGGAAAGGTACATTCGCCTCTCCTGCAACCGCTTTGGCTAGCAGCGTTTTGCCTGTGCCTGGAGGCCCTACCAGCAGTACGCCTTTAGACATTTTGGCCCCAATTTTGCGGTATTTGTCGCCGTCTTTGAGCAAATCAACCACTTCCTTTAGCTCTTGTTTGGCTTCATCCACGCCCGCAACATCGGCAAAGGTCACAACAGAGCGCCCTTTACCCTTTGAACCTGTGGCACTCGGATTGTAGGCTCGCGCTTTGCTTTTGCCTGTGCCCATCATGTCTGTCATCGTGCCCCCACCATTTTTAGCGAGCCAGGCAAAAGCGCCGACGAGTGCTCCTGTTGAGAGTAGTAAACCCACCAGGCTCGCGGCGGCGGCGGCGGTATCTGCTGAGGTGGTAAAGGTGATGTTGTGTTCGCGTAGGAGTGTTGTAATCTCTTCTGTTGCGGAGGTAGGTTGAGTGGTTGTGTGTCGGCTAGCACCCAAGTTTGTTTTTAGTCGGTAGTCGATGCGGCCATTGGGACGTAGCGTAACGTGTAGAACTTTGTGACTACGGATTTGTTCAATGAAAGTAGCGTAGGTGACTGTAGAGATAGTTTCCGTCTTCATTAATTTTGGCCCTTTAAAAGGAGGACAACAATAGGGACGTTAAGAAGCCGGAAAACGCTGTAGTAGGACGCTGTAGTCGTTTAGTGCGAATAACAGGTGCGCTTCTCAACAACTTCAGTATGCAGTTGTTCTTTCCTGTGAAAAAGATGAGATAACCTCACCGTTTTAAATCTGTTGTTTCAGTGTGATCTATCTTGTTGTTCGGTGCTTACGATTTTTTATTCTGGTTTTCCGAAAGAGAGAGAATGATGCAGATGTCCTCATTGGTGAAAACCGAATCGATTTGGACGAGTGTCTAGGCATGAGTACCCATGCGTAAAACCGATGCTTAGAAGTCATTCATCCGTGAGAAAGCCCTGCATTTACTTTCCCATCCCGCTAAAATGTACTACTGTAAAGCTTAGTAAATATTTTCTCTGGAAAGGTTATGGGTTCCGCAATCAGGGCCACGTCGGCGTCGCCTGCGGCAGTCAAAGAGCGATCGCGAAGTGTCGTCAAAGAAAAGTACCCTGATTACAAAATCATCGTCCTTAATGACGATGTGAATACATTCGAGCACGTTGTGAAAACGCTCACCACCTATATTCCCGGAACCAATAGCGATAAGGCATGGGATCTGGCCCACCAAATTCATAACGAAGGCCAAGCCGTTGTTTGGGTGGGGCCGCTAGAGCAGGCCGAACTTTACCACTCGCAGCTAATCCGTGCTGGGCTGACCATGGCCCCGTTGGAAAAGGCTTAGTAAAGGCGTCCGGGCGTTGGCAAAAAAGAGCGGTAAGAAAGGTAAACCAGGAAAAAAGGGGCGTTTGGTCGTCACGCACTCCACCTACATTCCGGGCCTGATTGCACTATTAGATAAGCTATCCGCCCATCCCAATATTCAAACTATTACGCCTGCGGTCATTTCTCGGGTGAAATCTAACGCACCTAAAATGCGGTTGAAAGTATCCGTTCCGATTACGGGCGGGCACAAACTGATCGCTCGGCAGCGTAAGTCGGCGCAGGAAGTATTTGTGACGACTCAGATGAGCAAGGAAGAACTAGAAAAGGCGATCGCAGATGTGATGAAATAGGCCCAATGGAAAATGGGCTAAATAGAAATCGGCCCAAATAACAAACAGGCCAAATAACGAAGAGGAAGGGCAATTTGGCAGATCGGCAGATCAGCAATCAGCAATCGGCAGATCGGCGATCTGCTGATTGGCAAACGGAAGGCAGCGCTCGCTTTCAGGTTGGGGATGCCTTTTTTCGAGAGAGTAGCCGCATAGGACGAGATTTAGCGGTGTTGGCCGCGATCGCTTACAAAGCCCAGACCCATCGTCTCCGAGTGCTCGATGCCATGACTGGCTGCGGCGTCAGACCCTTGCGATACGTGCTAGAAGCCAAAGCCGATTACGTATGGGCCAACGAAGGCAATCCAGACTTACACGATCAGCTTTCGGCAAATCTCCATACCCTGGCCAGTACACTCGCAACAGATGAGCTGCCCCCAGCTCGCTATCAAATCACCCATCAAGATGCGAACACAGTCTTCTTCGACTGTCATCAGCGCCAAGACTTTTACGACCTTATCGATATCGATAGCTTTGGCTCTCCCATGCCGCACCTCAGCACCGCACTCTGGGCCATTAAGCTCGGCGGGCTGCTGTATTTAGCCAGCACAGATGGCCGCGCTACCAGCGGACGTGCCCCTAGCAAAAGCCTCCGAACCTATGGCGCATACGCCAGATCTCATCCGGCTCCTCACGAACAAGGGCTGCGGTTGCTTCTGGGCCAAATCGCCCAACAAGCCGCTGCCCGTGACCTTCATGCTGCGCCCATATTTGCTTATCATCACGGCGAAGTGAACCGTGTCATGGTTCGCATCAGTCGGCCTCACGCCGGTGCCCGGTGGACGCTCGATGCCTACGGGTTTATTGCTTACTGCTATCACTGCGGCCATTTTCAAACGGTTCCTTGGAAAAAAATAGGTCGTGTCGCGTGTCCTTGCGGCGCTGAACAGACGCCTGTCGTTAGCGGCCCTATGTGGCTTGGCCCACTGCATAACATTGAGTATCTGGCCAAGATGCAGAAAATTGCCCAAACCTGTTCTTCGGTGAGTTCAAACTGCCAGCCCTTACTTGAAACGATGCAAGCTGAATCGATGCTACCGCCTTACTACTATCCACTCGCCGAAATCGGCAGACGAGGCCGCATGGATATTCCTCCTCGAGATCAGTTAATTCACCAATTACAAGCCTCCGGATTTGCCGCAACCCGCACCCACCTCTCAGCGCAAGCTATAAAAACCACTGCACCGATGGCGATGTGCCTAGATATAGCCAAGCAGCTTGATGTGGCTAAGCAACGTGAACCCGAAGTGTCACAACAAAGTGCGCTACCGGAATAAGCATTCTGTACGCTGAATATACCGTTACAGCGTTGTTCTTTCTCCCCTATTCGAGAGTCTTGTGTCCATGAAAGTATTACTGGTTGGTTTGACCATTGTGGCGGGTGCCATCGGCGCAGGCTTTGGCTACGCAGGCATTAAAACAGCTACTTTGCCCACTGGTACCGGCAGCGGCACAGTTCCTAGCACCGTCATTGAAAGCACGCCACCCTCAGAGAATGGCGGCCGCTTTCCAGAGGGGTATGTTTCTGGGAATGCAATTTACGAAGATACGGCTCAAAACTCGGCGCCAGATACGGCCCAAGCTACAGCGCGAAATACGGTAACCCAACGTACCGCCAATAATTCTTCCGCTAGCCCCGCTGCTCCTGTCACAGCGAATAGCGACACCTCATTTACCCTCTCTTCATCCGATTTAAATGAGATGGTTACCGATGCGATCGCGAGTCGCCCTTACACAGCGCCCATCCTAGATGCCGCCAAAGATATCACCACCGCCATCAAAAATGACCGCATCGAAAGCGGTGCCAAAATTAACCTTTCTGATCTGCCTTTAGACGCACTACCCACCGAAGGTCGCCAAGCTGTAGAACAACTTACCCAAACCTTTCCCTTCCTCGCAAACCGAGATGTTTACGTCGGTGTAGAAGGCGCTCCCAGAATTGTTAACGGAGAACTGAGCCTAGAAGATACCTACGTTCGCTTTGGCCAGCTACGCCTTCCGGTTGGCCGCGTCGCCGATCAGCTCGGTATTTCTCAAGGCGAAATTGAGCAGCAAATTGGAGCACTCCTAGATCAACAAGATATGAGTCTCAGCGATGTCCGAATCGAGGACGGTCGCCTAGTAATCGTAGGGCAGTAATCGTAGATCAGTAATCACAGGCTGAGAACCCCAGGCTGAGAACCCTAGCCTAATAACCGCAGGCCAAAGAACCCAATCCTAAGCCTGCGTAGAACGCCCTTTAACTTACTGCTCTTGAATCAAACGCATGTAATTGCGCTTCAGCTGAATCGTGCTCTCAGCCATCTTCTCAGAAAGCCCTGCTTCAGCCTCGCTCAGACTCTCATAAAAAATAGCCGAACGCTGCACAGAAACATATTCCTTCCAAAGCATTTTCAGCAGCTTACTCGCCTCTGAGCTATGAGCGCCTGTGCTATCAGCCTTGGCGCTATCAGCTTCTAGCTGACCTACTAGTGCCTCAAACTGAGCGCTCGCCTGCTCGTAATTCTTTCCTTCTCTCGCAAGCGCGATCGCCCCTGAAAGCGTCACCTCATAAAGGCTCTGGCTTTGCACCTGCGCCTGCTCTTGAGTGTGACCCTGAGACTGGCCTGCCTGCATTGAATTAACCATAAATAAACGCGAGACAGAGGCTAAAAAGAAGCCTATCTCTCAAAAGAGTAACAACTTCTTAATATTGATCGATCTCACCCGTCATGGCATCTGTAAAAAGTGTGGGAAAAAAGTATGGGAAAAAGAACCCAGCACAAAAGCTAGCGGCAGTAAGTCGTACATCCCCAATGCTGACTATTGGGTAACGTTCTGCCTCGCCAACCTCGCCGCCGCAGCTCCTTTGCAATCAGCCGATTAATGCCCGCATGAGCCACCAATACCACCGAGCCTATTTCACAAGAAGGCCGAGCCAACTGCCCTTCTAGCGTATCGGCAGCCAGCTGCGCCCGCTGACGACTGCGCGCTAAAGACTCAGAACGCGACGTGTAGCCCAGCCGCCAAAGCGCCAGCGCGATCGCCGACCAAGTCAGCGCTGAAAACCTCAAATGACGCGGGAAATCTACCGGAAACTCAATTTCTCTAAACTGCGAATCCACCACTGGTGGCACCGGCACACCCAGCAGTTCTGCCGTATGCGTAGCCCGTGGTCGATTGCTCGCAAATACCACATCTGCATTCGCCACCACCTGCCGTACCGCAAGCGGTGGCAGCGCCCGCTGCGCAATTCTTGCCGCATCGTAACGTTCCACAAACTGCCGAAACTGATGGCCGCCAACCCGCTGACGCAGCGAGACCGCCGGAGGCCCATGGCGAATCAGGGTGATTGATCGATTACAAGACTTGTGTCGGTTCATACGCGTGAGGTTGGCCATAACGTAAAATCTTCAACGATGATTCGTATCAGTAACCGGCCTTCAGTAACCGGCAGACAACTCTATGGTGAATGTGGCTTCTAACCCTGCGGTAACTTCCAGTTTAGGTCAATCCCCAAAACAACCCACTGAAGAGATCTCTATACTGCCCAACTGGCAGCAGCTTGCAGATAAATCTCTAGCGGGAGAAGTGCTCACCCAAGCCGAATCGTTAGCGATCCTCAACGCACCAGATGCCGTCTTGCTCGATCAGCTAGCTGCTGTGCATCGCGTGCGTCGTCATTACTGGGGCGATCGCGTCCGCCTCCACTTTTTGCTCAATGCCCAAAGCGGACTCTGCCCCGAAGACTGTCACTATTGTTCCCAGTCCAAAATCTCCGGCGCAGAGATTGAAAAGTATCCCCTGATGGCCAAAGAACAGATTCTGGCTGCAGCTGGCCGCGCCCATGAAATGAAAGCAGGCACCTTTTGCATGGCTATCTCAGGCCGTAGCCCCTCGCCTAAAGTTTTTGACGGTATTTTAGAAGCCGTGCGCACGGTGAAAGATACCTACCCCATGCGCGTTTGCACCACCCTGGGTTTGCTAAACGAAGACCAAGCCCAGCAGCTCAAATCTGCTGGGGTAGACCGCATTAACCACAACCTCAACACTGCCGAAAGCCACCACGAAGATATTTGCACCACCCACGGCTTCCAAGATCGCCTCTCCACCGTCAAAGCTGTTCAGGCTGCAGGGCTTACTACCTGCTCCGGTGGCATCTTTGGCATGGGCGAATCCAACGAAGATATTGTGTCACTAGCTCTTTCGCTACGTGAGCTAAACGTTACCAGCGTGCCGCTCAACTTTTTGATTCCCATTCCAGGCACCCCCTTTGCTGAGCGCAAGGAGCTGACGCCTCAGCGTTGCCTACGCATTTTGTGCTTGTTCCGCCTGCTGCTGCCCAGCCAAGAAATTCGCATCGCAGGGGGCCGAGAAGTTCATTTGCGATCGCTCCAGCCCCTCGGCCTCTACGCTGCCAACTCCATCTTTGTAGGCGACTATCTCACCACCCCAGGGCAATCTGCCCAGCAGGATTTTGCCATGATTGAAGATGCAGGATTTACGCTGGAAAAAGCGGATGCATAAACGGTAACGGGCTAAGCGCGCATCAGCAGACAAAGACGTCCCTAAAATGAGAATGCTCTGAAGATTTGTATGTGAAATTTATGGCATTTCTCACTTGTTACTATTTACTCTCGCTGTAAAAAAACAAAAAGCTCTCAGAGATAGATCTCTCTGGGAGCTTTTTGTTGGGATTACTCGTCTTCGTAATTATTCAGGTTAAGCATCTTTGAAAAAGTAGCTCTGATGGGGCTTCTCCAAACAATGGTGAAGCACTTTATTTAGGGTGAAATACTCGGAAAAAGCACCATGTAGCGAATAATGCCGATGGGTTGTGAAGGTCTATGAGAACACATCGCTGTTGAACTACTGTTGAATTGAATCAATAAAATTGTTCTGACAAGAAGACGGCAGACTGAAAGAAAAAGGTAAGGTGCTTAGTCACTTCCTAGTTCAAAAAGTTTGTTTGTCAACTTTGCATGCAATTTTATGTAAGTAATAGATGATATGTATGTGATTAAAAACACGCAAGCAGTACTTAGACGGCCTTGAATGACGCTCGCTCAGGTGCTTTGCTTTTGCAAATCCCTTTGCTCTCTGATGTTGTGCCAATCTTCATCGACGCCTTCCGTTAAACTCAATCTGTCATTCCTTCCAACTAGGTGGTTCTCTATCGTTTCTCTTTCGTTTCAATATGCGCCGCTTCATCTACAAAATGACCCTTTCTTGCCTACTCGTTTTGGTAGGCTGCCAAGAGCTGTCGTCTTCTCCGGATAGTGATGCGACCTCTATCCCTGACGCTGTGAACACCACAGAGGTACAGCCTGCTCCGCAATTGGCCATCGTCTATCCTCAAAACGATCCAAACAACAGCGCCTTTATTCAAGTCGCTGAGAACGATACCACTGTGGCCCAGGTGAGTGCTACGGATGCCCCCAACAGCAAGCTGATTTATCGGTTGCAAGACGGCCCCGATATGAATAAGTTTGTCATAGACGAAAATACAGGGGCGATTAGCTTTAAGGAGACGCCCGACTGGGAGCAGCCTCATGACGATGATCAGAACAACAACTACATGGTGTTGTGGCAAGTTTTGAGTTCTACGGGGCAAGCCCGCAGCCAATTTCTGGTCATTCAAGTGACAGATCTGCCTGACTAAAAAAGTTGCTGTCGGTTGCTGCTTGAGGGCGCTGTGTGATGTCACAGTGTCGTGAGTTTAAGAAACGGTGGCCTGCGTTTAAGAAGCGGTGGGCTGTTTAAGAAGCGGTGGGCTGTTTAATAAATCATGGCCGTAATTGATGGGTTAACCTATCAATTAGGCATAATAAGAAAAGTACAAGTTCCCTACGTAGTTGCATGAGTCGTCGCATATTTTTTGGAGACATTCATGGTCACTACGATGGTCTAATGCGTTTGGTGGCGATGATCGCGCCCACTCAGCAGGATCAGCTCTATTTTGTCGGTGACCTCATAGACAGAGGCCCAAAAAGTGCCCAGGTCGTCGAGTTTGTGCGTAGAGGCAAGCACGCCTGTGTTCTAGGTAATCATGAGCATCTGCTGCTCAATGCCTTTCCAGATGATGATCCGCATTTGGGTGCGTTTCATGGTTGGCTGCACAGCGGCGGACAGCCGACCTTGACCAGCTACCCTTCTACTGAGGCGCTACTAGAGCATGTGGAATGGTTGAAAACGCTGCCACTCTGCCTAGACTTAGGGGATGTTTTTTTGGCTCATGCTGGATTGGATCCTAAGAAAACAGTGGGCGCACAGACCCAAATGGATTTTTGCTGGATTCGAGATGTTTTTCACAGTCATAACCAACGTCTTTTCGAAGATAAATGGATTATTACTGGGCACACCATTACGTTTACATTGCCTGGTGTTAAGCCGGGACAAATAGCACGAGGCCCCGGTTGGCTAGATATTGATACTGGAGGCTATCATCCCAAAAGCGGTTGGCTGACGGCTCTCGATATTGACCATGGTTTGGTTTTTCAGGTGAATACAATTACTCATGCGAAGCGCATGACAACGCTGGAGAGCCTGGTGGTGGATATTGACCCTACACGTGTAAAGCCCCGTAAGAAAAAGCCTCAGCTTGTGACGTACTAAAGGCTTCTGGGGCTTTTAGACAAGGACTTATGGCTAGAGGCTCATGGCTGAGATATATGGCTGGGCCACTTGCTCATTTAGGCCACTTGCTCATTTAGGCCACTACTGTTTTGCCGGCGAAGTAGTCATTGAGCTGAATTTCATGATCATGGGCCATGTTCGGCATGGGCAATCCCTCGGCATTAAATGCCTGAACGTCCATAATCTCCGCTTCATCGAGAATGTTAAAGGTGCCGTCTACGGAGGCTTCCAATACTACGCAGATAGAGTGAAAGCGCGGATCTCGCTCTGAGGCTGAGTAAACACCCACCAATCGGCCAATTTTGGTGAGGGTAAGGCCGGTTTCTTCCTTTAGCTCTCGTTTGGCGGCGGCGGGAATGTCTTCATCCCAATCGACCATGCCTCCGGGCAGACCCCACTGGCCAGTATCGCGTCTGCGAATGAGTACGATTCGACCGTCTGGTAGGCGCGGGATAATGCTCGCGCCTACCAGTGGGCGGCGCAGCAATAGCCCCAGCAGGGTGCGTACGGGCCGTAGTAGTCTGCGAAGTGGGTTAGGAGGCTTGGCCATAGCAGTGCGATCCAAAGCTGATGATGCGTCGTTTGGGTGAATGACTGGGCTAATGGTGACTGGGCTAATGGTGACTGGGTTTAAGGCGCGTCAGCTTGCCGTGAGTTCATTGATATCTGTGATGACTTCGGCGACGTGGGGTTCTGGCTTCACCTTCCGATAAATTTTTTCGAGGGTGCCATCAGGGCCAATGATGAAGGAGCTACGGGTAATGCCCATGTATTCTTTGCCGTACATTTTTTTGAGGCCGTAGCATTCGTAGCGGGTGCCTACTTCGCCATTTTCATCTACGAGTAGCGGAAAGGGCAGATTGTGCTTGGTGGCAAATTTGGTGTGGGATTTGGCGTTATCGGTGCTGACGCCGAGGACAACGACGTTTTTGGCTTGGAGGTCTGCGTAGGCATCGCGAAAGGCGCAGGCTTCTTTGGTACAGCCAGGTGTGTTGTCACGGGGGTAGAAGAACATGACGACACGTTGACCTTTGAGGTCGGTGAGGCTGACGGTGTTGCCGTCGGCATCGGGCATGGAGAAGTCGGGGGCGGCGTCGCCGATGTTGAGCGTCATGGGATCAGGAGGATGGGCGGTTAGCTAGAGGATTGTAGCTTGCTGATGGCCTGTTTGTGGGGCTGTTGCGTGGGAGAGGGCTTATGCGGGAGGCTTGAGCGTTCTTTGCAGAGGCGGCCATAGTTGTAGGGCGGCTCCGATGGTTGGCATTACCCATAGGAACAGGGTGAGAGATGGGGTAAGGCGAAAGGAACCGGTGATCGTGGCGATCGCAAATGAAATCGAGAGAAAGTTTATCCAGACTAGTACTCCAAGGCCGAGGCTCAGGGTTGGCATGGGCTTACTGGTACTTTCGACCAATTTCGGTGGCTGTAGGGGCTGTAGGCGATCGCTTTCCTTGCCTGCGGCCAGTTTTTCGGTGTGCTTGCCGATATGCCAGTCTTCTAGGTCGTTTCTGAGTGATTGAGCCAAGGGCTTGAGCTGCTTGAGAGACGTGCCTTGGAGGGGCTGTAGGCGGAAGGCATGGCCATTGAAATCTGGATGTGCGAAATCTCGTATTTCAATCGCTGGGCCTTGCCACTGGATGGCAACCGCGTAGGTGCTGACAAAGTCAGCGATGTCTGGCTTGAGTTCGATATGGGTGACTTGGTGTGTGCTGAGCGCGAATCGTAGTTTTTCACCGACGTAGTAAAGCTGATGGCCCGCTAAGCGCAGCCAGCCGATATCCCATACGGTATGGCTGTCATAATTTCTGACTTCTGCGCAAGGGGAAAAGCCTACAAACACGCCCTCGTTGGTGTTAAAACCTTCTGCTTCTAGCCGCTGTTGGAATTGCGATAGGAGCTGAGGGTAACCGTGAATGGGGGCTGTATTGATGATGTAGAGATAGAGGCTGACTAGGGCGATCGCTGAAGCGCCATACCCCACCCATTGCAGGCCAGGCGTTGGCAATTGCTGTACTAAGCGACCGAAGATAACTGAGCCGAGGCTAAAGCACAGCCAGATTAGCCAAACGAGTCGTCGGCTAGTTTTTCGTTTGAACTGGGTTGAGAACAACAGGGCGTGTTCTGTTGCACATGTGCTTGCGTCTGTGAACGTGGAGAGGTTGGTCGATGCCTCAGGGGTGCTATCGTCTGCTATGAGTGCGTCTACGTTGGAACTGAGCGCGTCTACGTTGGAACTGAGCGCGTCTGAACCACCATTTTGCCGTTCTGTTGCCTGTTCAGGTACGGTCTCTTCGTGAGCAGTGTCTTCGTGTGCGGTATTCATAGACGCGATTGGTTGCGTTTGTATGAGGTGCTGAAGAAAATGCCGCCGTAGAACAGATGGGTTCCGATTTGCGATCGCAAAAAGTGCATAGCTGAGATGGGCATATTTTGAGCAACCTTGATGGATTTAAGGTGCCCATCTCAGTCTCGCTGTGATGAACGTGTATTGCGCGTGGTTACTTCCGTTCATCACGATTATGATAATGATTATCATTCTGTGCTAATTTGATTTGACCTAAGACTGTCTTTGGTGAATTGAAGGCGATGGCATTTCCTTTTAAGGCCGCATTTGGTTTTGCATGGATACTGTTGGCGGTGGGTTGCATTACTCTGTCGGCAGAGGTTTTGGGCAATGGCGGCTCTAAATGGCTACCTGAACGGGCCAGACCTGAATGGGCCAGGCCAGCGCAGACAGAATTACAGGTTGTAACCACTGATGATTTTTCTGTGATGCGAGAAAACGTGGAAAATTTGCAGACAGCTTTCGAGGCAGCGGCTGATGAGTAATGCAAGGTTAGGAGCTGATTTGGATACTGGCTCGAATGTGGTGCTAGAAATTGATCAGCTATCGGTGCGCCGGGGGCCTCAGGCGACTCTGCAAGATGTGTCGTTTCGGATTGAGTCGGGCACGGATGTGGCGATTATTGGCCCGAATGGTGCAGGCAAAAGTACGCTGGTGCAGGCGATCTTGGGGATTTTGCCCTGTGAGACTGGCTCGGTGAAGCTATTAGGGCAGTCAGTGGCTAGTCAGGGCCGTTGGCAGGGCTTCTCTGGCAGAGATTCGCTGTCGGCAGTGCGGCAGCAGGTGGCGTATTTGCCACAGAATTTTTTAGTCGATAGGCGCATTCCACTAACGGTGAGTGAGCTGGTGGCACTGGGGTGGGATCGGCTGGGCTTTTCATGGCCGTGGACGAAGGCAAAGGCACGGCAGAAGGCGGTGCGCTCTGCTCTAGAGCGTGTGTCGGCAGGGCATTTGGCTCGGAAGTTTATTAGCGCGCTATCGGGGGGCGAAACGAAGCGGGTTTTGCTAGCGTATTGTTTAGTGCGATCGCGTCAGCTGCTCATTTTAGACGAAGCGCCCGCTGGGCTAGATGTGCGGGGCGAAGCGGATTTTTATCAGCTTTTGTATGAGCTAAAGGCAGAGCAAGGCTGGACAATTTTGCAGATTTCACACGATTTGGACATGGTGAGAAAGCACTGCGACCATGTGATTTGTTTAAATCGGCGGGTGCTGTGTGAAGGCGTGCCGGAGATGGCGCTGAGGCCGGAGAATTTATCAGCGGCGTATGGGTCAGAGTTTGTGCGGTACCGGCATACGCATTGATTCAAGGCAGGGCTTGTGTGTGGTTCCTTGCGTGTGTGGTTTTTAATTAAGGGGCACCTGCATTAAGAGGCTCCTGCATTAAAGGGCACCTGCTGTGAGCGTGATGAAGTGCTGCATGGGTTCGTACTTGCACAGGGTTGAGATTTGAACATGATCAGTGACGCAATCGATCTATTCCAATTTCCGTTCATGCAGCGGGCGCTTATTGGCGGTATCCTCACTGGCCTAACGGGCGGGCTGCTCGGGAGCTTAACCGTTGTGCGTCAGCTCTCATTTTTTAGCGATGCGTTAGGGCACTCCGCCATGCTGGGGGTCAGTATTGGCCTCATTTTGGGCATTAGCAGCCCAATGGCGGTGGTGATTCCGTTTGCGTTGTTGTTTGCGCTGGGCGTGACGTACCTAATCGAAAAAACAGATTTGTGGACTGATGCTCTGCTGAACTTGATTTACTCTTCGTCGCTGGCGATTTCTGTGATTGTGCTGAGCTTGTCAGGGCAGTACCAAGGCAATATTCAAACGCTGCTGTTCGGCGATATTCTCGCGCTCAGTTCTGCGGATTTGCTCATCAGTGCAGTGTTGTTTTTGTTGTGTAGCGTGTTTATGGGGCTCACGCTGCGGACTCAAATGCTGCTGTCTTTAAATGAGGCGTTGGCCATAGCGCGGGGCGTAAACGTACGGCTTCATCGCAACGCATTTATGGTGTTGCTTTCGTTGCTTGTGGCCACTTCTATCAAAGCGATCGGTGTACTGCTGGTGGGTGCCTTTGTGGTTATTCCCGCTTGCGCCGCCCGCGCCCTCAGCCGCAACTTTACTAGCTACGTCCTGCTTTCTGCCGGACTCGGTGCCTTTAGTGCCGCTGCGGGTATGTTCTTTTCCGGTTTGCTGAATACGCCTTCTGGCCCGAGCATTGTGGTGGCGCAGCTGGTTTTATTTTTAGGTGCCAGTGCGTTGCCAGCGTTTAGTGCTAACGCTCAGTAGTGCTAACGCTCAGTAGACTTGCTATTTGCTTGGGTTATTTCGATTGGGCATGGCGAGGATGCTTGAGCGGTTCTGCCCAATAGTCGAGTCGGTAGTCTGCTTGTGTCAGGCCATATGCAGATTCAAAAACAGAGAATGGCGTGCCATTAATGCTCTTGATGCTCCATTGGGGGCGTCCTTTGCTATCTGTCCACATTGGCCCTTCTGCAATGGTGCTGGCATTGTCTTCGATCCGAGTGACGGCGAGTGTCATGATGCTGTTGCGTTTGGGATGGAGTTTAGGATAGCTAGCGGGCAGGTGCCACTTAATTTCTGATGTTGATTGAGGGGCAATGTTCACCATATTTTTCTGGTCTAAGATGGGTCACAATCTGAGCCAATTTACCCAAAAAGTGCAATCACTTTGATCCGTAATCTGATGGGCAATAACTAACTCGACAGATGCAATAGTGGCTTCAGAACGGGGTGTGCGCAGTTGCTTGCTAAGCTGCTTGCTCTGTCAGTTCGTTGCAAGTTTGCGCGACAATGCCCCACAAGGTAGCACAAGGTTTTGCACCTGTTTTGTCGTGATTGTTGCGGTTGTTGTTAAAAGGGGCTGACGGGGCGGTTAAAGCCCTTGTCTGGTGTTGCCGCTTATGGTGTTGCCGCTCATTGTGTTGCATCTCAGCCTTAATCCGGTGAGCCTACTGCAAAATTACACTCACTAAAGGCTCAAACTTTTCGACCAAATCAGGCCGAGTGACCAGCGTCGGAAACGGATGGGTGCTGTAATCTTTACCTGCTACCAGCGGAAAGGCTCGTGTGCCATCCAGCACGGTCCAACTCGCGCCTGCTGCCTGTGTAATGGCCCACACCGCCGCGATGTCCCAAATTTTTGGTGTTGCTTCCACCGCGCCAAGGCTTACCCCAGAGGCCACCGTTAGCAAGTTGTATGTGGCTACGCCCAGCATCCGAATTTTGCAGGGAAATGGCTTCTGCAATACCTTAATGCTGCGCGCGCACAAACTGAAAAAGTGAGAACCAGACGGTGCATCTGAGGCTGTGCTAATTGGGTTGCCGTTTATAAAGGCACCTGCGGGCATCTCTAACCCAGAGTCACCTGCCCAAAAGCCATAGAAATGTTCATCAATGGTGGGGATATGCACATGCCCAAAAACGGGCGTGCCTTTGTATAACAGCCCTAACGAAATGCCCCACAGCGGAACGCCTCGGGTGAAGTTCGTGGTGCCATCGATGGGGTCAATGACCCAGCACCAGTCGGTTTCTGGGAAGGTATGTTCGGCTTCTTCGCTGAGGACGCCGTGGTCAGGAAAGGTTTTGCGTATGCGATCGCTCAATTCCTGATCTGCCCACTTGTCATATTCAGTGACCAAGCTGCCGTCCGCTTTTTGTTCAGCTGTTGCACTGCCAAAGGCTTGCAAGAGGCGATCGCCCACCTCGGTCGTTATCTGCTGTGCAAACCCGGTTACCTCATCCCAGAAATCAGTCGTTGTCATTACATTCTTCTATCAACTGACTTCTATTCTCCATGACAGATGCCCTAAATCTGTAACCTTCTAATCAGAACCTGTCTTCCTTCATCGGGGATGAACTCGCTATGTCTGATTCTACGCAAACGATTTCGGTCGCTTCGACTCGCGATCGCTTCCGCCAAATGATTGCTGTTCGTCAGTTTCAGCTTACCGCTGACGAACCCACTCACCTCGGTGGCACCAACGCAGGCCCCACTCCCACCGAATTAGTGGTTTCCGGCCTCGGTGCATGCAAAGCCATTACCCTCAAAATGTACGCCGAGCGCAAAAGCTGGCCGCTAGAAGCCGTCTCTGCTGAGATGCAGGTTTCCAAAGCCGCCGGTCGCTATCAAATTCTCGTTCAGCTTTATCTCACGGGAGACTTGACGGCTGAACAGCGCACCCGCCTGCTCGCCATTTCAAATAAATGCCCGATTCATAAAATGCTCGCTCCCGGCGCTGATATTCAAACCGTGTTAGCTGAGTAAGTCCATTTCGCTAGGTGAGCCAGTTTAGCCGAGTCGGTCAGTTTAGCCGAGGAAGTCAGTTTAGCCGAGTGGCTCACTCCCTTCTCGGCTCACAATTTCTGCTTCTACCGGGCAATTGGTGCACACTACCGGGTCGCAAAGGCGACAGGTCTGAATGGCGTGTGCTTCGTCTCTGAGGATGTTTTGCAACATGGTCTCAGCGAGCTTGCCTAAGGTTTCTCGTTCATCGTGGCTCAAGCTGGCCAGTGCGCGAGCCAGTGTGTTCTGCCGAGATGCCAAAATGTGCTGGCACATCGCCTCTCCAGAGACGGTTAGCGTTAAGGCCACTGCGCGACCATCTGTGGTGGAGCGATCTCGTTTCACCAGGTCATCTCGAACCAGCCTATCCACTAGCCTCACGGTGCCAGGGTGAGAAAGTCCTAACGCGCTGCGTAAATGATTAATCGTCATTCCCGGCATATGTCCTACTAACGAGATGGCGGCGGCTGGGGCAGACGTCGGCGCATGGTTTTGTGCGGCCTGGAGTAAGTCATCTGAAAGTGCCAGAGACAGTGCGCCAACTATATTCTCAATCTTTTTTTTGCCCACGTCTTTCTGATTCACGTCTTTCTGATTTACGGCTGTGTGGTTCATCTTCTCAAGCACCGCCCTCAACCTCTTAGCGTATGCCTTGTAAGGCCATGCACATGAGGACATATACGCGAGTATATGCACGCTGATATCACTTTGGATGTCGCCTTGACTGTGTTGATTATATGCTTGACGCACATAAATAAAATTTGTATGCTCCATGCATGTAAATAAAACAGGCATATTCCGATGATCCGACCCGCTAGACCCGATGATATGGCTGCGTTATTAGCGTTAGCTGAAGCGACTGGGTTATTTCAGCCTGAGGAGCTTGAAGGCTTTGGCGGTATGATGCAAGCCCATCTCGATCCAGAGGGCGAAGGCGATGACGTTTGGATTGTCGATAGTGATGAAGCGGGTATTCTCGGTGCCGCTTATTACGCTCCCGAAGCGTTTGCAGACGGTGTGTGGAATCTCTACTTCATTGGCGTTCACCCTACTGAGCAAGGGAAAGGCCGAGGCACTGCGCTATTGACCTGTGTTGAGCAGGCGTTGATTGAACGTAAGGAGCGCATTTTGCTTGTAGAAACCTCAGGGGTCGATGGCTTTGAGCTGACCCGCGCGTTCTACCGGAAAAATGGCTATGACGAGGAAGCTCGTATCAGAGATTTTTACAGCCCCGGCGACGATAAAGTTATTTTCCGTAAGGCATTAACAGCAGTTGTTTAGCAGGCTTCTTTTGAGATTTTTTTTCAGACTTCTGCTTTTTAGGCTCCCGGCTTTGCGCGGTTGCTTTGTATGGGCTGACAGAGTGCTGGCGATCTGACAAAGCTTGTGAGCTGGAAGAAATCAGTCCAAATCTGTTTCGAGGGCGGCGGTGATGGCCTGCTTCGCGTCGAGTTGGAACTCTTGGATATTGACGCGGCTGACTAGCGCGATCGCCACCAACATCCCCACCGCCTGCGTGCAAAACACCAGCGCATAAGCCGGGAGCAACTGCTCAGCAGTCGGTTCTGCGACGGCTGCTGCGCCCGTTAGGTTTTTGCCCAAGGAGAGCAGCGCCCCGCCCAACACAGAGGCGCTGCCTCGAGCCATTGCCTGCGCTAAGCCCCAAGCCCCAATAAAGGTGCCTGCCGTCTCCGCCGCCGTCAAATCAATCATCAAAATAATCGAGCCAGTGGTCAGCAGCCCTGCCGCAATGCCAAATAGGCCGACTGCGCCGCCCAGAACGGCTGGATTCGCCGTTGTCCCTGCCGCCGCGAGGCCGACTAAACAAACCGCTGCCGCTGCACAGCCCACTTTTACCGTCCGTTTTTTGCCCATTAAGGGAACCAGCACAAAGCTGGTGAAAATAATGCCGAGTAAGGTACCCCCGCCAAAGAAGCCGTTGAGCGCGGTGGTTTTATTAATCGGCATATTGAAAATCTGGCCGCCGTAGGGTTCTAAGATGGCGTCTTGCGTAAATAGGCTCAGACTCAATACCAGCAAAAAGCAAAAGAACACACCGGTTTGTCGGCTAGCGGTGAGGACTTTGATGGCCTGTTTTAGCGTCACACTATCTTCTCGCCCGCTTGCGGCGGAGCGCTGTTCTAACCGCGAGTACTTTTTCTCAACGCCAAAGGTGCTGATCAGGGCGAGCGCGCAAACAATCGCCGGGGCAATTACAAACAGTCGATTGATGGGGGCTCGCAGTTCTGCGACTGAAGAGGCGCCTTCTAAGGGGCCAAGCACTGAGCTAACGATGCCGACGCCTGCCACAATGCCGAGCATTAGCATTGACCAGCCAATGCCGACGATTTTTGATTTTGTTTTTTCGTCTGAAACGTCTACCAGCAAGGCGGTGAAGGGCGTAGAGGTAGACGAGAGTGCCAGCCCGTATAGGGCAAAAACAATGGAAAGTAGCCCGACCCACGGATAAGCGCCTGGCCCCCAGCCCGATTGGGCAATGTTTTCGCCTAGCTTCCACATGACCTGTACAGCGACGAAGGCAGTGACCCACATGCTGGTGATGCCGAGCCAAATGTAGCCGCTGCGGTGGTGGCCCAGTAAGGGTTTGGAGTCGGAAAGTTGGCCAAACCAAACGCGAGCGGGAGCCATGAACTGATGTACTGCGATCGCCCCTGCGGCCACTAATGCAGGTACCCGCAATTCATCAATCATTACCCGGTTGAGTACGCCTAAGGTCAGCAAAGACATAATGCCAAGCCCCATATTGAACACGCCCAGGCGCATCATCGTAAGCAGTCCGATTTGGGGGATGTCTTGAGCCTCTGGAGGCATTGTCAAATCACTGCTTGCCATTGCACTGAACCATCTTTAAAAGCTACGCCTATCAGCATAGAAGATCGTTCCTTTGTAAGTCTTGAAACGCGATAAAACGTTTCTATGACGATGCATGCCAAAGAAAACGGGGCGTGCCAAAGAAAACGGGTGACCTTGATAGATCACCCGCTAGAGTCTGTACCTAAATTTGTTATCTCAAGTAGTGCTCGGTCTTGAGGAAATGCTTAAGGAAAAGAGGCTTGGCGTGGGAGGAGAGTACCACCCAAGCCTCTGTTTGATGGCTGATGTGACGTAACTAAAGTGACGGAAGCCATAGATGCTCACGATGGCCAGCACGACTGGTCTGGCCATCGTGATTTATCAAACTACGCATCAGCACTGGCTTCGCTATCAGCACTGTCTTCCGCCAGTGCTGGCTTGTCTGCGCCCGCTATGCTTACTTTCACCACTTTGTTGCGCTCCTCTTCTGCTTTAGGCAGCGTCAGCACCAGCAAACCGGCTTCGTAGTCAGCCGTCACCGTTTTAGGATCGATGGCAACTGGTAGAGAAACCACGCGGCGGAAGGAACCATAGCGGAATTCATTGCGGCGTAGCTTGTCGGTTTCGCTGAGTTCAGGGGCTTTGCGATCACCCGAAATGGCGACCACTTCACGGCTAGCCTGTACGTCAATGTGATTAGCATCTACGCCAGGTAGCTGAACATGGAGCGTGAGGGTATCTTCGCTCTCCACTAAGCTGACAGCAGGTGTCCATGTGGTGGGCGCAGCTTCAACGCCAGCGAACTCGTCAAAAAGCTGATCGAGCTGTTCTTTAACGCCAGCGAACTCTTGATTAAACTGTGAGAAAGGTTGCCAGTAACGACGAACAATCATGTGGAATGTCTCCGAAATGCGATGTATTCATCATGCCAACTGTGACCTGTTATTGACGGGTGCTAAAACCCACACCTAGCGGTAGAAGATGCCGAATTTCGGTTAGTGTACGGTAAACCCAGCTGCTCACTTTTAACTAATACAACAACCCTTGCATGAATACAGCTTCTCGCCAGACTCCTCTCCAGACCGCGCTTGTGACTGGGGCTTCTAGTGGAATTGGTCTCGCCTTTGTGAAGCTACTTGCCCGCAAAGGTTTCGATCTTATTTTGGTGGCTCGCAGTGAAGATAAGTTGCTTGAATTAAAAACAGAAATTACAGAACAATATGACATTCGAGCATTTGTCTTTAGCCACGATTTAACCCAATCAGACGCCCCCAAAAAGATATTTGAACAGGTTCAACAAAACAACCTTTCTGTTCACACACTGATTAATAATGCGGGCTTTGGAGACTATGGCGAATTTGCTACTCGTGATTGGTCTAAGCAGCAGAGCATGATTTTTTTAAACGTGATGGCACTCACGCATCTGAGTCATTTGTTTTTACCAGGTATGATTCAGCGCGGGGCCGGTGGCATTCTGAATGTGGCTTCAACGGCGGCGTTTCAGCCGGGGCCGCTGATGTCGGTTTATTTTGCAACGAAGGCTTATGTGCTGTCTTTGACGGAGGCGATCGCTGCTGAAGTGGAAGGGACGGGTGTAAATGTCAGCGTGCTTTGCCCCGGCCCCACCCAGTCCAACTTTGCGCAAGTTGCCGCCATGGGCAAAGCCGCAGAAGATAGCCCCCTTTCTGATAAGCTGCCAAGCGCCCATGAGGTGGCCTCATACGCTTATGACGCCCTGCAAAAAGGGCAGGTGGTTGCCGTCCACGGCACCGTGAATAAAGTGCTGACCTTTTCTAATCGGCTGATGCCGCGATCGCTTATTCGTAAAGGCGTCAAACAATTTATGTCTGCGCTTAAATCCGAATCCGATAAATCCGAGGGTGATCAATTCAAGGCCGGATAAATCTAATGCCAGATAAATCCAATGCCTATACATTTGGGCCGTAATGGATGACTAGCGCCAAGGTAGACGTACCTTAAATGAAATGGAATCTTCTTTCGATTGCGCTGCGATAGAGGTTGGTTCATCCTGAGACTCACTGCGCTTCACACCCGCAGGGCTTGGCTCTTTTTTCCCCGATGAGGCCAGTGCATCGTCTGCTTCTGCATTTGCCTTCTGCTCTATTGTTGTGGCTGGTGTCGTCGCTGACTGGGCATTTCGTTTAGGCAAATGCGCTGCGTTGCTGGCCGCTGCTAATCCCATTCCACCCAGAATTAGCCAGGTTCCAGAAGCTTCCATACTGCTTCCCACAGCGCCCAGATGCGAGAACCACTCTATTAGCTCTGCACCCACAAATAGCAGTAAAAAACAGGCCAGCCAAAACTTCAATACATATCCCAAAACTCATTCGCGCACAGCATACTCCAAAGCGGTTACCTATCGCGCCACGAAAACGCCATCAAAGCACCACCAAAGCGCCATCAAAGCGCGCTAGAGTAGGAGAACGTTCCATGCTGCGAATAAGTATCCGTGAAAGACTACTCCCCCGACGCGCCTTTTAGAGGACTCACCCTACTGTCTAGCCGTGAATTAGAGGCCATGCGCCCGGCTTGTAAGCTGTCATCTGAGCTACTAGATTACCTAGCGCCAATGGTAAAACCTGGCATCAGCACCTTTGAGTTAGATGAGGCGGCTGAACAGTGGACACAAGAACATGGCGCGGTGAGCGCTCCCCTCGGATACCCTGGCCCCAAAGGTGCGATTGATTTCCCTAAATCTATTTGCACCAGCATTAACGAAGTGGTTTGCCACGGTATTCCGAGCAAAGATGAGATTTTGCAGGATGGCGACATCATTAATATAGACGTAACGCCTAATCTGAATGGCTATCACGGCGATAGCTCTCGTACGTTTTTGGTCGGAGAGGTTTCGCCAGAAGCCCGCAAGCTGGTGGAAGTGACTAAAAAGTCGCTTTGGCTAGGCATTGAGGCGGTCAAAGTGGGCGGGCGTATTGGTGACATTGGCGCAGCGATTCAAGAATACGCAGAAGGTGAAGGCTTTTCCGTCGTCAGAGATTTTGTGGGCCATGGCGTCCATCGTGTTTTTCATGCAGAACCGCAGGTTCCCCACTACGGCGTACGGGGAAAAGGGAAAAAAATCCGACCTGGCATGGTGTTTACCATTGAGCCGATGCTGAATATGGGCGGCTACGAAGTGGAGCTATTGCCGGATCAGTGGACGGCGGTGACGAAGGATAGAAGCCTGTCTGCGCAGTTTGAACATACGCTAGCGGTGACTAAATCTGGTGTAGAGGTGCTGACGTATCAGCCAGCAGCAGTCGCTGTTTAGTTCAAGTGGTATGCATTCATGCCAAATGAATTCAAGTGGCATGAATTAACTGACGCAACCTCAACTGACGCAACCTCAACTGGCCATAGTCAGTTGAGGTTGTCTGTTTTTGCGTGGGCTTTTGGTTGGGCTATTTTGGCAAACTGAGCGGCGATCGCACCCAATAAAACCAACCCCAATGCACCCGCTAAAGGATTCTCGTTAATGCCTGTCACCCACGTAGGCACCTGGCCTGTCGGCTCACTCAGCCCGCCTACATTGACAATGTAGTAGCCCCAAATCAAACCGGCATGCAGCCCAATCGGATAGCCTAAGCTCGTTTCCCCAGATGAACTTGAGCGACTTCGCCTAGCCCACACCAGCGCCAAACTCAGCATCGCCAAACCCAGAAACTGAGGGGAGGTGCTGATAATGTCATTCAATGGCTTGATAAAATGCGTTCCGGCAAAAAAGAGCGCATTCATGAGCAGTGCGGCCCGCGCGGTGTAGTTCGTTTCCAGCTCAGCCAGTATCCATCCTCGAAACAGCATTTCTTCGGCAAAGCCAACGGCTAAGGCCATCAGCAACCCTTCAAAGATAAATCGAACGAGGCGAGGGCTGGGCGGTGTAGGCGCTGACCAACCCAACAGTGTAGAAATGCCAAATAATGCGAATACGCCGAAGACCCCAATCACGAGGGCCGTGCCCAGCTCTCGCATTGTTGTGGCTGTGAGCCGAAGCCCGCAGTATTGGAAAGGTTTTGGCCAGTGATGAATGCGCTTTCCCCACTGAGGGAGCGCGCAGAGGAAGAGGATGTACAGCGCTGCTAAGGTGATGATTTCTGTCGTGTTGGATGGATGGATCAAATAGCCCCAGACGGCAATGGGGGACCACGAGATCGCTAGCATAATCAGAAAGATAAATATTCGAGACCAAGCACCTCGTGCTCTAATCCACAGCTCCAACCTCTTCATGCTCTCCTCTTCATGCGTTGGCCGCCTGTTTTAGCATTTTTTAAGTTCACCAACAGTCTTCCGATCACCAACAGTCTTCCGAGTCCTAACAGCCCTGAGAGCCAACAGCCCCGAGAGCCAACAGCCCTGAGAGCTAACATCCCTCAGGTGTTGCCATCATCAATTGGCGTCTCATCAGTGTGACTCGTTGGGCAGATAGAGTTGTCTAGTTTACGGCTTGTTTCGTGCTCTGCCTGTTGGTTACTTTACTCGTCTGGTTCAATCGTGCTAGTCAATCCCTTGCTGCATAGGCTTTCGCAGTAAAATTCGGCGTGTTCTAGCTCACAGATAATCACCAGTCCTGTGCCTGAATTGTGAGCTTGCATCATGATGTCGATCGCCTGCGGCGCGGTCAATGAAGGAACTGTTTGTACAAGGCATTCCACCACATACTCCATGCCATTGAAGTCATCATTGTGGAGGAGTACGCGGTACCGAGGGGCTATTTTACGAACCGTTGAAACAGCAGGTTTTTCAATAGTTCCAATAGAAGCGGCCATAGGTCTGTTTATGAGCGGGTGTCGTATGGAGGGTTTCTGTGGGCTTTATTCTATCGCCAGTCGCTGGTTTCAGGGCGATTAGGTTTTAAATCTCCTCATATAGCCTATGGCAAATGAATAAGGATGGTAATATTAAGTCATCAGTAAATGTACAGAAATCTTAACGCGTCTTATTAAAAGGTCGCTTTTCTTGGTGTTGGCGCTAGTCAGCAGCCAAGCTCAGTTCATAACTTAGCGAACCATACCCGTCGTCACATAGCGTTGCAGTCGTTTATTGCGGCTGCGTCTTTGTATGAGTATTGCGCCCTCTCAGATTCTCTTTTTAGAACACAACACCTCGCGCTTGTACGCGGAGGCAATCCAATTAGTGGCTCCACGCCGTTTATGTTGGGCTAGGCCAACACTCTTAATTCAAGGTTTGCCAGCAGGAGAAGGCTTAGCAGAAGAACGGCAAAATGCGATCGCAGCTGCGGCCTCAGGCTCTACCCAATCTGAGCTAGCGCTATATGACTTAGAGGGCTGCCCAGATTTGATTTGGCCTGTTGAACTCTTTGAAATGGCTTACGATGTTGATTTTTTCTCTTTGCTTGTGCACCTAAAGATGACGCCTGATGAGGTTGCGTTACACAATGGTCGCCATCGCTTAAATGCCTTTCTACATAGCTTCTGGCGAAGCCAGCCCCATATGTTTCCCCCTGCCAAGGTTCCTTCTCAGGCAAATCATCGAACCCTAAATCGATCCTTATCACTGACAGAAGTTTAGTAAAGGCTGGCGGATAGGCGTAGGCAGCTATTTCGCTATGCGCTGGTGATAGGCCACTTTCCTATCTGTCCACAAGTTATTTGGGCTGTTCTAAACTCACTTATCACTAAACCTAAGTGCACAGACAGGCCGCTTTTTATAAGTGATTGAATGTCGTGAACTGATATGTTTCGAGCTGTTGTTTTTGGTAGCTAAAAATACAAATTATAGATACTTGTTTGAAGTACTCAAAACAGACACTATTGAGGTCTTTAAATAAGGTGAGTAATCTGAGTTTAAGAGGGATTTAAACAACCTATCAATGGGATGAATTTATGGGGTTCCTTTTTGAGGAACAAAAAAGCGTCATTTCTATCTTATAGATGTATGTGTATTACTAGAAACACTGGTAGTAGCGTACTTTTACGGGTAGGGTGACTTGCTTATCTGGTTCCCTAAAGTTGATTGGGATGTCATTTATGTTTGGTGGGTAGTCTATGACATATCGCATCTGGAATCTTTGTTTGAGTGATTGAATATTAGTTACGTATGCTTTGTAACGAAGTGCGCGAGAAAAACTGTTTAATATGAAGCTAAGCAGTAATACTTGCTGGAAACTTTAAATAAGGTCTAATACGGGTCAAGATTCAAACAAATTTATCTGCAAAGGCGACTTGGTTCAGATAAGGCCTATATGTTTGTTCACATGCAGAGTCAAGGCAGTTCCAGTCGTAATTACTGTTTATAAGGCCAATTGAGGAGAAAAAATGACAACGCTTACCCCTTCTGTGACCGTGATTTGTCCTTCCGGTGTTTTAAATGCTGAAAGTGCTGCGAAATTTGAGCAAGAGCTGGTTTCGGCAATGCGTGCTAGTTGCGATTCTGAAATAGTTGTAGATATGAGCAACGTCGAGTCTTTAGATAACTCAGGACTTGTCTCTTTTATGTCTGTATTGAATGAGGCTCGTTCTAAGAGCAAGCGGTTGAGCATCTGTTCTGCGCCACCTGCTATTCGCATTGTATTTGAGCTGACTCAGCTGGATCGTGTGTTCACCATGGTGGAGCAGGCACCGATTGCGATGGCTGCATAGTGTTTATTAGACTGCGTAATGTTTCCTAGGTCGTATGTTGCTTAGGTTGGATGGCGCTAGGACGAGTAGCCTGTTGTTAGCTGTAGGAAAGTAAAATTATTTTTTGCCCCCCTACTGGGGAAATGCTGCTCTTAACTGGTGATGATGCTATCCGGGCGTTCTATGCGCTGAATGCCTTGGGAGTCAAAAGCTTAATCGCTCTGAAATAGAGGGGCTTTGGGACGTAGAGCCTTCTCTGCTATCTGTTTTTTGCTGATGAGTATAGCTGATAACTAGACTCAGTCTTTTTCTATGTCGCAGTTCTCTGGGTTTATGGTTCTCTAGGTTTATGGTTCTCTAGGTCATAGATAGTTTAATACTTGATAGAAGTTCAATATTTGATAGATGGACGTTCCTCGCTTGGGTAGGGAACGTTTTTTGGGTTTTTTATGGCTAAGACTTGTAGGGACAGATGGCCAAGACAGTAGGGGCAGATGGCCAAGACAGTAGGGGCAGATGGCCAAGACAGTAGGGGCAGATGGCCAAGACAGTAGGGACAGATGGCCAAGACAGTAGGGACAGATGGCCAAGACAGTAAGTCTAGCTATGGGTGCAGTAGCCAAGCGTAGGTGCGATAGGCAAGCGATAGGTGCGATATAGTAATAGCCGAATCTGAAAGACCCTACAAATACCGGCTCTATAGCTAGGCCCCGCTTGCTGTGACTTCCTCTGCTGTTTTACCTTCGTCTACTTCTATTGAAGATCTTCTGAACGCAGATATTGCTCGACCTGCGCGCTACTTAGGCAATGAGCGTGGGGCCGTACACAAGCCTTGGCAATCCGCGGATATCCGTTGGGTGCTCACCTATCCTGAAATTTATGAGGTGGGTGCGTCCAATTTGGGTCACATTATCTTGTACAGCATTTTGAATGCGCAGCCGCGTCAGCTCTGCGATCGCGCTTATCTTCCTGCTGCTGACTTGGCTCAAAAACTCAAAGACGTGGGCCGCCCTTTGTTTGCTGTAGAGTCGCGTCGTGACTTGCCTGAGTTCGATATTCTTGGCTTTAGCCTAAGCTACGAACTGGGCGCGACCAACATTTTAGAGATGTTGACGCTAGGGCAAGTCCCCCTAACCGCAAAAGAAAGAGATGCGAACCCGGATGCGCCGTGGGATGTCGCTGCGGGGAGTTGGCCGATAGTCTTTGCTGGCGGTGGTACGGCGACTTCTAACCCTGAACCCTATGCGGAGTTTTTTGATTTCATTGCTTTAGGCGATGGTGAGGAACTGCTGCCTGAAATCGGCTTGGTGTTGGAAGAAGGCAAGGCGGCAGGATTGACGCGCGCTGCTATTCTGCTGGATTTGGCTCAGGTGCCGGGTGTTTATGTGCCGCGTTTTTATGACATGGCAGAGGATGGCTCGGTGCATCCGAATAGAGCGGATGTGCCTGCGCGGGTGTTGCGTCGGGTGGCGCCGCCGATGCCAGAATATTCAATTGGCTTAGTGCCCTATGTAGAAACTGTGCATGATCGGCTGACGGTGGAGATTCGGCGCGGCTGCACGCGCGGCTGCCGGTTTTGTCAGCCGGGGATGCTGACTCGGCCTGCGCGAGATGTGCCTCCTGAGCAAGTGATTGATACTATTGAGCGCGGCATGCGGGAGACGGGCTTTAATGAGTTTTCGCTGTTGTCTTTGAGCTGCTCGGATTATTTAGCGCTGCCTGCGGTGGGCGTGGAGATTAAAAACCGGCTGAAGGATGAAAATATTAATTTGTCTTTGCCGAGCCAGCGGGTGGATAGATTCGATGAAAATATTGCCCATATTGTGGGTGGTTTGCGGCAAACGGGCCTGACTTTTGCGCCGGAAGCTGGTACGCAGCGGATGCGCGACATTATTAACAAAGGGCTGACCAATGAAGAACTGCTGCGCGGCGTGAAGACGGCGTACGAGCAGGGCTGGGAGCGGGTGAAGCTGTATTTTATGATTGGCTTGCCAGGTGAAACGGATGTGGATGTACTGGGCATTGCTGAGACGGTGCGCTGGCTGCGTCAGGAGTGCTTTGTGAAGGGGCGTAGGCCGCTGAAGTTTAATTTGACGATTTCTAATTTGACGCCGAAGCCACATACGCCCTTTCAGTGGCATTCGGTTTCGACAGAGGAGTTTAAGCGCAAGCAGGATTTGCTGTCGGCTGAGCTGAGTTCGATGCGGGGTGTGAAGGCGAACTTTACGGACGTACGCATTTCGGCCATGGAGGATTTTGTGGGCCGGGGCGATCGCCGTCTTTCTGCGGTGGTTCGTCGTGCTTGGGAACTGGGTGCAGGCATGGACGCTTGGTGGGAGAGTTTGGAGAAGGCATTTGGCGCTTGGACGCAGGCGATCGCCGATGCTGGGCTGGACTGGAAATATCGCCGGGTGGAAAGCGGTGAGTGGAGCCTGGATGAAAATATTTCGACCGATGAGAGTGTAGGCCAGGGTGTGGATGCGGCGATGGAAGCTGTTTTATCGCGCCGGTTGCCGTGGGATCATATCGATACGGGCATCGAAAAGTCTTGGCTGCAAGATGACTTAAAGCGCGCACTGGAGGCGATCTCTGTACCGGATTGTTCTTTTGATGGCTGCTCTCACTGTGGGATTTGTGGGCCAGATTTTGGCCATAACGTGGTGGTGCCGCCAATCGAGATTCCTGAGTTTGTCGGTCACTTTAAGCCGAATCAACATCGGGCGCAGCGGTTGCGAATTCGGGTTGGCAAGCTTGGTGATATGGCCCTCATTGGCCATTTGGACTTTGCCCGATTGATTGATCGTGCCATTCGGCGGGCGGCTTTGCCGATAGCGTTTACGGGAGGCTATCATCCCGGCCCCCGTATCTCTCCAGCGAATGCGCTGCCACTGGGTATTACCAGTACGGGAGAGATTGTTGATTTTGAGCTAACTGCGCCTATAGAACCGGATGATTTTAGAGCGCAGCTACAGGCTCAGCTGCCAGAAGACATCCCGATTTATGAGGTGAGTGAAGTCTCTTTGAATTCGCCTTCGGCTACTAAGTGTTTAGATCGAGCGGCGTATTTGTTGGTTGTCGATATGGCGGAAGGAGACTGCCCTGACTGGCCTAGCTTAGTGGGGCAGGTGTTGGCCGCAGAAGAGATTATTCAGGATAAGACGACAAAATCAGGGAAAGTGAAGAAAGTGGATTTGCGATCGCGCCTTTTTGAACTTTCTGTTGTTTCGGATATGAGTGTGGTGGATGTCCCTGATTCTGTTCGAAACCGTTTGTCTGCGGCGTTAGAAAAGTCTGAGTCGGCAACGGTTCTACGTTATGTTGGGAGCTGCCGCAATGACGGCACCTTACTGAAGCCTCAAAATATAGTTGCAATGCTGGAGTATGTTTGTGAGCAGGCAGTGGTATTGGGGCCGGTGCATCGTTTACATATGCTGCTGAACTGAACCCGTTTAGGGGAGTCGTACTACCTTTAAATTGCACCGCATTTAAAGGTAGTACGATTTGAAGGCACAGCGTTTGAGCGTTTGCTATTGCCCGTGAGATTCTATGGGTTCGTTAAATTTGTTCCCACATCACCTTGAGGCCCTCAGGGAGAAAACTTGAGATTTCGTTGACCCGTTCTTCCGGTAGTTCTTCTCTCACTGTGGAAAAGACTGCAATGACGGCAGATTCGGGACTAACATCTTTGGGGACGCCGCCTTCTTGGCGGATGCGGCGCATGAAGGTTTCAGTATCAATATTGAGCGGGGGGCGGAGCTTGGAAAGTGTGGCGGCGATGGGGTTGTCATCTTTCCAGAGCTTGGCGATTTTTTCATCGTCAAAAGCGGCTTCTGTTTTCTCTGCGGCTTCGGTACTCATTAAGTCGCGTAGTGCCCGAAAGACCACGATACTAATATCCCTGGCGTCATAGATGTCGGGGATATTGGATTTTTTCATGACTTTTTCTAAAAAAGCCTGTTCCGCTGGACTCATTGTTTTAGGCATTTTTTGTAGTCCTCTTTACTATTTACATCGCCGCTATCATACGTCTGTGGTGATGTGTGCTTCTGCCGCTATGGTTAGAGATAGTAAGAATTTTTAGCGATGAGCCAAGTGGCGAGTGTGATGGTGACCAGGCATCCGCCAATCACCCATAGCCAAATTTGAAATACTTTATTGGCTGCTGACTGAGTGCTAGATCTAGCTTGAGCGCTATCTTGATTCTGGCCAAGGTGCTGCTCAAGTAATGCGTTCACGTCCTTGGGCTGCACATGTAAGCACCATTCGTTTTCTGGCAGAATCAGCACGTTAGGGCCGCTGCCACAGTGACCCAAACAACTGGATCCTTCCACTGTGATGTCTGCTGGCGTTCCTGCTGCAAACGCGGCGAGCACCTTAGCTGACCCCTGCTTACGGCAGGTGGTGTTTTGACAAACCCGAATGGTGCGATCCATAACGACGCGAGATAAACGCAATCGCTTTCAGTGTATAAAATAATCGCTTAGCGATCGCCTTTTGAAAGGAAGAATTCATGCTCGATACGGTTTCAGCGTCACTTGAAAATCAACCTGAAAAGGGGATTGGAAAGTGGCAGTTTTGGATAGATCGGGGCGGCACTTTTACAGATATGGTGGCGCAGCGTCCAGACGGCAGTATTGTGGTTCACAAGCTGCTTTCTGAGAATCCAGGGCGTTATCACGATGCGCCTTTGCAAGGGATTCGAGATTTGATGGGCGTAGCGGATGGTCAGTCTATCCCGGCCGAGCAGATTGCCGTGGTGAAGATGGGGACGACGGTGGCGACCAATGCTTTGTTAGAGCGAAAAGGCGATCGCACTCTTTTTGTGACCACAAAGGGATTTCGTGATGCGCTGCGCATTGGTTATCAGCATCGACCTGACATTTTTGCACGCAAAATTGTTCTCCCTGAGATGCTGTATGCGCAGGTGATAGAAGTCAATGAGCGCATGACTGCCGAGGGTGAGGTGCGTCAGCCCATTACACCTGATGTTGAAGAACAGTTTGTACAAGCGTTGCAAGTTGCGCTCGATGATGGCATCCGTGCCTGTGCAATTTCTCTTATTCACGGCTACCGTTATCCCAAACATGAACAACACCTGGCTGCGATTGCCCAGCGTGTAGGGTTTACGCAGGTTTCTACTTCTCATCAAGTGAGTCCACTGATCAAATGGGTGAGCCGCAGTGATACGACGGTTGTGGACGCTTATTTGTCTCCGCTGTTGCGCCGCTATGTAAACCGGATTGAACAGGCGCTCGGTCGTGGCGGAGACAATGCACCGCAAGTATTGTTTATGCAATCTAACGGTGGGCTAACCCCAGCGACGTTTTTTCAGGGTAAAGATAGTATTCTCTCTGGCCCGGCAGGGGGGATTGTGGGCGCGGTGCAAACGAGTCGCCGGGCTGGCTACGACAAGATTATTACCTTTGATATGGGCGGAACCTCTACCGATGTGGCCCACTATAAACAAGATGGTGAGCACAGTGGCTACGAGCGTGTATTTGAAACGGAAGTAGCGGGTGTACGCTTACGTGCGCCGATGATGGCCATTCACACGGTGGCGGCTGGTGGTGGGTCGGTTGTGGGGTTTGATGGAGATCGCTTAACAGTCGGCCCAGATTCTGCAGGGGCGCATCCTGGCCCCACCTGTTACCGCAATGACGGGCCGCTGACGGTCACAGACTGTAATGTTATGGTCGGCAAAATTCAGCCTCAGTTTTTTCCTAAGGTGTTTGGCCCAGAGGGCGATCAGCCGTTGGATTATGCGCGTGTTTGTGAGGCATTTATGGCGCTGTCAAAAGAGATTTCTGTTGCCACTAAACAACAGAAATCGCCTGAAGCGATCGCAGAGGGATTTTTGGAAATTGCGATTAACAATATGGCCAATGCGATCAAGAAAATTTCTGTGCAACGAGGCTACGATATTAGCGACTATACGCTGTGTTGTTTTGGGGCGGCGGGCGGCCAACATGCCTGCCGATTAGCTGAGACGCTGGGGATGAAAACAATTTTGATTCATCCGTATGCGGGTGTGCTGTCTGCTTACGGCATGGGACTTGCCGATCGGCGAGTGCTCAAAGAGCGATCTGTTGAAAGCGTGCTAACGGCAATGGCGATCGCGCCGCTTTCAGCGCAGATTAATGCGCTTATAGATGAGGCTATGGCCGATTTTAAATCTCAAGGGATGCAGGATATTGAGATGTTTAAAGTCATTAAGCAGCTCCATCTTCGATACGAAGGAACAGATTCTACCTTAGCTGTTCTATTTTCAGATGCTGACACGATGAAAGCGCAGTTTGAACAAAACTATCAGCAGCAGTACGGGATTACTTTGCCTGATAAAGCTTTTGTTGTCGCTACCGCTAATGTAGAAGTCATTGGCCAAACAAAAGCCCCTGTCGAGAACATAGTCGAGACGTTAAATTCTCAGATATCCACCGAAGGAATGTCCACCGAAGGCATGCCTTTGGTGGACATGTTCTCGGCGGGGGCATGGCATAAGGCTCCCGTTTTTCATCGTCATTGCCTTCATCTGGGGCAAGTGGTGCTCGGCCCGGCAATTGTGTTGGAAACAACGGGCACAAATGTGATTGAGCCAGGCTGGCAAGCAACTGTCGATATGCGTGGCAATTTTATTTTGAGCCAGACTGGAAATGTAAGGGAGCCTGCTCAACTGGTTATAGATGATGCGCAGCCTGATCCGGTCAGGCTAGAAATATTTAGCAATTTGTTCCAGGCGATCGCGCAGCAAATGGGCTTCACTCTCCAAAACACCAGCTCTTCTGTCAATATCAAAGAACGCCTGGATTTCTCCTGCGCCATTTTTGATGGTGCTGGGCAACTCGTTGCCAATGCTCCGCACATACCGGTTCATCTCGGCTCTATGGGTGAAAGTGTGCAAGCGCTGATTGCATCCCGCTCTGCGCCTGTTCGCCCTGGCGATGTTTTTATCTCTAATAACCCCTACAATGGCGGCACTCATCTCCCCGATATCACCGCAATTACGCCTGTATTTATCGATGGTGAAGGGCCTTTGTTTTTTGTGGCAGCAAGAGGTCACCATGCAGATATTGGTGGCATTACTCCCGGTTCTATGCCGCCGAACAGTACTCACTTGGCGCAAGAAGGTATTTTATTCGATAACTTTTTGCTGGTAGAGAACGGTGAGATGAAAGTGCAGGCATTGCGTGATTATCTCACCAACAATCCTTATCCTGCTCGTAATCTTGACCAAAATATTGCCGATCTCCAGGCTCAGATTGCCGCCAACAATAAGGGCGTGCAAGAAATTCAACGCATGGTAGCCCAGTTTGGATTGCGTACGGTACAAGCCTATATGCAGCATGTTCAAGACAATGCAGAAAAAGCTATTAGGCAAGCGATTGCGCGTCTTCAGAAACAGCCTCAGCTTGCACCACAATCTCCATCTGCACAATCCCCATCTGCACAATCTCAGCAGAAGCCGTTCACTGTTCCCATGGACTGCGGTGCTTCCATTACGGTGTCTATTCGTTTAAATGATACCGACAACAGTGCCGTTATAGACTTTGCCGGTACCTCCCCCCAGCAGCCTAACAACTTTAATGCGCCGCTTGCCGTATGCAAAGCTGCTGTTCTTTACGTTTTTCGTACCCTAGTTTCTTCTCCTATTCCCCTCAACGCAGGCTGCCTAAAACCTTTAGACATTCGTGTTCCAGCTCAATCTCTCCTTTCTCCTACCTTCCCGTCAGCCGTGGTTGCAGGCAATGTGGAGACCTCGCAGGCCATCACAGATGCTCTCTATGGTGCTTTAGGCATTATGGCTGCGTCCCAAGGCACCATGAATAATTTCACCTTCGGCAATAGCGAGCACCAATACTACGAAACGATTTGTGGTGGCTCCGGCGCAGGTATTGATTTTGATGAGACTGATTTTGATGGGACTGGCTTTGATGGGACTGATGCTGTGCAAACCCACATGACTAACTCCCGGCTTACTGACCCAGAAATTTTGGAACTCCGTTTTCCAGTTCTGTTGAAAGAATTTTCGATTCGCGATGGTAGCGGTGGCAGCGGGAAATACAAAGGCGGAAACGGAACTGTAAGGCATTTTATATTTTGTCAAGCAATGACGACTAATCTGCTCTCTGGGCGACGGACTACTCACCCCTTTGGACTTGCCGGCGGTCAAGCTGGAAGGCCGGGAGAAGCCACCGTTCAGCGGCTTGGCGGAAATGCCAAAAAACTTGGCTATACGGCCACTGTAGATGTTTCGGAACATGATGAAATCATCATTGAAACGCCGGGTGGTGGTGGGTATGGGCGGGTTCTAAACGACTAAGTTTTTGCCCTGGATGCAAAGTTTTTCTATCACTAAAAGTTTCTCTCTCTTGAGCTGCTAAAATTCATCTCTGAGATATCGCTAAAGTGAAAACGCCATTATAAATATCATTTTCGATTCACGTTGGCTGTTGTTCGTTGGTTTTAGCTAATCATCCTGCTGTAACCCATGTGACAAGCGCTATAAATAGGGGATCTCATAGACATTCTGCTCGATTGTCTCAGCACGGCGGCTAGCAAACACACGACTCAAGGAGAACATCGCACTGTGTTAGATACCGTGCAACCAAGGGTACATCGACTAAAAGAACAAGACTCACTCCCGACTGTTTTAGCTTCGCTAGATATTGCGTTGGGTTGTCCTACGTTAGTAGTGGTGGGTGGGGCTAGCAAATTGGATGAAGTGGCTTTCTTCCGAGTGCGTTCATTATTCTCTGATGTGTTAGTGCCCTTGGCTGTAGAGCATAATTTAACCGTGGTCGATGGAGGCACAGATGCTGGCATCATGAAAATGATGGGGGAGGCTCGAAGCGCTGCCCAACAAACTTTTCCTTTGGTGGGGGTTGCACCGTCTGCTCTGGTTTCATTGCCTACTGAACCTTCTGTGCATCCCGATGCAACAATGCTTGAAGAACACCATACTCATTGCCTGCTCATTGAGGGGGATGAGTGGGGCGATGAGTCACCGTGGATGGCGCGGGTGGCTTCTGAAATTTCTCAAGATAAACCTTCTATTGCGGTGTTAATTAATGGAGGACAGGTGACTTGGACTGATGCACGTTGTAATGTTGAGGTCGGTCGCCGGGTGGTGGTGGTCAGTGGCAGTGGGCGTACCGCTGATATTTTGGCGATCGCCCTTCAGGGCGATCGCCATGATGAAGCTGGTTGTTCAGATGAGCGTGCAAAGTTTCTCGTCGAGTCAGGATTGTTGAGTGTTGTTGATTTGAACGCATCGAGCGAAGTTTTGAAGCGATCGCTGAGTGCATTACTGTTTTCATAACGTGCCAGTTTCATAATGCTTAAACCGCTCTGCTGCTTTAGGATCTGCTGCTTCAGGATCTGCTGCTTCAAGAATTGCTATCGAGAACTATTTCTCAATAATGTTTGCCAAGATACAACAACGGAACATCGTCAAAACTGACGATGCTCCGTTGTTGTATGGGTCGTTTCTGATTCTCTCTGTTTCTAATATCTCCACTCTTAAGAGCGTCCCTCTTAAGAGCGTGCCAGTGAACTATAGCGTTGTTTCGGTGCGTTTTAGTGAAGATAGTCAGCTTATGGCCACAGCGAGTTCTTACCACACGGTTAAGCTGTGGCCTGCTGACGGCATCCTCAAAACGAAATTGCGTGGAACTCAAGGGCGAGTGAGCGCGCTCAGCATCAGTCGCGATAAAAAATTGCTTGCTACGGTCGGAGAAGATAAGAGACTGCTTTTGTGGAAGCTGGATATTCGAGGTGATTTGGATAAACTATTAGCTCGGAGATGTAGCTGGCTAGGTGAGTACTTAGAGAGCACCGAACACGATACGGAAGGTGAGGATGCCGCAAGTGATGAAGAGAGTGTTACAACTACTTCAGCAACATTGGAAACACTTGATTCCAATGTGATTCATTCCTACTGTAAAGACGACACGCTCAAGGCAAACAACATTTGATGCCGTTGTTTTATCTATTCAGCTTTTCTTGCAGTTCACTGTGCGTGTTCGCGAGAAAAAGCATTCTCACTACTGAGCACAAAATCGGCTAAATCATTTTCTGTTTGAACTGATCTCGCTCTAGCCTTAATTAAACTGATCTCATGAGCTGCGAGAGAATAAGAAGATGTGAGTTCTCTATATTTTTTCGCTTCTAACCAAGTAAGTGCCGCACCCGCTGCAGTTGCAATGGCCTCTATCGGTAATTTGAGTTCAGGATTAGGGATTCTCGCAATTAGCAGAACAATGGCGAGAAGATGCAGGACAACCGAAGCTGTAAACCAGTGGTTAGCGCTGATCCGAGTTGCTTCTGATTTGTTTGAATACCATTTAGCTTGATCATCTATGCGTTCCCTCTCATATACGTTTAGTCGTTTTTTAATATCATCAATCCCTCTGACATCGCGCATTTTTTGAGAGATAGATTGTTGAATGCCTGATTTTGCAGATAAGCTTTTAGAGAGATCTCGATTGGCTTTCAAAATCTCTTCTAAATCATCAATAAACTTATTCTCAACTGTATTTAACACTGGGTTAGTGTAGGGCTTTGCCCTCATCATCCATCGCCAAGCTCTGGTTTTTACAGATTCTGCCAGAGCTCTCCCGTTATACCAAATGGCATCAGGACTTCTCAGCTTCATGGCTATTAAAATGAGTAGCGTAACTAAGAAAAGTACAGCCGAGATGATTGCCCCGACAACACTCTCTGGTAGTAAAGAGAAACAAGCGGCTGCAATTAAAAGCAATAGATACAGGCGTAAGCTACGGAAATAAGACTTTTGACCCTCACGCGAAGCTTGACTCGCAGACTGATAGAGACCTGGTAGGTCTTTTGATGTGATCGAAATGTTGGGTGATGTGTTTCCAGAAGTCACAGTAGTTATTGATGTCCAGTACGGTAAATCATTTCATGATTGTGTGGCCTAGAAAATGGGCCACACAATCATGCAGATATTTCAATTCTTCTGAATCTCAATTCTTTTGATCTTACTGATCGCACATATTTTGTCAGCGTTTCTGTAGAAACTCTTCAACTGCAGCGGCGGTGGGCATTGAAGATTGTGCGCCTGATTCAGTGACAGCGAGTGCCGCGACAGCGCTGGCGTAGTCTAGGGCCGGGCGTAGACGTTCGTGGTCGGACAACGTCTTAAGCAGCTCTGGTGATTGACAGAGGGCCGTTGCCAGTCCGCCATTGAAAGCATCTCCGGCGGCGATGGTGTCCGTCACGGGGACGGGGAAGGCTGGAATGACAAAGCTACCAGACTGGGTGGCGCAAACTGAACCCAGTGCGCCCATTTTGACAATGACCACTTCAATGCCTTGGGCTTGGAGGGATTCCGCTGCGGCGATCGCCCCTTCCACATCTTCGGTTTCGATGCCCGTTAGCTGCTGCGCCTCAGTTTGATTAGGCGTCAAAATAGAAATATATTCACAAAAATCAGTCGATAGCCCGCCGCCATTCGCCGGGGCCGGGGCCGGATCGACAATGACGGTTAGTCCGGCCAGGTAGGCCAACGCCGCCGCCTTTTCTACCGTCGGTAAAGGCACCTCAAACTGAAGCAACAGCACCTTCGCCTTATCAAAAAAGGGCGTGAGCCGGTCTAAATCTATCTCCCCCATTTCAGCGTTGGCACCAGCCGTAATCACAATTTGATTATCTGTGGGCGCTAGGGTAATTAGCGCTGTGCCTGTGGAGGCGGTTTTGCTGGTGCCCAGCGCAGAGACGTTGATATTTTCGGCTTTGAGGCGATCGCGCAAAATTTGACCAAAGCCATCATTGCCTATCCGGCCCACCATCGCCGTTTTGACGCCTAGCCGTGCGGCGGCTACCGCCTGGTTGGCCCCCTTTCCACCAGGAACCGTCGAAAAGCCTCTACCTGTCAGCGTTTCTCCCGGTCGGGGCAATCTATCTACCTGGGCGACCAAATCCATATTGACGCTACCCAGCACTATCACATCTGCCACGGCCATCAATCCTCTACAGCTGCGTCTAATTCGTTCACGCTAACTATAGTGAGTAACCCAGGTTTTGCACAGATGTTTGAGTCAATTCTCATCCACTGTAGCTGTCAATTCTCATCTGGCCCTTCATTGCTAGAGGCTTCATCCTCCGAAGATTTCCGATTCAGCTCTAAAGGTGGCCTGTCCGAACTCCAGCCCCACCAGACCGTATTGCATTCGCACTCATAAAATTCTTGATACTTGCGCCGCCGCCCTTCCGTAAAGACGGGGGCACGGCGATTGAGCCACACTCGCTTAGCCTCCCGACTCCCCTCACCGCAGCTAGGACAACCAAACGGCTGCGCATGTACAGCATCTTTGATCCAATCCGGTGGAAAGGGTGCAAAAGCATCCATAAAGCAACGAGCGTCAGCAACGACCCCCTTATTATGACGCGTCCTTTCGTCCTGAACGGTCTCTCAAGCCACCTTATACATTTGTGACGATCCCCGTTGAGAACCTATGATAAATATAAAGAAAAAATTACGACGGTACTCTCTTGTGAAAGCCATTACCTTGCTTGGTTCCACCGGCTCCATCGGCACCCAAACCCTCGATATTGTCGAACATCATCCCGATAAGTTCCGTCTCGTCGGGATTGCCGCTGGCAGTAACGTGACTTTGCTGGCCCAGCAGGTACTGCAATTCAAACCCGAGATTGTTGCTATCTGTGACAAAAGCAAAGTCGCCGCGTTAAAAGAAGCGATCGCTTCTCTTGACCCGCAGCCGATTATTCTCGCTGGAGAAGAGGGGGTGGTAGAAGTTGCTCGCTACGGCGATGCAGAAGCAGTGGTCACCGGGATTGTGGGCTGCGCTGGGCTGCTGCCTACCCTAGCCGCCATTGAAGCGGGCAAAGATATTGCCCTTGCGAATAAAGAAACGCTCATCGCTGGTGGCCCGGTCGTGCTCCCTCTGGCCGAAAAGCACAACGTCAAGCTACTGCCTGCCGACTCTGAGCACTCTGCTATTTTCCAATGCCTTCAAGGGGCGCCTGAAAAAGGACTACGCCGTATCCTGCTGACGGCTTCGGGCGGTGCCTTCCGTGACTGGCCCACCGAAGATTTACCTAAAGTCACGATGGCTGATGCCATCAAGCATCCTAACTGGTCGATGGGCCGCAAAATTACCGTCGATTCTGCCACCCTGATGAATAAGGGCCTGGAGGTTATTGAGGCCCATTATCTTTTTGGTATGGACTACGACAATATCGATATTGTTATCCATCCTCAAAGCATCATCCATTCCTTGATTGAGCTGCAAGATACTTCTATGTTGGCTCAGCTCGGCTGGCCAGATATGCGTTTGCCCTTGCTTTATTCACTCTCTTGGCCTGAGCGTATCTATACCGATTGGAAGCCCTTGAACTTAGTAGAATCTGGTGATTTAACCTTCCGTGAGCCAGATCATGACAAATACCCTTGCATGGACTTGGCGTATGCTGCGGGCAGAGCCGGTGGCACCATGACGGCTGTTTTGAATGCGGCTAACGAGCAGGCAGTGGCACTGTTTTTAGAAGAGAAGATTCATTACTTAGAGATTTCTAAGGTGATTGAGAAGGTGTGCGATCGCCACCAACAAGACCTCAACACGGCTCCTTCCCTTGACGATATTCTCGCTGTCGATGCTTGGGCGCGCACGGCTGTTACCGACCTTTGTGCTGCCGTTGCTTAATCGCTGCCCATAATGTGGGGCTAAATAGTTTGGCGCTAACTGGCTTGAAGCTAACTGGCTTGGTGCTAACTGGCAGATGCGGCTAACCGGAACAGAAGCGTATGGCGCTGATGTACACTACATGCGCCATACGCAATTGATTAGAACCGCTCATGAGAATGACAGGGAGCTGAATAAAAATATGGAGATAGCTTTAACGTTAGGTGCGGTTGCGATCGCTGCCATCATCTTTTTCTGGCTTTTGGGCGTTGTCAAAACCACCCTCAAAACGGCCTTCCTCGTCGCCTTTTTCCTGGGTGGTCTTTGGTTAGCGTTTGGGATTGGCCCCACCGATGTGTGGGAAGCCATTAAAGGCTGGCTGCCTGATTTCCTTTTTGCAGAATAAGCTGGCCTCGCAAAGTTGCGCTGGCTGCATGAAGCTGGCTGCGCCTTCTTTCGAACTTACGTTTTCGGCTGTGTTTGGATGGTAGCTGTTTTAGTTGGTGGCTGTTTTAGTTGGTAGCTGTTTTAGTTGGTGACTGTTTTAGTTGGTGTTGTGTTTGGTTGATGGCTGGGTGTGCGTTTAGCATCGCCCGGTCGGTTGATTAGCATCGCCCGGTCGGTTGATAGCTACTGACAACTCGACCGAAGCAGCGCAGCAAGTCGTGGTAGCGCTGGCTCACCGCCTCACTCAAATCTGTGATGGAATCGATCCCAATGCCATTGCGGCCATTATCTTTACCTGAGCTATGAATGTATTTACCTTCCCCAATGTAAATGGCAACATGAGTGGTGCGCTCTGGCGTTCCAAAGAAAATGAGATCTCCCGGTTGCAGTTCGGATTGGGGAATATGGTGCGTAAAATCTTCCTGCTGATAAGAATCTCTCGGGAGCTGAATGCCTACCGACATAAAGGCCGACTGCACTAGTCCAGAACAATCGTAATGAGGCGCGGTGGTTCCACCCCACAAATATTCATTCGAGACAGCCATGGCTGCATGGGCAAATTGCAATACTTGAGGCAGCTTCGCCTGAATCTCTTGGGCGGTTAGCACCGGGGCTTCATAGGGAGAAGGCGCTACCGACAGGTGCTGAATACTGGCGGCTGGTATCCACCCGAGATAGTCATCTTTACAAATGCAGACTCGAATGGCGTTTTTCTCTTTCGTGATTTCTAAGGCATGCAGCTGATGGCCGATGTCAGCTTGGGTCACTAGCCCTTCACAGGCTGGTGATTGGTACAGATTAATCGAGCGATCGCACTGATACCCCTGGGTTGAGCCGCGAAAAATACTATCTTGTAATGCCTCTAAAGTCACCATGACAAAAACTATATAACCCTTACGACCGGCCAACGATAAGCTACCTTACCGCAAGAGTTCACACTCACCAACCCTGATAACTCACCAATTTGCCATCGATTCAGCCGCGACAAATCAGTGAGATAATAGGCTGGCTTCAGAGCAATTCTTCGGACAAACGTTAAGAACGCCAATGACTACCACACTGCCTGCTGACAAACACGCTACCGAAAAATACGGTATCGACAATACTCATCTCCAGTCGCTCCCCAAACTCGACATTCCTGCTCGTCTGCTACTTGGCCCTGGCCCCTCTAATGCTGACCCTGCCGTGCTAGCCGCCATGGACAGACAGCCCATTGGTCACCTAGATAAAGCCTATCTGGGCCTCATGGATGAAGTGCAATCACTCATGCGCTATGCATGGCAAACAGACAACCGCATGACGCTCCCAGTGAGTGGTACCGGTTCCGCCGCTATGGAAGCGACCCTCGCTAATACGGTCGAGCCGGGTGACAAAGTATTGGTGTGCGTTAACGGCTATTTTGGTCACCGTCTGATTGATATGGCTGGCCGTTATGGTGCAGAAATCAGCAGCATCAATCGCCCTTGGGGGGAGGTCTTTACGACGGCTGAAATTCGTCAGGCCCTAGAAACCCATCGGCCTAAAATTATGGCTATTGTCCATGCTGAAACCTCTACCGGCGTCTGTCAGCCGATGGAAGGCATCGGTGACTTGTGCCGTGAGTACGATTGTTTGTTGCTACTCGATACCGTAACAAGCTTGGGCGGTGTGCCTCTGTTTATAGATAAGTGGGGCGTTGATTTGGCCTATAGCTGTAGCCAAAAAGGACTGAGCTGTCCTCCCGGCAGTTCGCCGTTTACGATGAGCGATCGCGCCCTAGAGGTGCTCACCAAGCGCAACAGCAAGGTTGCTAACTGGTACCTCGACATGTCCCTGTTGGCTAACTACTGGGGCAAAGGCCGCACCTACCATCACACCGCTCCAGTCAACATGACCTACGCCATCCGCGAAGCCTTACGTCTGTTGGCTGAAGAAGGTCTTGAAGCTCGCTGGAACCGTCACCAAGAAGCGGCTGAATACCTATGGGATGGCCTCGAAGACATGGGGCTTACTTGCCACGTCCCTAAAGAATATCGTTTGCGCACGCTGACGACGGTTCGCATTCCCGAAGGCGTCGATGGTAAAGCCGTTACCACTAAGCTCGTTGACGATCACAATATGGAGCTGGGCGGTGGCTTAGGTGATCTCGCCGGTCAAGTTTGGCGGGTCGGCCTGATGGGTTACAACGCTAAGAAAGAGAACGTAGATACGTTCTTGTCTGCTCTGAAGAAAGTGTTGTCTGAAGTCTAGCGCTGACTAGATAACTGCATTTAATCAAAGGCAAAGGCCATTTGAACAAATGCCACTTAAGCAAAGGCTCTGCAAATATTTGCAGAGCCTTTGCTGTTTTTATCGCTGTTCTTCTCCATCATTATTGATTGCTATTGTTCTCTATCTCAGTCGCTATACAGTCCCCAGAGAAGAGACCTCAGAGAAGAGACCTCAGACAAACTGACAAGGCCGTTGAACAGCTTCGTATAGCGTTGCTTCGTAGGTGGTTTGGTCTATTTCAAAGGCACCGAAGCGTTCGAGATGAGGGTTGGTCATTTGGGCATCGAAGAGAAGAAAATTACGCGATCGCAAATGCTCCACCAACATCACCATAGCGGCCTTAGACCCTTCTGGAATGCGATAAAACATCGACTCTCCAATAAACGCGCCGCCCAGCACAATCGCCAAAAAGCCCCCCGCTAGCTCGTCTCCTTGCCAGGTCTCAAAGCTATGGGCATATCCCGCCCGATGCAGCTGAAAATAAACCTCTTTCAGCTCATCCGAAATCCAAGTAGTTTCTCGATCCGCGCAGCCCTCAACCACCGCTGCAAAGTCACGATCAATCGCTGGGGTAAACCTTTGCTGATTCAGCACACGTCGCAAAGACTTCGGATAGCGAAACCGATGATCCAATGGAATCAATGCCCGCTTCTGACTGGAATACCAGTTCAGCTGCCCGTCATCTTCAGCCATCAAAAAATAGCCTTGAGCATAGCACTGCAAAATTTGCGGAACTGAATAAACCATAATCATTACGACAAGTAAAGGAATACTGGCTTTTATGCCGTAATCCTTCATAAACCTTTAGCCTTGTAACAACACGCCAGTTAATTCATCAGCCAATACTGCGCCTTTGAACATGTCCAAGTCTGAAGCAACTAATAAACTACCTGAACCTATTGAATCCATTGTTCTTCCTCCTCCCGAAGATGCTGTAACCGAAGGCCAATGGCTCCGAAGCACGCTACACAAGTGGTTAGATGAAGAGTTCTTACCCGAAGCTGTTAACGAGAACATTGCCACCCGAGCTTCCCAAGTCTTTGTGAGGCAGCGCATGGAAGGTGAAAACAACCTGAATGCACTAGTGCTAGCTATCCTAACGGAAATGCAAGGCTACGACTTTTCTAAAAGTTTCTACAGCGAATTTGCCGTTGCTAACGCAGTTGGAGATCTCTTGTTAGACAGCTTAGGAATCGAACGCTGTTGTGGAAATAGCTAAACAGCAAACGCACCGCTAAAAAAGCAGATACATAAAAGGTGTCCCAAACTTACGAATGGGACACCTTTCAAAACCTAATATTTCTAGCTTTATCTCCTGGCCCATAGAAATTCTGACTTGGAAGTTCCGACTTGTAGAGCAGCTCGTAAAAATCTACTAGATAGATTCTCAGCGGCTAGGCTACCAACCAGAAAAACTTTTGAACCAGAAAAAACTACCAGCTAGACTCACTACCAGCTAGATTTCACGACGCCGGGTAGCAAACCTTGGTGTGCCATTTCTCGTAGCGCGTTACGGCAAAGACCAAAGTCGCGGTAGTAGCCACGAGGGCGACCCGTTTTCCAGCAACGATTGTTTAAGCGAGTAGGCGCGCTGTTGCGAGGCAACTGCTGAATCTTGCGATGCACTTCTAGCTTCTGCATCTGATTAGTTGCTTCATCAAATTCTTTGAGTAAAGCTTCGCGCTTAGCAGCGTACTTAGCAACGAGCTTTTGGCGCTTTTTCTCGCGCGCCACCATACTTTTCTTAGCCATGAGGCAACTGTTAGGGGTTATTTCTACTGCACAGTCTTTAATAATAAGTCGTCTCGATAGGTTTGTAAACCACTTATTCCTCTTGTTTGGCTGTTGTTCCTACTTTTGTTTTGGTGGTTTGCGTTTTTTCCGCCTTGGTGAGTGCTGCGCGTGTTTTTGCTGTACCTGTTTTAGCGGTTGCTTTTTTGGAAGTCTTTTTGGCCTTAGCTGTTTTGGTTTTGGTTGCCTTTAGCTTGGCTGCTTTTGCCGCTGCCTTGCGAATCTTTGCTGCACCAGGGCAAATATCAAGCAAGTCGCACCGGCTGCACTGCGGATTTCGCGCTGAGCACACGGCCCTACCGTGATACACCAGCCGAATAGACCAGTTCTCCCAATCAGGGCGAGGCAGTACCTTCATCAAGTCCTGCTCTATTTTTACTGGCTCAGTGTGCTTCGTGAGGCCAAACAACCCCGAAATCCGCTTTACATGTGTATCGACTGTCACCCCTTCGTGAATGTCAAAGGCATGGGCCAGCACCACATTTGCAGTTTTGCGGGCAACCCCCGGTAGCGATGTTAGCGCTGCCATGGTTTGCGGCACATCTCCGCCAAACTCCGCCACGATCTTGTGACAAGCTGCTTGGATATTTTTTGCCTTATTGCGGTAGAACCCGGTAGAACGAACGAGTTCTTCTAGCTCCGTAATATCTGCCCCTGCCAAGGACGCTGCATCTGGAAACCGTTCAAATAGTGCAGGCGTCACCTTGTTGACCCGTGCATCTGTGCATTGTGCAGCCAGCATGGTGGCGACCATGAGCTGCACAGGCGTTTCGTAATCTAGCGAGCAAGGCGCATCTGGATAGATTTGCTTTAAGCGAGACAACAGCGCTAGCGCCCGCTCCTTTTTTCGGAGCTTTTGGAAAGGCCTGAGCTGGGGCGGGGGCATATCCGGCAAGGGATATGGAATGGGCTCATAGCCATTTTCTTTGCTCGGAACGTGGCGTTTAGCGTCTACAGAAGTCACTGGCGTAGATTTTGTAAGACTTCAAGCTGAGTAGTGTCGCGGACAATGAGGTAGATGCCGAGGCCCAGCAAAAGGAAAATGCCCGTCTGCATCACGCTCTCTTGAATGCGCATGGGCAAGGGCTTGCCGCGTAGCGCTTCGATGATAAGAAACGCAAGCTGACCGCCATCTAATGCAGGCAGGGGCAAAATGTTAATAATGGCCAGGTTGATGCTGATGATGGCGGCAAATGGGAATAGGAAACGGATATCATCGTTTGCTAGGCCTGCGCCTTGCTCAACAATCTTGACCGGACTGCCGACTTGACCCGCCATGGAAGAAAAGTTCGTAAACAGAGAGGCCATGCCTTGAGCAACGGTCGTGGTCTGCATCTGAAATTCTTGGGCGGCAATCGTTAGCAGCTCCACAGGATTACGCGGTGACCGAAAAACAATATTGCCTTCATCGTTGAGGACGGCATTAGGGCTAAGCGCAACGCCAATGATGGCATTGCCTGTGTCGGGGCTTAGCCTGGGGGTGACGCTAATATCTTTCTCTGTCCCATCTCGCTGAACCGTTAAGGTTACCGCCTCATCTTGGCTCGCCTGAATCGTGTTCATGAGTTTGCGGCGCGCCAGCTCTCCGCTGCCCAGTTCTTTTTGATCAACCGCGAGGATAATGTCATCAGTTTGAAGACCGGCGGCTTCGGCTGGCGATGATTCGTAAACTTTAGGTACCAAAACCCCAGGGTTTAAATTGGGAACGCCTAGACTGCCAAATTGAAGGACAAACACCAGATAGGCAAAGATCATATTGGCAATGACCCCTGCGCTGATCACTATTGCTCGATCTAAAACGGGCCGATTACGCAGTAAATCTGGATCTTCCGGTGGGATCTCACTGTCGGGATCATCATCGGGAAAGCCTACGAACCCGCCCAAAGGAATTGCCCTTAGCGCGTACTCTGTTTCTGGGCCTTGAAACTTCCAAAGGATAGGGCCAAAGCCAATCGAAAAGCGGTTGACATGGATGCCCTGCAAGCGAGCAGCCATAAAGTGGCCTAGCTCATGGACAAAAATCAGAAGGGCAAGGATACCGATGACGGCAAGAACGGACATAAAGGCGCAGCGTTAAGTTAACTTTTGTTATTGTACAGGGCGAACTTGGAGAGTGTGTGAGTCTAAAGGCTTGCCTTATGCCTTGATAAGGTCGGTGCCTAAATATGGTTGCAAAACTTCTGGTACTTTCACGCTGCCGTCGGCCTGCTGATAATTCTCTAAAATAGCGGCCATGGTGCGACCAACGGCTAGTCCGGAGCCATTCAGGGTATGCACAAACTGCGTTCCTTTTTTGCCTGCTTCTTTAAATCGGATATTGGCTCTGCGCCCTTGGAAGTCGATGCAGTTAGAGCAGCTAGAGATTTCTCTATATTTCCCTTGGGAGGGTAGCCACACTTCTAGGTCATAAGTTTTGGTGGCGCTAAATCCGAGATCGCCTGTGCATAGTTCTAATACTCGGTAAGGGAGCTGAAGCTGTTGCAAAATATCTTCGGCGGCGGCGGTGAGTTTTTCTAGTTCATCGAAGGACGTCTCGGGATGGACAAATTTGTACATTTCCACTTTGTTGAACTGGTGAAGTCGGATAAGCCCTCGGGTGTCACGGCCATAGCTGCCGGCTTCGCGGCGGAAGCAAGGGGTGTAGGCGCAGTAGTTAATGGGAAGTTGGTCTGAGGTAAGAACTTCGTCGCGGTGGAGGTTCGTCAGGGGGACTTCGGCGGTGGGGGTGAGCCAAAGATCATCGCGATCGCACTTAAAGCCATCTTCTGCAAATTTAGGCAACTGCCCTGAGCCTTGCATCGAATCCGAATTCACTAAAATCGGCGGCAGCACTTCTATGTAGCCATGCTGGGTATGCCGCGCCAACATAAATGAAATCAATGCCCGCTCTAGCGCAGCCCCGGCGCCCATTAGGGTCACAAACCGGCTCTGGGCGACCTTTACTGATCGCTCAAAGTTCATGATCCCGAGCTTTTCACCTATTTCGTAGTGCGGTATGCAGTCTTCATTCGAGAGAATCTGTCCGCTGCTAAGTAGCTCATCGCCCCATCGTCGCACCTCTACGTTCTCATCTTCGCTTTTGCCTACCGGCACTGAGTCATTCGGCACATTTGGCAATGTCAGCAGGATGGCTTCAATTTGTCCTTTTAATTCCTTTTCCTGCGGTTCTAGCTCACTTAGCTCTTTTTTTACGCGGTTGCCTTCTTCGCGTAGCGCCTTAACCTCATCACCTTTAGGATCTGCGCCTTCGCGAATTTTTTGCCCGACTGACTTACCGACTTCATTGCTCTTGGCCTGCAGTTCAGAGCGCTTTTTCTCAATCTCTCGCTGCTGCTTATCCAAATTGAGTAGCGGCTGCAAATCGTACTGGCCTTCACGCTGGCCTTTTTTGCCTAGAGCGGTCTGAACATCAGCGGTTTGATTGCGAATTAGCTTGATATCGAGCACAGTCTTTAGTTCCTTGGTCGGGGCCTAATATTTGCAGGGCAAGCTTGCCCATCAGTTTCTCCATAAGCAAGATTAACAGTCAAAGGGACGGTCAGAGCTATACTCCACCGTCCCTTTTGTCTTATTCAGTTGGGCTTTAAGGCTAGAGCTTAAGGCAGGCGCGGATGGGTTTACTGAACCTGCTGAATCTCAGCGATTTCAGGAATGAACTCGCGCAGGCGACGCTCAATGCCCATGCGCAGGGTCATTGCAGAGCTAGGGCAACTGCTGCAAGCACCGTTGAGGCGTAGCTTTACGATCGGGCCATCTAGTTCAACGAGTTCTACATTGCCACCGTCCGCTAGTAGATAGGGGCGCAGTTCGTCTAGTACCTGTTCTACGTTGGTTTCAGTTAAGGCCATAGTTGCCATGGGCGATCGCTCCTTACAATCATTTTGCTTACATAACAGTCTAACGGTTCTGCTGAAAAGTCACCCTAACTGGCTTGCAATTCATCCAATCGAGCGAGCACTTCCTGACTGTGAATAGCCGGGCGAACGCCTAAAAACCGCTCTTTTAAGATGCCATCTGGATTAATCAAATAGGTGTGGCGCATTGACATGGGTTTCATCCAAGAGCCATAAGCCTGGCTCACTGCGCCATCTGGATCAGACAGTAAAGGAAAGACTAGCGATTCAGCATCACAAAACTCTTCGTGAGAATCCACATCATCTGCACTAACGCCCAGAATCTGAGTGTTGCGAGCCTGATATTTAGGCAGATCCCGCTGGAAACGTTGCGCTTCTAATGTGCAACCGGGCGTAAAGTCACGGGGGTAAAAATAAAGCACAACCCATTCTCCTAAATAATCAGAGAGGGAGACATCGCCCTCTTCGATAGTGCTTGGGAGTGTGAAGGTTGGTGCAGGCTGATCTAGATCAGGTTGAGGCCCGCCCAGGGCATGGGCGTTGTTGGCGGCCCCGAAACAGCAGAATGCTGTTAAGAAGACCGCGAAAATAGAAGCTAAAAAATGGCGACGAAGCGTCATAAGATACAAAAATTAATGGCTTTCTCAAGTCTATAATGCGCAGACACGCAGACTATAGACATTCAAAATATTGGCTGCACAAGTTCTAGCGACATACGTTTTGGCTAGATAGAGACTTATGACAAAGTATTGGCGAGAAAGTTGGGCCGTGGCTCGGCGCATTTTGACGGAGCTGTTTCGGCGCAAGCGCAGCCTAATTTCTTGGATGATGTTTCCCGCTTTGATTTTGATGCTAAATAGCTTGATTACAGCAGAGCGCGCAGACACCACGATTCGTCAGGCCTTTGAAGTGGCTGCGCCTCCTACGCTCGTTGGTGCGGCTCTATTTTTTAGCTGTTTGGGGGGTGGGGTGGCCACGGTGGTGTCGGAGCGAGAGCAACAAACCTTGAAGCGGCTATTTTTGTCACCGTTGAGCGGGGTGTCTTATTTCTTGGGCATATTTTTGGCCCACAGCGTGATTGGGATCGGTCAGACGTTGGTGATTTTTGCGATCGCTGCCTTTGCTGGGGCAACCTTTCCCGGCGCTGCCTGGCCCTTTGCCATTCTCATCATTCTGCTGAGCATTTTGGCTTACGTTGGCTTAGGCTTCATGCTGGGTACTCAGTTTGCTCGCCGTACAGAAGATGTAAGTGCCCTCATTGCCGCTTTCGGCGTTCCCTTAATGGTGTTAGGCGGGGCATTTTTACCCATTTCCTTGTTTCCTGATTCCCTTCTCGAAATTGCTCGATTCAATCCGATTTATCACATGACAGAAGCGCTTACAGACGCTTTGTTAAATACAGATAATCCATTAGGCAATGGCAACCACTTTTCGTTCTTAATTATTTTTGCCTTCATCATGGTCGGCGTCGGCTGGGCCAGCTACCGGCAAATGCTCATGCAAGAACGACAGCTGTAGAGCCGGTAGCGCCTGGAAGATTGTGGAGCATCTGGAAGAGTATGGAGCATCTGGAAAATATGGATAGTTTGGAAGCAGCCAATGGGGCAAAAGAAGCAGTCGCCACCTTTGCGGCAGGCTGTTTTTGGCACACGGAAGAAGCTTTCCGTCAGCGCGCTGGTGTTATCCGCACATCAGTGGGCTACATGGGCGGACACTTTGCTAACCCCTGCTACCTAGATGTGCTCTCACGCATTACGGGCCATGCCGAAGTGGCTCAAATTCACTACGATCCAACACGTATCAGATACGAAACGCTATTGGCTATTTTCTGGCAGTGTCACGATCCCACCACACTCAATCGCCAAGGCCCAGATCGAGGCGAACAATATCGATCTGTCATCTTCCATCACACGTCTGAGCAGGCCGCGCAAGCTCGCACGTCCAAACTCCAAATGGATGCGTCGAAGACCTATGCCGATCCCATCGTGACCGAGATTAAGCCTGCCAAAGAATATTGGTTAGCCACTGAGGATCATCAGCAGTATTTGGCGAAGAAAAAGCGAGCTAAGGCGTTATGACGTTGGCCGTTATTCAATGCGGGACTTAATTTAAAGCATTTTCTTGGTTAAACATCTGCTGCCGCCAGCGTTGAAAGCGAATTTGACTAGAGATATACCAAGGCCAGCGGTGATATTCAGCCAATAGTAGGCCCGCCATCAGTCCGTGACATGCCAAGGTCAGCAGCGACCAGACCACAGGAAAACTAGAGCCTTCGAGCGGTGGGAAAATATAGTTACCTAAGATGATCAAACTGACAGGGGTCATGGCTAAAGCGCTGGAAAACCCCCAAATAAAGACTTCTGCAGTCTCACTTTGATGTGCGCTCCGCCACTTCCAGCCATCCCATTTCCAGGCCATAGGCTGCACACCCCCTTCTAAATGCACAGACTGAGTATTTAAGTTGGCTGTGAACATTTGCTGACAGAAACTACAGCCGAACGCATCCATCAGTGCGATCGCTCTTAAATCACCACTTCCACACGCTGGACATCGATAACTTTCTTCATAGGTCAGCCGCTGCATCAAAAATCGCCTTCATACCTTAGTGGGTGAACGAATAGGTTCATTCACCCACCAAGATAAGTCGCTATTCCCTTCCCATGACTGTTTTAGGGGCGTTTTAGCTGAATTCTTAATTAAGTGAAACTATTTTGATGCAGCGCTTGTGGCACAGGTTTTTAAGGGGGCAGGACTTTTGCCGACTCTACGGTACCTTTTCTGGCTCGGCACCTTCGCTGCTGGCCAATGCTGATTGCGTGTCTTTCTCAGTTTGTATTTTTTCGGTTTGCGGCTGTTGAGCCTGCAACTTAATTAATAGAGCATCTGCTTCGGCCTGTAGGTGCAGTAGCTCAACTTGATGATCAGGCTGGTAAGGGTAGCGCTTGACCTCTATTAAACAAATTTTGTCCGCATTGGGCGCGGTCGCTTTAGTCTTGTTCTGTTTTACAGCAGGTTCTGCTACGGTCATCATCTTTCTAGGCTCACTCACAAAAGGTAAATGCCCAATACAAGGCAACGCTAAGGTACTAACAACACTGCTCAATTAGCAGGCCATCAGCAATCACGAAGTTAGTCTATGCCCTATTTTCACCAAAGCAATCCAAGATATACGTTCACTAGATGTAACAAGCGATACAAAAACCGCCCTCAGTGCAACGTCTGAGCAACCTCTGAAAGGCACTCTATGAATTGCCTCTAGGGAAGAATAAGTCCAAATCGATACCCGATCCATATCGGGACTAAGGATTTATACTTAATCAAAATTTAAGGCATTGTGAACCAAATATCAAAGATCGTCGGTATCTTCATCTACTTGATTGCATTGATATTAGCCAGATAGGAAATTCCTTTGGCCGGTTAGCTGTGGCAATTTAAGAGTCGGCTGGTTCAATGTAAAATCATAGAGCTACGTTAATACCAACTTCTGTAGTGGCTTTGACCACTGCCGATGATTACAGACTTCAGTATCTAGGAAAAAACTGTGACTCTGAGCCTCGACCCACTCATTGCCTCCTCTGGACGCCACGATTCGTCTAACGGTGCACCCAGTTCGTCTCAATCCAAAGCACTACACAATGGCTGGCAAGGTCTCATTGAAACCTATCGTGAATATCTCCCTGTCAGCGAACAGACGCCTGTGGTTACACTTCACGAAGGCAACACGCCTTTGATCCCAGCCCCTGCCGTTGCTAAGCGTATTGGTAAGTCTGTTCAAGTCTTTATTAAATACGACGGCCTTAATCCCACCGGTAGTTTTAAAGACCGAGGGATGACGATGGCCATCTCTAAGGCGAAAGAAGACGGTGCGAAGGCTGTGATTTGTGCGAGTACCGGCAATACCTCCGCAGCGGCAGCGGCTTATGCGCGCCGGGGTGGATTACGCGCTTACGTTGTCATTCCTGATGGCTATGTTGCGATGGGTAAGTTGGCCCAAGCTTTGCTCTACGGGGCCGAGATCTTGGCCATTAAAGGCAACTTCGACCAAGCGCTGGCTTCGGTGCGAGCGGTTGCTGATGAGTATCCCATCACCCTCGTAAATTCGGTTAATCCCTATCGTATTGAAGGTCAAAAGACGGGGGCGTTTGAACTGGTTGATGCGCTGGGTGATGCGCCTGATTGGCTATGTATTCCGGTTGGCAACGCGGGGAATATTACGGCCTATTGGAAGGGCTTTAACGAATATAAATCGGCTGGAAAATCGACGCAGCTGCCTCAAATGATGGGCTTTCAGGCGGCAGGGTCTGCGCCTTTGGTGTTGGGTCACCCTGTGGAGTCCCCAGATACGTTCGCAACTGCGATTCGGATTGGGAATCCAGCTAGTTGGGATAAAGCGATCGCTGCGAGAGATGCCAGTGGTGGTGCGTTTAATGCCGTCACTGATGATGAAATTGCGGCGGCTTACAGCCTCTTGGCCTCTGAAGAAGGTATTTTCTGTGAGCCAGCGAGTGCTTCATCTGTGGCTGGTTTGCTCAAAGTTAAAGATCAGGTGCCTGAAGGCGCTCGCATCGTCTGTATCCTGACAGGAAACGGCTTAAAGGATCCAGAAGCCGCTATCGAGCGTAGTGGAAATCAATTTCAGTCTGGCCTTGATCCAGATGCTAAGAGCTTGGCTGCGGCAATGGGTTTTTAGGCTGAACGGTTCTTTGAACGGTTTTTTTAAATGGTTTAAAGAACCGTCTTTTAGCCTGAATGCTCTCGTCTGGGCTACTGCCATCTCATCTTTTCCACGCCTAACTGAGCACTGTTGGGCGTGGAAAAGATGATTTATTATCTTCGCTTTTTCATGACGGACTAGCGTTGTTGTGAGAGGTGTGGTTATGAGAGGCGGCGTAGTTCTCCCGTTCTTTGGCCAGTAAATCGACGGCATCACCCAGTGCTGCCGTCATGCTTTGGCGGGTTTTATCATGTTCAGCTTGCTCCACTTCGAGCAGGCGTTTTAGTTTTTCGCACTGCTTTTTGCTCTCTACCAACTGTGTCTGTAGACTTTCCACTGAGCGATTAGTGGTAATCGCTGTAATGTCAGCTTTGAGTCGGCCAGACAGTTCTCCAGGGGAGACAGCCTCATCTGGTGCTTGGAGGGCAATGACGGTTTGTTTGAGCTTTTCAATTTTTCGCTGGGCGGCGATCGCCTCTCGCTGGCGCTGCTTGGCTTCGGCTTCGTACATGCTGCGCAAGTTGTCCGCGCTAGCATAAGCGCGATCGCGTTCCTGAGTGAGTTCAGCTATCTGCTGCTGAAGTGCTTTTACCTCAGCTAGCCACTGCGCCACATCTTGAGCCATCTACCTAACGCCTTCCGTGGGATCAATTCAGGACTCAAACATACAGTTATTAAGCGTATTCGCCAAGTTGCAGCCCCTATCAGGCTAAAGACCTATCTGAACGTGATGTGTTTTACATGCAGTGCTCTACAGTAGCGCTCTTGCCATTACGGCTGGGGCTGGCAAGATGATCATTATCAGCAGCGCCAGTGAAAGTAGACCCAAGATGTCCCGTGGCCCGTTCAGCTCGCTAACATCATTGAGCGCTGGTTCGGCTGAGGGGATAAACAGCAGTAAAATTGCCCACAAGAAATACTCTTGATACACGAAGGACAGCAGCAGCATCAGCAGGCGTGCAACCTGACTGACCACCGCCGCTGTACGCTGGCCGTACATCGCATGCACAATGTGCCCGCCGTCTAGCTGCCCCACAGGCATTAGGTTTAGGGCTGTGACAATCAGACCTAAAAAGCCTGAAACAGCTACCGGATGAAGCTGTAAAGCACTATCGGCTTGGAGTGCGCCGCCAATAGCCAGTTTGCTAATGATTAAAAGCAAAATGGAACGGCTTGGATCGAGCGTCTCAAACGTAAATAGCTGGGATTCTTCGCCGAGTGGGACAACAGTAGAATTTAGCAGGCCCCAGAATAGAATGGGCAAGCTCACGATTAGCCCTGACAGCGGCCCCGCAATGCCAATATCAAATAGGGCGCGGCGGTTGGGCATGGGCGATCGCATTTGAATAAACGCCCCAAACGTCCCTAAGAAAAACGGAACTGGAATGAAGTAGGGCAGCGTAGATTTTAGCTTGTGATAGCGCGTGGCTAGGTAGTGCCCGCTCTCATGCACGCCTAATATCACCATCAAAGAAAGGCCATATGCCAGGCCCTGTCTAATCAGTGTGGGATCGTTCTGTAGTGCTTGGGGATCTTCAACTCCTGCGATAAAGGCAATGCCTGCAAAGGTGGTCGTGATCAGCGTGGTGATGGCCAGTGCGATCGCCAATCCTGGACGCGTCAGTGTTTTTTCATTCAGTTTCCGCAGCTTGTCTGCCCGCTCTTGTTGTTCAGGGCTAAGACCAAAGCCCGCCCCGTCCGCTCCAGCCGTAACAGGCATTTTAGATTGAGGATTGGGGACAAGGGCAAAAAATGGCGTGCCATTCAATCCTTCTTGAAAGAGCACCAAGAATCTATCCCCAAAGCTACTCTGCACATTTTTCTGCACCGCCTTGTAGGCTTCTCCTGGGGATGCCTTCAGCTTGCCCTTGCAAATCATTGCCTGCGGACGATATTCAATATCTTGCAAGTAATAGATAGACCAAGGGAAACACCGCTGCAAAAGCGTTTCCTCATCCCGTGTGATGGGCTTAGTCTTTTTTTGAGCTTTGGCATTCTTGGCTTGTGCGGCCTTCGCAGCAGCGATCGCTTTTTTGCCCTGCTCTGATGTCCCTGCTCCGACTAAAATCATGACCGCGTACAGCAGCGGACACAGAATCAGCAAGCCATAGATCAAAACGGGTGGTGGTGGCTCTTCTCCATTAATAAGCATCCAGATAGTGAGCACCAGCACAGGCGTCATCATCACCAGCCACAGCATCCATACCGGTGTCGTGGTCATATTGGTGAAGCTGCGGCTAATCACCAAATACGTCACCAGTCCTATAAATAAAGCCAGAAAAATAAGAGGCATGAACTCTTCGCTTGCGGTCGTAAATCACACAATAACTGCGCACTGATCATTGTAGGTCAGACGATCAGGCTTTTCTGCGAATAGCCTGCTTTTGATGGATACTGATACCCAATCCAATCCGTCTTTTCAAGTTCAGTCTCAACGCCCAACCTTTTCATAGGCTCGCCCATCAATGCCGGTTCCTTCTAACCCTTCAAAAGCAAAAGCACCCCAAGCCGTATTCTCTGATAGCCATACAATTTTTGCGTTCCCGCCCAATCGAGAAACCCTGGGCGGCACCGCTTATTTCATCTTGGAAGTGGACGGAAACGCACAACCTTGCAACATTTTGGTAGACTGCCCTGCTTTTAACGATGTCAATCAAGCATTCCTAACGGCAAAAGGCGGCGTTCATACGTTATTTATCACCCATCGTGGCGGGATGGCCCAGGTTCCTGACTTTCAAAAAGCCTTTGACTGTCAAGTGCTTATTCAAGAGCAAGAGGCTTATCTGTTGCCCACTGTTCACACCACTACCTTCCATCGGGAGAAACAACTCTCAGACACTAGCCGAGTCTTCTGGAATCCTGGCCATTCCCCTGGCTCAGCTAGTCTTTACCACAGTGCCCAAGGCGGCATTCTCTTCTCAGGCCGTCATCTGCTGCCCACCAAAGATGGGAGTCCTGCACCCTTACGCCTATCTAAAACATTCCACTGGCCTCGTCAGCTTCGATATGCCCAGCGATTAACGACTGATTTCTCCGCCGATACGTTGAGCTACATTTGCCCTGGTGCGAGTACCGGATTTTTGAGAGGTGAGAAAAAAATTGATGAGGCGTATCGTCGTCTGCAAGCACTCGACTGGGAGGTCCTGAAAACGGCTACGCCCAAGATGTAGCCCACGTATATACCCGTTAGTTTTGCCTTTATAAAACCCTAATCTGCTGGCACATCCACGCTTCCTTCTGGCAAAGGGCATACCCCCACAACGATCTCATTTGGATAAATGAGCCACGTTCGCTGTGCTGGTTCTACTAGCGTTTGCACGATAGGGGAGAGCTGATTAATTTCTTTAAGCCCTCGTGACGTTTTAATTTTGATGCCCTGATCGTAAGTCTTGTAGCCTTTACTCCATGTGTGGCGTAATCCGCTGTAGCGATGCGCTTCTACGCCTTCAGCGGCGAGCTGTTGTTGAACATTATTGAGTAAGTTCTCCTGTTCTTCTGGGGTCGCATAGGTGACTTCTAGTACTTTGAGCAGACGGCGATTGAGGAAGCGATCGCAAAAATCAGCCAGCGTTGCATCCTGATGCCGTCGCCAACGCTGTATGTGATATACAAACGTCACATCATCCCCTTCCAAATACTGTGACAAAGGGATCGCCAGCGGTGACTCTGAGATAGAACCCATTAGCCAGTCACGCACTGTGTTGTCTACCTCTAGCTCATCTCGCTTTAGCAGCTCGCGCGCCCGTTGAAAGGCTTGTTCTAGTACCCATGTGGCGGAAAGGTTTTTGGGGTGGTTATAAATTTGTCCGTACATAAACGAACGCACCACCAAATAATGCTCAATTGCCGCAAGTCCTTTGCGCTCAACCACAAGCTGCTGACTGTGTGGATCAATGTCTAGGGCCAGCAAAATGCGATCCAAATCTAGTTGACCGTAAGACGCCCCAGTAAAATAGCTGTCGCGCATCAGGTAGTCGATGCGATCGCAATCTAACTGGCTTGATACGAGCTGCCACACGCAAGGCACAGGATGCGTATGGGTATATACCTGCTGAATCGATACCCATAAATCGGGTGAAAAGCTATCCAACAGTGGACGAACTTCAGGCGAATCTTTGACAATTGCCATAGTCCACTGCTCATGGTTGGAATTGAACAGCTCCTCAGCAGTGTGGCTAAAAGGGCCGTGTCCAATATCGTGTAAGAGTGCTGCACACAATACGGTGGCTCGATGTTGCCGTATTTCATTGTGCATTGAGGCCAGTCGGTCGAAAGCTCGCCGAGCGACCGCCATTACGCCAAGAGAATGCGTAAATCGAGACATCTCCGCACCGTGAAACGTGAGGCTGGCTGGCCCAAGCTGCCGAATTCGCCTGAGCCGCTGAAATGCACCGGTTTCAATGAGCTCGGTCAGTAAAAATTCCACCGGATCAGCGCTACTAAGCGTAATCGCTCCGTGCAGTGGATCATGATAGGTGCGAGTTTTCTCATGCACTGCGTTGCCCTAAGTGTTGCCCCAAGTGCGCTAGTCCAATCGAACTCCAGGTTGGCGTCATGGTGTGGCTGCTGCTGGCGTTTGTTGTTTTACAGATTCTGAGAGAAGCGCGATCGCAGCTCTGTACTGTGCATCCTCTTCTGTTGCGAATTGCTTCCGCTGCTCAATCGTCGTGGCCACTTCCTGATCAGGCGTAATACCTAACTTGTTAATGTCGTGATGATCGGGCGTTTCATACTTCGCAATGGTTACCGCCAGTCCCGCACCATTGGGTAAGTCAAACAAAGACTGGATCAATCCCTTGCCAAAGGTTTTTTCTCCAACCAGTTTGGCTCGTTCGTTATCTTGCAGCGCGCCCGCCAAAATCTCACTGGCACTAGCCGTTCCTTGATTGACCAATACAACTAGTGGATCATCTGTAATGGCTTTGCCTTGTGCGTCATAGCTCCCTAAAGAACCCTGACGATTCACGGTATAGACGATAGTTCCATCGTCTATCCACATCCGGGCGATTTCAATACCTGCCTGCAAGAGTCCACCTGGATTATTCCGTAAGTCTAGGACGTAGGCATCTGCGCCTTGCTCCTCTAGGTGGGTTAAAGCCGATCTAATTTCGTCGGCAGCGTTACCGTTGAACTGGCCAAGACGGAGATAGCCCACCTTAGGTAAATTCGATTCGTCACGAAGCTCGGCAATGACAGGGTTAATCTCAATGCGATCGCGCCTAACACTCACTTCAAACGAAGAGGCATCCACCCGTCCTACCTTCAGTGCTACCTGAGAGCCAATTGAGCCACGCATTCTAGCCGCTGCTTCATCTAAGCTGAGGTTTTTAGTGGGTGTTCCATTGATTTCTAAAATCTCATCTTGTGGCAAGATGCCCGCTGCCTCCGCCGGAGATCCTTCGATAGGCGCAATCACTCTCAGATTTCCACCCTCCTCCTCTTTTGCGATCTGCAAGCCAACACCGAGCAGTTCACCATTTGTGTTGGTTTGCAAACTCTGATACTGCGCAGGCGGCAAAAAACGAGTGTATGGATCATCTAGCACCGCCAACATGTCCTGAATAGCGGTATAGGTTTTATCCCAGTCAGGCAAAGGCTTTTTGAGCACCTTTTGGCGTAAAAACCACCAGTTCTGATGATTAAATGTCTCATCGACGTAGCTGCGGTTCACAATTCGCCAAACTTCCATCACCATCTGCTGTTGATTGGTGAAAGCATATGCCCGTGGCATCCCGCCATCTGGCCCGCTGCCCGTTAGAGCACCTATCCAAAAGGCTATCCCCAGCACCGACCCCATTACAGCCGCCATTAGCGTCCGAAAAATCCGTCTTTTCATCCGTCCTCTATAAATCAGTCCGCAAAATAATCTCAGTCTGTAATAAGGCTCAGCCTAATGGCTGCAAACCATACGTAACCAACATACCGTTTGCTTCTATCCAATCGCCTAACCGAGTGACTAGACACCCTGAGAAAGCCCCGCCAGAGGCCACTCCGAAAGCCAAACTCTGATCTCGCATTGTTAAGCTATGTAAACAGTATAAAGTATCTGATTTTCTTAAAATTTGTTCAGAAATAGAGAGAGCTCAGGCGTTTGATTTGGTTAATACGCATAACCTGGCTTTATCACTGATGCCTTTGTAAGTAGCTATCTCTGCGGACTTGGGTTTTCTCGTCGTCAAATGAAAACATGAAAAATAACGCCTGAAATTGTCCTCGGAAAACCGCTGAGGTCTACTACCTATCAACGATCAAGCCGTCTCTGTTGTGTTACATTTTTTAGTATTGGTACAAAACCTAATCAGATACACATCCCTATTCAAAAATCATTTGCTTCATGTTTACCAAGCAAGTCACCGACTCTAAAACCTATCAATGGTTTGACGAACGACTAGAGATTCAAGCACTCGCTGATGACATCTCCAGCAAGTACGTCCCCCCTCACGTCAATATTTTCTACTGCCTCGGCGGTGTTACACTCGTCTGCTTCATCATCCAGTTCGCTACTGGTTTTGCGATGACGTTTTACTACAAGCCAACTGTGACAGATGCGTTCGCGTCTGTGCAGTATCTGATGACTGACGTTAACTTTGGCTGGCTTATTCGTTCCGTTCACCGCTGGTCTGCCAGCATGATGGTGCTCGTGATGATTTTGCACGTTTTTCGTGTGTACCTCACGGGTGGCTTCAAAAAGCCGCGCGAGCTAACTTGGGTTACAGGCGTCATTCTTGCCGTTATCACCGTGTCTTTCGGCGTAACTGGTTACTCTCTACCTTGGGATCAGGTTGGCTACTGGGCTGTGAAGATTGTATCCGGCGTACCTAGTGCTATTCCTGTCGTAGGTGGCACCATTGTTGAACTTATGCGGGGTAGCGAAAGCGTAGGTCAGGCGACACTAACTCGCTTCTACAGCTTGCATACGTTTGTATTGCCTTGGTTCATTGCAGTCTTCATGCTGCTTCACTTCATCATGATTCGTAAGCAAGGCATCTCTGGTCCCTTGTAAATTGCGTCAGTCTCTAGCTGAGTTCTATTGCAGTTTGTCTGCATTCCTCAGCTAGAACTAGCCAAAGGTTTCAAATCTTGCATCCTTCGTTAAGGCTCTGTGAGGTGTGCGGCGACCCAGGCTAGACTTAACTTAGCCGTTGGTGTCATTATTTTAGGAAGTTTATCGATGTCAATTCTCAAGAAGCCAGACCTCAGCGATCCAATGCTGAGAGAGAAGCTCAAAAAAGGCATGGGTCACAACTACTACGGTGAACCTGCTTGGCCTAACGACCTTCTTTACGTTTTCCCTGTCGTGATCATGGGCACCATTGCTTGTTGCGTAGCCCTTGCTGTTCTCGATCCAGCTTTGGTTGGCGAGCCTGCAAATCCTTTCGCGACGCCTTTGGAAATTTTGCCTGAATGGTATTTGTACCCTACGTTCCAGATGCTTCGGGTATTGCCTAACAAGCTTCTCGGAATTGCTGCAATGACAGCTATTCCTTTGGGCTTGATTTTGGTTCCCTTCATTGAGAACGTTAACAAGTTCCAAAACCCTTTCCGTCGTCCAGTTGCAACGGCCGTATTCTTGTTCGGTACTTTGGCAACGCTATGGTTGGGTATTGGCGCTACTTTTCCCATTGACGAATCTTTGACGCTTGGTTTGTTCTAAGGCTTCACGCCGTCTTTGAACTTATTAGCTTAATATCGCTGAAAAGCCGTCTGAATTTAACTAATTCAGACGGCTTTCAGTATTTACAGCATTTTATTCCGGAGGAGTTATCTACCAACATGGAATTACTAAAGTAGTGCTGCGTAAATACCGCTGTCTAAACCACTGTGCAAAAACTGTATCTGCCCCCAAAATATTTAGATAATCTGACTACTTTCACTCGCGATTGCACCCATCTTTTAAATTGATGAAGTGCAGATTGACTAGCTCAACAGTTGAACGATGTGTTGAATTAAAGGGTGAGACGTGATAAAGAGATTGAGGCAACAAGAACGGCTTGGGAAAGAGAGGATTAGCAGTCTGACAGATCACTTAGGCGATCGCGCTGATTCAAACAAACGATTTTATCTGACAGTGAATAGTCGCTTAGAATCCTTGGCGACGGTTCAGCAGTGGTTCGAAAATTTGTTGAACTATTGTTCGGATTTATCCCCTGCACCTTACTTTTGGGTCGGTGAAGCATTTGATCAGTTGAACTTGGCGTTAGCTGAGGGCTTTACTAATGCCGTCCGTCATGCGCACGTGAATTTGCCGAGCCACACGCCGATTGTGCTGGAATGCTGGGTACAGTTTAATCAAGTAGAAATTAGAATCTTTGACCAGGGCGAGCCTTTTGACCCGGATAGTTTGGTAGAACCTCAGCCTGGAACATTGCGTGAGGGTGGGTATGGCTGGTTTTTGCTGAGGCGGCTAGTCGATGAAGTGACCTATGAGCGTGCTCAGCCAGACTTTTTAATGAAAAGGTTGTTTGACTCGCAATCTGTCCACTCTACAGATACCTACGTGACACCTAGTCGTGCAGATATACAGCAGGTCTGTAACTGTCTAAAGCTAGTGAAGACGGCTTAGTTTATATTGGCTTTGGAAGCGATTCGATTCCTGCGGTTCCCACGGTAGTGTGTGTAGGCTATTGACTGCTGCAAAGCCCATACCCATAACTCAAACTAAGCCATGAATAAAACTGCGCTCATTACAGGCATCACAGGGCAGGATGGCTACTATCTCAGTCGATTACTGCTGAACAAAGGCTATCGAGTCGTTGGTTTGATCCCACCAGGACGCAGAAAAAGTGTTCGCAAGCTAGACGACTTGATAGACAAAGTAGATATTCAGACCGTTGATCTCACTGATGTGGCCCGGCTGACTGATGCCGTTGAGCAACTTCAGCCGGATGAAATTTATAATTTAGCTGCGCCTAGTTTTGTTCCTAAGTCTTGGGAAGACCCGCTTGGAACACTCGATTTAGTTACGGGAACAGCGACACGTTTGTTAGATGCGACTCGCGAGCTAGGTCTGAAAACTAGGTTTTATCAGGCGAGCTCTTCGGAAATATTTGGTGATGTGCTCTCTGCCCCACAGACCGTGGAGACCTCATTTCGACCTAAGAATCCGTACGGGGCTGCTAAGCTTCATGCCCATTGGACAATGGTTCACCATCGAGATCGATATAATTTATTTGCTTGCAGCGGTATTTTATACAATCACGAATCCCCTAGGCGTCCGCCCCAGTTTGTAACGCGTAAGATTTCGCTCACAGCTGCTGCGATCAAGCTAGGGATGGTCAAAAAACTGGCGATAGGAAACCTAGCTGCTAAGCGCGACTGGGGGTTTGCAGGCGACCATGTAGAGGCTATGTGGCGTATGCTGCAGGCCGACGAGGCTGAAGATTATGTCATTGGTACCGGTGTTTTGCACACGGTGCAGGATTTAGTCGCAACGGCCTTTGATTGCGTAGGTTTAAACTGGGAAAAGTATGTAGAAACTGATCCGAGCTTAGTGAGATCCGATGAGCACTTTCAGCTTGTGGCTAATCCGGCTAAGGCGAATCAAAACCTGGGTTGGGAACCTAAAGTGAGCTTTGAGCAGCTTATAGAGAAAATGGTGAGAGCTGATGTGGATCGATTAACTCGAGGTGCGATCGCTCTACCAGAAACCAATTAACAGAAACCAATTAATGAGCTATCTCTAACGACCTCTACCTCATGCCTTAATCAGCATGGCCTAGCAACCTCAAGGTGCTTTTCCTCTCAAGGTGCTTTTCCTATAAGTGTCGCAATGCTGTTTAATTGCGTTTCAAACAGTTATTTTCGTATGACCAGTTCGTTCAATCAGTTAGTGGTAATCAGTGAATGGTAGTCAACGGATAAGCAATATGAAACACGTGTTCGTATTTATCGAAGTCTTTGGATGTGAAGGCGGCATTCAGTCATATATCCAGGATATTTTGAAGAGCTACGAGCAGCTTGCGAGCCAAACGACTATGCAGGCAGACGTTTTTCTCCTAAGAGATCCTGACATATTGCATCCGCTTCAAGGCGGTAGTCTAAGCTATCGCTATTTCAAAAAAGGCCCTACTATGGCCGACCGTATCCGCTTTACGCTCTCGTTAGCTGCGTATTTGATTCGTCACCGCCCAGATCATGTCTTTTGCGGTCATATTAACCTTGCTGTGATGGTGAGGCAGCTATGCCGTCCATTAGGGATTCCGTATACCGTGCTCACCTATGGAAAGGAAGTCTGGTACGAACTCACTGCCAGAGAGCAGACTGCCCTTCAGGATGCCAAACGTATATGGACAATCAGTCGTTACAGCCGCGATTTATCGCACCAGGCCAACAACGTACCTAAAGAAAAATTTGACATGCTGCCGTGCGTCGTTGATGGCAGCCTTTTTACCCCTGGTCCTGCGCCTGCTTCTTTGACAGAGCGCTATCATTTGCAAAATTCGCGAGTACTCGTGACGGTGGCGCGACTTTGGCCTGGAGATATTTATAAAGGCGTAGATGTTACGATTCGTGCTCTGCCAAAAATTGCTAAGAACTTTCCCAACGTGAAGTATGTGGTGATTGGGCGAGGCGATGATCAGCCCAGACTCGCCGAGCTAGCGCAATCGTTAGGGGTGGCTGATCGAGTGGTCTTTGCCGGCTTTGTTCCAGATGAAGCGCTAATAGATCATTACCGGCTTGCTGATGTGTATGTTATGCCCTCTAAGGAAGGCTTTGGCATTGTGTATTTGGAGGCAATGGCTTGCGGGGTGCCGGTGATTGCTGGGGATGATGATGGCTCTGCTGATCCTGTTCAAGATGGGCGGGTGGGTTGGCAGGTTCCTCACCGTGATCCCGATGCTGTTGCTGCCGCCTGTATTGAAGCACTGAGCGGTAAAGATAAAAGATGCGATGGAATGTGGTTGCGGCAAGAAAGCTTGGTGAGCTTTAGTGCACCTGCTTTGGTGAGCCGATTGGGGGAGCTACTGGACGTGAAAGATCAGTAAGGGCCGAAGAATGACGTGCTGAAGTACGGTTTGCCAGCTTTGCGCAAACTGACTCCAGCGGTAGGATAAAATCAGGCACTCCTCAATGGCGAGGCAACATCTGTGAATCAAAATTTTAATCAGTTACAGGTTCGTTTTCCGGGCTTAGGCTGCTGGCTATTTATTTTAGGCACTGCTTGGTTGCTGGGCGCAATTGGCCTGAGCGGGATCATCAAGTCTATTGCTGTGCTGGTGCTTTTTGTGATGCTTGTGCCTGTGCTGGCTTTCTTTGGCTTGCGGTTTTGGCTGAAGCGTAATGTGATCAATGGCAGTTGCCCTGTCTGCGAACAAACGTTGGCAGGTTTGAAGAATACTAATATGGCTTGCCCTAACTGCACCACGGAATTGGTTGCTACCGTGGATGGGTTTGAGCGTGTCGCTGCGGATGGCGTGATTGATATTCAAGCTGTGGATATTCAGACAAGCGCTACGACTGTTGATGCATCATCCGATGAGTCGCCTGTGATTGATGTTGAAGTACAGCGTTTACCCGAAGCTGACTAAGCTGACGCGTTTTTCAGATTTGGCATTCTTTATGCCTAGCATTAGTTTAGACTTGGTCTCTTCTTAGGCTACTATCTGACATTTTCAGAACAAGAGCCCAGAAGGCACTGAGTAGAACCTTCCGAGTTCCTTTGGTAGAACCTTCCGAGTTCCTTTGTTTGTTTAATGCTTGTGCATGGTTTTAGCGTTTTTTGTGAGCGTGCATTTTGCATAGTGGCTGCTTACTGGGTGATAGATAGTGTGTAAGGATGGCTTTCACCTTTGCGATCGCCCACATACACCTGGTACTGTCCCTGATTCAGCAAGCCTGGTGCTTGAATGACGCCACCGTTGTAGTTATGTGCAAATACACATTCTCGAAAACCGTCAGGGCCAGTGATCAGTAGGGTATAGTCCCCTTCACTTTCGACCTCAAAACTGAGAGAGGCGAATGTTTCAGTGACATTGATTGTTTGGCCTGTTGCGCGATTGATATTGCCACAGACGGAGCTTTCTCGACCGCCGGATACCCCTGTCATCTCGATAGGTGCGGTTAGAGGCGTGCGCGCTACAGACTGTGCCGATGCGGCTGAGCCGACAGATAGTGCAGCCGCCGTTAATAAAAATAAAGCAGTGAAGCGTCGCATAGTGAACACCTTGGAACTAAAGGATGTGCTGTTATGGATAGATCCTAGCTTTGCCAAATTGGCGCTGGTTAGTAGTGCTGTGACAGTTCGCTGAATGGTGGTTGTATCAGCGGGCGGAAAACCCTCAACAAAGGGACGGAAAACTCTTCCTTTGTAACGTATTAAGCTACCCTGTAGGTCTAGTCAGTATTTAGATTTTGACATCTTAGAGACGGGGTATGATTCTCGTCTTCATGCTTTTCCGTCTTCATTCTTAGCGTTCCTATGCAAAGAACCCGACTTGACACCCTGTTTAATCAAATTGTCTTGAAATTTAGACAATGGGTTTTCAATCCGTGGCGGCGGCTGTCAATTGTTCTTCTTAGCTTACTATTCGGTAATTTTTTCGCGACGGCAATTTCTGCGACGGCCGGGCAAACCGCTAAATTAGACGTTACGATTTCAGCGTTTTTAGTGCTGGGGGTCGAGTTAATCAGCTGGTTGTATTATCGTTTTTCGCCTCGCAGACAGCTGGCGGATTCGACAAATCAGCCACTCTCGAATACGAACTCGGTGGTGCCGGTCGGGAGTTCTTCTGGGCCTGTTCGCTCGCGCTCAACCTTGGCGGAAGCCCTGAATGCTTTTAAGCTCGGTATGATTTATGGCCTATTTGTAGAGGCATTTAAACTGGGCAGTTAGGTATTGAGCTTTCCTTCTTTCCGTTTGAATCTTGAATTTTTGTCAGCTTGGACGTATTTGAAGACTGCATCAGGTTGTTGCGGGATGCTCGCTAGACGCTTTTGATAGCAGAGCAAGCAGATAACGGGAGCGCGCCTCAATCGCGCCCCAATCTTTTCGCTCAATTTCGTCTTTAGGAAAGAGTGCCGTTGAAAGTCCTACGGCAACCGCGCCTGCTGCAATCATTTCTGGGGCGCTCACGGTGGTTACGCCACCTGTTGGAACCAGTGGAATCGGGCCTAAAGGGCCTAGCAAATTACGAATGTAGGCACCGTTACCTAGCGCAGAGATGGGAAATACTTTCACGCTAGTTGCTCCCTTTCGCCATGCTGTTATTACCTCTGTGGGGGTCATTGCACCGGCAATCAAAGGAATGCCCTGTTCTTGAGCTGTGCGAATAAGGAAAGGGTCAGTGTGTGGCGTGAAGCAAAATTGTGCGCCAGCAGACACCGCACTCTGTAGGTGTTGTAAGGTCAAAATGCTACCAGCGCCTACGATACATTCAGGCAACGACTGGTGTACGGTTGCCATCATTTTTTCGGGCGCTGCGTTGTTAGTCCAGGTAATTTCGATGAGGCAAAAGCCTCCTGCTGCGGCTGCTTTTGCCATAGCGAGGCCGATAGCTACAGAAGGGGCTCTGATAATGGCGATCGCGCGGTGTTTTTTTAAGAGTGTTAGCCAATTGTGGCGTAGTTGGTCGCGATGCCGCGAATCCGATGAACTCACCTAAGTTATCCGTCTGAGTTATCCGTTTGAAGCTATCGTTTTTGGGGTGACTCGATTTACGCTAGCCGCTTTCGTAAAGATGCTGCTCGGCGTTTGGCAGTTTCGTTCGCTGGTTCAGACGCGAGCGACTTTTCGTAGGCTTCTAATGCTTGGGGCATTAGTTGCTTGCGTTCGTAGGCGTGAGCCAAATTATTTAAGGCTGTTACATACCCAGGACTGATCTTTAGGGCTTCGTTGTACTGCCGAATGGCTGCATCAAACTGTTCTTGAGCAAAGTAGGCATAGCCCAACGCATTGTGGACTAAGACTGCATTCTCAGCCTCTTCGTCGGCAAGTTCTTTAAGGGCCTTTTTCAGATAAATGACCGCCTGCGCATAAAGTTTTTTATCCAGCAAAATGCTACCAAGCTCGTAATACTCGAGAGCAGTCCCCTTTTGTTTGGTTAGTTTTGTCTGCAAATTGGATAGGGTGGTCTCTACCCGTCGAGTTACCCATACCTGACGAATTACAAAGAAAGTTGCGACGCTTAAAAGCGCCAGTAAAATTCCTAAGTAAACTACCAAGTAGTTGCCATTTTCCATAGCTCGTCGCTGCTCAATCCATATTTTTATACGCTGGATTTATTTTATAGCAGTGGGCTGAGTGTGTTGCGCTCGGCCTAACAAAACGAAGCATCTTTACTGATTTGCAGGTGATGTCTCCGGATGTGATGTCTCTGTAGGCTGGGTTCCCGTGGATTTGGTCTCAGTAGATTTGGTCTCAGGGGGTTGGGCCGGAGGGGCAATATTGATAAATTGAGTGGATTCTGATGGGAGGCCCCAGAAGGCGGCGCGCTCTTGTAGCCAGCCTTCTGCGTACCAGCGGCGTAGCGCTTGGTTTATTTCGGATGTTAAGGGAGAGTACTGTGTGCCTTTGGGAATTGCGATCGCTAAAGGTTCTGCCGAAATAATATTAGGCAGTATTCGATATTCAGCTTGCCCGGAGGTGTTTGTTGCCATTGGAGAAGTATGGCTTCCTATTTGCTCCATATGGCTTTGAGTTTGCCAGCTAGCCAGTACTGAGACATCACCTGCAAATGCATCTACCTCCCCCATAGAAAGAAGCGCTTGTCCTTCTCGATAGGATGAAACGCCGAACAGCCTAGCGCCAGGAAGAATGTAGCGGACTCGGGAGACGGTACTAGAGCCTTCTAAAAGTGCAATATTTGCGAGGCTGAGGTCACGTAGGGTTTGTACCTTCGCCTGCTGGGTGATGAAGGCTGCGCCATCTAGGTAATATGGGTCGCTAAAGTTGATGAGGCGGCGACGAGCGGGGGTTATGGTGAGTGCTGCGATCGCAATATCTACGTCATCTTCTAGCACCACCCTCAGACGATCTACATTAGCTACAGGGACTAGCTTGATTGCAGTGCGATCGCCCAATAGTGTTTCTGCCAACCGTTCGGCAATGTCAATTTCAAAACCAGTGAGATTGCCCTCGGGATTGATAAAGCCCAGCGGCGCGCGGTTATCTTTTACACCGATAGTGATGTATCCGCGCTCGCGGATATCTGATAGGTCTGCTGCCTGTGCCACTAGTGCAAAGTCCGCCAATCCAGGTGGAGCGAGTCCGGATTCGGCCAGTTTAGAGACAGTCACTTCTAATGTGAGCAGCCCAAACGCAGACACAAAAAGCGGGGGCAACAGCAATTGTGCCCCCCGCTTTTCAATCAATCGTAAAACCAGTTTTGTCAGAAAAGACTTCACTGCTGGTATTTATGTCTACTTACTACTTGCCTGTTCAACAACTTTTGCAAAGGTCTCAGGATTTAGCACGGCTAACTGAGCCAGCATCTTGCGGTTAATTTCAATGTTGGCCCTTTTCAAATCACCCATCAAACGACTGTAGGTTGTGCCGTTGAGGCGAGCCGCTGCATTAATACGCGTAATCCATAACCGGCGAAAATCACGCTTTTTGCGTCGTCTGTCACGATAGGCATTTCGAAGTGCCTTCATAACCTGCTGGTTTGCGGTGCGAAATAGCTTGGAGTGAGAACCTCGGAAGCCTTTAGCCAGCTTAAGAACTTTCTTGCGGCGTTTGCGAGCAACATTACCGCGCTTAACACGTGCCATTATCTAGTTTTCCTTGTGGGTTGAATCTTGTAGTGTGAACCGTTTTTGGAGCGTTTTTTTAGTCCTAGAGTTGCCTCTACCAGAGTTGTCCCTAGGGGAGATGAAAAACAATCCTTAGAGGTACGGCATCATTAGCTTGACGTTAGGCACATCAGTTTCATGAACTGTGGTGACCTTACCCAGCTTTTGTTTGCGGTCTTGATCTTTGCGCTCCAGAAGGTGGCTCTTGAAGGCCTTGCGGCGCATGATTTTGCCACTCCCACTTTTGCGGAATCGCTTAGCAGCAGCGCGGCGCGTCTTTAGCTTAGGCATGGGGGTTTTTGAATAAATTGAGAAGGGTTGCGAGCTTATCTGCTTCGCAGTCTTTAATACTACTACTCACACACAGGCATGACAAGGGATGTTGATACAGATTGATAGTCCGGATGGATAACGGCAGATTGATGAAGTCACTTTTCAATCGCTTAGTCAGCGCTCAAATCTCTGTCAAAATAAGGCTTGCAAAAATGTAGATACTCCAAAATCCATTACGTCCATGATTTCTTCAAATAAAAGAGCCGCTCTCATTCAGGCATTGCAAGATGCCTCTGCACTCAAAATTATTAGTGGTCTGACTAACCTCAATCATCAAAACGTATCCGATGTCGTCCGGGCCGCTCAGCAAGGCGGTGCAACGTTCGTTGATATTGCGGCCGATGCTGATTTGGTTCGTTTAGTCCGTAATCTGATTGAGCTACCCATCTGTGTGTCTGCGGTAGAACCTGCGAAATTCGTCAGTGCCGTCGCCGCAGGCGCTGATTTGATTGAGATTGGTAACTTTGATGCGTTTTATGCGCAGGGGCGTCAGTTCGAAGGGGCAGAAGTGTTGGCGCTCACCCAGGAGACGCGAGCTTTGTTGCCTGATGTCCTGTTGTCGGTGACGGTGCCCCACATTTTGACCTTGGATGCCCAAGTTCAGCTGGCTGAAGCGCTGGTTAGCGCGGGCGCAGATATTATTCAAACGGAAGGTGGCACCAGCAGTGCGCCTGTCCATAGCGGTGCATTGGGCCTAATTGAAAAAGCGGCGCCTACGTTGGCTGCGGCCCATGCGATTTCACGAGCTGTGTCTGTCCCTGTGCTCTGTGCTTCTGGGATTACAGATGTAACTGCACCGATGGCTTTAGCTGTGGGCGCAGCGGGTGTCGGTGTGGGCTCTGCTGTGCATAAGCTGAACGACCCGCTGGCTATGGTTGCCGCTGTGCGTAGCTTGGCAGAAGCAATGCAGACTGTGAAGACGCAGGTGCCAGTTCGTTAGATTGAGCGGATGCTTGATTTTGTCATTGGCTTGAATATCGGATTTTAATGCTTGAAGTTTAAGGCTTGAGGCTTAATGCTTGAGTGAAAGTCCGATATTCACACGCGACTTTGAAATGGCGTTTTCGTCAGTCGAGTAGGTGATGAGATGGCACGCTAGGTTGTCAGGCTTTTTGCGATCGCACATACGTCTGTAAGTCTTCAATCGTAAAAATTGCCTGAAAATTCAATCCTTCTTGCGCATACAGTTCGCCGCCGCCTTGCTGTCTATCGACCAGCGCCAAAATATCGTTCACGATGTAGCCCGCGCCTCTGAGGCGTTCGACCGCTTTTAGCGCAGATGCGCCTGTTGTTACCACATCTTCTAACACGGTGACGCAGCTTCCTTGCGGTAGCGTAGGCCCTTCAATATAGGCTCGGGTGCCGTGACCTTTCGCCTCTTTTCGAATAATCAAGGGCGTAACCGGCTTATTTTCGTAAGCACCTGCCATACTCACTGCGCTTACCATTGGGTCTGCGCCAAGAGTCAATCCGCCTACTCCTACCGTGCCTGTAGGCAGCATATCCAATAGCAGCCGGGCCACCATGAGTGCCCCTTCCGCATGAAGGGTGACCTGTTTGCCGTTGATGTAGTAAGTGCTCTTTTTCCCAGACGAGAGGGTGAAATCGCCTTCTTTGTAGGCCACGTCGCACATTAGCTCGAGGAGTGCTGTGCGAACTAGACTCAGCTCAGCAGTGGGCAAGTCGGTCAGAGGAATTGTCATATTCTTAGTGTGTTGTAACCCTTGTCCGTACTTTCTACAGACTATTTCCATGCCAAGTTAGTGTATCGGGTATCTGCGATACGGGTAACCTGGGGCAAATGTTCGGATGCCACCTTTGAGGAGCACTAAGTAAATATGGCTATTGCAACAGCTATCAAATTTGAACGTAGCCTAAAGCGAGCAGCGTTAGCTACGCTACTCGGCACTGTCGGCATGATTGGCTTGAGCACCTATTTAGCGCCTGCTGCGAGTGCTCAGCAAACGATTCCAGAGGCTGTGGAAGGCATCAGAAATCAGCGTTCTGGTGACTACTACAGAAATCGTTCGGCATTCGGCCAACTTAGATTCATTACAGGTATGGGTGGGTTCCCTGATCGACGTCTTGATAAAGATTCTGAGGCGTTGAGCGAGGCGTACCATGAGCTGATGATGTTACAGACTCAAAATACGGCAACGGTTCGCGTCCCTGATTTGCCCAATCCATACACCAGCTCCGTTCAGCTGTTGCCGACTTCGCAGTTTAATAGCCGTGTAATTGGCAGTGAGCTTAACTTTGAGCCGTTGCCTCGTCGATAGCACTGCTTTTTTGAAACGACGGCACGACACTAAAAACCGGCTGTGGCGATTCGCCACAGCCGGTTTTTAGGTATGGAAGATATCCAGGGTGCAGGAGTTGAACCTGCCTAAGGCGAATTATGAGTTCGCTGCCTAATCCGCTCGGCCAACCCTGGGAGTCGTTGCTAATATACTATCTTGGCTGAGGAATCAGCTATCAAAAAGTACTCTAAAGAATTTTTTGACCAGAATCTACTGTAGAAGTGCTGTATCAAATAGAGTCGATATCAGGTAGACTCCCAACACATTCTTCCTGATGTACGATTTGGGCTAATGTACGATTTGGGAAATTTTACATTTATCTGTAAGGCGTTTGATCTATTCGCTGCACAGTTTTAATTGTTCTGTTCGTGTCACTGCAACATTTTCGCTATGAGAATCAATCCAGCCGTCGCCTTTACCCTCATACTATTGACGCTGATGTTCGGTGCGGGCATTGTGAGTTCTTCGTGGGGGTATGCGCTAGGGCGTCAAGCGCTGACAGGTGTTCGTCAGCCAGAGACACGACCGTCTAATGCGGCGGCAGCCAACCGTGCTGGGGAAGCCAGTAGCGAACTCATGCTTTTGGACGAAGATAAAATTATTGAAGACGTGAAAAAAAGGATTGATGGTGGTAACTAGGGGGGCTTTATCTGGCTCTTAGCGCTTGGCCTTATGGTTTTGCCTATCTTTCAGCTTGCACAATTGCCGCTATCGGGGCTTCAAATTTCAGCTAGGTTGCTGTTAGTTGTGATGCTAATTGGGCTGAATGCCTTTTTTGTAACGGTGGAGTTTTCGATTGTTTCCGTTAGGCGATCGCGCATTAATCAGCTGGTGTCAGCTGGTGACATGCAAGCTCAGACCGTACAAAAACTTCAGCATCAGCTTAGCAATCTGCTCTCTACGACGCAGCTAGGCATTACCCTTTCTAGCCTGGCCCTCGGTTGGATTGGTGAGCATACGATGGCTGCGCTCATCATGCACTGGTTTAATGAGCTATCAAACTGGTTTCCTGCCGCTACACGTGCAAATCAGTTTTTGTCCCACTCCATTGCGCTGCCGCTGTCATTTTTGCTGCTGGCCTATTTCCAAATAGTGCTGGGAGAGCTGTGCCCCAAATCAGTGGCCCTTCACTATCCTGAAAAAATTGCTCGCGTTTTAGGCCCGCCAAGCTTGACCATTGCTCGTTTACTCAATCCCTTGGTATGGCTGCTGAATCAATCGACTAAGCTTCTGTTAGCACTTGCCGGGGTCAAACATAATCAGCCGTATCAGCACGGGCGAGTAACCCCAGATGAGCTACGGCTGCTAATTACGACCGCGAACGAGATTCCTGAGCTGCAAAAAGCAGAACGGGAAATTTTAAGCAACGTATTTGAGTTTCGAGGTGCCACCGTAGAGGAAATTATGGTGCCGCGGACGAATATTTCTGCGATTCCAGATACCGCAACTTTTCAAGATTTACTGGATGAGATGATTGTGTCAGGGCATTCACGCTACCCCGTGATGGGAGAGTCGTTGGATAACATTTTAGGCATCATTCACTTTAATGATTTGGCGATTCCCCTGTCCAGTGGAGAACTGCGACCTGAAACACCTGTTGCTAAGTGGTTGCTGCCCGCTAGAGTGGTGCCAGAATCGCTGTCGCTCAATGAGCTTTTGACTCAAATGCAGCAGTCTGCCAGAGAGATGGTCATTGTGGTTGATTCTTATGGTGGCACCGCAGGGCTAGTCACCTTGCGAGATTTGACAGCGGAAATTATCGGAGATACTGAATCGACCGCGCCAGAAGTTCAGGCGTTGCAAAAAGATAGCCATACCGTTATTTTCCCGGCACAGACTGATTTAGAAGATGTGAATGAGCGGCTAGCGTTAACCTTGCCTACCAGCGATGACTATCTAACATTAGGCGGGTTTGTCATTTTTGAAATGCAAAAGATTCCCCGGGTAAACGAACAGCTGCTTTATCAGGGATTAGCTGATGACTTAGTATTTACAATTGTGTCGGCAGAGGGACCCAAGCTGAATAAAATTCAGATTCATAGTCCTGTGCGGCCACTGAGTCTTATTAATGCGCTTGCACCCGTGGCTGTCAGAAAAGCAGCCGATAAGGTCTCGACGTCTGATGAAACTGTGGAAGTGAGCTAACTTGTGAGCGCCAAATACTATCACTAAAGTCAAAACTGCATTACAGGCGGGTTATTGGATGAGTAGACAGTCACAAAGCTGGCTCTATTACCTTGTGGCAAGGTGGCGTACTCTTTTTAATCGGACATAGGCCATCTGAGAAAAGTCGAAAACATGCCTGTCAGAATTCCGGCTGATTCAAACTGCGCTACCGAAGAAAAGTGCTCTCTAACATTCGGCAACTACGGATCCCTGAGGGGCTAGTGCTCTTAATGTATGTAATGTTTATTCGGATATCTATAGTACTGTTTACATAACCGACAGTTTTCAGTAGGCATACTGCTGGACTTTTGGAGGATACGCCAAAAAAGATCAGAGTAAAGCTACTAATTGAGGTGTGAGACCTTGCAAAAACTACCGTCTGAAGCTACTAATGTTCGGCTTACGCATGGAGCCAAATCCAGTATGAGAAATGGTTTGGAGCCTGTGAGAGTAGGGGTGATTGGCATCGGAAATATGGGGCAACATCATGCTCGTGTGCTGTCTCGACTCAAAGATGTGCAACTTGTCGGTGTTTCAGATGTGAATGTGGAGCGTGGGCTTGAAACAGCCAGTAAGTACCAGGTTAATTACTTTGAAGAGTATCAAGAGCTGCTGAAGCATGTGGATGCAGTTTGCGTTGCTGTGCCGACGAGATTACATCACTCTGTCGGGATGACCTGCTTACAGGCTGGGGTTCATATTCTAATTGAGAAGCCAATTGCCGCGAGCATTTCCGAGGCGGAGTCACTGGTGAATGCCGCTGCTGATGCTAAGTGCATTTTGCAGGTGGGGCACATTGAGCGGTTTAATCCGGCCTTTAAAGAGCTGCACAATGTATTGAAAACTGAGGAAGTGCTTGCCATTGAAGCGCGGCGAATGAGTCCTTACTCTCAGCGAGCTAATGATGTGTCGGTAGTGTTGGATTTAATGATTCACGACATCGATTTAATTTTAGAGCTGGCGAATTCTCCTGTGGCCAAGCTGACTGCGAGTGGAAGCAAAGGTACTGATTCTCCATACCTAGACTATGTAACTGCGACGTTGGGCTTTGCGAATGGCATTGTGGCAACGGTGACGGCAAGTAAGGTGACGCATCGCAAGATTAGGATGATTTCGGCTCACTGCCGTAACTCGTTAACGGAAGCCGACTTTTTGAACAATAAAATTGAAATTCATCGGCAGACAACTGAAAATTGCATGGCTGATTATGGCCAGGTGATGTATCGCCAGGATGGTCTGATTGAGCAGGTATACACCAGTAACACGGAGCCTTTACATGCTGAGCTAGAGCATTTTGTTCAGTGTGTGCGTGGTGGCGATCAGCCTTCTGTGGGGGGAGAGCAAGCATTGAAGGCTCTGCGCCTTGCCAGCATCATTGAGCAAATGGCGTTGGATGGCAAAGTTTGGAAGTCATCGGATGAGTTAAAGCTTGCGCTGGAGCCAGTGACAGCTGCCGCCCGGAACTAGATAGCCCATCATCAATACCTTCTCTGTAAGGGCAGGACTCTAAAGAGTAGTTGTCCTGTCTTTTGTTGTTGCTTAGGCTAGCCCTGAGCCTTATCCATGGCGGCATAAAGCTTTGTCAGCCAATCGTGTGGCCTATAGCTCAACAGTTTCAAATTCCTTCTCAGTACGCAGCATGGAGCGATCAATCGCAGAGAAAATTTTGTTATTTGCTTTGTCGCTGCTAAGACAGGCAACGGCCAGCTTGGCGACGCCAGGACGGGGGATGGATCCGGAGATGCTGGGATCTTCTGTGAGGATTTCTTGGTTAGTAGCTGGTTGAGAGATGAGGCCGCCGGGGCGGATGACGGTGTAAGTGAGCGGACTGGTCGCTAAGTGCGCTTCTGCCTGAGCTTTTTCTTTGAGTACGGATTCCAAGGTTTCTAGGGCTTGGGGTGGCAATGCGCAGGCGCTGTCTCCGCTGCCGATGGAGCTAATTAGAATGAATTGTTTGACGTTGGCGGCAACGGCGGCATCTATAAGGTTTTTGTTGCCTTCAAAGTCGGGCCGAGTGCCACTGTCGTTGGGCAGCCCGCCGATGGAGCTGATAACCGCCTCGGGTTTAGTGCTGGCGATCGCCCCAGTCATCTCATCCGCATTTAGCGCATCTCCTATCATTACGCTGACGCCCATGGCGGTTAGCTCCTCTGCGACGCTTTTATTCCGCAATAGGGCTGTTACCTCATACTCAGAAATAATGAGCTGTTTAGCAATTTCGCGGCCTACGCCTCGGCTCGCGCCAGCCAAAAAAATGTGAGTCATATGCTGATGAGTAAAAACGCTTGTCCCTGAGTCTACCGCCGGAAAAGGCAGTTGGTGTGATCCCGTAATATACGCGTGTAGATCCTTAATAGTTGGGTGCTTAATAGTTCGGGTTATCCGCACCCTGCTAATGGCCAACAAAGATGAAGTGAAGTCTGTACAATCGAAGGTGAAGAACTGAGTCTGAGTAGCTTTTAATGATTCCAACCGTTATTGAGCAGTCTGGCCGTGGGGAACGCGCCTTTGACATCTATTCGCGCCTGCTAAGAGAGCGCATTATCTTTCTGCACGGGCAAGTCACTGCCGATTCTATGAACTTGATTGTGGCTCAGATGCTCTTTTTGGAAGCGGAAGATCCTGAAAAAGATATTTATTTGTATATCAATTCCCCCGGTGGTTCTGTGTCGGCGGGTTTGGGCTTGTATGACACGATGAACCATATTCGCCCAGATGTCGCCACAATTTGCATGGGATTGGCGGCAAGCATGGGGGCTTTCTTGCTAAGCGCCGGTGCGAAAGGTAAGCGGATGATTTTGCCGAATGCGCGGGTAATGATTCATCAGCCTTCGGGAGGAGCACAGGGGCAGGCCACGGACATTGAGATTCAGGCAAAAGAAATTTTGTATTTGAAGACCATGCTGAATCAGGCGATGGCTGATCATACGGGGCAGTCACTAGAGAAGATTAAGGAAGATACGGAGCGGGACTTCTTTATGTCTCCTGAAGAGGCTGTGGAGTATGGCCTTGTGGATAAGGTGATTAATCGTCATGCCATTGGTTCTCGGCCGACTGCGGTTGATTAGGTTCTTGGGCATATAGCTTTTTTGGCATATGTGTTTGATGCCATTTCGATTGCGAAAATGACCATCGAAAAAACAAAAGGGGCGCACAACTGTGCGCCCCTTTTGTTTTTTCGATGGTGTTAGAGTCCGTTATTTCTCTTTGTCAAAAGAACATTCGACCGTAATGCTGAGGTTGCTTTCAGCTGTGCCTTTGGTTACGTAGGGGACACCCGCTTCTCCACCGACGCGGATGCCGAACTGAAGGGTGACTTTGTCGACATTACCGTGGGCCATGTCTTTGAAGGCGCTGAGGGTGTGAGTGGTGTAGGTCCGGATGGTACCTTCTATGGCTTTGAAGCTTTGGGCGGCAATGGCTGTGCTACTATTGCCGCCGCCGCTGGGAAAACCTACCATCCCTCGAGAGCCGCTACCGCCGCCCCAACCTTTTTGTCCGCGCCGGACTTCTTCTTCAGGTTCTGAGCCTACGGATGTATCTGTGTTTGGTGAGACTTCTACATCGTCGGTTGCTTCGATGTAGATTTCAGTGCCGTCTTCTAGCTGGATGGGAACGAGCTGCGCCATGGTAGAAATGCCCTCGGATGGTGGGTGAAAAGAAATTGAAAAATTAAGTAATGGAAGTGAGGGTTCCCAGAAAGGCGTTGATAAGTATCAAGAGACGTTGATATTTTTTGTTTCTGTTTTTTTATTGGGCAGCTTCGATTCCTTCGCTTCGGGATTCCTTCGTTTCGGAATTACTTAGCTGCGGAATTACTTAGCTTTGAGGGTTGGAGATTGATTGGCTAGTTCAGCCTGCTCCGGTTTTCTCTACTGCGCAGTTTACAAAATATTGTTTATAAGTAAGATGTGTAGGCTCCTGCATGTGTTGCTCTTTTGTTTATTGCTCCTCCGCCATTTATGCTCGATGGCTGGTTTTGACCTATGGCTGATTTGTACGCTAGTGAAGAAGCTCAGCAGATTTTACAGATTGCGATCGCCAAAGAAACCGAATCTGGTGATTTGACGCGTACTCAGCTAGCCGAAATTGCGGCTGAACTCAATATTGCGCCTGAGACTCTATGGTCTGCAGAGCGAGAATGGATTGCATTACAGAGTGAATCTTCGCAGCAGGCCATCTTCAATCAGCAGCGCAAGCAAAAGTTTCAGCATCATTTAATTCGCTATTGCATCGTGAATGCGTTTTTATTGCTGCTGAATTTATTGATGACGGGCGGTGTTGGGTTTGCTGGTTTTGTGGCCATTACCTGGGGCGTTGCCTTAGCACTACATGGCTTACGAGCGTTTCAGTCCTCTGGTTACCGCTACCAACAAGATTTTGAAAAATGGCGTCGCCGTCAGCAGGTGAAGCGGTCAGTGAGCAATTTCTTTAACCGCTTTTTAGGTGCATGAATCCAGAATTCATGCACGTGTCTGCTGCCTGATAGGTCTCTACGTTTCTGGGTTTGACCACCACGCTAGTGAGTAAGGTACGTTATCTTCACTGCCAGGTTGTCTGATAACTCTGAGCTTATAGCGTCCGCTGGTGGGAATAGGAATGAAGATATGCTCCAGGCTATCTTCTCGGCTAACGGAAGACCATACGCTATCGCTGAGATTGTCTGAGTCTGCGGGGAGGAGATAAAGGTCTAGGTTGCTAAGCGATCGCCCTGTAAAGTCTTCATCGAGATCAAAATACTCATCTGTGGAGTTAAGCTCTACAACTCTTTCCCAAGTTAGCGTTGCGCTAATATAGCTATCGCCTTTCAGCGGTTGTTCAAACACATAGTCTTGAACATTATCGGTTTTATCTATTGTGCTGTAGCTCCACCCAAGTGCAGAGACCTCTCCCGGTGCCTGTTGGCCAGCGGCTAGCTGCGTATAGGCTCTAAAGGCATTCAGATGACCCACACCTAAGTCTTGGTTGAGGGGAATCGCTTGATCTTGATAAGAATCACCTTGTGTCCAATCGCGCCCGCGCTCATCTAAGAGTGTGCGGCTCATGCCCAGCAAATTTCCGTCGCCTGAATCTTTGAGCTTGTCTGCCGAATTCAAAATGACGGATTTCATCACGAGCGGCTCGCGCGTATCTAGGCTCCAGTTGTTTTCGCCCGTTGTCGTACTGGCTCGGAATTGGCGATCGCCAAACTCCTGCAGAAGTGCCACTGTTGCCACCACATGCGGCGCTGCAAAGCTAGTACCGCTACTCACCGTGCGAGATCCATCTGGCTCAAACATGGCAATATCTCGCCCAGGCGCTACTAAGCTAATAGATCGCCTCGTCCCCACGTTGGACTCTGGTTCAGGGCCGTAATAAGACGTACGGGGTGGTTCACTACTAAGGTTGGCGTAATCGACGCGCATAAATTCCCCATCGATGCGTGTGGAGTAGGCCACATTAATGGCGTTGTAGTTATCCGTTGGGATTGGAATGCCACCGCGCCCTTGGTTCCCAGCAATTACATACAGCAGCTTGTGCACCCGCGAAGACCAGTCGATACAGTGAGTCAGCAGTGCCTCTCCATCTAATAAAGCATTGGGTCTAGGATCGCGAGTCAGTGGCTCACCAAAGCTAAAGTTCATCGCTCTAACATCGCCACTGTTTTGTAGTGCTACGTGCTGAGTGGTGATGCATTCTTCGGGTTGACCCTTGAATTCGGTAAGGTCTCCAACGGCTGCCGCGTACAGTCTGGCATTGGGCGCTACGCCTGTGAGCAGCTTGTCTTGACTAATCATGACGCTGGCAACGTTAGCGGCATGGCCTTGAACGGTTGCATCTGCGATCGCAGGCCCATCCAAATCAAACACCTGACTCACCTGCATAGGTAAGCTCGCAGGCACTTTATCGACGCCAAACTGACCAGGCCGACCAATTTCTACTTGCCCAATTGCAATTTTTCGTCCCGTTAGGTTGTAAGGCTCTGCCTGCAAACGACGCGCATCAATGCCACTTGTATCTACAGAATCAGAAAGAGCTGCTGCGGGTAGCGCCACAGCAAGTGCACCCAACCCTAAAAGAAACTGTTTATAGAAACGACGAGCAAGGGGTCTGGCCATAGGAGAGTGAGTTAGATGGAGAAGGGGGGCAGGCAGAAAAACGCGAGAAATTGAGAAAGGAAAAGAGTAGATATGTTCAACAAAGCAACTTTAGCTTACTTATTCAGAGACTAAGCGTTTTGTTAACCCGGTGTAGCAGAGCCATGCTTGATCCAAGCCTTGCTTTCACCCAAGCCTTCGTTGAAAATCAACCAGCTGGATAAGCCGCTCGGAAGATGTGTTCAATCCCTTACAAGATACTTAAAGTTTTGTGATGAACCTGATAAATATTTTGTTACAATGGCTACACAATATAGATAAACCTTTCTCTATGCCTACAGGCAAAAAACAGGCGGCATCTGCGTGGAGCTACCTACCCATAATTGCCCCAAGAGAAAGCTCACTATAAAAGACACCCACTATCGAGGAGGCAGCGCCCCTATGGCAAGCACTCAATCCAACAAATCTGTTGTCATTTCACCGTCGATTTTGTCTGCTGATTTTAGCCGCCTCGGTGAAGAAATCCGCGCCGTCGATGCCGCTGGTGCTGACTGGATTCACGTCGATGTCATGGATGGTCGCTTCGTCCCTAACATCACCATTGGCCCCATGATTGTTGATGCTGTTCGCCAGCATACCGATAAGCCTTTGGATGTGCACCTGATGATTGTAGAACCTGAAAAGTATGTTGAAGGCTTTGCAAAAGCAGGCGCAGATATTATTTCTGTACATTGCGAGCACAATGCATCTCCCCATTTGCATCGCACATTGGGTCAAATTAAAGAGCTAGGTAAACAGGCTGGTGTTGTACTTAACCCCGGTACTAGCCTTGATATGATTGAGTACTGCTTGGAGCTATGCGATCTCATTTTGATCATGAGTGTGAACCCTGGCTTTGGTGGTCAGAGCTTTATTCCAGGTGTGGTTCCCAAAATTCAGAAGCTCAGAGCTATGTGTGACGAGCGTGGCCTTGATCCTTGGATTGAGGTGGATGGTGGACTGAAGTCTCACAACACTTGGCAGGTATTGGAAGCGGGCGCAAATGCGATCGTGGCAGGTTCTGCGGTTTTCAAAGCAGATGACTACGCTGAAGCTATCACTAACATTCGCAACAGCAAGCGCCCTGAGCGTGAGCTAGCGGCTGTGTAATGCCCCTCACTGAACAGTTAATGCACTTAGTTCATCAGTGCTGAGTTCAACTTTAAGAAGCCGTTATCCCTTAAGAGATAACGGCTTCTTCTTTGGGTGTGATCATGACTGCTTTCTTTAGGTAAGTTTCTTGTGTACTCATCTTCTACGCATGGATAGCGCTTTAGTAAACGGGCATCCTATGAACACCTCAGCTAAATACATCGCTGCTCCCCCCTTCCATGCCGTCCATCGAAAAAAGAGTCGAAAAGATATTTCAAACCCGCCAAATTACACGAACCGACCAAGCTTTTTTAATGTCGGTCTTCGCTAGCGGTAAAATCAGCGATGCAGATGAGGCATTGATCAACAAGATCTACGATGCACTCAGTGCAGGTCGCCTTCGAGTCGTTGAGTAGTTAGACGTTCTCTTCAGCAATTTGCCTTAGCAAAGTTTGCTTAGCAAACGACTCACTATATAAATACTTAAAAAAAAGCCCATGACGAGGATTGAACTCGTGACCTCACCCTTACCAAGGGTGTGCTCTACCACTGAGCCACATGGGCAAGCTTGCTAGAAGCTATCTGAAGGAAACTTCTATTGGCGAGATATTTGTGCTTAAAATCTTCGCTGAAAAAATTGGCGTAGATGGTGGGCCAGGCTGGATTCGAACCAGCGTAAGCATAGCTAGCGGATTTACAGTCCGCCCCCATTAACCACTCGGGCACTGACCCTTAACCACCTACGGCTTATAAAATGTAGCATACGATGCGTCCGGCTGATCATCCATTTTTATCGAGAAAAGAGCACCTGCTGAGTTTCTAAAATCTCCCACATCCTCACGCCTAGAAATCGCCTTTTTCCGTAGCTTGGGTTCCCGTAGATGGGGGCTGCTTATAATGTGATCTGCTATTTCGCTATAGCAGATCACGGATTGAACCCACTATGCCCGATTGGACTATTGCCGTGCCGCTTAGACTATTGTGTTGGATTACCCCTACGGTCTGTCCTAACTAGGTGCTACGAACAGGCCGTAGGGGCAAAAAACTGCAAAGTCTTGCATGCAGCTGTTCAACCCTGAACGCGCGTTCAGGGTTGAACAGCCGTGTTGTGGCAGTGATATTTCAAATAGCGCTCCGTGCTTTAGATAGCCCAATCTGTTCATAAGGCTCGTTGCTTTAACGGAACGTTAGTCCCTCCGCTGTTAGATTGAGCGCGGCCAAATCAACCCCCATCGTTGTTAGGCTGCTTTGCTGCACATACTCGCTGACGGACTGTAGCTGTGCGGTATTGCCTTCACGCAGACCTTGTTCTACCGCGCCATCAATTAAAATGAGCCGCATCATCATATCGTCTGCAATTTGCTGTCGTTCCTCTGCTGTGGTTCTTTCTGTGAGTTGGTTCCCTGCTAAAACCTGACGAAACTGAGTTCGTAAGCCCTGAACTTGGGCTACGCTAGGACGACCAGTTCGGTGGACAGCTCCCCAGTTGACTGCCCAGTAGGCCGTAACCACATCTCCTAGGTCGTTAATATCGAGGCCGTAGGCTCTGAAGTTTTGAGCTGATTCTGCAAAGAGATCCCGCTCTCGAAAAACCTTTGCTAGAGACTCTCCCTCCGTCTCATCAATAGCACGAGCGCGATCCATATAGGTTTCAATCACGTCAGCTCGTACCGCTGGATTCAGCGTGTAAGCGATAGGCTGATAGGGGTGATTAACATTCGTCGTAGGGGCAATCCAACTGGAGTCTATGTTTTCTGTCTCTTGACGAGAGCGGGACGCAATATTTGCCGATTTCCCAATCGCGGAATTTACGCTGACGGTGCCAGCGATATTAACCGCTGCCATATTCGCCGCGTTGAACATCGACATGTATTGGCTATAAGCGCGTGGTGCTATGGCAAAAAAGGCTGCGGCTACGACAGTTGCCGATATGCAAAGAATTCGCATAGTACTATCCGATGAATGATTAGGCGTGAACCCCATACTAATCAATCTCAGTAGATGGATGGATGGGATGAACGTTTTTATACCAAGTTTGTGGCTGCCAGCTTAATCTAAAGCAAAGAAATTTAGACGCTTTGGAGCCTGAGGCTTAGTCGTTGGAGTTTGTTTCCCTATTCCTGCCAGCCCTTCTGAGACCTTGTTTTTGCCAGCTCTTCAACCTTTACAATCGGAAAATTAGAAAGGCAAACCTAAGCGGCTTATGTGGTTGCTCAGCCTATGACAAGCCTTACCTACATAGGCATAACATCACCCAGTGATGCCCCCCTTTAGTCGGTTGCGAGGCACCTCTCTCCACGCCGCGCCAACACCCTCTGCCGGATGTACTAGGGTGCCTGGATAGCGTCGCCGTGGCTTTGACTAAATTTTGGTGCTTCCGTCACTTAGGTGGAAAAGTGGTGCGACAAGTTCGGTCGTATTTCCAATTTTCTCGCACCTATCAGTATTGTGTTTAATCACACATTCGCAGCCACTTATTTCTCTGAAATATCCCTGCCTAACAATCAGCCTAAAAAATAGACGAGACTGGGGACTATGGTGTGCTTAACACACGTCTGTAAGAAAATACTAAAAAAAAGCACCTAGCTCTCAATGCAAGAGTTAGGTGCTTTCTCGTTAATACCCCCAAGGGAATTCGAAAACTATCATGAAACTACTAAAAGACCGTAGAGAGAGGGATGTAGCCACTTTTTAAAGTCTTGTCCTTTCAGTTGGCCTAAAGAAAATAGCTGTTCATGCCCCCTATTATCCCAACGCTGTGCCCGCAGTTTCCTGCCCGATTGTTGCGAGCTACGGGAATCATCAATCTGACTTGATTCCTTGATTTGCTATGGCAGAACCCTCTATTTCTGATCTTTTCGGTGCCAACTCCACCCAAGATGCAACCACCATCACAATTAACAAATCAGATTTGGCAGCGGTTGGCCTGACCGCTAACGCGACCAACACAGCCGAGTCTTTATTAGCCGCCATCCTCAAGCATGCCAGAGGCGCCTTAAGCCAAAGCAACTTTGACTCAAACCTTGATCAAAGCATTGTGATAGCAGATGGGTTTGGCGGGTTCACCTCACGAGATGACGGCAGTGGTGCTCAAATTCCCTATGTGCAACGTCAGTTAACCATCACCTTTAGCTCAGTGGATTCAGGCAGCGTTAATCCTGATGACTACTAACGTCTTCTACTACACAGATCAGGCTAGCAACGTTGTCAGAGTCGAAGCAGAAGACTTTGACCAAATCACATCATCTGAACCGGCTCAATGTCTGGATGAACCCTACACTGTCCTGTGGGTGTGGGGTTTTAGACAACGCAACTTTACACGCATGGTTACCCCTAGCTCTGTCAGGAATGCATACCCGCCTATTAGATGGGATACAAGAGACGGGTATCAAGCAGATGCTTTTGGCAACGTGTCACCCAGACCAAAGGCAAGGATCCTTTACAGACAAATGGTGAACGGTGTTTTGGTGGAAGCTAATGATTCATACAAGTCTTTTAGCTTTGCTAATCGTGGTAGTCCAGCCTACAGGGGGTATCTTCGTTTCTGCCGTGGCGGCAACAATCCACCAAGGCTGAACGGTACAGTTCCGTCTAGCGGGTATGGCGCACACCCTTCCCATGCAGCTACTCAGCCCAATTACGATGGCACTGACCTAAAGTGCGCGACCGGCACATTGCCCGATGATTGCGGCGGTCGTTGTCAAACCGAATTTAGGACGAATGGCCAAGTTATCCTCACGTTGGATTACTGCCCTGACGTGTCAACGCAGCCCCCCGATAGCTGCGCTGATTGCTGTGGTGACCTGCTCCAGCTGGCACGCACTATCCGCGTCTAAAGGTATTGAGCCGTTTGACCATAGCGGCGATGAGAAATCATCCGGTCAATGAGCACGAGATTCTTTTGATTACCGTAGATGTTCAGCTCTACCCGGTCTAGGTAGACCGTTGCAATTTGGCGGCGCTCCGGTAAGTCCACCTGTCGCCCCTGAACATTCACCCGCTGCCTTTCGCGGTAGTTAACCCCTGGCTGATTGCCCGTGGTTCTCTTCTCTTCCTCAAAGGCTGTATTTTCAAGGCTGAGAATATCTTTAATGAACTGATCGCCCTCCCCTGGCGTGTAGGGCGCAGTGATCAGGTGATAGCCCTTGGGCTTGTCACTGTAGGTAACCTTGTACCGCCCTGTCTTAAATCGATAGGTACGCGGAAACTTGAGGTCTATTTTGTTGGCTATCGCCCTCACATTCGCTTCTGTGAGCGTAGCTGAGGTCTCATTCATCAACCGGTAGCTAACGCGCACCACCTTGCGCCGCGTGGCGCCCCTCGCCTTCCAATCATCGGTTTTCTCAGCAAAGAGCAAGATCACCTGCGGGCGCAGCTCGTTGTACACATCCGGCGTAAAGTCGGGCACTGCCCAGATAGGGGGCTGCATGCGACTGCCCGCTTCTCGAATGAAGTAGTACAGCATCATCCGACAAGAAGCCATGGCTGCCGTATCCGAGTCTTTAATCAGGCAGGCATGTTTAAGGGCCGTTTCTGGGGTGTTGATGTCATCGTCTGGGACATCGGCGCGGAAGCCATCGCGCACCTGTTGGTTGTGCACCCTTAACAACACAGATTGCAGATGTTCCCACTGATTCGGTGCGGCTGGCATAGGCGTTATTCAGGAATAGCGAGTAAGGGATCATCAAGGCTGACGGGCGCTTCAGAGTTGAGCTTTTGCTCGGTTTCGTTCTCAAAGATGGGGTTAGATTCTGGCTTGCTGCCGTAGCCGGTGTCTGCCAACGCCTCATCAAACTCACCACGGGCCGTCTCTAAGTCCTGGCTCATCTGCTGAATGCTGACCACTTCTTGTGCCACGGTGCCCACCGCACTCGCTGATTCTTCCACCTGCTCAACGCGGGTAAACAGCTTTTGCCAGCGCGGGTTTTCCTTGTGCAGCCCATCCAGCTTTTCCTGCATCCAGCCGTAAGAATTCTCCTGCACCTCACCGGAACGTCTGAGGGCGTTGCCAATCTTGGCGACATTCTCCCCGATGATTTCGGTGATGGTGCGGGTGCTGTCCACCATTGATGCGACGGTAAAGACGATGTTGGTTCCGGCTTGGTAGACCCGTGAGAAATTCAGCAAGGTTTGCTGCGCGGCGGCCACGTTCGCCTCACCCAGCACGGCAGTGAGGGCTGATTTGACGTAGCTGTTAATGATGGTGCCAAGTGAGACGGCATTGCCGTCGGCATCCGTGGGTGCAAATCCGGTGGCTTCAAGCACGCTATCAATCATCCAGGTAGCAGACTCTGCCACATCACGGCTGAGGTAAAAGGCGTTGTGGATGTTCATGGCGTAGTTGGCGTAGGCAATAGCCCGGTCAATCTGCAAGAACTCCCATGACTTGCGCATCAGTGCGCCCGACGTCTGAACGGCCTGAAGCGTAGTATTCCAGATTGCCTGTGAGGCTCTAACAATCAGGTTTGTGCTGGTGGTGGTTCTATCAATTTTGCGTAGTAGCGCTCTGTCTTCTGCGGTTAGCACGTTGTCTTCTCCTGGTGTGCCTTGTGGGCCTGGTGCACCATTTCTGCCCGGTCTGCCCTGTGGCCCTGGTGTGCCGTTGCGGCCTGGTGCACCGTTTCGCCCTGGTAATCCTGGTAAGCCGCGTAGTCCTGGTAAGCCGCGCAGTCCTGGTAAGCCCCGTAGTCCTGGTAATCCGCGTGGGCCGGGTGCCCCTGGCCTTCCGGGCACGCCTCTTGGCCCAGGTGTGAGGGCACGGCGAAGGGCTTGATTTGCGGTGCGCTGCGCGGCAGCGGCGCGGTCAGAAGCGGCGCTTACCCCTCGCCGTAGCGCGGGAATGGCCTGCCGGACAAAGAGCAGTCCGGTCACTAGGGTGAGCGCATTGAGCGCGACCGATAACGCATTACCCGCTGTAGATTGGGCCGCTGCGGCTGAACTCACCGCAGCATCGGCGGTGTTCTGCGCTCTGTTTGCCCGCTCAAACGCGTCATTAGCGCTGCGCTCTACGGCTCTAATCTTCGAGCGATTCACACCGATTAATCGGTAGATGGGGTTGAGAGATCGCTCAATCACATCCAGCCTTCTCAGGATGGCCCGCAGTTGGTTCGCAATCGTCAGGGTGGCCAAGATTCCAAAAATGACATCGATGAAGCCTAGCGCTCGACCGGCTAAGCGCAAGGCTCGACCGCCGAGCCGCAGCGCTTCATCTGATACGCCTATTGCTCTCGCGGCTCGCGTGAATGCATTGCCCGCTTTATTCAGGGCTTGCCCTGCTTTCCTATCCACGGCATCGAGGAGGTTCTCAGCTCGCTGTAATCCCCGTTCAACGGCGTTCGCCTTGGTACTGGCCCGCTGCGCGGAACCGTTGGCCACTTCGGCTAAGTTATTCGCCGCTGCGGCATCTTGAATGGCATTGACCGCTTTCCCCTCGGCGACGTTGGCGGTTTGACGGGCTGAATCGGAGTAGCTAATGGCTGTGGAGGCATCGGTTTTAGCGCTTCTCGCTTCTGAGGTCGCCGCGTCGGCCAGCTGCTTGCTTAAGTCAGCCCGACTGATGGCGGTGACGGCTTTACCATCGGCGACATCGGCTGAGCGTTTGGCAAGTTCGGCAAACATCTTGGCGGTATTGATGTCGGCTGAGTAGGGCAGGATAGCTCCGGCGAATAGGGCGGCGAATAGACCCGGATGAATGTTCTTGAACACATCCACCGAGTCATTGATGATGGTCTGCCTATCGGGTTTGGGGATAAAGCGATTATCTAGCGCGGCTATCTCCTGTCTGATGCGGGTTAGCTCGGCTCTCAACGCATCACATTCGGCGCTCATATCAAAAAAACGAATTGCAATTGATTCCGCAGAAACCTATTAGGTTTCGTTGTTATTTCAAAATCGTTCCCCTCAGGGCAGCTTGAGACCACACTGCTTTGACGCTATCTGAGGCTTTTGTATGTCCACTTCTACCAGTGCTACCAGTCGCCGCCGCGACCCGATGTATTTCAAGGTCGGCACCAATTCCTACGTTCGGTTGAATCTCAAAAAATCGAGTTTTAACTCGGCCCTCTTTACCGCAATGGGGGCACTCAACGACGTGCCGGATGGCGGCATTATTGTGGCGACCAACCGAGAAGACGCGCTGGCGCGGGGCGTCTTTTTCTTGAATATCGGTTACCAAGCGACGCGTACCCGTGTGCAGTCTCAAAAGATTCCCATTGCACCGGATAAGGCGGATACGGCGTTTGCGGCGCTGCGGGGCTTGAAGTACCGGAACAAAGACATCGTGGATGTGCGCGTTCCCCGTCGTCGCAAGTTTGAGGTCTAACCCGCTGGGTGAAAGGTTGAGGCTATCTCTGTTTGAACGTTATTTACTAATTTTTGGGAGTTTGATTCATGGGCTGGATTATCGGCTTTTTTAATGATGAGGCGGACACTGCCGCTGCGGGGTATTGGGATGGTGACTCTATCGGCTTGGTCGCAGATGAGGCCACCCCAGGGGCTGCGCTAAATGCTGCCTTTTTCTATGGGGAAGAGGGGGGCAACGACCTGGCAATTGTGCGAGCGGCTGAGGGTGAATTCCAGCAGCAGTTCACGGATTACGATGTGCGGCTGATGCCTGCGACGCAGACCATTACGCTGGCGTAACGGATGGCGACTTGGGAGGGTGACCGGCTCTATCAGCAGCCGCAGCTGGTGCGCTTGCCAGACGGTGAGACGGGCGCAGCTGTGCTGATTGAGGTGCTCACTTTCCCGGATGGTCGCTTTTTTTGGTCGGGTGGTTCGGTGGTGCCCTTGGAGGTGAGGCCGCTGTATTCGATTGCGGGGCAAACGTTTATTGGGGAGCCTGCTGTCTATGCACGGGGGCCGAAATCGTTGCTACGTTTTGAGGATTTTCAGGGCGTGAAGCTGTGCGCTAAGAATGACCGGCTGGAAGTGCGGGTGGAAGTGGTGCCCGCAGGGGCCGCGCTGACTATTGACGGTGAGGGGTTCACGATTGAGGGAGTGCCGTTGATTGTATGACGAGTGAGTTTTTTGCGCTGCCTACGATAGAACCGGCGCTGAGTGATCAGCTGATTTTGGTCAGGGGCCGCAGGGGGCAGGCGGCGACGGTGCAGGGGTTGAAGGCGCTGTTGCTATCGGGTGACGCGGAAGAACCTACCGATGCTAGCTTTATCGCCTTTTCGGCGACGCCACCAGAGGATAAAAAGCTGTGGTTTCAGCTGGATGGTAATGGCTTTCCGGTAGAGCTGTGGCGGTTACATCCGAGCGGCCTATGGCTCAGTGAGCAGGTAGCGATTGTGGATGTGTTTGAGTATGCCGTGAAGCGGGATCTGACGTGGTCGCGGCCAACGCCGTTTCCAGGTGAGGCGCTGTGGATGGAGGCTTTGGCGGTTAGTGCTTGGGTGCAGGACGATATGCGCTCAGGGGACTACATCGATTTTCAAATTGCGCGGGTCGATACCCAGCAGCGACAGACGGCGTTCTTTCAGATTCGAATGGCCAATCAGCGGCGTGGGAGTACCTTTCAGCAGTCGGAATCTGTGGGGGTGAGGATTGAGGCGGCTGAGTCGATGGCGCTGTTTTTGCGGCTGCGACGGCGAGGGCAAACCAAGCTGAGAACCTGTTCGCTCAGGGCTACGGTGAGGAGGGTGTATGGCGCTGATTGAGAATCCGGTGAGTGAGCCGATTGTGTTTCCTGATTGGGGGGCATTTAAGCTGGCGATGCTGAGTGATGCGGCGTATCAGCGGGTGAGTGGTAGCGCGGCTGAGATTTGGCGAACAAGGGCGGAAACCTTCTTTGCCATTCAGGGGGAGGAGTTGGGCGAAGTGGTGCAGCTATGGGGCGCGATGTTGACTTCTTGCCCTGAAGAGCAGCGGCCTACACAGGCTGAGGCGGCTAGGTGGGCGGAGATTGCTGAGGGTGCTGAAATGCCGATTACGTTTGATGAGAAAGGATTTCTGAAGCCCCATGAGACTTGAAAATTTAGATACCACTATCTCCATGACGATTGCGGTCGTCTCGGCGGGGTTTGCTTGGTGGGGCCATGTGCGCCAGTTGGAGAAGGCGAAGAAGCAGGCTTTGCAGGAGGAGCGGGCAAAATATGTGGCAGAGGGAGAGCGGGCGGCGAATGAGCGGCGAGATTTTGCTCACCTCAAAAGAAGTTTGGAGCAGTTGAGCGCGGGTGTGGCTCATCTCAATGAGGAAACGGATAAACGCTTGGATAGGCTGGAAAGCCAGCTTACACAGGTGATTGGCGCGGTCACGATTCTGAAAAAGGCACTTCCTAAAAAATGAAGCTGATTCTGACGACAGATACGCACCTCAAATGTATGCCGGTGCAGCCTGATGAGATTGAGAGGTTGGGCGGCCTAGTGCCGGTGACGGCTGGGACGCTTGAGATTGCTGCGCAGGTGTTTTGTACAGGGGCACCGGGGACGGCGGATGACCATTACTACGTCCGGCTAACCCATGCACCTGCTGAGGGGGTGACCGAGCTGGGATGGTTTGTAGCCGCTGGCCATGTGAAGTTGGAGGGAACGGAGCCGAGCAACGAGCCACAGGAGGAGCCTGCGCCTGTCTTGGCGCGGTCAGAGCTTGACTATGGGCCGAGTATTCCGATTCCCGGCATTAGCCGTCCGGTGGGCATTTTTGAGCCGATTTACTTTGAGCCGGAGCACTCACACTTTACGTGGGCTGAGTTTACGAAGAATGGCGATCGCATTCCCGTAGATGCCACTATCACCATGCGAATCGTGAAGCTAGCCAAGTACATGGATGAGGTGCGGGCGTTTCTGGGTGATCGGCCTATTCGCGTTACGTCTGGCTACCGTGACCCTAAGAGCAATCGGTATGTGGGTGGGGCGAGAGATTCACGCCATATGTACGGTGATGCGGTTGATTTTTGGGTGGAAGGGCTGGATGTGGTGGATGTGTTTTATCAGCTCAAGGGCTATCACACGCACGGCGGGTTAGCGGTGGGCAATGGCTTTGTGCATTTGGATTTGCGCCCTGGTGCTCCGGCGAGGTGGATGTATCCGGGTGGGCCAATGGTTGACCTTTGGTGATAGGTAGGGCGTCGCGGTGGGTGAGGTAGTGAGTGATGGCTTCGATGAACAGGCCATTTACGTCATCCCAGTGATACATCTCAGCTTGTTCTTTCGCGGCATGAACAACGTCAATAGGTAGATAGAGTTCTACTTTCAGTTGGCCATCGTGACCAGCGAGTTCTCTGAGGGAAGCTTGCGGGCTGCATTGAATGAATTGATTCATCTGCCTTAACTCAATACATTTAAGGAAAACTATAGTCTTACTCAAATAATTAAATGAGATCGCGCATCATTTATTGATATACCAGTAGCCTTGTGCTAGCTTCCCATTGGCTTAAGATACAAACAAACTTCAGCAAATTCGCAAGCCTAAATTGGCAAAGCGATGAGGGCCACCTAAACGGGGCCCCCTTTTTTTATTTGAAGAGTTAGGGCTATAAACCTTGTATGGGCCGCTCAAGCTAATTGATATCTGCGTAACCGTTTGAGCGCCAATCCAGCTAATCCAATTAGGCCCAATCCAGATGGTTCAGGGACAGAAACAGGCGCAGGCGAATCATCTAGGGTTGAATGATACGCATTCTCCATGAACACTTCTTGGAATAGCTGCCCGTAGCCAATTTCGTACAGTTGGCTGTCTCGAATCATCTGATCCAATTCAGCCGTGAGATCGCTGGTTAGCCAAGCTGCGGCAGATTCATTCTGGCCATTGTTTATGTAGTGATCAATCCAGCTACCATAGCCTGTGCCCCAGCCATGCTTGTCAGCAATCTTTTGAGCCACTCTTTGCTTTGCTTCCGCCTCTATGTTGTTCAAATTGATGTAGGCATTCTTGTTTACATCCCATCCAATTACATCCAGCGCTCGAAGGTCTAACTCTAAGATATTACGTCGCTCGCCTCCGCGAATGGTTGGCCCCATAATGCCTAACGGGTTGTTCGCGCGGTCTTTCCAATGGCTACCCTGAAACCCATCTGATCCCAAGCCAAAGTCTTTTTTCCCTCGGGAAAAATCAGCAATTTTGGTATCGCCGCCATCAATAGAAAAGTAAGAGTTCTCGCCAGCCGCCAGCTCTAACTTATTATTGTTGTTGCTGTAGTCAGAATAGCGAAACATATCGAGGGCAGTGGTATTCATCAAGCGATCAATATTCTCGCTATAGCTCGCTTGACTCTCGGCTTTGTCAGCGGCATCAATGCCACTGACAAAGCCGAGAGTATGACCAATTTCATGAAGCGCCACGCTCAGGAAGTCAAGAGAGCTATCGCTTGCAGAGCCATCACGGTTGAAATCGTAGTTCCAGCTATGGCTTGTATTATCTAAATCACTTAAGAGAATACTGCCGTCTAAGGTATTGCTATTTTTGTTCAGTAGCCCCAGTGCCTTCGCATTGGCATTCGTGAGCGCAATGTTTTTGTTGTACCAAGTGTTGCCTTGCTCAAAGATGGCTTCGTACCTTAAGTGGCCATCTGAATATCGATGGGTCTGCAAGTTTTGAGTGGCGGTGTAATCATCGGCAGATGTCCTATCTGCATGGAGGCTGTTGTAAAACCCCTCGTAGCTCTGGAATGCCTGCATTCCAGGCAGTGCGCCACCTACCACCTTGTCCGGCAAGTTATTCGAAACGCCTACGTGCAGGTTCACAGTGACATCATCTGTAAGATAGCTTGACCAGATGCCAGCGGCTGTTTCAAATCCAATAATCTCTTCTAAAGAAGTGTCTTGCGCATAGGTGAAATTGAACCTAACCGCTTGCGCTTGCAAGTCAGCATTGATGACAGCAGAGATGGTTAGAACGCTAGCCATTGTCAACAAGGACTTTTGAACTGTTGGTCTTTCCATCTGCCTACCCTTATCTAAAACTGTGTGCCTTCAATTCTAAAAATTAGAATTTTCAATAGTTAAAGCCTATATAAACGTTTGATTGAAGATTTCATAAGGGTCGGCAATCCCACGGAACCTAATGATTGCAAGGTATCCGGATAACCTCTGAAATCGACTGAGCATTTCAGATGAATTATTGGTGCACCTGATTCGAACCTGGCTGAAAATTTGCACGGGAGCCAGTTGGGCTAACAACGGCATTTCTAGCAGCCACATTGAAAGGGCCAAGCTACGTAGAAAGAAAGAGACACTGATGACTCAAAGATCCGTAGGATAGAGCATTAGCGCGAAACGACTTTGTTGAGAGTACGAACAAAATGCAGGCATTGATGAGAGTAAATACATAAGCAAACCGTAGGCCGCTCCTTATTGATTGCTAGAGATTTACTGCCTCGGGATTCAATCCCTGTAATCTATGCATTCTCGAAATAACAGCTTCTTTCTGTACAAGTAGTTAGAACTTCCTAAATTGTATTGAGGAGATAAAGAAAGGCATGAAGGAATTGTGAATCGTAGAAATACGATTCTCATCTACCTAGGCTCAGGTGTTTAGATTGCATTGTGAAGCAGTTAAGTTTTATACACATGAAGATTAGAACCCTTGCCATAGCCGCGATGACGGCATCCTCACTTGGCCTATTAGGCTCCGTGTTTTCATCAGCACAGGCAGCCTCATTAGGCGGTAGTGGAACCTGTACTAGCTCTGAATTTAGCTATCTACAATGTGGTGGTGCCTTCAGCGGCAATGACAAGGGCGCACAGGGCACAGGACTTTCTAATCTCAACACTTTGTTTGGTGGGAGCTGGTCATTTGCTGGTGACAACGAAGACGGCACCGTCTCTTTTTTATCTGGCGGCGATGGCAGCAAATCAGGCGTAGCCTCTACTGATTTGAGTGGAGCCGGTGCAATTGCGGTTAAAGCAGGCAACTCTTATTCTCTCTACACCATTGCAAATCTGGCTGAGTTTGAGTGGGATACTTTCGGCGTTACACGCGTTGGCAGACACGGCAACAACTCTCCTGGGCTTTCTCACCTATCTATTTATAAGCGAGCAATGGATGACGGATCCGCTTCTACAGAAGAAGTTCCTGAACCAGCTCTCTTACTGGGTTTAGTTATGGTTGCAGGGGCAGGAACACGCCTCAAGAGAAAGTCGATCAAGGCTTATTAAGCCTTGATGATTGACAGGAAAAGTTTGTTGGCTTGTAACGCATCATGCTTCCAGAGTGTAGGAGTTCTGGAAGCATTTTTTCTGTTTAATCACAGGCGCTGGGCACTAATGTCACCACCACTACTGGTCAATCTTCTCTACTTTAAAGTGGTTGGTTCGCTGCGCTCGTACTGCACTGGCCCCCATCTTGCCGCTGCTTCTTTGTTGGCGCTGGCTTCACCAGCCGCACGACTCGCATTAATTTGTGATACTCTGCGCTCATAGACTGGATAGAAGACTATAAAAATTCGCAAACCACGCCCGGTCATGCGATAGAGCCTTTCTTCGGAGATGCTCTTTTTTGTGAGCTGAGATTTGAAAATTCTCGTGTCGGCAAGACAAGTCTGCCTCCTGGAATTATTACGGTTCTATGCTGACGAAATTTGAGCCGACCACTTCAAAAGCGATCTCATAGGCACTCAGTTATTCCTACATTTATTTCTGTTCCTTGTTACGTAGATTGGCTGCTTTAAAACGCAACTAACCAAACGATTTTTCAATAGTTTCAGCCGTTTTTAAGTTGTTGCCCGCTACGAGTTTTCAGGCTTTTACTGTGTGACAGTTGCCCGTTTAGTCCAGACTTTTTGCAGTCTGGACTAAACGGGCTTTTTCAAATTCTCTCTTTCATAGAGGTAGGAGACGAAAGAAAGAATCAGAAACGACAGAATTAGGATGAGGCAGAATTAAACCGGATCAGCTTCAAAGACTTCAAATCAAGCAATGCTTTCCAAAGTTTGGAAGTCATTAGAGAAGTTTTCTCTCTTAGTGTTGCCGGTGTTGAAGTCCCCTGAATCAAAAGGTTTACAATTTTCATCTCATCCGATGAGATCGGGCCGTGTACAGTTCTTTCGGACTCTATTGATACTGTTCTCATGAAAACCACCAAGGCTTTGTAGGGCCGCTAACTACAGATTTTCCATCATCATCATGGCGTACATTAATGCACTTTTCATCAAATTCTTCACCTGATACATCTACATCATCACCTCGTTCTTCTGATGCATCAATTGCAAAATCTATGTTCTTTCTCCCTTTGATCACATCGACGTGCCGCCCTTCCGGCTCACAATAGCTACCTTCAACCTCATCACGAGTAGCACCAAAAAACGAAAATAAGCCCATGTCTAATACCCCACTGTGAAACGCCATGCAATGCTGCCGTTGTATTCAACAGCCAGCTCACTGCTGCCACCTGCGATCGCCCAATACAGATAATCGCCATCCTCATAATCTGGATAACCTAAAAGACTAACCATTGCGCCGTGAGATTGAGGCATATCAATGTGATGAACCAGCTTACTAAGCTGAGCTTGTGAGATGCCTTGAGAGGGTTTGAGGTGGTCGTGTTGAGTATTTCTGCTAGGGAACGTCTCATCAAGGTAGAAGCCTGTAGTGGTGGCAACGGCAGGACGCTGCCCCATCTCTGAAATGCCGTCAATGACAGCATTGATGGTTGCATCACATCCGCCAAACGATAGACCGATTGCGATAAAGGTCGCTGCTTTCATGACTGCTCACCTCCACCCATGCGGCGCTGGCGAAGCTGGTTCAGGGTTTGTTGCTTGGCTATCTCTTCAATCTTGAACTGTGCGATCGCTGCCTTTTGTCCATTGGCTGCATACTGATGAACCTGTTGCTCAGTCAGGTTTGTGTCCGCTGTATTCAGCTCATCTATAAACTCAAGCACCTGGCTCAAGTCAGCGGCATTTGCCTGATGAAGCGCGAGATTAGCAGTTTCCATCAGCGCCAGGGTGCTGCCCACCTCAGCGGGCATCACGTCACAATCAATCACGCCTGCACTGCTGAACTCATGAGCGTACTTAGCTTTAGCGTTTCTCACCCATTGCTTGCGATCGCAGGGCTTAACACTGGCAAACTCTGAATAGAGGCTGCAGGCAAGGTGAGTAAAGCGTCTGCCATCTTTGAGCAGCGTCACCGGCGCGACTTGGCTAATCCACTTAAACCAGCCATTGCGAATAGTGGCATCGGTCACACTGTTCGCTTCTGCAATTTCGACGGCAGTGTATGTTCGTTCCGTCTTCGGTTCGACGTACGGAACTCTGTTCGGCTCCACGTCGATTACGGTATTATTCATTTGTTGGAATCCTTGTTTTTAGGGGCTTTCAAACTGTTCGGGTAGCCGTTCGCTTAGCAAATTTCTCAGGTTCGTTTTGCGTTCGGTTACCCTTCGGATTGTGTTCGCTTTTTCGTTCGAGAGGGAGGGGGACGGGCTAACATGCATCACCTACACAATGAAGCTAAGCTTCCGTTTTTGGAATAAAAAAGGCGATTGCAAGCCGTAATAGCTCGTAATCGCCGCTGAGCGCCTTAGGGGCACTCTTAAGGGTGTGTTTCAATAGGCAAAGAATACCCATGAATAAAGCGGCTGTGGGTGCGGCTAGTGTTGGTATAGGTTTGTTAGTGGCGGCGGTCACAACGTTTCGATACAACACATTTACGGATTGGACTGATGAGCGAATTGATCCTCATACAATGAAAGCCGTATGCAGAGAAACAACTTATATAGAGGTATTTGGAAAGCTTTCTGTCAAAGATGGGCCACCGTTACCAAACAGTGAGTGCAGAGGGGCTACAAATTTTTGGCTTACTGAACCTGTTAATGATGGCTGCACAGTTGAGAAAGATGGGCTTACAGCCAAGTGCTCAGAGGCATACCAACACCCTATCTACTAACTTCATGCGATAGGATTACGCAGTAAACGCGGTGTATTACTGTGAATCTCAAAAGCGGCGATCGCACTTTCCTTTTTAGGAGGAGCGCGATCGCCGCTTTTGTTTAGAAAACTCTGTATTGTCATCGTGATCGAGCCTCCAGCGCTCGGTCGTGTAACCGTCAGCGGGTTGCAGCCCGCTGACGGTTTTTAATCTTCTATCTGAGTGAAGTCATCAGGGAGATCTTCAAGTGAGCAATTTAGCTCGCGGCAGAGTCTTTTCATTTGAGGAACTGTGAATGTAGGGATACTCCGACCCTTAATCCAGTTCCGATAAGTGTGGTCTCTTATTCCCAGAGCGGCAGAAAGCTGCTCTTGAGTTATCTCTGCTTTTTTTCTCAGAACCTCCACCATTGGTAGTTCCTCTTTTTTTGCCATATTACCGTACTTTAATTTACTAGAAAAGCAAAGTACGGTAATGTTTATCTGATCGTACTTTGCTTTACGGTCTGTGTCGGCGCGGCTAAAACTTTTCCAGGGCTGCCGCGCTGATAAACCAATCTCACCACAAAACAAGCACTAAAAAAGCGGGCTAGTAACGCCTGCTCATCCCCCTCAGTGCTTGGATTGCTCCCAATCAGGAGGTTCTCAATGTTTTGCAATTTATGAATTTTTCAGTGATATCTCACATACCGCCAATATTTAAGCGATCACACGTACTCCCATTTCCAGCAATCCCCAAAAAATAAGCCGCTCAGGGCTACATCCCCAAACGGCTATCAAGTATCAAATTTAACTGACCCTATGCTATCAGATCCACTCCCAACCGATCCAACCGGCTCAAAGCTTTGCCAAATATTCAGCTACCGCTGGCAATCGATTGAAGGGACTACAGATGATGCATCCAACCCCAATTGGAGCACAATCCGAAAATATCCGCTCCGACCGCGAGCGTTATGGAAAAAGTTCTGTGACCCAAAGCTTTTGGCAGGCGTGCGCCCTGGTCATCAGGTGCAATACGCCCTGATAGATGTTGATAAGCACAGCAAGTACAGAAACCTCCCCGGCATTGATGCGATCCGAGACGCACTCGAAACCATCGGCATCACGCGCACTATCCTCACCCGCTCAAGCTGGAATAACGGCATACACCTCTGGGTGCCACTCCCTGATGACGTACCGAGTTTTAATCTTGCCTGCGCCCTGAAATACGCTTTAGCCGCTCAAGACATTCACATACAGCAAGGCCAGATAGAGACCTTCCCAAACGTTAAAGCCTTTGGCAATAGCAGAATTGGCCAGTTCGTAGAGTACCAAGGACACCGCCTTCCCCTGCAACGTGGCGGTGGCGGCGCAATCCTTAACGATGACCTACAGCCTATTGGCGGCGATATCGCTCAATTTTTGAATCAGTGGGACTTCTGCAAACTAGCGCAGGACATGGACGCGCTACAGCTCGCAATGGCGCAAGGCCGCGAAAATCACAGGAAACGAAAAAGCAAAAAAACGCAGTCTATCGAAGCATGGCGCGCGGATTGGGATTTAGAGATTTCTGAAGGTTGGACAGGCCCAGGCCAAACCAACAGCCTACTTAAAACCATTGCCGGTTATGGGCGCGTCTTCGGTGCTCTAGAAGGCGACGCGCTGCACGATTTTGTAGTCACCACAGCCATCAATGCCCCTGGATTTGAGCAACATTGCGGCCATCAGTTCGATCTAGGGCGCAAAGCATCCGCATGGGCAAGAGCCGCTGAGCGCTATTGGTGGCCACTCGGAACCGAACCCAAACGAGATAAAACCGCCCTAAACATCAACGCAGAACGCGCAGTAGACGCCCAAACGAGAATCAAAGCCGCCTATCGCTGGCTGTTGAAAAAGAAGCAGCTACCCGAAGGCTTCACCGCTCGACTCAATGCAGTATGCAAGCTAGCCCGCGCTAGTAAAAGCACACTTTACAAATATATCGACCTTTGGAATCCGCCACCGTTGTGTGTAACACCCCACGGTGAGGGCGATACAGCGATTCAGCCTAGCTTATGGGCGAGCACTGACGATCCGCCTAACACACCGCCCATAGGCGAGTTACACACCTTGCCACCCTCTATGAAGGGTGTAGCGCTTGACGCCCCTCTTAAAAGTCTTTTTTCTCGGATAGAGAGGGGGTTGCAAGGGGGAGAGAAAGGTTTTCCACAGGCTGAGGGTAGTACGTGAGTATTAAATTCTCGTTTTCCGAAGCTGAGCTGGCCGATTTGATGACCAGGCAAGATCTGAGCGATGTGATCGCCGATATCGATGTGACTTGTTATCGGCTCGACTTTTATCAAAAGGATGAATGGTGGGATCACATCACCGGACGGCGAAAGCTCACTCACCCTGCCATCACACAATGGATGGCCTTTTACGGATTCGATAAATTCTCAGACCTGCCATCAGGTGCCATCAGGGCCATGTCTTTTTCTCTTAAGAGCTATGTTGAGCGCATTGAGAAAGGTTTACCCGCAAGTCAACTGTCGATAGAACCAACTGAGGTAGTCGCACAATGAAAAAAGCCACTATCGGATGGATCTCTACAACCAAGACAGCAAAAAAGCTTGGTGTTAAACCTAAGTTTTTGCGAGAGAACCGGCTAAAACTCTTTAAAGCTGGCAGACACTATCGGCCTAAAAACCCTCATGCTTACCGGCCAACCTATGTTTGGCACTATGAACGCTGTGAGCAGTTGCTCAATAAAGCCGCCAAAGACGCGGCCAAAATAGAAGTCAGTCAGACATCAGTGGCAGTGGCTAAAGGCACCCAATTACCTTTCCTGAAATGCGTAGAACCCTACGAAATTCCGTAGGCTATGGCGGCATAGGCCGATCCTCCCTTTGCATTAGTAGTTCATAAACCTTCTGGTGATGGCGCTTCGTAATCCATCGGTGATAGGTGCGATTGTGAACCTCTAAACTGTGGCCCATCTGTTGAGCGCTGAGGGCATCCGGCCACCCATATTCCAACGTCCGCACCGCCCAACAGTGTCGTAAGTCGTACGGTACAAAGGGCAGCTTTGGTGATAAGTACTCACTTACCGATGCCCCGATTTTCTCATTGGTGCGATTTAGATCCACATCAGGGAGAACCCTTTTATGCAGGCTCCACCGTTCCGCCCATTCTGGATAACAGGGCCACACCTCCCGGTGCCCCGTTTTCGTCGCCACGGCCACGGCCACAATAGGAAAATTCGATAAATCTAACTTAAACGCCTCGTGATTGCGCAATCCGTAGCAGGCCATCACCCCATACACCCAGCGCCAAGCCGGATTAGTGAGGCGATCTCGATATTGTGCGATCGCTTCATCCGTGGGTAAATTTCTCTGTGCAACCTTACTAGGGTTGTAATTGCCCCGCAGTGGCGACGGATCAAAATCCACGCCCGCGAACTTGGCTAATGCACCCGCAGCCATACAAGCCCGCTGTCTGCTTTTGGTGTTTGGATTTGTCTTAAGTATCGTCTCTTCTAATACTTGCGCAGTTAGCGAGCTTGTTTTAGGTAAATGCCGTAACCCTTTTACGTAGTCACCTTTCCAAGTACTTTTATTACCGCCCTTTGCGTGTAGATACCAGTGTTCAAACTTTTCCATCCACTGCCCGCAGCTGCTAGGCGAAACCTTCTCTACATCGATATAGCGCGCCCAATTAAATTCCTTACTAGCTAGCAACGCCCCCACTAACCGTGCTTCTTTTGCCGCTGCCCGCAGTCCCGCTGGATTTGCCGGGAAGCTAGGGTAAATTCGTTGCTGATAAGGCTTCGTGCGATCGCTACCCGGTTTTGGCGGTAACGTAGCTCTAAGCCTCAGCTTTCCGCTTATCTGCTCCACAGTCACGCCCACTCTTTCAGTCTTGAGCTGGCCGTTCACATCTTTGATTTTTTCCGAAATATCCAAGACTAAAATACGGCCTAAAAAAACTGGGTTGATTAGGGTTAATCACGGGCAATTAAGGTGAATTAAATAATAGCGGAATGCAGACACTAAAAAGCCCCAACCGCTGTTATAGCAGTTGGGGCAAGCTTTTAGATTGATACCCCCAAGGGAATTCGAATCCCTGTCGCCTCCGTGAAAGGGAGGTGTCCTAGGCCTCTAGACGATGGGGGCCTGTGTTTCAAACTTATACAAAGATACCTGCTACTTGGAACTCGTGTCAAACATTTTTAGCTTTAGCTTAAATGCTTCATTCTCTACAAGACTCATTCGTTTGAAAGCCCTTAGAGGCAGGCCCTCAGAGGACCCGTCGTCACCCTATGACCGCGCTTATGAAGCTCATCTAGGAAACTGATTTATCGCCTCGCCTCGTTGATTCCTCGTGCAATCAGTAAGGGATTTGTAGCACGCTTGCAAAGAAGTCTGCTACATCAGACGACTAGAGTTGCGTAAGCGGATAAGCTGCCTGCGCATCTGAGGAGAGGCATCTCCGACATCGTCCAACTGCTGAATGTCTACATTGCTGTCCAGTGTCTCTAAATACTCGTCGCTACCGTAAGCAAATGCATCCACTAGAGTTTCTACCAACTCCTCTTTGTTAGTCATGGTTAGCTGTTCTTCAATAATGCGAAACTTGAGGCGTACTTCACACTCATAGATTCCAACACCGTTGTCAGGTAAAGCTCTTTTCGTTGAACTGTCCATATCTTAAAAGTTGAGTTCCGCAGGCTATGTAAACTAAAGAATTCGGCAGACCCTTAAATCAGCGTCTGATACATTCTTATAACGACTATTAACGCCGCTCCAAATTCAGACATCTGAGTAACTATTGAATTCCCTTAATCTCTTTTGAGATAACACCTTGAGAAGTTGATATGAGTAGTTTTCTCTCCTGTTTTTTAGAATCAATTTTGTTCGATAAATCGTGTAATAAAAATGATTTCAGCACTGACAAAAAACTTTTTATACACAGATGACTTTGAAGGCTACGGGGATGACTTTAAGGCTTTATAAAAATGACCTGAGCTAATCTTAAAGAGATAAGAAACAGGTCAAAAGTCACTGTTTCACTTTCACGAACAATAAACAGCATGACTGTTTAAGCCAACAATTATACAGATAATTTTTGATTTAGCTATCTATGTTGTTTGGTGATTGAAATATTAGGCAACTCAGAGATTTTTTATATCAACTGTCTGTCATTGTGAGTAGCCTTTAATACATAGTGATTCATTCCGTTAAAGTATCAATGTGAACGCGTGCTGACCTCCTTTTCTACGTATCCTAAGATTTAACCCTTCTGTAAAGGATTTGTAAAGTCAGTGGGATGTATTCAATGTAACCATACTTTTCGGTGGAATCTTTGAAACCCTTGTGCTGTAGAAGATTAAGAGCGGTTGTGAAGCCTCTAAACACCCTGTAGAGAATATTCTGGCTCACACAACCTACATATTTTCGCTGGGTGTACACACCAGATCACCTCTCTCAACAGCGGAGAACATACATGTTTTGTCTGCTCATACATTTTTTGTTCATACATAAGTACGGTTATTCACAAATCACTCATTCCAATAGAATGGTGAGTATGTGTAATTCTTTCTTTGTAGGCCTCTGTGGCAAGATTCTCTAACCAGCAAAGTTCTAATCGCCCAGAGCCTAATCGCCCAGAGCCTAATCGCCCAGGCGATGACGTTTTGAGCCGGTCTCAACTTTTAGTGGCTATGGCAGCAACGGCACTGATTTTGTTGCTCATTGCGCGCATATGGATGTTTTTCGAGCCGTCTCAGTTCCCGACTGCATTAGCCTGGACAGATGCGGGGCTGGGCGTTGCTATTGGATTGTGTATATCTGTCATTAGCGTGCTGGTTTACAGGCTGTGGCCAGCTTATCGTCAGAGCGCGGATTATTATCTCGATTTTGTTTTAGCGCCTTTAGCACCGTCTGATTCGGTTTGGATTGGGTTGTTGCCTGGTATGAGCGAGGAGCTTTTGTTTAGAGGCGTCATGCTCCCTGCTATTGGCCTTAATGCAACCGGGTTGTTGGTCTCGAGTGCATGTTTTGGTGTTCTGCATATGTCGAGCCAGCACCAATGGCCTTACGCTGTCTGGGCTAGCGTTATTGGATTGGTTCTAGGTGCTAGTGCATTAGCTACCGGTAATTTGTTGGTTCCGATCGTTGCGCATATCACTACTAATTTTATTTCTAGTTTGTTTTGGCAGCAGAATCGACGGCGATCTCAGTCCATTCGATAATCGCTGCTGTTTGTTATTCTTTTCTGCCTATCACGCACGTCTTTCTAAGCAGCTTGCTTGAGGCGCTGCGCGCGTCGTTTTGCTGGTGCATCTAAAAAGGGTGGTACTGGACAGCCTAAGGTAATCAAAATAGCGCGTAGGAGTTCAGCTTCAGCATCTGTTGTTTGTCCATCGGCAAGAACGGTATGAGCGCAGGCTTCGGCAACTGTCTGTTTGAGTTTTGGAGTGGTATGACGTAGCCGAGATAGGGCTTTGCTGACGTCGTGAAGCGAGCTTTTGGGGAGGGATGGGGGGATGCTCTTTTTGACGGCTTTGGGTAGCTGCTGAAGGCCGTCACGGAAGGCAAACTCTATTTGAGTAGGGTCAGTATGACCGGCTTTTGCAAGCGCTGACAACACAATGAGGCTATCGGGCCAGATATCAGTGAACTGGCTTGTATTCGGTTTTTCGGGGCGGAAATGGGGGGCAAGGCGGTACTGGAGCACCGTTTGGAGTGCAAATTCGCTTAAGGAAAGCCTGCCATCGGCTTTGACCAGCGCTTTGATACGCGTAAAAAATTGAGCGGCTACTTGAGGTTTTAGTTGTTTGAGCGTGGGAATGCAAAGTTCAAGAAGGGGTAATCGCGATCGCACTGGTACTTGTGTAAATAATGATTCAATTCCTTCCAACAAGTCATAGACCGTTTGAGAGCTGTCTAAAATGATTTGCTTTTGGCGCGATCGCACTTCACTATCGGGATCAAGTAAAAGACCATAGACAACGGCAACGGCACCCGGCTGGCAACGCACTGTTTTAATAAGTGCTGCTGGCAAATGACTCAAAATGGCGTGGGCTTGATCTAAATGAGCAGGCGTGACAGTGCCAATATTGGAAACTACTGCCTCAGGTGCTATTGGCGGCGTGCTGGTTGCCATAGCCGCAACTGCTAAGTTTTGAACCTGAGCTAGCGGCATTTCACCTGATGAAACGCTTCCAGTCATCCCTGGCGTCATTGGGTTTAATATCGAGCCTAGCACCGGATCTAAGGCCGCATGCCCCTGAGCTTGCTGAACAGATGGGGAGGCGTTTTGCTGAGCAGAGGAGGCTCGCTTGGGCGACCCAAGGCTTGCGGAACCACCGCCTAGGCGACGGATACGATCAGCCAATGGGGGATGGGTCGAAAAGGGTGAAGCCAATGCACCGAGAATAGAGACGTTGTTAAAAAATAGATGGCTGGCTGATTCGGCTTGGGCTGAGAGCATTTGAGCATTGCGAGTGGGCTGCTGGGCGATTCGTCGTAGCGCATCGGTAATGCCGTTTGGATCGCGGGTGAACTGCACTGCCGAGGCATCGGCCAAATACTCGCGCTGGCGAGACACTGCACTTTTAATGAGCTGACCGAATACCCAGCCAATGGCACCGACAATCATTATTGAGAAGGCAATGCCAATGGCCGTGCCTTTGTTTTTTCCGAAAGATATCCGACGAGATCTGCTAAAGACTAGCTCACGGCCAATCAAATGAATGAGAAATAGTCCATGTATCAAGCCCATCAGCTTGAGGTTAAGTGCCATATCACCATTCACAATATGGCTAAACTCATGGCCTATTACACCTTGAAGTTCGTTGCGATGCAGCTTATTCAAGGTGCCTTGGGTAACCCCAATGACAGCGTTGTTAGGGGTTAGGCCCGCGGCAAAGGCGTTGATACTAGATTCGGGTAATACATACACTTCGGGGACCGCGACACCTGCTGCGATCGCCATTTCTTCCACCACATTTAGCAGCTCACGCTCCTGTGGATTCGGGGTATCTTGGCTCACCAACTGTCCGCCGAGTCCCGTTGCGACGACTTGCCCCCCTTGCCGCAGCGATGACATCTTGTATAGGCTGCCGAAGCCGATTATCCCGCAGGTGCTGATGGCAATGACCACCAGCCAACCTGGTTGCCAAAGCGAGACCGTTGGCCCTAGCGCCAACATGCATGCAAGGTACAGCGCGATAATAGTGGTGATAATTGCGCATCCAAACAGAAACACCAGATACGCCGTTGTACGCCGAGCCTGATCTTGATGCTCAAAGAAGTTGTTCATAACCGAAGTTGTTCACAGCCGAAGTTGTTTGCAGCCGAAATTTTCCACAGCTTAAAAAGCAGCGTTTAAGAGACAAAGATGTGGTGGTCCGCTACTTAAAAAGCAACCCGAGGCGCCTGACGTGCTTCAGGTGCTAGCTCAGCCCAAAGTTCGCCAGCCGAGAAGTTAAAGGTGCCAGCAATAAGATTGTTGGGAAACACTTCACGGGCCGTGTTATACAGCGTGACGGCATCATTAAAGGCTTGCCGTGCAAAGGAAATCTTGTTTTCAGTCGAACGCAGCTCTTCCATAACTGTATTCATAGACTGATCTGCTTTGAGTTCTGGATAGGCCTCGCTGACAACCATTAGCCGATTCAGTACGCCAGATAATCCGGCATCGGCAGCAGCGGCCTGCTGAATGGCTTGTGGATCGCTAGGGTTAGCGGCTGCCGCCCGAGCAGCACCCATTGCCTGATTACGAGCCGCAATTACAGCTTCTAGGGTTTCTCGTTCGTGTGCCATGTAGCCTTTGGCTGTCTCAACGAGATTAGGAATCAAATCGTATCGGCGCTGTAGCTGTACATCAATTTGTGAATATGAATTTTGATAGCGGTTACGCAGCGTTACCAGACGGTTATAGCTTTTGAGTACAAACAGACCAATGGCAACAATGGCCCCCACCAACAGCAGCAGCATTATCCCTGCAACAGACATAGCCGGATTCTCCGTATAACAAGCGTCATTGCATGCAAAGGAAAGATAAAAGCCCTTCACATGCTTTTTCAAAATGCCCGCAAGAACAAGGTGAGTTTGTAGATGGTTTGACCTAGATCGCTTTAATCATGGGGTGCTTGCACAGATGGATCAGACGAGGGCTTGACTTGAACTGCTAAGGCTGCTTCCGCCGCTTGCTGATGAGCTAATGCTGCTTGGGCGGCTTTTGTGACTTGATCTAGGGCATTCAATACGACGTCTGCTCCGGCACCTGGCTGAGCTGAGTGCTCAGTGAGCGATCGCTTCCAAGCGCGACTCCCAGGCTGAGCATGAAATAAATGCAGCATATGACGAGTAATGCTGTGTAGCCGAGTGCCCTTGCTCGTCCACTTGTCTATATACGGCACCATTGCCCGCACGACCTGTTCTCGGGGCGGAGGCGCTGCACTTTGGGCAAAGAAGTCCTGATCGGCCGTTGCAAAGATAAACGGTGTATCGTATGCGGCGCGGCCAATCATGACCGCATCTACTTTATTTAGCTGTGCTTTCGCTTGGGCCAAGGTTTTAAATCCACCGTTTATCTCTATCTGTAGGTGCGGAAAGTCTTGTTTGAGCCGATGAACATCTCCATAGCGTAGAGGCGGAATGGTGCGATTGTCTTTTGGGCTTAGCCCTTGTAGCCACGCTTTTCGAGCATGAACACTAAATTGCTGACATCCGGTTGCTGATACAACGTCAACAAAGTGAGCCATATCTTCGTAGCGATCTAAATCATCAATGCCGATACGATGTTTGACGCTGACAGGGAGAGACGAGGCCCCCATCATGGCTGTAATGCAGTCTGCGACCCGCTCGGGTTGAGCCATGAGGCACGCACCAAAGTTCCCGCTTTTAACGCGATCGCTCGGACAACCTACATTCAAATTCACGCCACTGTAACCAAACTCAGCGGCCATCCGAGCACAGTGCGCCAAGCTTGGCGGATCGTCCCCCCCCACTTGCAGCACCAATGGGTTTTCTGTGGCATCGAACCCTAGCAATTTCTCTAAATCACCATGACGAATGGCCATGCTAGTCACCATTTCGGTATAGAGCAGAGTGTGCGATGTGATTTGCCGCATGAAGTAGCGATAGTGACGATCTGTGCGATCCATCATGGGCGCGATACTGAGCGGTTGCATAGTGGCCCTCCTCCTCCATGCTTTTTAAGCGTATTTACTGAATGTAGGTACGAACAGTTCACAAAATATCACTACAACTCGTAAAGAATTGACGAGTTGCGTAGCCTGAAACACCAGAACATCCTTCGTTCGTTCCTATACTGGGCAAATGGCCTAAGTGTTTTCCGATGCTTGTTTAATAAAAAAATACACTCATTCCTCATCCGGGCGAGTGTTCAAAAAACAGTAGAGATTAAGTGCTAGGAATACCTCTTTTTCTCCCATCTACCCTTTCAAAAAGTGCCATCTACCGTCTTTCCGCAGATTCCAGTTGGCCACCTCAAAGCTGCTCACACAGATTAGCGCCATTAGGAGCCAACCACTCATGATTTCTATCAATAGCTAATTAGGAAGCAAACGCATTGTGATCACCTTATCGCGCAAACTAGAACTGTCCACACCTTGTATGAAAGGTGAAGATGTAAGCGCATTACAGACAGCGCTGGTTCATAGAGGATACGAAATAGAGATTGACGGCATTTTTGGTCCGCTCACTCAGTGGGCTGTCGAGAAGTTTCAATCTTCTGTTCGCTTGCCTGTTACAGGCGTTGCCGAGCAAGCGACTCAGCAAATTCTGCATGCACGTGAGCTGTATTTGAGCGATCCATATCTCATAGGCTCAGATGTGCGCGATATCCAAGAACGTTTGGTTCGAATTGGCTACGACGTTCCTGTAGATGGCATCTATAGCCTGCGAACGAGAGACGCAGTGCTGAGCTTTCAGCGTTATTTCCATTTGCCAGAAGATGGCATGGTGCAAGGCGAAACCCTGAGCCAGCTATTGTTTATGCCTGTGATGGCTGAAGCTGTTTAATCATAGAGCCTTCAGTGGCCACTTCTGGTTGGCCATTTTTTCTGGACCAATATAGGCAATAAGGACATGCTCTGATTACGGGCTGATAAAACTTTCCGCCGCTGCAGGCTGCGCCCATATGACCGTTTCCTTTTTATAAAGCACCATGCCAGGCAGTGCGCCGTTGGGTTTGAATACGTGCTGGGGCTGCGTATAGACCACGGGAACCTGATCGGCTTGGCGGGCACGACTGTAGTAGGCTGCAATGTTTGCGGCTATCTGTAGAGATTCATCACTGGGGGCATCGCCTGCGTTAAGGCGCAGTAGCACATGGCTGCCTGGAATTTCTTGGGCATGGAACCAAAGATCGTAATCGCTGGCTTGCTTAAAGGTTAGCTGTTCGTTTTGGCTGTTGTTACGACCAACTAACAAGGTCAATCCTTGAGGCGTTGCATATTGACGGTAGCCGCTTTGTGCCTGTTTTTCTTTCTTCGAGGCGCGGCCTGAGTGAGTTCCTGATCGTTTTGACGCGGAAGTACCGGCTTGATAACCCGTGGTATCGCGCAGGTAGGCTTGGGCGATGAGTTCACGGCGGGTTTCTTCGAGCGATCGCAAATCTGCTTCCTCTTGATAGGTCGGCATTTGCAGTAGGCTGTCTTCGACCTGCTCTAGGTAGCTTAGCTCCGCTTGTACTGCTGCCAGCAGTGGCTCAACTGCTAGCCTTGCCCGCTTAAGCTTCTGATGTTGTTTGTAGAGCATTTGTGCATTTTGCACCGCATTTTTTTCTGGATTTAGTGTCAATATGACAGGCTCTCCACTTTCAAAATCAGTGAGGGTGATTTCACGCATGCCAACCGTCCACTGATGCAGATTAGCCATGAGTAAATCTGCCTTTTGGCGATAGCTTTCGGCTTTATCAGACTGCTGAAGGCGTTTGGTGAAGGTGCCTGCTTTTTGGCGAAGCTTAGCAAGCAGTGTTTTTAGGCGTTGGCCAATGCGATTGTGCAGGCGGCGAAATTCTTCTTTATTAAACTGATGACGATAGTAGTCATCGAGTAAAGTTTGAACGCTATCGACTGGACGGGTGTGGGTGAGCCAGTCGACGGCGTCTGTGTCTAAGGGTTTGGCGAGTACGGTGTAGCCGCTGAAGGACGCTTCTATCCATGCGGGCATAAATGAATTTGTGTTTAGTGTGGTCAGCCAACCTTGCCAGCAGCGAAATAGCCGCTGCCAATCGGTTTCTGCTAAATCGGCGGTCGTAATGCTGGCTGGCATGGCCGCCGAGACGATGAGTTGACTGGCGACAGAAGAACTGACACCGCTGTGGGATTTTACTAGCATTTTTTTGAGCGGGCCGGGAATGAGGGCCACGCGATCGCGCCAGTCTTCAAAAGATTCGCTCAAAGTTGGTAATTTGCCTCGAATAGCAGGCGGGAACACGTACGGTTTGCCCGTCTGAATAGGCCGAACGCTAGACTGCTGCTCACTGACCTGATGCGCAGCCGTTACGATCTGTTTATCGGCTGTGGTCAAAATGACATTGCTGTACTTACCCATAATCTCAACGTACAGATGCCATAGGGCCTCTTCGTCAGGGCGACGGGCAAACTGCAAATCCAGTGCCCTTTCCCAGGGGGCGATCACCTCAATTTTCGTGAGTGCTAATCCGCCTAGCTGATGCTTCAGCTGCTGTGAAAAGGTAAACGTATCTGGTTGTTTAGGCGGTGGTGGGGCCATGTGCAGCCGAGCTGCTTGGGGATGCCATGAAATAGCCAACCAGCCCCGATCATCTAGCGTACGTAGCGCAATAAACAAGGTGTAGGGATCCCTCTGATAAACCTGTTCGCAGCGGGCCGGGAGCCAATGCGACTGCAAATCTGCCCTGACAGCGGCCAAAGTAGTGAAATCGACAGGCTGCACGCAAGATACCTCTATGAAAAACCCTTAGCCTATTTAGACTACCTGAAGAGAAACGACCCGCTTGCTAAAGTATCAATAGAAGACGATTATTAGCGTGCAATCTGATAGCAAGTGATATATCAATAAAAGGCCGATTGATTAAAGATATATCCTCTAAAAAAACTCACAAAACTATATAGAACTCAGCCATAGACTATGCAATTGTCTAAGATAGGAACTAAAGGGAACTAAAGGGACACAAAACCATTCCTTTTCGCTACTATCGAAAGGCAGGGCATCCGGCATAACAGCGAGTTACAAACTTAAACAACGCTCTGTTAGAAAAGCGACTAAGTAGGGGCACAGGCGTTTCTTCAGAGAAACCCGAAGCTAAGCTCATAAGCTATGTAGGGGGAAACCCCTTGGCTCACGATGAGAAATTTAATTCCCCTTTATTACTGAGGTTTTATATCTGAATAGTTGTGACACTAAAATAAATTTAGTAGTTGGTATTAGCACCTTGGTATTAACACCTTGGTATCCATCCCTAAACATTCGTTTAATGGATAGTTAAGGTCGGCTTAGTCGACCTCAAAGCAGGCACCCTAAACAAATCAATTAACAGACATGAAGCTTATCAATATCGGCTTTGGGAACATTGTTTCTGCAAACCGAGTTATCGCCATTGTGAGTCCTGAATCCGCTCCTATTAAGCGAATCGTTTCTGAGGCGCGTGATCGCGGACAACTTGTGGATGCGACCTACGGACGCCGTACCCGCGCTGTTATGATCACCGACTCAGGCCATATTATTCTTTCTGCTATTCAGCCTGAGACAGTTGCACATCGTTTTGTCGGTCAAAAGGACAGTGCTAAGGATTTGGCAAAAGATAAGGACGCGGTCTCTAAAGACGCTTTAAACGATTCGTAAGGCGATCTATAAAGCGCTATCCTAAAGACGCTATGGTGAAAAGGCTCCTAGCGTTCATTTCATCCTAAATTTCTGCATGACTGCTTCTTCCCGTCCAGCTCAGCTAGACAAGCTTGTTCAACGGTTTGCTCGCATTACTGAACCGAAACGTCGATACGAACAGCTGCTGTGGTATGCCAAAAAGCTAGAAGCTTTTCCAGAAGTAGGGAAAACACCTGAGAATAAGGTGCCTGGCTGTGTGTCTCAGGTTTATATCACAGCTCATTTGGATGACGGCAAAGTGTCTTACCAAGGAGACTCTGACGCTCAAATTACCAAGGGGCTGTTGGCGATGCTTATTACGGCACTCAACGGCCTGACGCCTACAGAAATTGTTCGGCTAACCCCCGATTTCATTAAAGAGACCCAGCTAGACGTGAGCCTAACGCCGTCACGAGCCAATGGGTTCTACAACATTTTTAAAATGATGCAAAAGAAAGCCTTGACGCTTTCAGCCCCGTCGTCGGATTAGGCTTGCGCTTGGTTCTAATTCGATGGACGTTTACATTTTTCTGTGTACATGTTTGGCGATGACTGTCTACGTGTGGGCTGCTATAAAGTTATCTATCTTGCTGAAAAGCTGCTGAATCGTTGCTTCAGTTGTAAATGGATTGAGCAGTACAGCCTTCAACCATTTATGTTGCCGATAGCTCGGTAAAGATAGAAAAATAGAGGTTTTCGGATCTGATGGTGCCTCTTCAGAATTTGACGATAATAAATGCTGTTGTAGCTGAGCATTGAGGTTATCCCATTTATCCTGGTTGATATTTTGAGGGGCGAAGCGAAAACAAACTAGGTTCATCTGTGGCTGACTCGCTAGCTGTAAATGAGGCGCCCTCGCTACAACTTCGTGTACAAATTGCGTCGTCAGCGTGTAGTTGTGGTTAATGATTTCGCTGTAGCCTTGGCTGCCGATATGCTGCAGCGATAGCCAGAGCTTTAATATATCGGGGTGGCGGGTGCCCTGAACGGTGAGTTCTCCGAGATTGGCCCATTCATCATGGTCACCCATGTAAGGTGCCAGAATGCGGAAATGACGCTTGAGTACTGACATGTCTTGAAATAGGACAGTGGCACAGGTCTTTGCGACGTAGAGCCACTTTTGGGGATTAAAAGTTACTGAATCAGCGTGATGAATGCCTGCGAGCAGATGACGATGTTGATTAGAAAAGGCGATCGCGCCACCGTACGCAGCATCTACGTGGAGCCACAGCTGATGGGCTTGAGCAATGTCTGCGATCGCTGCAATGGGGTCAATATTTCCCGTTACCGTCGTGCCTGCCGTCGCGACAATCGCAAACGGCGCTTGTCCTTTGTCTTGTGCCTGTGCCAGTTGAGCGCTTAAATCGTCTACATCCATTTGAGAATTCGCATTCGTGCGAACTGCAATGGCTGCATGAGCCCCTAGCCCCATCATCATCGCGGCTTTTTGCATGGAGGTGTGCGCTACTTCAGAGACAAAAAACACAGGTGGCTTATCCAGTCCGACAACTCCTGTATCCACTGCGTCGAAGGCAACATTTCTGGCAACGGTCAGTGCCTGTAAGTTCGCTAAACTCCCGCCACTGACCATCACGCCGCCTGCCTGCGCACCCAGCCCAAATCGGGCGGCAATCTGTTGCATCACTAATGGCTCTAGGCGTGAAAAAACAGGTGACATTTCTACACTGAGCATATTGTTATTTAGGGCAGCGACTAGTCCGTCTCCAATCACCGACATGGTCGTGGGGATAGAATCCATGTGGCCCATATAGCCAGGGTGCGCAGCGTTCATAGAATGTTGAACTTGCGATCGCAGTTGTTCCAACAACACCCCTGTTGCTACAGATTGTTCAGGAATCTGTGCCCACTGCTGAAGCGTGGCCGTTGCGATGGGGGCTGGTAAGGGCGATCTCTCACTCCCCTGTGTCAGCTCCTCAAGCAAAAGCGCCACCACTTGATGTAGCAGCGCTTCTATTTCGGCGGCATTATGTCCCGTTGGATCGATGAAAGCATTCGTAGGCAAAAAGCTCACAGGCAATAGAGGCGCAACAGCTTGCACATTGTATCAACGCCGTATCAACGCCGTTTTAATCAGTGCCTTAGATTTATTGAGTGCCCTAGATTTAGCGCCTTAATCAGTATTCATGAACTTCGATGACTCATGGCTACTTGAGATTACCAATGAATACCGCATTCTGTTTTTTCTGTACCCCGCCAACGTCCAGCGCGCTCGTCTTCGCCGTCAGCCGTTGGTGTTGTGAGCGGCTCATCCCCAATACTGGTATAACCCTGATCATGCAGTGGGTTGTACATCACATGGTTCTCCTCGGTGTAAGCCCACAGCTCTTTGTTCGTCCAGTTTGCTAACGGATTAATCTTCAGCCGTCCATCATCTGCCCGCTCAAAAATAGGCATCAACTCGCGGGTTGAAGACTGATCTCGACGGCGACCTGTAATCCAAGCCTTTACGCCTAGCTCGTTCAACGCTCGCTGAAGTGGCTCTACCTTGGTAATGGCATAAAACTGATCTACATCACGCTCCCAGAGCTTGTCTCCATAACGCTGTGCAAACGCCTCACGAGAATCAGCACCAATGGCACGATAGGTATGTAAATCAAGATCGTAGATAAAGTTAGCTTTAGCGGCCGTATCTAAGGTCTCTTGGAAAAGGTGCAGCGTATCTAAAAAGATAACGGGGATGGGATGGTTGAGTTCCTTGTAAAGCATGTGAGTAATCGCCAACATGCTGAAGGACGTTGTTTGAGCCAACCCCTCTGGGATATTGCACACGCACCAAGCCAAAATTTCTTGGGGAGTTGCCTGCTCAAACCGCCTGTTGAGTGCGGCTAAATCGAGCTGATCTGTGAAGGGACTGGTCGAGCTAATCTCGTTACGAATTGAGATAGCGTCTAAGCACTGAAGCATGTTTTAGTTGCCGGTTTTGGTGACCGGTCCAACGCAATATTTATTATCCTACTCCATCAATCCCGCATAATCCGGTCGGAATACCGGTCATTTAAATTCTGGTTGCCAAAGATGACATATCAGGGCTTAACGAGTACTCTGTTGCACCTGTCGAGTTGCATCCGTCGAGTTAGTCCGGTCATAGGTGATTCTCCTTGGGGCGTCTACGTCAACGGTCGTCCTCTTTATTTGCCAAAGCTAAAGAGAGAGGGCTAGCAATCAACGAATGCATCCATTGGTTGCCATATCAGTGAACGTTACTGTAGGCAGCCTCCCGAAAAAGTTCGTGCAGAACGTGTTTTTAACGCCGCATATTGATTTTTAGTGCCACAGATACCTAGTACCGGCACTCAGGTCATAAGTGCTGAACGCTGATGCCCGAACGCTGATGCCTAAACGCTAAAATTTCTGAACGCTAAGATTTCTGAACGCTCAGGGGGTAAAGTGCGCAGCGGTCTCCGCACACTTGCAAGATAAATAGGAATCCGCACTCACCAACTACCTATGAAGAAGCTTGTCTTGTATAGCAAACCTGGATGCCATCTCTGTGAAGGGCTGCAAGAGAAACTCTCGCAATTGCCCATAGACCTAGAAATTCGAAATATCACCACGAATGAAGCATGGTTCCAAAAATATGAGTATGAAATTCCAGTGCTCTGCGTGCCACAGGAAAACGGCGCTGAGCAACCCTTACCTAGACTTTCACCGCGCGCTTCGTTGCCACGGGTGGAGCAGATGATACAGAAGTACATAGGCCCTCTTAAGGCATAATCGCTGGAAGTCTTCATTTATAGAGGATTACGGTCTATATAATTAGACGCGAAACGATTGCTGAGTAAAAACGGCTGTCAAGTTTAGTTGTCCAGTCGAGGGGGAGAAATATGCTGCTCAAGGATTTGTTTGCTGAAGTCGGTGCGGTGGAAGTACCGGAAGCGCTGAAGGATCACCCCAGCTGGGGGCAGGAGGTAACGGGATTGTCTGCCAACTCTCAGACAATCGTCCCTGGCAACCTTTTCATTGGTATGCCGGGCACCCGTGTGGACGGGGGAGAGTTTTGGCAGAGTGCTGTAGAAAAAGGCGCGATCGCTTCTCTCATTTCCCCAACGGCGTTAAAGGCCAAATCCAACAATACAGACGCGCTAGTTCTTACCACCGACGCCACAGGCCGCTGCTGCGCTGAACTGGCCGCAGCCTTCTACGGAAAACCGGCTAAATCCATGAAAATGGTCGGCGTTACGGGCACCAATGGCAAAACCACCACCACCCATCTCATCGAGTACTTTCTGAACCAAGGCCAGCAAAAGACTGCCATCCTTGGCACCCTTTATACCCGCTGGCCGGGGCACGAAAAAATTGCTGTTCACACTACGCCTTTTCCAATCGACTTGCAAGGAGAGCTAGCGAGTGCTCAAAAAGCTGATTGCCAAAACGCAGTCATGGAAATCAGCTCCCATGCCCTGGCCCAACACCGCGCTTGGAGTATTCCTTTTGAAGTTGCCGTGTTTACGAACCTGACGCAGGATCACCTCGATTACCACAAGGATTTAGATGATTACTTTGAGGCGAAAGCCCTGCTATTCAATGCTGATTATCTGAAAGGCAGAGCCATTATTAATCAGGAAGATGAATATGGGCGCAAGCTAATTGGGCGATTGGCTCCTAGCGCCGTGTGGACATACAGCGTCAGTGATAGCACTGCTGATTTGTATACTGAAAATTTGAGCTATGGCGCTACAGGCGTTAGTGGTACGGTTTGTACCCCGCAGGGAAAAGCTGAATTCACTTCCCCTCTTGTGGGTCAATTCAATTTAGAAAACTTACTGGCAGGTATTGGCGCTGCACTGCATCTAGGCGTAGCGCTATCGCAGGTTGTGGACGCTTTGCCTCAGTTCACAGGCGTACCGGGCCGTATGGAGCGAGTACAGGTAGAAGACAATCCAACCACGAACAAGACACAAGACATTAGTGTGATTGTGGACTATGCCCATACGCCGGATAGTTTGGATAATGCGCTCAGAGCAGCCCGTCCGTTTATTTCGGGTGACTTAATTTGTGTGTTTGGCTGTGGGGGCGATCGCGATCGCACCAAGCGGCCTAAGATGGGCCGAATCGCCTACGAGCAATCTGATCGGGCCATTGTCACCTCAGATAATCCTCGAACAGAAGATCCCGAACAGATTTTGCAAGATGTGGTCGCAGGCATTGACGGGCCGTTAGCGCCAGATCAGGTCATTGGGGATCGCGCTCAGGCTATCCGCACGGCTATTTTGCAGGCCAAATCCGGTGACGGCATTGTGATCGCAGGCAAAGGGCACGAAGACTATCAAATCTTGGGGACGGAGAAGATTCACTTTGATGATCGAGAACAGTCCAGAGCTGCTTTGAGCGAACGGCTAGCTACCTAACAGCATGATGAGCTACCCCCGGCGTCAAGGTGGGAGGTGTAAAGGCATCCTCAAAAGCAAGGGTGTCATTACAATCAGGCTGGACTCAAATAGCATTTGAAAAGGCTAATTCAGCCCATCCGCAACGAACTCATCAACTGAATTGGCTAATTCTGTGTCATTTCTTGGGCATATTTAAGCAAGTTGATGCTTGTTCATGTAGATGGGTTAAGGCCCTCAGCATGGACAGGTAGAAACAGGCCCATAGGAATAGGATCCTTTCCGTAAAAGTACGGACTTTATCAAGGCATTGATTACCCAAAACCAGTTAATTCTTTGATAAAGCTCAGAAGCGTGATAAGACCCTAACTAACGCTCGTGCGCCGGGATCACTTGACCGGGGCTATTCATACTTAAATTAGCCATGCCGTCACTCTCATTACAGACGCTTTGGGTCAGTTCCCAGGCCGATCAGCACCATCCATCTACCGCGATCGCCGTTGGCCCACGGGGATTTAAATCAGCCCTACAGTCGCTCATAAATTTCCTCATTAAGCACGAGATACGCGCTAATCTTTGGCTCAAGCTCCCCAAGGATGATGCCTGGTGGACAGATGTTTGGCAATATGGGCAACAGGCTGCAGGCTGTACTGTTTACGCCCTTGGCAAACAAGATTGCATCGTCCCCAATCACTCAACTGAGAACTTAGCGGCGAGTTTTAGATCTATTGCTATTGAGCAAGACAATGATCTGAAAAGAGAGTATCTATGCGTAGCAGTAGCGGATAACTTCGTTGGAGCCTTGCTCGCTACACGGGTTCCGGCGGGTGTGTCTTGCCCTGACAAGCGCAATCTAAAGCTCTATAGCACCATTAATAGCACCACCGTCTCCGCCATTGGACAAGGGCTGAAGCAAATTGTAGAGCACAGCATTGCACAGCAATCACAAGGGGCGGATGGCGACGACTCGCCACCACAAACTGCAAGCGTGAGCGACGCACTGCTCGCCAGCCATGCCATGCTCAGCCAGTGGAATCGATACTTTCCGCCATCGCTCCACACCCGCCAAAGCTGGCCCCTTTCAGACGCTTATTTGTCCTGGCAATTACAATTTCAAGAAGAGCTTCGCTCAGAGATAGCTGCTTGTCGCAGTGCTGAGAAAAATAGCACAAGCGCGACCTTGCAGTCGCTTCCTGCTGACTTTTTGGCTCAGGCAGGCCAAGAGCTTCAGGCTCCGCTAACAACGATTAAAACAGCGCTCACGCTCTTAGGCTCACCCGCTTTAAAGCTGGCCCAAAGGCAGCGGTATTTAGAGATGATTGCAACCCAGTGCGGTCGCCAAAAATCACTCATCGATAGTGTGATTCAACTGCTGCAACTGCAAACCACAGAAGTTGCGGCGACTCAACCTATTCAGCTAGCCGATCTCATCCCAGGTATTGTCAGCACCTATCAGCCCATCGCAGAAGAACGCGGCATCATGCTGGCTTACACCATTCCGTCTAATCTCGCACCGGTCAGTGGTGTCGAGTCAGAGTTAAAAGAGGTGCTTATCCACCTCATCAACAACAGTATTCAGGCCACCCCTAAATCAGGCCGAGTATGGGTCGAAGCAACTCCCCACGACGCTCATCGCATTGCCCTCACCGTCAAAGATTCTGGTGCAGGCATGTCCAAAACCGACGCAGCCAGGCTCTTCGAAGCTTTCTATCGTCAGCCTTCTACTCAGGGGCAAGAGGCGGGTGTTGGACTGGGACTCACCCTCGCACAGCAGCTTATCCAACGTGTTGGCGGTAGTATTCGTGCCGACAGTGAACTCGAAAAAGGCACCACGCTTCAAATTTTGCTCCCCATCCACCCCGTGGAAAACCGAAATAGTCGCCCTAGCACACCGCTCACTGATCCTTCTCCTTCGGCGGCAGTCAGCAGACCCGGTTCATTTAAAAATTCTTTAGCTAGCGTCTAGGCAAAAGTAGGCCGTAATAGGCAGAAAGCCCTAATAGATGGAAGGCAGAAGGTTTAGCTTTAACTCTGCCGCTGATTTAGCACCGAGCTAGCACCGGATTAGCGCTGATCTAGGCTTCATCCTCTGTCCCAACGAGTTGCTCTATTAGCAACGAAGCCTGCTTTTGCTTGGCCTGTAAAAACTGATCACATTGCTGCAAAGCACCGACGGCTTCTTCAAATTGCTCAAATACATCGGCCAACGGCAATTCTCCCGTTTCTAATTGGTTGGCAATTGCTTCAATACGGATAAGGGTTTCTTCATAGTTCCAGTTTTTCGGAAGTGCTGAAGAAGATTTTGAAGAGCGGGGCATATCTGAGGATTTTATTCTAAGGAGTATGTAAGGACTTGCCAGCAATAGGTGTTGTGGCGATCAAGGCTGCATGAGAGTCATGACTGAATGGATTTATCACTTAATGGATTTATCACTTAATGACTCTCGCGTTTACGGTACCGCGACCGAGCTGAATTTCAATTTCAGTGTCAATGGGTAAGTCTTTGGCCTCTAAGGCAACTTTACCTTCCGCCCTTACGACTGCGTAACCGCGTTTAAGTACGGATGCGGGATCAAGGGTTGCTAGTTTCTCTTGGAGTAACTGGTGCTTAGATTGGGCAGCTGTTAGATGTTGAGACAGACCATTTATGATCTGCTGGCGTCGCCATTGTACAGACTGTTGATGTTGTTCAAGCTGCCGATCCAGGCGGAGGCGGTTAAGACGAGCTTGTAGCGATCGCACATCTGCCATCGCTACCTGTATTTGTTGCGAAACCACGCGCGTGATGCGCTGCAAGTACTGCACTTGTTCTCCATACAATGTCTCAATACTCGGTACGGCCTGCTCCGCAGCCGCTGTCGGCGTATGCGCCCTAACATCGGCCACCAAATCAGCTAAAGATTCATCGCGCTCGTGGCCAATTCCTGTAATCACTGGGATCGGTGATTGGGCGATCGCCATCACGACCCGTTCATCATCAAAGCAAGCCAAATCTTCCACGGCTCCGCCTCCGCGAGCTAGCAGTAGCAAATCTGCTCGACCATCTTCACCAACCCGAGCGATCGCTTTGGCAATCGATGCTGGTGCCTGCATACCCTGAACTATTGCAGAAGATAGCAAAACCTTAATATTCGGATTCCGTTGTAAAAGGGTGCGCTGAATATCGCCCCAGGCCGCCGCTTGGGGCGATGTGACTACCGCTAACGTTTGAGGGTAGGTTGGCAAAATGCGCTTACGGCTCGCATCAAATAGCCCCTCAGCCGCAAGGCGAGCGCGCAATTGCTTATATCTCAGTGCCTGTATGCCTTCACCTGCAGGGAGCACTTGCCACACGGTGAGTTGATACGTACCGCGCTTTGGATACAGTTTGACTTGCCCCAACACAATCACCTGCTCACCCACTTCCGGCACCACCTTAATGCGAGTGAGCTGCGATCGCCACACCACACAGTTCACAGATGCTGAGCCATCCGGCTCTTGCAAGGTAAAAAAACAGCCTTGCCGGTGACTCCGCGCACTAGATACTTCGCCAACCACCCAAATATTCCGAAGCTGCGGATTTTCTTCCAAAAGCAACTTCAAGTAGTCCGTGAGCCCCGCCACACCAACAGCCATGTCAGCGGGGGCAGCACCCTGTTGATTCGACGATGCCACAAAGTGTTCTGAAAATTCTCTCATGGCTGCTATTTTACATAGCATTCCATTTATGAAAATAGTACTAAAGTACTTTTTGCTCTACAATTTCGACATTAAGACCTTTGACTTGAACCGATACGAATCCCTATCACAACTTTCTCCAAAGGGTTTTCTACAAGCTTGGTCTACAGATAAATTTCTCTACGAATATTCTCTACAAAGATTAGCTATGCTGCGTTACGCCTCTGATCTTCCCTCCCCTAAAGCCCGAGTGATTGAAACCCATCTCAATAAGCAACAAGCGCTAGGGCACGTCCTCACACGTATTGAGCGGAACTTTGGCCCCGGCGCCATTATGTGTTTGGGAGAATCCGAGGCGATCCCCATAGAGACCATTTCGAGCGGAGCCTTGCCGTTGGATAGGGCGCTAGGTGGTGGATTTCCTAAAGGACGGATTGTTGAAATATATGGGCCGGAGAGTTCAGGAAAAACAACATTGGCGCTTCATGCGATCGCCAACGTTCAATCTCAAGGTGGCACAGCTGCCTTTATAGATGTAGAGCATGCGCTTGATCCGGTTTATGCTGCCGCCATTGGCGTCAAGACGGACAGTCTCCTTATTTCTCAGCCCAACTGCGGCGAAACAGCCCTTGAACTGACCGATCAGCTCATTCGATCTGGGGCTGTCGACATAGTTGTTATAGATTCGGTTGCTGCGCTCGTCCCCAGAGCCGAACTTGAAGGAGAAATGGGGGACTCCCACCTAGGTCTGCAAGCCAGACTGATGAGCCAAGCGCTCAGAAAAATTACTAGCAGCTTGGGTAAAACCGGATGTACGCTTATTTTTCTCAATCAACTCAGACAAAAAATTGGCGTCATCTATGGCAGCGCAGAAGTTACCACAGGTGGCAATGCACTGAAATTCTATGCCTCTGTAAGGCTAGATATACGCCGAACCCAAGCCCTTAAGCGGGGTAATGAACAGGTCGGCATTCGGGTCAAAACAAAAACAGCTAAAAACAAAGTTGCCCCGCCTTTTCGTACTGCAGAGTTCGACATCATATTTGGTCAAGGCATCTCTACAGCAGGCTGCATTGTAGATTTAGCCGAACAAACTGGAGTGATCGACAGAAAAGGGCGTTGGTATAGCTACAAAGGCAATAACTTTGCTCAAGGACGAGATAACGCCGTCATTTACGTAAAGCAAACACCTAACATGGCTCGTGAACTAGCCAGTGACATAGAAGCAGCGCTAAACACGAACAGCGCTAAACACGAACAATGTGCGTCGGCTCATCACACCGTGACTAGCCCACTACTTCACACTCACTAGGTGCAACCTGATACTTAATTAAGTTGGCAAGTTCCTGAAGCTGATTCACGGCTTCCGCACCTTCTAGCTTCATTAACTCACGGTCATCACGCATCTCTGTCCAGGTAATTCCATAGTCAGAGACCAAAAAGCGGATCAGATGCTCCCCGCCCAAACTCACCATAAACGATGCACTGTTTAGCTCATCGCCACAGGTGTAGCAAGAGGCTAAGTACCCTCTTTTTTCCAGTACAACCGCTAACGCCTTCAAATTCAAAACTAAGTCTTGAACGAACTGGCGGTGCTGGTCTGCAAGTCTGACAAACATGTCTTTGCCTCTACATCATTATTTGATTCTACACGCATTGCTTAAATCTTTCTTAAGAAAGTCCGTTAAAGACTCTCTACACCTCGGATGGAAACGCTTTTCAATGAATACTGCCTTTCGAGGACGGCAGCTAGCGGGATCATAGACTTTTATAACAAATAGGTTCGATGGACACGAAAAACATACCCAAATAATCCAACGAACAAACTTAAATTACGTATTTTTCACCTATTCATCTGCTAACTCCGCACAACCTATCAGTCCTGCAAAGGCGGATTTGTAGCAGATGTAGCTACGCAAAAATTAAATGTGAATTTAAAGCTTTAGCCGTTGAATGCTATTTCCTAGCAGATGTCTTAAATCAGAACAGTTTTTCTTGATAGGTAAAAATGATTGCCTTAAGTTCTACTGTACTACCTCTTTTACTTTGTCTACCCAAAGAGGTGGAAACATAAATCTGCATTGAATAATCAGCGATTAACTAACTAGTCAAGTTTGGTTCTATGGAGAAACTTTTATCACACCTAAGCCATATGCAGCGCTTGGCTCACGGCAACAACTTACATAGCACCTGCTCATAACAATTTGAGTGCTAAGGCTAACTGGTAAGAGCCAGTTAAGTAAGAGCTTAATTAAGACAGTGGCTAGTTGACAACTGTCCACCAACCAAACCCAGGCCCAATGAAGCGAATCGTTAGCCACGCCACAATCATTAAGATAATTCCTGCCCAAGCACCTCGGCTTGTCCAAGTTACAAACTTGGACGCCATCTCTTTGCTGACAGGAAGACCTGGAATTATAGGCTCTGGCTTACCGTAAGATTCGCCAAGGGCCTGCTGTCTTCTTCTAGATTCTCCCATGGCTACCACCTCGGTAATCACATAATCTGTAGAGCTTCAAAAGGCTGGGCTATCCTTTCAGACTTTAGCCCTATTAGATTTTGCCTTTCTGACAAGCTTTTCCTACTGCCACTATGATAGCTGTCTCACTTCACGGCAGTGGCTAAATAGTTTTAAGAAATTATTATTTGTTCAACATTTTGGGATGGCCGTTATTGGCACGTTGTCTCAAACTCTAGTTGCTTTAGTCTTTGAGTCGCTTCAGGTTCTGCGTTACCCCAGGCTCTTTTGTGAGAAGTAGAAGCGTTTATTCAAGGCTAGCTGGGGTTGAAGGATGCTTCTCCGCATTCGGTAAACCAGTCCTCGTTGAGATAGCTGCTGCGAGCGATGGGATTTAACGCCTCTAAGACTTGTGCGCCATAGCTACGGTGATTGACTCGATTGTCTAACAGGGCCATCACTCCTGGATTGATATTATTGGCATTGTGATCAGCGAGACGAGCGCGCAGCGGCGCGACGGCCCGCTGGAGTTCGCTAAGGGCGCTAGGGAGCAAATAAGCCTTGAACCAATCTTGCTGGCGCTGCTTGTAAGTGGCCACTCGCCCAGCCACTAAAGGATCTTCTAGGGAGGGAATGGGTAAGGTCGTGATAATGAGTAGTCCTGGCGGCAGCAGCTGTTTTCCTGCGCTATCGCGAGTCGTGTGAGATTGTTGCGATCGCCAATAGTCCCACCCAGTGACTAAAATGCCCGTCTCATCCACAGGGGCTTCTAGCTTCACGCGAGATCCGAATTCCGCTGCGAGTATGGCCGCGAACTGGGCCTTGAGTGGCACATCTCCGATGACAATTACCGTCGGGGCGCTTGTTATGCCCTGAACGTTGAGCAGGGTACGAATCTCCTGCAGTGCCGCCGCCTTAAAGTGGCTTGTGTTTGGCATGGGGAGCTTGTCGGGTAAATACAAATGGATAAGATCGTTGCGGCGGTCAGGGCCAAACTGCAAACAGGTCATGTCTCCTAGCCCCAAGTGAGAGCGATAAAGCGAAGCGGTATCGCTCTCATCTAGTGCCGTCCCCATTAACACCACGGGCTGCTGCTCCCATACCGGTTCCAACACCTGCTCAATATCCGTGGGGCCACTACAAATCAATACACTGCCCACCTCTCGATTAAGCTGACTCCACGCCAATCGTTCTCCGGTGGGTGCCCAAAATTGCTGCCAAAATGATTGCCAGCGCGGTGGCATTTGGCCATGCGTTCGGTGAAGTACCAAAAGCTCATATAGCTCACTCAACAGCGTTTTTTCCGGCTCATCAATTAGGTGGCAGCTATAGGGATTTGCAGGGTGCTGAAAAATTGCGTGGGTAATTCGCACTCGCATATCGCGAATAAACTCTTGCTGACTGGGAAATGCCAACATCAGCGTTTCCCAGTCTTGAGCAGAGAGACTAACAGTGAGCAACTCTCTCGCCCACTGTTCTAGGTCACTGGCGCCATCTATCAGGGTTGGAATCGCAGACGGGAACAGCGCCTGACCACGTAGCCGAGCGCTTAGCCAGTCTTGTGCCGATGTCACCAGCAGACCTCGAAAATTATTTTCAGGCCATTGTTTCGCAGCCCTTACGGACTTAACAATCGGTAGCCCTTGCTGCAACTTAGGAATATCCTGTTGCAACACAACCTTGAGCAAGTTTTCAGGCAAGGCTAACACCGCAGGCCCAGGCCATAATAGCGCCGGGATCAGGTAGCTCAATCGATGACTCCCTTGATACGCTGCTAGGCTATCTATCTGAATCAACGCGCTACGGTCTACGCGCAGGGCTCTTGCGACCAACCGTGCCATGGTCAAATGATGAGGCCACTGGGTCTGCCCTTGCTCTCGAAGATAAGCCCGAAGGCGCTGATGGACTTCCGTTTCAATCATGTGTCTTATTGTGACACATCCCTACAAGCGCACCGTTTACGTCCTGCTCTGGATTCAAAAGCACCGTCTACAACTACCTGAATTAAAAGACAAGCCTGGGCACAAAATAACAGGCCACACACATCGGCATATGCCGAAAATACGCTCACAATTGGAACATTTATGAAAATCGGAATCGTTGGACTTGGACTCATCGGCGGCTGCCTTGGACTTGACCTCAAGGCCTTAGGACATAGCGTATACGGTGTCGCTCGACGCGCTGAAACCTGTCAGCAGGCTATCCGTCGCCAAGTTGCTGACCAAGCCAGCACCGATTTATCGGCTTTAAAACCCTGTGAAATGGTGATTATCTGCACACCCATTGCTACGATTGTGCCCACCGTGGAAGCGCTCGCCTGTATTTTAAAAGCAGGCACCGTCATTACAGATGTAGGCTCTGTCAAAACCGCTATCGTGGCGGCGGCGACTGCGCATTGGCCTCATTTTGTGGGAGGGCATCCCATGAGTGGAAAGAGCGAAGCGGGCTTAGCTGCTGCAGAAGCTGGAATTTTTTATCAGCGGCCGTACGTTGTTACGCCGCTGACTGCCACAGATGAAAAATCAGTTGCTCAGGTGGAAGCCTTGGCTCAGCAGCTGGGGGCCCGGCTGTATCGCTGCACGCCTGAAGATCATGATCGAGCCGTTGCTTGGATTTCTCATTTGCCTGTGATGGTCAGTAGCGGCTTGATCCAAGCCGCTATGGAAGAGCCTGATCTTGAGGTCTTAGAGCTAGCACAGCAGCTGGCTAGTTCAGGCTTTAGGGACACGAGCCGAGTCGGCGGTGGCAACCCAGAACTGGGACTGATGATGGCACAGTACAACCGAAGTGAGGTTTTGCGATCGCTCAAACGCTATCAAGGCGTCATTGCTCGAACCATTGATCAACTAGAGGCCCAAGAATGGGGCGAAATCGCCCGAACGCTCATCGCCACGACAGAAGAACGTACGCGCTTTATCAAAGACTGAGCATGACTAAAAGCCAATCATTTTAATCAGTACTGCGCTTTTAATACCGAGCCTTTAACACCGAGCCTTTAATCCCGAGCCTTTAATACTGAACCTTTAATACTGCGCTTTTTTATCCTTTTGTTTGACTCTCCGAGTCAGGGCTCAGTTCCATCACCGGTTCTTGATACAGCAGAGCCGTAAACGTCACGGTCGATCCTAATCCCTCACCCATGCTGATGAACTGCACTTTTCCGCCCATTGCTTCTATCAATCGCTGAGAAATTGCCAGTCCTAATCCGGTGCCTTCATATTGTCGTGTGCGCGCACTATCCACCTGAGAAAAGGTTTGAAACAGCCGATCCTGTTTCTCTAAAGAAACGCCAATTCCCGTATCTGCCACACTGATTCTGACCAAGCCTGGCCAAGTCTGATCGCCAAATTCCACCTGCTGGGGTTTAAGTTCTACCCCAATCGTAATGCCACCCTCGTGGGTGAACTTGTTGGCATTGCCCACCAAATTCAGCAGCACCTGCTTCAACCGCTGATAGTTGCCGTACAGCTTAATTTCATCTAGCGTTGCCGGTAAATCAATGTCAAACGAGAGGCCGCGCCGTTCGACATGCGGACGCTGAGACTGCTCTGTTTCTTTCAGCAGCTCGTTGAGGCTCACTGCGCTCATATCCAAATCCATTTTGCCTGCTTCAATTTTGGCAATGTCAAGCACGTCATTGATCAAATTCAGCAGGTGTAGCGCAGACTTATGGGACTCCTGGATAAATTCGGTTTTTTCTTCTTCGTCATCTGCCATGTCATCGAGCACAAGGCGCAAAAAGCCAATCATGCCGTTCAGAGGCGTTCTCAATTCGTGAGAGGTATTTGCAAGAAAGTCGCTTTTGAGCCTTGATGCTTCTTCAGCCTGACGTTTAGCTTCCTCTAATTCATCGTGCTTACGTCTAAGCTCATCGTTTTTCTCGTGCAGCTCATAGGACTTTACCCGTAGTTCATCCGAAATATTTTGGCTCGCTCGGTAAAGTTTGGCATGGGCGATCGCTGTTCCTACCTGATCGGTTAACTCCTGAACTAGCTCAATCTCAAACGGGTTCCAAGGGCTATGGGGTGGTTGCTGCAAGACCAAAATGCTATTCGGCGCATCCTGATAGCAGGTTGCCACTGTCAGTACCGTGTAGGGCTGATCCTCTTCTCCCAATTCATCGCCACGCTCAAAGTCAGAGATGACAGGCTCCAAGCTTTTTAATGTCTCTAAGAAATCCGGCTTTTTAGCTAGATCAAATGTCTTGCCAATGCAAGGATGTAGCCCTGTCTGATGATACTCAGCTACCACGTTTAGCGTTTGCATCGCTTTGGAATAGTCACAGACCAAGCAGCGATCCAGCTCTAACATCTCGGCCAAACCGTTCACCGTTTGCTGCCAGATAGTATCAATATCCAGCGTTCGGCGAATATTAGAGGCAACATTAGACAGCATCTCGTAGCAATTTTGGGCCTTATTATCTTTGCCGCTGGCTAGCCTTACCGCTGCTAATTGTGCCACTTCTGGGGTAATTCGCCGCCCCACGCCTACGAGTCCTTGCGTCTCTACGGTGCTTTGTGCGATCGCCTGATTTTGGTCATTCGCAGCTGCGCTTGAAGGGGCTGCTAACGTGGACTGTAAAGGCAATGGACTGAGTAGAAACTCAAAGCTCACCGGTTGGTTGCCACAGCGCACTACGCACTTAAATGCCTCAGGTTGGCGGGTGGACAGTACTTCTTTGACATGGGTCTTGTAGGACGCTGTGGCCACTGGGCCAAACAGCCTATCCACAGACTGTCCGGCTAAATTCTCACAATGTTGACAGTCTGTAGATTGGGGCCAATGGATAGATAGAATTTTGCCCTGGCCGGTATGCGTTACGACCAGAACATCGGTTGCCGCAGTTTCCCCCTCAAAGGCTGATTCAGAGAGCGTCGTCGCTGAGAAAGCGGCTTCTCCAGGCTGCTTTAATTCAGGCTGCTTTAATTCAGGCTGCCTTAATTCAGGCTGCTTTAATTCAGACTGGGCTGATGGAGCCTGGGCTGATTCAACCAGTTCAGCGGCAGATTGTGGGTGAGCAGATTGGGGCATTGCCACGCGCCACCGTTACGACACGACAGAATAAAATGTATTTAGAAAAGCTGCGATAACGCTTTGCCTAATATGTAGATAGCTTTCCCGAGGGTATCACTGAACTTCAGCCGCTAGCGAGGACTTCAGCCGTCAGCGAGCGAACCCATAACGCTATCTCCGAGGCTTGGCTACAGGGAACCATCGCAAGGGTGTTAGTTCAGATTATCCCTTTTTATCTAAACTTGTGCGCTGACAGGACTTAATATTAGATACTAGGCTGAATCGAGCGGCGGCCCAAACCATTCGGCTGAATTTTAAGTGACTCAAGTAATTAATTAAGTAGCAAGTAAAACTCTTCATGACCGACGTACCCGTTTCACGTCTGCGCAATTTTTCTATTATCGCCCACATTGACCATGGTAAATCGACCTTGGCCGATAGGTTGTTGCAGACTACAGGCACGGTGAGCGATCGCGATATGAAAGCCCAGTTCCTCGATTCAATGGATATCGAGCGCGAGCGCGGTATTACCATCAAGCTTCAGGCCGCGCGCATGAACTACACCGCCAACGATGGTGAAAACTACGTTCTCAACCTCATTGATACGCCAGGGCACGTAGATTTCACTTACGAAGTATCTCGCTCACTCGCCGCCTGTGAAGGCGCCTTACTCGTTGTCGATGCATCACAAGGGGTAGAGGCGCAGACCCTGGCGAATGTTTACCTTGCGATCGAAAACGATCTGGAAATTATTCCAGTCCTGAATAAAGTTGATTTGCCCGGTGCCGAACCCGAGCGTGTCAAGGCCGAAATTGAAGAAATTGTGGGACTTGATTGCAGCAACGCAATTATGGCGTCTGCTAAAGAAGGTATCGGCATTGACGAGATTTTAGAGGCGATTACTTATCTGGTTCCACCACCAGAAGAAAAAACTGAGGAACCGCTCCGGGCGCTGATCTTTGATAGCTATTACGACAGCTACAGAGGCGTGATTGTGTATTTTCGGGTGATGGATGGCAAGGTCACTAAGCGCGATCGCATCCGCCTTATGGCCTCTGGCAAAGAATACGACATCGACGAACTTGGCGTACTTTCCCCCAACCAAGTTCAAGTAGACGCACTTCATGCTGGAGAAGTAGGCTACATCGCCGCCTCTATTAAATCGGTAGAAGATGCCCGTGTGGGTGACACGATAACCCTTGTCAAAGGTGCAGCTACTGAACCCTTGGAAGGCTACGTCGAAGCCAAGCCAATGGTTTTTTGCGGGCTATTTCCCACCGACTCCGATCAATACGAAGACCTGCGTGAGGCCCTAGACAAGCTCCGCCTCAATGATGCCGCCCTGCAATACGAACCCGAAACATCTAGCGCCATGGGCTTTGGCTTTCGTTGCGGATTCTTAGGCCTGCTCCATATGGAGATTGTTCAAGAACGATTGGAGCGAGAGTACAACTTAGATCTCATCACCACTGCCCCCTCGGTAATCTACCGAATCACCACGATCAAAGGCGACGTCCTTGAAATCGATAACCCCAATCTATTGCCTGATCCCCAGTACCGCGAAAAAATTGAAGAACCCTACGTCAAAGTAGACATCATCACCCCCGAAGATTTTGTCGGCACGCTAATGGAGTTGTGCCAAACGCGCAGAGGTGAGTTTCAAGATATGAAATATCTCACCCCAGGGCGAACGACTCTCATTTACGAAATTCCCCTGGCCGAAGTGGTCACTGACTTTTTCGATCAGATGAAATCGCGCAGCCGAGGTTACGCCAGCATGGAGTACAGCCTCATTGGCTATCGCCCCAATGCCCTTGTGAAACTGGATGTCATGATCAATGGCGATACCGTGGACCCCCTCGCGGCTATTGTCCACAAAGACAAAGCCTATTTTGTCGGCCGCGCCCTCACTGAAAAGCTCAAAGAACTCATTCCCCGTCACCAGTTCAAAATTCCTATCCAGGCATCTATCGGCAGTCGCATTATTGCCAGTGAGAGCATTCCAGCTTTGCGTAAAGACGTGCTGGCAAAGTGCTATGGCGGCGACATTTCTCGCAAGAAGAAGCTGCTGAAAAAGCAGGCTAAAGGGAAAAAGCGAATGAAATCCGTTGGCACCGTAGATGTACCGCAAGAAGCATTTATGGCGGTATTAAAGCTAACGCCCAGCTAAGTGTCAACTGCGTGTTCTGATGAGGCCGTCCAACAGCGGAAGCGTTCAGCGGGAGCGATAATCCATCAACTATTTTGGGTATTTATAAACGCGGTTGAAGTTTTAGTAAAAGCTAAAGATTCTGTTAATTCATAACAAGAAACTTTGTTACATTCTAAATACGTTTAACCAAAATTGAGACGGCGAACACTAGCCGTTATAGCAAGCGCATGCGTGCGTGCAACTGTGCCACTTATCCCTCAGCAGTTAACGGATTCGGTTATTGAGACTGTAGCGAGCTAAGTGGCCAAAGCTATAAAACCCTTCAGGCACCTAAATTTATGAGAATTCTAGTCACAGGGGGCGCTGGCTTCATCGGCTCACACCTCATTGACCGACTGATGGACGCTAACCACGAGGTTATTTGCTTAGATAATTTTTATACGGGTCATAAGCGCAACGTCCTGCGCTGGCTGAATAACCCTTCCTTCGAATTGGTTCGACACGATATTACAGAACCCATTCGTTTAGAAGTTGACCAAATTTATCACTTAGCCTGTCCCGCTTCGCCGGTTCACTATCAATACAACCCAGTAAAAACGGTCAAAACCAACGTGCTGGGAACGCTCAACATGCTGGGTCTTGCTAAACGTGTGAAAGCCCGCTTTTTCCTCGCGTCCACCTCAGAGGTATACGGAGACCCGGAGGTTCATCCCCAGCCAGAAGAGTATCGGGGAAATGTGAACCCTATCGGTATCCGCAGTTGCTACGACGAAGGCAAGCGTATGGCTGAGACACTCGCTTTTGACTACCATCGTCAAAACGATGTAGATATTCGCGTAGTTCGCATCTTCAACACTTATGGCCCCCGGATGCTTGAAAACGACGGGCGTGTAGTGAGTAATTTCATTGTGCAGGCGCTTAGTGGTCAGCCGCTCACGGTTTATGGCGACGGCTCCCAAACCCGAAGTTTCTGCTATGTGTCTGATTTGGTTGAAGGCTTTATCCGTTTGATGAACGGCGAACACACGGGGCCGATTAATATCGGTAATCCTGGTGAGTACACCATTTTACAGTTGGCAGAAACCATTCAGAAGATGGTGAACCCTAATGTATCCGTGCAGTACAAGCCACTGCCACTCGATGATCCTAAGCGCCGCAAGCCAGATATTACGAAAGCAAAGCAGCTGTTGGGTTGGGAACCTTCTGTCCAGCTACAAGCAGGGTTAGAAAAAACAATTGCTGATTTTCGCGATCGCATGGCTGCTAATGGCACCCTCAGCGATTCCCTGCCTGACTCTATTAACACCACCATCACAGCGTAAGGAATTCAAGTATCCACGCTTGGAGTTGCCGAGTAGCAACACTGGCAGTGATGTCCACACTGCACTGTTTAATCCCGTAACGTAATTATTTAGAGAGCTTTATCATCATGCGTGTATGCGTCATCGGTACCGGCTACGTAGGCCTCGTAACCGGCGTTTGCCTTTCTCACATCGGTCACCATGTCATTTGTGTAGACAATAACGAAGAAAAAGTTCAGCTCATGAAGTCTGGCCAGTCTCCCATCTATGAGCCAGGGCTTTCGGATCTGATGAAGTCTTCGATGGCTTCTGGGAACCTGGAATTCACCTCTGACTTGGGTGCAGGTGTTAAGCACGGTGATATTCTCTTCATCGCAGTAGGCACGCCTGCTTTACCAACCGGTGAAAGCGATACCCGCTATGTCGAGGCTGTGGCCCGTGGCATTGGTGAGCACCTCAACGGTGGTTATAAGGTCATTGTCAACAAATCCACCGTGCCCATTGGTTCTGGTGACTGGGTGCGAATGATCGTGCTCGATGGCATTGTGGAGCGGCAAAAAGTGCCGGTTGGTGCAGGCGCACCCATCAAAGAATCAGAGTCAACTCCCTCTTTTGATGTGGTCAGCAATCCCGAATTTCTACGTGAAGGCTCTGCGGTCTATGACACCTTCAACCCTGATCGCATAGTGTTGGGAAGCAATAATCAAAAAGCTATCGACATGATGAAGGAGCTTTACACCCCTATTGTTGAGCGGAAGTTTGCAGAAGATAAAGACGCCCCTAAAGTCCCTGTGGTAACGACAGACCTAAGCTCTGCGGAGATGGTGAAGTACGCGTCTAATGCCTTTTTGGCAACGAAAATTAGCTTTATTAATGAAGTTGCTAACATTTGCGATCGCGTTGGTGCAGATGTGACCCAAGTGGCCCAGGGCATTGGCCTAGACTCTCGTATTGGCAGCAAATTCCTTCAGGCTGGCATTGGCTGGGGCGGTTCCTGCTTTCCTAAAGACGTCTCGGCGCTTGTCCATACCGCTGATGACTATGGTTACGAGGCTGAGCTGCTCAAAGCTACTATCAATGTGAATACTCGTCAGCGTGTTCTCACGATTGAAAAACTTCAGCAGGTTCTCAAGATCCTTAAAGGCAAAACCGTTGGGCTCCTTGGACTCACCTTCAAGCCCGATACGGATGATATGCGTGATGCCCCCTCTTTAATCATGATCGAGAACTTGAACCGTCTCGGTGCAAAGGTCAAGGCTTACGATCCTATCGTTTCTCAAAGCGGTGTTAGTCAAGGGCTTTCGGGCGTCATTGTTGAAACCGATCCTGAGCGCCTTGCTGATAGCTGTGATGCCCTTGTGCTTGTTACGGATTGGGCTAAGTTCAAAAATCTGGACTATCGCAAGATGGCTAGTCTCATGAACGCACCTGTGATGATTGATGGTCGCAACTTCTTAGACCAAAAAGAGTTAGAAAACGCAGGATTCCAATATATCGGCGTTGGTCGCTAACGCATACATGGCTAGCCATTAGCGCGAACCGAAAAAGGCAGAAGTGCCAGAGCCCTCGCTCATTATGAGCGAGGGCTCTGGCACTTCTGTTTTAGCCGCACACCGTTCTGTTTTGGCCGCACAAATAGCCTGATGGGACACTAGGAAGAAGACCAGCGTTCTAGTGCCCGTTGACCGCCCCAACGGGCCACAATCTCATCGTCGTAATCGTCCGCGAGACGAATGACCGTGGTCACAGAGTGCTGTAGTTCTATTTGGTCGCAAGTAGAACCTACGAGGCTGTGTTCAAATACGATGTCGTTTTCACCATCGAGGGCAAAGCGGCCAAAGTGAATACCATTGTTGGCCCGTAAAAGGTAATAGCTTAACTCGGGTGTAACGTTGACATCCGTCACCACAAAAGAGCGTGTGGTAATCAAGGCATCGTTATTTTCCCATGGCACTACGCGGGTGGACGCAACCGCAGAGCCAATGGTCACGATAAACAGCGGTTCGTCTTCAAATACAACAGCAGCGTCACCAAAAATGTCCTCCATCCAAGGCACAATTCTCTGGTAACAAGCTTTCTGAGCAGTGCTTTCAAACTCCATAGATGCTAAAAAATCTTGATGGGTCATTTTTATTCTCTCACTCTTTAAGTAAGATTCTCATCACGGCTTTTCCTCCTTATTCCGGCTTTACGTACATAGGTTCGCTCATTTACCTCGTTTTAGAGGCGGGTGAGTTTACCCGCTTTCGCTTTACTGGTTTTGGCTTCACTGGCTATGGTTTGTCTACAAGCGCAGCAAAATCTTTCTATAGATTTGGTGACTTAGCCTTAGCCTATGCTCACTTGGCCTATGCTCACTTGACTGAAGTACAGCGCTCAGGCTGAAAACTTGATGGAAAACCGGATATAACAATGGTCATGTTAGCTGTTGTCCTACATAGGTTGCAGTCAGGAATAGTGTCCTAACTAACATGACAGATGCAATAGATGCATTTGGCACACGCTATATGCTGTAAGCAAAATGAAATAAAAACGCTGGGAATACAGCCAAGACTGATGACCGACGAGACAAACTATGCTCAGGCGATCGCGTCAATTACCACACTTATCCAAAAGCTCGATCTCTCTGAACGTGAGCGCGCTGGACTCAAAACCGAAATTAATCATCTCCACAGCGTCTTAACGAAGCTCGAAAATGAAGTGATTCATATCGCGGTGTTTGGAATGGTCGGTCGAGGCAAATCATCGCTGCTAAACGCTCTTGTGGGTCAACCTATTTTTCAAACAGGGCCACTGCACGGGGTTACTCAGCAGGCTGAAAGTATTCATTGGGAGACAGTACAGGACGAAAATGTTTACATTGCATCCCTGAAAGGTTCACATCAAAGTTCGCATCAAGGTTCGCATCAAGTCCCGCCAGCCTCGCGCGTAGAACTGATAGATACACCAGGCATCGACGAAGTCAATGGGGATGAACGTCAGGCGATCGCTCAAAAAATTGCCCGCCAGGCTGACCTTATCCTGTTTGTCATAGCAGGCGATCTCACCCAGTTAGAATACGACGCGCTCACTGAGCTACGCCAAGCCAACAAGCCTATCTTGCTTGTTTTCAATAAGCTCGATCATTACGCACCAAGCGATCGCGAGCAAATTCTTAAAACCCTTTCACAAGAGCGGCTTGCTGACCTTCTGCCCCCAACGAACATCGTGACGGCCGCAGCGGCTCCCCTTATAACTAAAGCCACTAAAAGCGCAGATGGTCAGCTCATAACCCGCACAGAACGGGGTCAGCCCGATATTGCGAAGCTAAAGCTAAAGATTTTGGAAATTTTGCACCGAGAAGGCAAAGCCCTCGTCGCACTTAATACTCTGCTTTATGCCGATGACATCAATGAGCAGATTGTGGCGCAGAAACTGGCCCTACGAAATCGAGCCGCCGCCGACACCATCTGGAAAACGACCTTAACTAAATCGGTTGCAGTCGCGCTCAACCCTGTGACCGTCATTGACTTAGCAGGCGGCGCTGCCATTGATATCGCGCTTATTGTGACGCTCGCTCGCCTATATGGGTTAGAAATGACTCAGCGGGGCGCCGCTAAGCTGCTCAAAGAAATCGCCCTCGCAATGGGGGGCCTGACGGTAAGTGAACTAGCCATCAGCTTTGGACTGAGTGGACTCAAAAGTCTGCTGGCCGCCGCCTCTTTGCCGACAGGTGGCTTGACCGCAACACCTTATGTCTCAGTCGCACTGACTCAGGCCGCCGTGTCTGGCGTGAGTACCTATGCGATCGCACAAGTCACTAAAACCTACTTAGCGAACGGTGCCACCTGGGGGAAAGAAAGCCCAAAAGCAGTCGTCACAAAAATCCTAGAGGGCCTAGACGAAGATTCCATCATGAGCCAAATTCGCCAAGAACTCTCTAGCAAGCTAGACCTCAAATCCCACTATCCAAAAGAACATTCAAATTGAGACTGAAAAAGATATTCAGACTGAAGCCACAGCGACTTAGCTGAGGCGCAGCTCACAATCTGAAAACCTTACGTGGAGAAGCTCCAAAGGAATTGTGGAGAAGCTCCAAAGGAATCGAGTTGATCAGATGCCTTCGAGCAACTCGATATACTCCTAATTTCGCTAATTGCTAATTAGCGAAATTAGAAGGTCCTTCATACCCAGAGGCTAACGCCAATGTCTCTAATGTTTGAGTGCCTCGAAGTTCTTCGCCATTCACCTTCCAAATCGGATAGCTAGTAATGCCTTCTGCATTACAAACAGCGGGCTTCGCATTGGCCCCGTCCGCCGCACACTCTACGTAAGGAATCTTTTTAACGGCTGTCTTACCAAAGAGCTGCTTTTGGTCATGGCAATGAGGACACCAGTAAGCGCCGTACATCTTCGCGCCGACCTCAGTTAAATGCTCCGCTAGGGCCGCTTCTGCCTCTCCAGATTCTGTTGTAATCGGCGGTCCCGCATTCGAAGCCAACTCAGCCGCACTCTGTCCTGTGCTCAATGGCCCGCCTGGCACAGCATATAGCCCCAACGTGCTCACTAACGCCACCAACGCCACAATCGCACCATTAAAAAATAACTTGCCGCGATCATCCCAACGATGACCCAAAATCACCAGTGCCAGCATTGTCGTAGACATCAGCGCCGATGCAATGCAATAGGGGCAAACGGCCTTAATGTAGTTCGCTAACACAAACATCAAAAAGCCACTAAAAATTGTCATGCCGGTGGCACCGACAAACAGCAGCGGCCATGTCAAATTCTCTAGCTTGATCCGCAAATCCTTATTGTCAGCACTCACTAACAGCGGTGAAACCGACAGCACGAGCATAGATAGATAGGCCAGGCAGCCAAACAGTGTTAACGGTTGACCAAAGACCTCTGCCCAAGGGCTAGATAGCACCTTGCCACAACCGCCGCCACAAGCGCTAACGTTCTGTAACTTGAGAACCGTTAGGTAACCTGTCCCTAATGCACCCACAGTGGCAATTCCGCCAATAATTGGGCGAGACCAACGATGAATCCAAAGCGTTTCTTGGCGGCGGCGTCTCATAGCAAAGAAGAGTTAAAGAAAACTTGATTAGTGCTTTCGCAATACTAGACAAAAATACCCGCAGTTGGACAATTCTTTGCCATGCCTTTATGGAGTGGCATGAGCCAACCAAGCCTCAAAGCCCAATAGGACTATCGCTTAGTCCTCATATGTACTCCGCGATTAGCGTTAGTGATTACTCGCAGCTAACTGACCGCAACCGAATGATTAGAGGGCGAAACCACTTGAGCACGAGTCATTACCCCCTGTTCCAACGCTGTCACAAACTCCCTCACTCGAATGGGATCAATTGGCTGGTCAATTTGCCCTCTTCGCTTCAGCGAACTAGAGATAATCGCACCATCGGCAAACCGGATAAGCTCGCCTATATTTTGAGCATTAGCACCGCTGCCAATTAATACAGGCGTTGCACCAGCAGCTTCCCTAGCGATTTCTAACGCTTCTGCTTTAGGGCACTTACCCGTCGCCAGCCCTGACAAAATAATGCCATCTGCTAAGCCACGGTGGATTGTATCCTCCACAGCTGTTGCAATATCAATCTCACCGACCGGGCTCGCATGCTTGACCAGCACATCAGCCAGTATTTTGACTTCTGAACCCAACTCACGGCGGTAGCGCAAAATGTCGTAAGCCTCGCCTTCAATCAGCCCCTGATCGGTCGCCATCACACCTGTCAAAACATTGACTCGAATGAAATCTACATTCGTACAGGTGGCGATCGCGAGGGCACTGCGCGCATCATTGCGTAGCACATTAATCCCCATAGGCAGCGTTACCAGCTGCTTCAGCCGTTGCACGACCAGTGTCATCGCACTGACCACTGCCGGATCTACCCGAGACTTTGGGAAAGGTGCATCAAAAAAATTCTCAATTACTAGACCATGTGCACCGCCAGAAGCTAGCGCTGTGGCCTCTTGCTCCGCACGTGCAATAACAGTTTGCAAATCCCCTTGCCACCGAGGTGACGTTGGTAAGGGCAATAGATGAACAACGCCAATAGCAGGGTTGGCCGTATTAAAGATCTCGGTTAAGTCCACGGGGGTGCTTATCAAACTCCGATCTACATTAACAGTCAACGTTGAACGTTAGCGGCCCAAAAATTTCGAACGAGTGCTCATGTCAGCCGCCATATTGAATCATCAAATGTTTTTCTCTTGCCAAATGTGTAGTTATGTTATGATTTTTGTGTTACGTCGTGGGTTTTTGCTCCGTTTGGATGAGCTTAGGTAGTGCTCAGGGAGCTGAGTTTGTACGCGATTGCTGCGTATGAGCTGTGTCAAAGCGTGCGCTTTGAAATGCGCTGTGAATGAAGAAGCCTGCTCTAGCTAGGGTAAATGTCAAGCCAAAGCGCCGGAGATGCGCCAAGTCTAGGCATAGAATTAAGCACTACTTCAGTTTCACCAAGTGAGAATTACATGGGACGCAAACCCACCATTGCACTATCGCACTTAGGCTGCGAAAAGAATCGCGTAGACAGCGAGCATATGCTTGGGCTACTAGCGAAAGCAGGCTACAGCATCGGCGCTAATGAGGAACTTGCCGACTACGTGATCGTCAATACATGCAGCTTCATTCAGGAAGCAAGAGAAGAATCCGTACGGACATTGGTTGAGTTAGCCGAAGCCGACAAAAAGATTGTTATTACGGGTTGTCTGGCCCAACATTTTCAGGGTGAGCTTTTAGACGAAATCCCCGAAGCTGTTGCTCTAGTAGGTACCGGAGACTACAGCAAGATTGTAGATGTCATTGAGCGAGCTGAGGCTGGTGAGCGGGTTAAGGCGGTGTCTGCCAACCCTACTTACATCGCAGATGAAACTGTCCCGCGCTACCGCACCACCTCCGAAGGCGTTGCTTACGTGCGCGTCGCTGAAGGGTGCGACTACAAATGCGCCTTTTGCATTATTCCTCATCTGAGAGGCAAGCAGCGATCGCGACCCATCGAATCCATTGTGGCCGAAGCCCATCAGCTCGCGGCCCAAGGCGTGCAAGAAATCATTCTCATCTCTCAAATCACCACTAACTACGGTGTTGATATTTACGGGAAACCTAAGCTTGCCGAGCTCATTCGTGCCCTTGGGGACGTTGATGTGCCCTGGGTCAGAATGCACTACGCCTATCCTACTGGCCTTACGCCAGCCGTCATCGCAGCTATTCAAGAAACAGACAACGCTCTCCCGTATCTGGATCTACCCCTACAGCATTCTCACCCTGAGGTGCTCAAATCAATGAACCGGCCCTGGCAAGGTCACGTCAACGATGACATCATTGAAAATCTCAAAGCCTCTCTGCCCGGGGCAACCCTGCGAACCACCTTTATTGTGGGATTCCCTGGAGAAACAGACGCGCATTTTGAGCACCTAAAAGCTTTTGTGGAACGTCATCAGTTTGATCACGTTGGTGTTTTCACCTTTTCACCAGAGGAAGGGACTGCAGCTTATTCGCTCCCCAATCAGGTTGCGCAATCTGTGAAAGAAGCCCGCCGAGAAGCGCTCATGCTGACACAGCAAGAGAACTCTTTCAGACAGAACCAATCTCAGGTAGGTCAAATCGTTCCTGTTTTGATTGAGCAAGAGAATCCATCGACTGGCGAATTTATTGGACGCAGCGCTAGGTTTGCCCCCGATGTGGACGGGCTAGTTTATGTGAAAAGTGCTGATGCTCAAAATGCTGAACCCGGCCTAGATTCTCCAAAATCGGTCTCCCCGAAGCCGACATTAGGTCAAATAGTTCTGGTGCGCATTGACGCTGCCGATACTTACGACTTATTTGGCGTTGTCACTCATGCAGAGCCAACCAGTTCTCATCCAGCAGACCTCACCGCTGCTAGTCACATGCGTGTCATCCCTGCCTCAACCACAGCGGCACCTACCTAACCTACCTGTTAATTACCGCTGGGGGGCGACCTGTCTTAGCCCCTCGACCAAATACTTGTCTCGCTCATTTTTTTGTCACCCAGGAACATAATGACCTCTTCATTTGCTGATTTAGGACTCTCCGCTGCCCGTGTTGAGCACCTAACCGAAATGGGCTTCAGCGAGCCTACGGCAATCCAGCTCCAAGCCATTCCTCAGTTACTGTCAGGTCATGATGTTGTGGGCTTGGCCCAAACCGGAACCGGTAAAACGGCTGCGTTCTCACTGCCCATTTTGGAGCAGGTAAACCCAGCTAATCGCTATGTACAGGCGCTTATCCTCACCCCTACCCGAGAGCTTGCGATGCAGGTAGGGCAGGCCATGGAGAGCTTCAATGTAGATCGTAGAATCTACGTTACTTCCGTTTATGGAGGGCAATCTATTGGTCAGCAACTGAGTCGTCTCAGGCGGGGATCGCAAATCGTTGTGGGTACCCCCGGTCGTGTCATTGACTTAATTGATCGAGGTGGTCTCGTCCTTGATCAGCTCACCTTAATGGTGCTGGACGAAGCCGATGAAATGTTGAACATGGGCTTTATTCAGGATGTAGAAAAGATTCTTTCTTACACCCCAGACCAGCGTCAAACAGCCTTCTTCTCAGCCACGATGGAGCCAGCCATCCAAAAGCTATCGACCCGTTTCTTGAAGTCTCCTGTGACGGTCAGTGTAGAGCCTCAAAAAGCGTCTACGGCTCGCATTAAGCAAATTGGCTATGTTGTGCCCGCTGGATGGAGCAAACCTAGGGCGCTAATGCCTATTTTGGAGATAGAGGATCCGGAATCGGCAATTATTTTTGTGCGCACTCGACGCACTGCTGCTGATCTTACCCGCCAGCTACAGGCCGCTGGACATAGCGCCGATGAGTACCACGGTGACCTCACGCAATCTCAGCGGGAAAGGCTCTTACAGCGCTTTCGCCAGCGCCAAGTGAGATGGGTCGTGGCAACAGATATTGCTGCACGAGGCATTCATGTAGATGATCTCAGCCATGTGATTAATTATGAGCTGCCCGACAACTTAGATAGTTATGTGCATCGTATCGGTCGAACGGGCCGAGCAGGCAAGGAAGGTCGGGCCATTTCCATTGTGATGCCCCTAGAAAAATACAAGCTTTCTCGTGTAGAGAGACGGTTTGGGAAAAAGGTGGAATATGAAAAGGTGCCGACCCAAGCCGAGATTGCGGCAAGAAATTTAGAGAAACTACAGACCAGTGTTCGTGAAGCTGTGACGAGCGAACGTTTGGCTTCGTTTTTGCCAATCGTTTCGAGACTGAGCGAAGAATACGATATTCATACTATTGCGGCTGCGGCACTGCAAATGGCTTACGACCAGGCAAGGCCTAGCCATTTACGTACAGATGAATATGCAGGGAGCAAGCCCAAGCCTAAGCCTCGATTGTTTAAAAAGGGCTCGCCCAAAGCGGAGACAAAAGCAACTCTTGCCGATGACAGCAAGAGTTCAAAACAGCCTGAGTCAACATCATCTGATTCAAAGACTTCAGAGCAACCTAGGGAAACAGAGACTTCTTCTAGCAAATAGTCATCCTTACGTTATGGTCTTTCTCGGACTCATGGTTTATGTGAGTCTAAGGCCATTTGATGCGTAGCACTTGTCGCAGAAACTTTTTGAAGAATTAATACAGATCCTGCTTGGCACAGATAAGGTGTGTAAAAACCCATACAGATTCTGGGGTTACATGTCCTAAGATGATGAAATATCAGGGTACTCACTAATACGGCATAAGCCTAGGCGGCTTGAAACCGTTATTGGGTGAGGAACATGCTAAGTAAGATGCGCTGAGGAGAAAACGCTAATGCTGGTGATTCGTATGAAAGATCAGCTTTTGCAGCCGTCTACAGTGTGTCAGGGGTGCCTGATGGCGAATCAAAGCGGCCTGCCTCGTTGGCAAAGCGGTCGCCTTAGATGTGGTCGTTTAATAGAGCAAGCCACTCACGCATCTGACAAGAGCAATCTCACCGAATACGAATGTGCAATGGGGTTTCGGCTTGCTCAGATTGCGGATTAGTGTTGGGCTGTTGGGTTGTTTTGGGTAGATAGATTCTCGGCTTTAATAATCGGTCAAGTTGCGTTTTGTCCTTATGGTTTGTAAGTCAGCGCTTATACATATCAGTGTTTCTACAGTTCGCTTCTCTGGCATGAGAAGCTGTTAATGAGGGTTGGCTAAGCTAGACATTTTGGGAGAGCGAAGGCCGCTATCTGTTGCGCTATGCTAAAGGCGAAACCCGTTACGACTCGAACGTTAGGAGAAATGTTTATGAATGGCTCTGCGCCTGCCCTTGACAGAGCTTTTGCAGCCCTGTCCTACGTTATGCCGCTAGCTGCAGCGCTAGAAGCGGGATCCTATTTTTTTAGGTTCCTGAGTGTACAGGCACCTCCGGTACTAGACTTTATACTGCTTTTACTGTTGCCGCTACAGCCTCTAATTGCGATTGAAAACAGCATTCTAGGCTTCGGCATTTTCATTTTGCTATTTTTGTTTGTGATTAGAAACACCAATATCAGCCGCTTCATTCGCTTTAACGTTTTGCAGGCGATTTTAGTCAGTTTCATGATTTCAATCACGTTGCTTATCTTAGGTGCACTGAATCTCCTTGGAGGGAATCTACTCGGTGAAACCCTCTCTAATGTGATGTTCTTGGGTGGAATGGCAATTGTGATTTATTCAGTTGCTCAGTCTGTGATGGGACGTTACGCTGAAATTCCGACCATCTCTGATGCGGTGAACACTCAGATGCCCTATTAGTCCTATTCAGTGGGGTATTACTCCCTAAACAGATTCTGATTGAAGCGCCAGCTCTTTTGTAGCTGGCGCTTTTAGTATGGGTTTAGAAAAGATTGTGTTTTCTAAACAGCCAATGCCTTCTATTTCCACGCGGATGCGATCGCCTACCGTTACTGGCCCTACCCCTTCAGGTGTCCCGGTTAGGACAACATCTCCAGGCAACAGCGTGATTGCCTGACTAATGAAAGACACAATGTACTCAGGTGAAAAAATCATGTCGCCAATTGACGTTGATTGCACCGGTTCCTCCGCATCATTCACAAATGTACGTAAGTAAGCCCCTGCCGGTATCTCTCTGACAATCCAAGGGCCGAGGGGACAAAATGAATCAAAGCCTTTCGCCCGCGTCCACTGATTTTCCTGCCGCTGCAAGTCTCTGGCAGTGACATCGTTTGCAATGGTGTAGCCCCAGATTTTGCTGCGGGCTTTCTCAGGGGTGCAGTCTGTGGTGCGATCGCCGATGATGATTGCTAACTCACCCTCATAATCTACCCGTTGGGACAAATGCGGGTAAAAAACTGGCGCGCCGGTTTCTGTCACGGTTGTAGGGGGTTTCATGAATAGCAACGGGCTTTGAGGCAATTCATTGCCCAGCTCGGCCGCATGCTTAGCATAGTTACGACCGACCGCAATAATTTTGGACGGCGTACAGGGCGCCAGCAGACGATACTCCTGTCGCGCTAGCTCTACACCTGTCGGCTGACCATTATTCCAGGGCGGAGCATCTAAGACTTGAACACTCCTATCTGCTTGGAGAAGACCGTAATATGGCTGGTCTGACAACGATAGAACTCGAACGTAACGATGCGCCATAGGTGTTATCGGCTCAGTTATTGGTATGATTGTAAGCCCTTGCTTTTATCCGTGCTACGAACGGACGTGCAAAGCTACTTTACAAGGCAGATTTTTTGTAAGGCAAATGCTTGCATAACCCTTGCCGCACAATGATAAAGGCCAACCTGACCACAAGGATCTCAAGTTTAGAGTTATGAACACGCTTTACGAAACCATGTACATTCTACGGCCAGATCTCGGTGATGAAGCCGTTGATCAAGCCATTACCCGCTATCAAGATATGCTCAAAGAGAGCGGTGCGGAAGACATGGAAACCCAACACAGAGGCAAGCGCCGTCTTGCTTATGAAATCAACCGATATAGAGAAGGCGTTTATATTCAAATGAACTACGCTGCACCGGGAACTGCGATCGCGCCTATGGAAAGAGCAATGCGCCTCAGCGAAGAGGTCATCCGCTATCTTACTATTCGCTTTGAAGAGCCCGCTGAAGGCGCAGCTCCTAAAGATCCTGAGCCTACTGAGTCAGCAGCACCACTGGGTTCTTAACAATTTTGGGTTCCTAAAAATCCTTTTATAGGTTGCTGTCTGAATTAGACCCAGCCTTGTAAGAGGAGAACTCAATCCGATCACTAACTTAAAAGAAAAGGAGACGCGACAGGATTTGTAACGTCTCCTTTTTTGTTTTGAGTGCTTTCTTTAGGTGTGTGTTTGCGATTGAGGGGTACTGCAAAGATACGTGTAACCCCCTACGAAAAATCACTTAGTGTGCTTTTAGGCACATAGCTGTTCCGTCTTCGCTGGGTTCTCTGTTCGCATTTGAAAGTGTTATTCATTTACTTATCAAGGTTTTTTGAACGGTTCTGAGTACACGTCTCAAAAGTACGCAGTTTCTATATACACATCTAACCCATACCCGCAGGAGGAAAGGGCGAAAGTGACCCAAGCAACTATCAGTAACAGCGTCAGCACCCAGTCAGAAGTCGCCCGGCTACAAGAAGAGTTGGATATGCGGGATCAGCTTGTGCAGCAGCTCTCGCAGGAACTGTTTCGACTGGTAAAGGGGAACCAGGACTTTATGCCTGCGCCAGAACTCACAGAAGCGCATCAGCAAGAGATGCAGGCGCTGCGTGAGCAGCTACGAAAGCAAGAACAGCAAATTGCTTTTTACCAAGAGCAAATTGAAGCTCGGGATGAAGAAACTCAACAGCTTAGACAAAGTACTCAAGAACTCACTGATCGCACTCGTATGCTAGAGCAGGTCGTACAAGAGTTACCCAGAATATATAAGGAAAAATTTGCTGAGCGTATGAACGCCGTAAAAGATCGCGTTGCTCAAATTCAGCAAGAGAATCGTCAGCTGCAGGCGGAGCTTCAGAGCACTAGCTATCGCTTAGCTGTTCGCAGTCGCAAAGGCAGTGATCATTTAGATCTACCGACATTTCCCAGCGACATGCTTGGGAAAAACTCCATGGCGAGCTTTGCCAAACCCTCCACTTAATCCACTCAATTTAATTTACTCAACATACCTTTACTCACACGCAACACACAGTTACCTCCGCTATCGCCTAAAGTAGCGGAGGGATTTGTTATGTTCGGCTATCTCCGTAAATATCGAATTGACATGATATGGCAGATCGCGCCAAGATAAGTAAGCATATAGAAAAGTAACAATTATTTGACACTAGGCATGGGTGAACTCATTTCGATAGAAATGGTGCAAGACATCGCCCGTGAATATGGCTATTGGGCCGTGTTCTTCGGTGTTTTGCTAGAAAACATGGGCGTTCCTATTCCTGGTGAAACCGTCACTTTGGTAGGCGGTTTTTTGGCAGGTAGCCACGAACTCAACGTTTGGTACGTGTTGGGTGCGGCTACGGTAGGTGCAATTTTGGGTGATAGCGGTGGGTATTTGCTGGGGTATTACGGCGGTTGGCCAGTGCTCGTTCGGATTGGAAAGCTTTTGAGAGTGCCAGAACATACGCTGACAGGGGTGCGCGATCGCTTTAGTGAAAACGCAGGTAAAGCCGTTTTGCTCGGTAGATTTGTGACTCTGCTACGCGTATTTGCGGGGCCGCTAGCAGGCATTACGCGCATGCCCTATCCCAAATTCTTGCTGTGCAACACCATTGGTGCAGCGGCTTGGGCCTCAGTTATGGTGAGTCTGACTTTCTTTCTCGGTCAGCTTGTTCCCTTGGCTGTGATTATGCAATGGATCGCACAGTTTACAGGTATTGCGTTTCTAATTGTTTCGGGTTGGATTATGGTGGCCATCTGGTGGGAATCTCGCCGTGACTCTAAAACTGTCAAGCCTTAGACCGTTAAGCCTTAGGCCGTTAAGCCTTAGACCGTTGAACTCTGAACCGTCAAACCCTAGTTGAACTAGCCCGTTCACTAAAAAGTCTCCCCTTCCGGCATAGGTGGGGGAGACTTTTTTCGGTTTTAATGCGCTGACGCCTAACTCAAATGAGCTTAAGGCAGGCTGCCTAAGACAAGCCGCTTAAGGCTTAACGACATACTCAGACTCCAATGGCTCAATGGCGCCTTCTTTTACTAATGCCTGATAAATCATGGCAGAGAGTTCAGCGCGAGTAGTGGGCTGATTGGGATTCAGCGATTGCTGGTTCGGATAGTTCACCACTAGGCCACCAGCCGTTGCTGCCGCTACTTTTTCATTAGCCCAGCTCGGGATGTTGTTCGCATCAGTGTAGCGATCAATAGAGGCTTGGACATTGGTGGGGGGCTGCAGGCCAAGGCCTGTGACTAATGTCGTGAGGGCTTGTGTTCGGGTCACCGGATCGTTGGGGGCAAAGGTTTCGTTTGGAAACCCTTTCATAAAGCCGCCTCTGACTACTTCTCCAATGGACTCTTTAGCCCAAAAGTTATTCTCTATGTCAGAAAATGCTAGGTTCTCCTGATCGGAGGTTAGATCAAAGGTGCGAGAAACGATGGTTGCAATTTGAGCACGGTTCACGGGTTGATCGGGCCTAAAATTACCATCGTCAAACCCTGAGATAAGGCCTCGGCTGCTTAAGGCATCGATGTAAGGCTTAGCCCAATAGTTGTCGGGAACATCTTCAAAGGCAATGGCATCTTTGGCTTCTCCTGTTGCTGCGGCAGAAAGAGAGGCGGGTTCTGGTGGAGCACTTGCTTCAGGTGCATCATCATCTACCGCAGGGCTATCAGCAGCAGCCGTCTCTTCAGCTGCACCGGTCTCTTCAGCTGTATCGGCTTGATCTGTTTCGGCGGGTTTCGCCTCTACACCCTCTGAGGTGGCGACTGTTCCGGCAATACCGGCGGCTGCACCTGCAACACCCGTACGAACATCCTCTAAGATGCGACGAGGGCCGGAGGTTGGTTCCGTATCGGTTGCGGCTGGCTCTCTGCCTTTATCTTTATTTTGGTCTAGGCCAGCTTTGCCATCTTTGGCAGCAGTGGCGCGCTCTGCACTCGCAATTTCCGAATCACCCTCGCCAAAACCCAAAATAGCGGGGTTTGCGTTGCCTTCATTTAATGCAAGGGCTGATGTATCTGCATCTGCAACCACCTCATTCATCAAGTTCATGCCGCCGCGAGTTAGCCCCCAAAACAAAACGCTGCCTAGCGATAAGAAAGCAACGAGTAGGGCAATCCCTTCATCAAACGTGAGCGATCGACGAGAGCTTGACCTGGCACCGGCAGCACCAACAGGACGATCATCAGAAGAACGAGAGGCAGAAGCGTTAGGATTATTGGGGGGTTCAATAGGTGAGCGGGTCACAGAATTACTTGCCTCAACTTAAATAATTTATCTGGTATAAATACCACATAATCTGTACGCAGTGGCGTATTGACGGGCTTATCTACAGGTTGACGATGCTATGCCCAATCGACTGGCAACTCAGACCTGCTTGTCCCTTAGCAAGCAGGTCTGAGTTGCCAAAAGCTCGCAACATCGGTTGACATGATGCGGACACCAAATCAACATTACAAAGCCGAGGTGTCTGTTAACAGACACCTCGGCTTTGCATTTTAAGTTTGATCTTGTGAGCGTAAATCTGAGGGCAAATCTAGTCCTGACTAGATTTGCTTATGCTGCTGCGAAGCGAATTTTCAGATAATCATCTTCCATCTTTGCGCCTGCTGGATTCAGTGCGGCTAGTGCCTGGGGCAACACCAAGTTGCGGCGATGGTTCCCAATGCGGATATTCAGCTCATCAGCTGTTTTACTCAGCTCTACCTGATCTTTGGGAATGCCAGGCAAGTACACTTCCAAGCTGTAGCTTTCAGCTTCTTGGACAACGCGCAAAGTTGTTTCTTCGTAGTAAACCTGTGTTGGGTCTTCCTCCGCGTAGAGCGTCTCTTTTAATCGCTCGAGTGCTTCCATTCCACACATTTCTTCTGAGTAAAGGGGGACTTCTTTTACCGGCAGCGGATGGAAGTTTTCGTGAATCTGCTTTTTGTAGATTTGCTGCTGATCTTTCCAGCGCTGGAAAAACGGATCGCTGACGCTATCGGGGATGATGCGATTGGCCACGACCATATCTGTACCTACGTTGTAAAGGCTAAGGTACGCGTGGGCGCGGAGGGATTCTTTGATGACCATTTTCTCTGGGTTAGTGACCAAACGCACAGAGGTTACGGTGGGATCTGCCAGGATTTTTTCGAGTGCTTCTAGCTGCTCATAGAACTCATAGGGGGCGTCCATGACTTCTTTCGTGGGCAAAGAGAACCCAGCAACGGGGCGAAACAAGGGTTCGACGAGGGGGCGAAGTGCGGTAGAAACCGCTTGAAATGGCTTGTAGAGCTTACGCATATACCAACCGGCGACCTCTGGCAAACTCAGTAATCTGAGTGCGGTACCAGTGGGTGCGGAGTCGATAATGAGCACATCAAACTCGGCTTCGTCGTGGTGGCGCTTCATGCGCACAAGGCTAAAAATTTCATCCATGCCGGGGAGAATGGCGAGTTCTTCGGCTTCAATGCCTTCTAGCCCTCGGGCCTGAAGCACCTGGGTGATGTAGCGCTTAACGGCGCCCCAGTTTCCTTCTAGTTCCCGCAAGGCATCTAGTTCAGCGCCCCAAAGGTTCGGTTTAATTTCTTTGGGGTCATGGCTGAGTTCAGTATCGAAGCTATCGGCCAAAGAGTGAGCAGGATCGGTGCTGAGAACCAGTGTTTTATAGCCTAGTTCTGCGCACCGTAAACCTGTGGCTGCAGCGACAGAGGTCTTGCCGACCCCGCCTTTTCCAGTCATTAAAAGTACGCGCATATTAGGCTGGCCTTTATTAAGGAAGTTAACGTTCCTTTACTTTAACGATTTTTAGTCACTATTTGAGGTAGATATTCTTGGCTTTAGATATTCTTGGGTTCAGATATTCTTGGCTTTTGGTAGAGATTAGCCTGCGGTAGAGATGGTCGGTCTGTTTGGGTTTTGGTCTGACTATTTGCTGTCACCCCAATGTTGAAAGTCGTCGCACACGTTGCGATCTTCAATATTGGGGTGGGAGTGGATGTATTCTGCGGCCCATTGACAGCCAATCTCTGTAAGGCCATCTTTGTCTAGCACTTTGTCTAGGTGCCATAAATGCGATCGCGCATCCTCTCCGGCTGAAATAATTACGTTATCTTCTCCTGTGAACATCGCCTGCCAGACAGGCGCTCTACTGTCAGATAAGGTCGCCAGCAGCTCCCCGCCTTCAAGCTTCCATAGCTTAATGCTGCCGTCTCCACTGGTCGTTACTAACTGCGTTCCATCCTTGCTAAAGTTAACGGAGCGCACTTCTGCTTCGTGGCCTTCTAGGGTTTCTACTCGCTCACCCTCCACAGTCCAAACGTTGGTTGTGTTATCCAACCCGCCCGCCGCGACATATTTCCCGTCGGGGCTAAAGTTCGCATCAATAAAGCCGCTGCGCCCCTCACCTCGAATAATCTGGATGAGCTTACCGTCAATTGTCCAAATTTTAACGGTCTTATCTAAGCTGGCGGAGGCTACATACTGGCCATCAGCGCTGAACGCTACTGACCGCACTTCGGCTAGGTGGCCAGCGTACATGTGAGTCTCGTTACCCTGTAAATCCCACAGTCGCATGCGACCATCGACACTGCCGGTCAAAATCGTCTTTCCATCTGGGCTAAATTCCACATCCCAAACAGGCTTGCGAGAATCTCCTAGCGTGGTCAGCAGCTCTCCATTTAAGTTCCAGATCCGCGTCTTACCATCCCAACTGCTGGTCGCTAGCAGTTGCCCTTCGGGGTGAAAGGCCACGCTGAGCACCTGCTCAGGATGGGCAAACCGCTCAACTAGTCCACTGGTTGCACGATCCCAGAGATAAAGGCCATTGTCATCACTTGCGGCGGCAATGAGCTGACGGTTTGGGCTGATACTGACATCAATAATGCCTGCGCTGGGGCCAATGTAGGTGGTGACTAGTGGGTTGGTAATGTCCCAGAGCCGTACGGTTTTATCGGTGGCGGTGCTAACAATCAGTTCCCCGCTGGGGGCAAATTGAACGTCATTAATGCGTCCTGTATGGCCCTGAATGTTATCGATTTGGTGGCCGTCTAGGTTCCAACGACGAATTGTTTGATCGCGGCTGGATGACACTAACTGCTCGCCATTCGGACTGAAATCTAGCGAGAGTACATCTGCCGCGTGACCAATTAAGTACCGTGATGGTTCCGTTATTACTTCGTTAGATGGCTGGGTCGGATTGAGCGCTAATGCCGGTATATCCCAGTAGCTAATGCGCTTATCTCGACTGGCAGCTGCCAGAAGATTGCCATCCGGGGTAAAGGCAATCGCTTGTACGGAGGCGCTGTGGCCGTCTAAGGTTTTGAGCAAATTACCGTTGATGCTCCAAATTCTGACGGTGCGATCGCTGCCTGCAGAGGCAATCAGTTTCCCGTCAGGGCTAAAGGCCACCCCAAGCACCTCACCGACATGCGCTTTCATCACATGAATAATTCGGCCATTAGCTGACCAAAGCCGCACGGAGCCATCACCGCTCGCAGATGCAATTCGCCGTCCATCTGCGCTCACATCAATATCGGAAACCGTATCAGTATGGCCCTGCAATATCCGATGCAGCGTTCCATCGAGGCTGCGAATCTTCAGCAGACGATCATCTCCGCCAGAAACAATTCGCTGCCCATGGGGGAAAAATCGAACCGCTCGTATTCTGGCTTCGTGAGCCGGAATTTTGGTAATGAGAGTGCCGTCATTCTGCCAAAGGCGAAGCTCTCCATCCGCACTGCCCGTAACTATTTGGGTTCCCCCTGGGCTAATGTCGGCATCCCAGAAATTACTTTTGTCTAAGGACAGTCGATTTTTTTCGACGACCCCTACGGCCGCCCGTCGCAAAACATCTTCCATCGCAGCAGCGCCTACCGGGCGCAAAGCGCCTTCTGCTTTATGGGAAAAACGATGGGCCTCGATGGCTGTGACCAGGGCATCGAGGCGCTGATTCGCAGAATATAAAGCGTCAGAAGTAGTCACAATCGCCTGAAATTCGGTTTGGCGCGCGCGTTGATATTGAGCGCGCGCAATCATTCCTAAGGTCACGGCTATCAGCAGCGCACCACTCAATGTGAGGATTAAAGAGCGTTGCCGGCGCATTGCTTGCTGTTCTACCAGTAGCCGCCGTTCCGTTTCTTTCAGTCGGGCTGATTTCAGGGCCTGCTGCACAATTTTGCGATCAAAGCGCTCGCTGGCCATCAAAAAATCATGGTCTATTTCGCTAACGCTACGTTCAATAGTCCAATTTTGAGCATCTTTAAGGGCGCGGCCTCGGAGCAGCCGAGATTCATCTGTACAATCCGAGTTGACCCACGCGGACAGTTGAAGGGCGTAGGGCCGAAGCGCATTCAGCTGCTGATCGACCCAACTCAGATCGAAAATCGTGTGATAGATCAAGTTTTTGACATGCAGTCGCCCGCCTTCGTTTTTGACTAGCCCTGATAACAGGAGGTCGATATGCTCTTCACTGTCGTCGTAGGCTAGTCGGCTATCGACATCGGCTCCTGATTCATTATGATTGTCAACGCCCTCATGCTGACTGTTAGCGCTGCCATTGTGCTTGCCATTGTGTTTGCCATTTTGCCTGGCGCTGCTGATTTTGGGCATGAAATTGCAGCGAGGGGCGCTGGCTACCAAAATACTTTGGTAAATGCCGAGCAGCCGAGGGGCCATTAGCTCGTTGCGCAGGAGGCGATCGCGAATGGTTCTCAAATGTTCAGGATTATCCTGCGTTTCCCAATGTTCAATGACCTGAGAGTAGACCACCCACTCGACTAAGGCCGTTTCTGTTTCAAATTCTGGAATGCTATCTTCTGTAATCTGCCCACCATGAGGCGTTTGTTGAGAGAGCACTTGTTCAGTGAGCCGGCAGAGCTTTTGGGTTAAAAAAGGCTGTCCTTGCGTCCAGTTCAGAATTGATTTGACTAACTCAATCGCACTGTATCGATAGCCCGTGAGTCCTTTTGCCAGTACGGCGGCATCGCTCAGCTCAAACCCTTTGAGTTCAATCGCATGGCCAACATTAAAGGGGGTGCGCAAGCGAGCGCGAATTAAATCGGATGGGGTGACGACTCCAAACAACGCCCACGTCAGCCGCCGATAAGCGGCATCTTCTGCCCGCTGGTTATAGCAGTAGCGCACTAGGGCAAAGAAATCATCAATGGGAAAATCCAGCGCCAGCGCACTATCAATTTCATCCACACAAATCAGAATATCGGTCTCTGGCAGATGCCTCAGCAAAATCTCTTCAATAAACAGGCGCAGCCGTTGCACCATCGAAAGGTCTTGATTCGCTTTCCACCAGTCCTTAAAGTTGACGCGATCGCGCAGCTCAAACTTGGAGAGCAAATCAACCATCAGCCCCTTGTACCATTGCAGAGGCGTAACCCGCTCACTGCCAATGCTGGTCATATCTACCGAAGCGCACAGTTTGCCCACCTCTCTCAAGCGCTGCTGAACGCGAACCCGCAGGCTTGACTTACCCATCTGCCGGGAGTTGAAGACATAACAATACTCACCCACCGCCAACTGATTAAACAGTTCGCTGTCTGCTTTCCGGGCAATGTATGTTGGGGAATCAAGCTGTAGACTGCCGCCTACCTGATAGTCGTAGCGGATGTCCGTACATCCATCCATGCGTGAGGTGCCTACCTTACTTTTTGCCTATCTTTCTGTATGGCGTAAGCCGCCAATAGATGCCGAGCGAAAACGCCCTTAAGTTAGGACTTAAGGCTAGCAGAGATACGCAAACCCAAAACTCAAATTTTCAGTATTTACCTTGAGAAAATCATTAATTTAGGCGTGACTTTTCAGACGTAATTATTGACTTCAAAGCCCGTTCCTTCAACGTCCGATCCTTCAGCGACCGCTCCTTCAGTGCCCGCTCATGCTAACAGCAGCTCCTTGAAATACCGGTAATACAGTTCGCTACTGACAATGGCCGCATTGCCATCTAGCTTAATGAGTCCCATGCGCTCTAGCTGATAGGCCAGCATGGCATCCACCTGAGCACCCGCGTCTTTATCTTTCAGCACCCGCGCTAACACACCTTTGAGTTCCGGCTGTTTTTGCATAATTTGCCAGTGTCGGCGGAGGTGGGCGCTATAAATGCCTGCCTGCGTGGGTGCATTGTCCAAAATGGTCTTTAGCGTAATGTCGCGTTCTGAACGCCAATAGAGCGCTAGCTGAATGAGGTACGGATGGCCTGCCACTAGGCTGTGCAGCTGCCCCAGAACGTCCATTTCATCGCTGCTGTGATCTGCTTGATTGGCAGCGGGAAGATCGTACTTGGCGGCTAGGCTCTTGGTTTGCGCTAGCGTGAGAGGGGGAAGCTGTACAGATAGCCCCAGGTTAAAAGGCGACTGTGAAATTTTGAGTGGGACGTAGACTTCGGTGTTGTAAGAGAGCACGAGCCTGAGCTTTTGCCAAATGGCTAGCTCCATGGCTTCCTCGTGCCACACTCGCAGCATGGGCAAAAATTCTTGTACCAGCGCCGGATATTCGAAAAGCTGATCGACTTCATCTAGGGCTACTACAATCGGTGTGGAAATTTGATTGAGTAAGTACTCTCTGAAGTAGATTTTGCAGCTTACTTTGTAGCCAATTTCGTCATCCCAATAGTCATCTAATTTGTTCTCGATGCCCAGCTGCTGAGCTGTATTACGACAAAACCACCGTAAAAATCGACTCAAGTCATTCAAGATGGCAGTGTCGGCCTCTTGAATATTGATTAAGACTGTCTTGGCACCTTGAGAACGCGCATATTCTAAGGCTCGTAACAGCAAAGATGTTTTACCGGTGTTACTGGGCGATTTTATCCGGAGTAAGCCGCCCGGTCGCTCTAGCTCGCTAAAGGCTTGTTCTTCGGCGGGGGGGCGCGGAACATAAAATGAGGACTTTACGGAAAGCCCTACGCTGGGGAAAGCAAGTTGGGTGGTCGTAGCCTCGGTGCTCAGCAAGTCATCAACCTGGGAATGAAGAACCTGTGAACGTTGTGCGTTCGGGGCAAGCCCCTCTAAAGAAGAGGCGGTTTCACGGCTTGCATTATCAATACCGAATTCATTTAATAGATCGCTGCTGGTTAAGTTAGAAAGAACAAAACGAACGTTCTTTTTGGTGACTTTTTTATCTAGGGAGTGGGAGAGCGATCGCCACAGCTGAGCGCCCACGTCTCGAATGTATTCGGGATGGTATCCCACCGCTTTGGCAATCTCTGGATAGAGCTGTCCTGTCCAAGATTGCTTAAAAACGACCTCTTGCACATAGCTCAGCGACTCAGGTGCAATGGCCCTTTTAACCACTTCTAACGCTTCTGTTTCCGTCATAGATTAAGCCAAAAACCAGGCAGCAGTGACATTAGTATCATTCATACTACCGAGGTTTCTCGCAAAAGATTCAGTGTGGTTGAATTGACTTTTGCAAATCAGCTTTAGATGCGAATTGACGGATATAGCTACGCTGAGGCAGAGCCTGTACATTGACCCATACGGCAAATTCGGTTTCTGAGCGTGTAATCAGATAGGAACTCATCTGTTCTTCGAGCGTTTGAGCTAAACAAAATGCCTGTAGCCGATGGATAGGCGAAAAGGTCTCACTTAAACGATAAACGCCGTTGTTGTAGCGAACTCCTGTCATCGCTCTATCTTCTACGGTGATTGAAATAAGCTCGACATCTTCGATATCAATGACGTGGGGGGCCATAGCAACAAACGTCTCGTTAAGCTGCGCACCGGCTAATCGAATTACCCTACGCTTAAGCTCGCATAGCAACCGCTCATCTTGAATCCAGTGCTTTTTTAGCATGAGATGTATTTGCTGAAAGGCGGGATCGGTTTTGCAGCAAACCTCAATTAAAGCGGCCAGCCTGGAATCAGATCCTTCACACAGCTCAAAGATGCCAACATGTCGCAACAGCTTTTCTAACCATCGAGCAACCAATTTTTCAGATGGGTCTAGGGCGTCACTTTTAGACCTGTTTGAGTCGGCGGTTACTGCCTGGCAAGCAGATGAGCGACTGAATGCTACAAGCTGAGTGTTTGTATGGGTATCGATCAAGGCGCTCACTATATAAATGCTTGTATTTAGTTGTTGTTGTAATTGTTTGACGACACAGGAACAGAGGTGCAAATAACAGTCACGTCATTAGCTTCGCTCATGTGGACGGAGCTATGGGAGGTAGCTGCTTGCGCTCACGATTCCAATCTATCTTTAGAGGCCGCCGACCCACCGTAAGAAAAGTGCGGAATTTTGGGGCTAGGGCGTTTGAAAAGTCATCTGTTGACAAATGCAGGTTTAGATTATTTTTCTGGTTATGCGGGATCCCTCGGAGAAAATGAAGCGCAATCTGGCCGTGCAATCTGGCCGTGCAATCTAGCCGTACTATGCTGGGCGCACCATCCAAGTCGCTAAACATTACAGCTCAAAACGTCAAAGGCATACTCACACCGATGAGTATGCCTTTGACGTTTTGAGAATGCTCCTGACGCAGATATCACGCGAGGAAATAAACGGTTAACTGCCTTTACCGAACGTTGAGGTATTGCAAAATTCCATTGGTAATACCATCGGCAATTTTATTCACTTCGGTGGGGTTGCGGAACCTGGCTGCATCTTCACGGCCTGTGACGAAGCCCGTTTCTACCAGTACCGCAGGCATAGACGTATTGACCAGCACATAAAAACGAGCGCGACGAACACCGCGATCGCGTAGGTCAGTACGCTGCAAAACGCTGTTATGAATGGTTTGCGCCAGTCTAAAGCCCGAGGAGTAGTAGTAAGTTTCAAGGCCGTTGACATCCGGGCGACTGAGACTAATCGCATTGGAGTGGATGCTGACAAAGACATCTGCATTCGCTCTTTCGGCAAAATCTACACGCGGATCTAGATCAATTTCACGATCATCTGAGCGCGTCAAAATTGCGTTGATGCCGCGATCGCGTAAAGACTGCTGGATACGGCGAGAAACGGTGATGTTGATGTCTTTTTCACGCAGTCCGCCAATGCCAACGGCGCCGGGGTCACGGCCACCGTGGCCTGGATCGATGACCACCGTGAGCTGTCCTTGACGGGCACGTGGCACAGAAGGCGTAGTCGATGGAGACGGTGGCGCACTGGCAACGGGCGCAGAACCTTCAATGATTTGAGCTGGAAGACCCGCAGAAACGAGGCGCGATCGCAATTGCTCCGCTCGATTTTGCTCTCGGAAACGGCCTGCTTGAATCACAGAGCGGCCATTAACCCGTGTGCGGAAAGCGCCTGCTTCAACAGCATTAACGCGATCGCGAGTATCTCGCCCTTCTGGCACAATCACCTGATAGAACGTTTCATTCCCTGTCCGGCGAGGCGGCGGCGTATCTCGGCGACCTTCGATTACCTGGGTTTGGATACCCCGACTAGAGAGTTGGGAAACGAGCTGATCAGCCCGGTTGCGCTCTTGAAACAGCCCTGCTTGAATAACCCGGCGACCGTTTACATTCGCAATAAATGCATCAGAGGCGACCTGACGCACCCTTGATCTCAACACCGTTGAATCGCTTGGCACAATCACCTGATAGTAAATATTGTCACCACTCGGATTGTTGAGAGGGGTAGGCGTACTGGGTGAGCCTGGCGACGGCAGCGGTCGGGGTGACGGCACACTGGGTAAAGACGGTGCTGGGCTATCTGGCTCGTCGTTATTAGATGGCGCCGGCGTAGATGGCCGAGGCGAAGGGCGTGAGCTACCGGCTTGGGCCAGCACCGTTTCTAAGTTTTGACTATTCGATAAATACACATGGCCTTGGGCGCTGCCGTTGAGCGTACGGCGGCTCATTTGCCAGCCTGGATCTAGCTCGATTTGTACGAAGTCGTTCGCGATGCCGTTACTACGGCCAATTTCGAGTACGGGCAAATCACCGCCCCGTCCGGGGAGCGCACCCGGCAGTGCTACGAGCACCAAGCTCTCACCTCGACGGGTAATTTGTAGGCGATAGCGCCGACTCAGGTCTTCTCCGCCGATATTCACAGAATAGCCGTTGCTGTCAGAGCGGCGTCCGCAAATGCCAGAGAAGTCAAAGTTCAGTAAAAGCGGTTCTACTACGGTGGGGCTACCGTTCTGGATATCAAAGCATTCTCGCTGGTTGGATAGCTGCTCTAAAATCAGGAGGCGATAGAAGCGACCGTTGGCGACCGGCTCGGCGATCGCCACGGCGCGATCAGAAGCGAGCGGCTGTTGGCCATAGTTTTGGGCAAAGGCGCTGGGAGCAGTGATAGCGGATGCGCCCAGTGACACGCCTAAAGTGGCAGCAGTCAGCGCGGTGAATGTGGTGAGTCGGCGAATTACGGATTTCATATCTTCGGCAGTTAAGCAGGTGCAGCGAACGGTACGAGGCTTTAGCAGCGATATATATTCAAAAAAAGCTATACATTCAAGCAATAAGGGCTTGTTAAATAGCATGCCTCCATTCAGGTGTGTGAAGTCTGAATAGGCAAAGTGACAAAAATTACACTAAAAATGTTTGGTGTTACAGACCAAAAGGACTATAGCAGGTGCGATGAACTTCCTAAGCAGACACTCAACGCAGGTGCTATAAACTTCCAAGAACTGACACCATTGAGCGGTTTTTAAATCTCAACAGGTAGCGTTTATGTGACTACTTTTGATTTGTCACAGCTTCATAGGAAGCGGGCTTGTGAGGCTTTTACGAGCTGTTAAAGCTGTCATTAAGCCCATTCATAAGGGCCTCTCATCTTTACTTCATATATGCACCTTAATCTGCTTACATAACCTTTAAAACTACCCAGGCGTTTTACCAAAATGAAGATCTCACATCAACTTATTTCGTCCTATCGCGTACTTTCTACAGCACGCTTAATGAAGGCATTGCCCAAGGCAATGCTGGCCGCCACTGCTGTACTTTCAGTGGGCTTAGTGGCGTGCTCTTCGGGCACCCCTTCTGCTGGCGCTTCAGGGAGTGAAAGCTCTGTTAAAACTGAGGCTGCGGCTGATGTAGAGCCTGCGGATAAAGTGTATTTGAAAGACGATGTAGCTATTGGTGGCGCAGATCCGGTGGCGTATTTTAACGGTGACCTTGCGAAAGGTGAGTTTGTAGAAGGCAGCGCTGAATTCACGCACGAATGGCGAGGTGCAACTTGGCAATTTGCCAGTGCTGAAAATCGAGATGCATTTGCTGCTGACCCAGAAAAGTATGAGCCTCAGTACGGCGGCTACTGCGCGTGGGCCGCGGCTCAAAATCAGCTGGCAGCCATTAGCCCAGATGCTTGGGCAGTTGTGGATGGCAAGCTTTATCTAAACGCCAACAAGAATATTCAGGCCCGCTGGGAAAAGGACATTCCAGGGTTCATCACGTCAGCGAATACCAATTGGCCCACGCTGTCTATGCAGTAAGCTGCGTTGCTACCAAGCGATGCAGGGTCACGCCGCTCCCAATCGGTGGGTTTTCGGTTTTGTGACTTTATGCGTTTTGTATCGGTGTACATACTGCCCTGTACATCTGACCGCGTGTACGTAGCAGCCCATTGCGGCCAAAAACTGACCGCAATGGGCTGTCGTTTTACGGTTAGTTTTTTAAGCGTTCAAAGGTAACTTGCAGGCCGTCTCTCGGGCGTAGTGAGGGCACCGGATTTAGGGTTAAGTCCTGATCTGGCGCGATTTCCCACTGATAGTGACGTAGCAGTTGAGCGGCTATTATTTTCATTTCTAGTTTGGCAAATGCCATTCCTAGGCACACGCGGGGGCCGCCGCCAAAGCCCACTAGGCTATAGTCGACTCTTTTTTGCTCGGCTCGCTCAGGGCTAAATCGGTCTGGATCAAAATTGTCCGGATGGGTGTAGCAGCGGTTATCTTGGTGAGCCGCGTCGATGCGGTAGAGTGCCAGCCAGCCAGCCGGTACGTGGTAGCCATTAAAATCGAACGGCTTAATTACTTTGCGGAAGCCGCCGCCGATGGGCGGATATTTGCGCTCTACCTCTTTGAGAATTTGGTCGAGGTAGGGCATTGTTGCCATTTGCTGAAGCGTTAACTCATTGTTGCTTTGCATGAGCGTTGTTTGTTCAGCGCGGGCTTTGGCTAGCACGTCCGGGTGCTGGGCGAGTGCCATCATCAATGAGGTGAGCATAGATGTTGTTGTTTCGTGCCCTGCGAACAACATCAGTAGCGTTTGAACTTTGATTTCCTGTTCGCTGAGGCGATCGCCCGCTTCATCTTCAGTTTCTAACAGCAAGGTGAGCACATCCTTTGGCCTTGCTGCTTCGTCATTTAAGTTGGCTAGCAAGCGGCGGCGATCGCTAATCTCTTTTTCAATGTAGTTCAGCAGGCGATCTCGCCCATCTAAAGCCTTCCGATACGGCGTAGGGCCCCAGCGAATTGGCAGCGTAAACAGCCCGTTGGTCAAATCTGTAAACCAGCCGGAAAGCTGTTCAATTTCTTCGCTTACTGGCTGAGCGTCTACGGTTGCTCGGTCGCCGGTAGGCTCGGTTGCGCTTTTGCTAGTAGGCTCAGTGCCCATCAGTAAGACGCTAGCTACTTCAAAGGTAAATTTTTTGAGTTCTTTGAACCATGTGAGCGATCGCTGCTGCTCCCACTGCGTCAGATACACCTGCGACAACGCCACCATCGTTTCAAAATAGCTTTCCAGTGCCTTGCCATGAAACGCAGGCATCAAAAGCCGCCGATTGCGTTTATGCTCGTCTCCTTCTTGCAAAAACAGCGATTCACCCAACAGTTCTTTGAACGTATTGGGCCAGCCTCCTCGCCACGAGAAGCAATCCATATGGCTTTGCAAGACAAACTTATTCGCTTCAGGGCCACACAAAAAAACTGTGGGCTGACCGATAATTTTGGTTTTAAATAGGCTGCCGTATTGGGCCTGACGCTTGCTAGCGAAGTTTGGATCGCGCAAAAAACTAAGGGTTTCACCAACGATAGGCAAGCCAAAGCTACCGGGCGGCAAAGGAAGCTGATCAGTCATAAATGGCGCTGTCCTTGGAATGATAAGGGCGAATGAATTGGATAGTGACACCCTAGGATAGATTCAATCGACAAACCATTGGGACAACCCCACACAGCACTTGCCCAAAGCCCAACTACAGTCCCATACTTTAGAGAACGTCTGACTAAAGTCCACTCACGCTAAGCACAGCAACAGTTTAAGCATGGTCACCTCCCGCCAACCAAAGAATCCGCTAATCAGAAAATTGTTTGTAACGCTAAGCATCTTCATTTTGCTGTGCGGGTCAATCTCTGGATGTGCCAACCTAACCGCACAAAGCAACAATGAATCCGTCATTAATGTCTCTACAGAAGCCAACCTAGAAGGCAGCAAAACCGCAGTTTTCGCAGGCGGTTGCTTTTGGTGCATGGAGAAACCCTACGACGAACTCCCCGGCGTTATTTCCACCACTTCTGGCTACACAGGTGGCAACCTAGAAGATCCCACTTACCGGCAAGTTTCTAGCGGTGGCACTGGCCACTTTGAAGCGCTGAAAGTAGTTTATGACCCTGACCAAGTTAACTACGAGACACTGCTAGACGTGTTCTGGAAAAATATTGACCCGCTAGATAATCGAGGTCAGTTCTGTGACAAAGGCAGCCAATACCTTTCGGCCATTTTTGTGGAGGGGCCTGAGCAAATGGCGTTGGCGGAAGCTTCCAAAAAAGACATTGCAGAGAAGCTGAGAGATTTCAACCAACCCATCGCAACTGAAGTTCTGCCTACCGCCACCTTCTACGATGCAGAAGAATATCACCAAGACTATTACCAGAAAAATCCCATCCGCTACAACTTGTATCGCACAGGCTGTGGCCGAGATAATCGTTTAGCTGCCGTTTGGGGTGACGACGCGCCTAGCCATTAAGGCAACGGGGTATTAGCGCTGGCGCTGTAAGTGGCCAACGCGATTAAGTAACTCACGCGATAGAGACACCATTCAATTCAGCGCCACAGAATTCAGCCACAGAATTCAGCGCCACAGAATTCAGCCATAAAAAAGCGCCCCGTTTGAGCCGATGTTTTTCTCAGACGGGGCGCTTTGGGTTGATTAGGATGCAGACGTTAGCGACTCAGGTTTGTGCGCCGCTGTTTTGCCCGTGTGCTCACTTTCCTACCAGATACTGCGGTTCTTCTTCGCTAGATTGGGCTGTGTAGCCCTTAATTTCCGTTTCTTCTGTCAGCTTCTTTTTGACGGTGCCTACGGCAGTCCCTTGGCCAGATGCCCACTCAACTTGATCGCCTTTGTGAAAGGGTTGCTGGTTGCCCATCCAAAATATTCCTTACGCTATTGATTTTTGTCTTTTACCGTAGCGATCGCGTGACACCTCAGCCTCTGTCTATTTTGAGATTCTGACCAGCCAGATATTTGTACAAAAGGTATAGACAGCGTTAGCTTGCCATCGCTGCTATAGAGAGCTGTCTCATTCAAATTAAATTGCGACCAGAGAATAAGTGGTATTGGCAGCCAGCATAGCGTTCCATGTCAGTGGATTATATCGAGTAAAATATTTTTAGTACATATGAACTATTTTGTGTAATATATTTGTTGCATGCCCCCATCAAGCTCATCACCATCTGATCCATCATTATTCATGAGGTGCTTATGAACGCTCACCTAAAGCCCGGAGATTTCGTCAGACTCAAAAACCAACCCCAAGATTTGCCCGACTTTATCTTGGAGCGCTACCTCGGTACCTGTTGCTGGATTCGTCAGCAAGCGTGGGGGCAAAGCGTACAGTGGAAAGTCAACATCGCCCGCATTGAAGGCATTCATCCAGACTCTATTCAAGGGGTTGGTTAAGGCTTCAGGCTGAGGGCTCAAGCCCTCAGCCTGAAGCTCTCAAAATGGCGTGGATTGGCTGTAGACCTATAGAGATGAAGTAGACGATGAAGTGCGCTAGGATCTAGATGAATTAGGCCCTTATACTCAAGCACCTAGAGAAAATATTGCTTATGACTGCCCTACAGGTTTCTGCTCGCGAACTGGTTCAAGCTGCCTACGAAAATCGCTACACCTGGGACAAAAGCTTCCCCGGTTACACGACCGATGTCACCCTGAAGCTAGGCGACAAAACCGTACAGGGTTCGGCTAAGGTCAATGCCAAGCTCGAAGCTGAGGTGTTTGGTGTAGAGGACGAAGAAGCCAAAAAGATCATCAAAAACCAGCTCTGGGAAGTGGCGATTCATCGTGTTAGCCGCCCCTTTGAAAAATCCCATGGCGAGAACACCTTTAAAGTGGACGGCACTGAAGCAGACGGCGCTGTCAAAATTGCGGTGGGCGGCAAGGCTGATGGTGACGCTTACAAAGTAAAGGATAACGAGTTCACGATGGTGCACCGCCATATTCATGGGATTGTTGTGACCATCAATACGTTTAGCTCTTACGACACAGGCAGCGGTTACCTGTCAGAAACGTACGATTCTATTTATCACGATCCTAAAACAGGTGAAGTGAAGCAAGCCCGCAGCCAGTTTAAAGATGACTACACTCAGGTGGGCGACTACACCATTTTGGCGAAGCGTACAGTGACCAGCGAAGATGGGCCAACGATGGAAATTTCGTTTTCTAATATTGAGCTGCTGTAGCTTCAATCCGTAACCTCAACCCGTAGCCTCAATCCGTCACCGCAAGCCACTGATCCATCCCATTTGGGTTTTGCTGAGGCCGTGGGGTTGGCGGTATTAGCGGCTAAACGTCCCGGAAGCGGAAGGCTGAGCTGCTGGCATGGCCTTCCGTAGGAATAGACCTGTAGGATAAACAAACGCAGGCTAAACGTAACGCATCACTATGACCAAAAGAGGCGACCGGGCTTGGCCACTTTGGCCCATCGTACCGATTTATCCGTATGGGCAAAGGCGCACCCTCCGCCGAGAAATTATCCCCGATAAGTTGTGGCTGTTTGAGCAGGTACAGGGGATTTTTTATGTGGTGGTGCCCATTCGCATGACGGTCATTAAGCTGGCAGATGGCGGGCTAATGGCGTTTTCGCCGGTTGCGCCGACGCCTGAGTGTGTGCGGCTGGTGCGGGAGCTAGAGGCCGCACATGGGCCGGTGAAGTATGTGATTTTGCCGACAGTGACGGGCGTTGAGCACAAGTATTTTGCAGGGCCGTTTGGGCGAAAGTTTGATCAGGCTGAGGTGTATGTGGCTCCGAATCAGTGGAGCTTTCCGATTGATTTGCCGTTGAGCTGGCTGGGCTTTCCTGCTAATCGGACGCATATTTTGCCGGATGATGCGAGCCAAACGCCTTTTTATGATGAGTTTGACTATGCGATTGTTGGCCCCATTGAGCTGAGCGTGAAGCCCTATACAGAAGTGGCCTTTTTCCATCGGGAAACGCGATCGCTCCTCGCCTTAGACAGCATTCTCTCTATCCCCACTGAACCGCCCCAAGTCATCGAGCAAGATCCCTTCCCCCTGTTGTTCCACGCTAGGGAAAGCGCCACAGATCCCATAACAGACACCCTTGAAAATCGACTCAAAGGGTGGGCACGCATTTCACTCTTTGCGTTTTACTTTCAGCCCAGCAAGCTAGATGTCCCTAAGCTTGGGCGCGCACTCCGGGATGCGTGGAAATCGCCTGATAAATCGAAAAAGAATTACTTTGGCCTCTATCCTTTCCTGTGGGAAGAGAACTGGCAACAGTCGTTTGAATCTTTGCGCAAGGAGGGACGGCTCATCGTTGCACCCATTTTACAAACGCTCATTTTTAATCGAGGGCCGCAGCAGGTATTGGCCTGGGTCGATAAAATTTCGCAGTGGGACTTTGAACAGGTAATTCCCTGTCATTTCAGCGCTCCAGTAGCGGCTGGGCCAGCAGATTTTAGTCAAGCCTTTGACTTTTTGAGGCAGCCTAATAAGCGTAACTGGTCAGGCTTTGACCATGACTTTCCGATGGATGACCTCGCAACCCTTGGGCAGATAGATCGTCAATTGACAGGCAATTTATTGGCGTCATCGGAATAGACAACTCATCTCAACGAGTAATGAACGTGGGTTCGGAGCAAGGCGCGCAACACACTGCCAGAAACCCTCTAACTACGGCATCTTCCCTTGAGTAAGAGGAAATAGAAATGCAAGCTTTGTCCGATGGGGTTGCTTATTCCGATAGAAGATTTACCCGCAAGGGTACTGCCTCTCAAATCAATATTTTCCAAAATGAATGTCCTGGGTGAGCGCTGTTGCTTCATCGCACAAACAACAATTTGTGCAATAAGACAGCCCATACCCCTTAACGTTCAATCCATTAGTGATTAAGGAGAATAAAGATGAAAAATGCAATGAAAGCGGCGATCGCTACAGCGTTTGTCGTTATGGTGCCAGTGGTTGGCCTGGGCCTGACAACGGGTGAAGCCAATGCCCAGCTCCAGCGCGCGCCTGATACCCGCTTAGAAAGTCCTACCCGAAATGAGCCTGTCCGCCGCCCCTCCGCAGAACCTACAGATGTTCTGGTGGTAGAGCCTGTCCGGCTGGAACCTGCCGGTAACTCAGGTGGTGGCTTGCCCGCAGATGATCCTTGGATTACTCACTGCCTTACCGAGCACGATGCTGGTGAAGACATTGATGATTGTCTGAAGGATGGCGGTCTCTAAAATTGGGGCCGCGAATTGGGGCCGCGAATGAGACATGCGAATGAGACCCGCTATCAAACGCAGAAGACATTTGATAAAGATGTCTTCTGCGTTTTCAATTGCTGTCCTTGCTCCGTAACGATTCAGTTGGTAACGATTCAGTTGGTAACGATTCAGGTGGCAATGATGTGTATTAGTTGGCGTCATTCAAAATGACGGCTTCGTAAGGTACAACGCCAGTGTCCTCACTGCCCAGACATTTGGCGGCGGCGTTAGAAAGATCGAGAGAGCGATCGCCCACATAAGGCCCCCTGTCATTTACCCGCACCACTACCGTGCGATCATTTTGCAAATTACGAACCTTGAGATACGTACCAAACGGCAGAGACTTGTGCGCCACGGTTAAATCGTGCTGGTTATAAGTCTCTCCGTTGGCGGTAGCTCGGCCATGAAAGTAAGGGCCATACCAAGAGGCATCGCCTTTGAGCGTAATGCCGGAAGGCGCCATCTGCTTCAGGGCCGTTTGGGTTTCGCCTACGTTCAGTGGTTCAGCATCTAACGCCGTTCTCAAATTGTTAGCCCAAGCGATCGCTGCCCACTCTCTGGAATAGCCCACTGCTTCTGCCATAGAGGCATCTATGGAAAACAGCGTTCGATCAGCTGCCGTAATTCTAAATGTAGAGGCTTCATTTCCGCCTAAAGCATGGCCACTCGCAGCATTACCCACCGTTTGGGGCGCTATCTTTTCTGCTTCAAACTCGGCTTTGTGAATCAATCGCTCTAGCTGCTGCGCCAGCAAATAAGCCTGATCTCTGTCGGCAACGTAACCCAACGTAGTCTCTTTTAAGCTCAGCTGATACAGAGGGGATTCAGGAGAGGCTGCCGACAAGTTACGCTCATCACTTACCAAGCACTGCGCTACAAAAGGAGCTGCCCATGCTGCATTTCCGCTCGGGTTATTTTTTTCTGTTGGAGTGGCCTGGGCGTTTGTCGTCACTGGCGTGACCTGCACATCAGCCGTTTTGGCCCAGCTCTTCCAATCATTACTGCGTGCCCATTGAATCGGTACCGTGGCACTGAACTGAGAAAACCGTAGCGCGCTATCTAACTTGGCTGAGCGAAATGCTCGACTCATGAAGCCAAAGGAATGGGCGAGCTTTGTGGAGGGGAGCCACCCAATCGTACGGGCAAAGACCGGTGATGATGATACTTCGTTGCGCTGCAACAAACTGAAGTCTAGGGCGCGGATGCCCAGCAAGGCGCTTTTTGGCAACGTATCCATTGGCAACGTGCCAACAGTCGGGCGTTCAGATTGACTAATGAGTGTCGGCTCAGCTGGTGGCTCCAAAGCCGCCGATTCATCTGGGGCACTGGCTACGGAAATCAGGGCAGGTACATCGCTCTGGAAAGACAATGCGCTGGAGGGCGGCAACGCTGGAGCATCCATATAGACTCATTCCTTAAAGGAAGTAACGCTATGTATCAATCGTCACAATTATATAAGGCTTTACACTACGTTCATAATTGCTCAAACCCTGGATAGGGCAGCGTCGCCCATAAGTCATGATCTCTTGAAATAGCCGAAGGCAACGTGTTACATGGTCTCTAACTTTATATTCCTTTACTAAAACCAAGCGAAATCAGCTTAGATAGATAATTCTGATACATCTACTCAGAAAATCGGATGAAATACAGGCACTTACTCTGCATGGCTCGGGTTTAACAGTGGTCGCAACAGGTGCTAAAGGCTTGTTTGGATAGGGCTAAGAGCTGGTTGAACGCTATTTCTCGTTGGGATTAATGGCGGATTTTACGTCGTAACTGGCCGCGGGTTCCACTTCATGACTGGCTGTGGATTCTACGGAGTGACTGGCTGTTGGTTCCACTGCGTGACTGGCTGTTGGTTCCACTGCGTGGAAGTCTTCAAACGCAAGGTAGCGATCGCCATTTTCTAAACGGCGGATGATGTCTTTAAATTGCTGGTTCCACATCAGATCCACTGCGTAATAAGTGTGGCGAGTATGGATGGCTTGAGACACTGTTTGATCAATGCCGCTGAGTGAAATGAGAAAAGCGGCATTGGTGCGAATTAAATCTGCTTGGGATAGCCCGTAGAGCGGACTGTTCTCATTGATGGGATGAAGCGCTGTCCAGGTGAGAAAGAAGCTAGGATTGCGATCGCGCAGTAGCCCCAACTCATAAAAGCGCCGCATCATGCGCCCTTCGCTATATTCATCAATGCTTAAATACACCCGCAAACGCGCTTCTAATATCTGATTGCGGCGCTCATTAGCGGCGCGAAACATCAGCGTTGGTGTGCCTTTAAACGGCGCAATCACCGCCACCCGACTAAATAAAACCTGCGCGGTTGGCCGAGAAAAGCGTGCATAGGCCAAGCCTGTTAGCACCGCGATGCCAACCAAGGCCGTAATGGCAATCAGACTCACCAGCAGGTGTCCGTAGGTAGTGCCCGGAGACATCACGCCGTAGCCAATGGAGGCGGAGGTTTGCACGCTAAAGAAAAACGCATCGGCAAATGAACCGGGCTTGGCATTGAGAATGGTGCCTTCTCCGCCCGCCAGAAACAACAGCGCACACACTGCATTGGCAAGACCATAGACCGCAATGGTAATCAGCAAGAAGAGTTGCCAAGGCACGGTTAGCATGAGGTAGTAAGGATCGCGCCAGTAGGCATGCCATACCCCCAACCCTAAAATTTGAAATCGCCCATTTTCGATGGTGATATAAACGCGAGAACGCTGTTTTGTCTTCATTTCGTCTCGTAATACCGTTCCTACATTGGCCACGCTCAAAACGATACCGAAAGATGCCCTTAACCGCCGAGGCCAACCGAGAAATTCTCTCGAACAAACTGACCGCGCATTTGCGATCGCTCCCTGGCCCTCGCGATCCCTATCTCGGCGCAGGCCAACATACCCTTGCCCAGCAATACCTGCGCACCGAACTGGCCCGGTGGGGAAACGTGACTCGTCAGCCCTTCACCCTGCGCGGCCAAACCTACTGCAACTGGCAAATTGAGATAGCTGGGACAGCGCCTGCGCTAGCCCCCATCTTAGTGGGCGCTCATTACGACACGGTTCCAGGCTCACCTGGGGCGGATGATAATGCCAGCGGCCTCGCCGTTCTGCTGGTGCTAGCTGAGTTAATGCATGCGTCCCCGCCGCAGCGCACCATTCATTTCGTCGCTTTTGATATGGAGGAATATGGCTTAGGAGGCTCCATCGCCTGCGCCCAACATTGGCAAACGCAGCAGCGATCGCTCCATTTGATGCTGTCACTAGAAATGCTGGGTTATTTCACCAATAAGCCCAACTCGCAGCAGTATCCGCTGAAGGCACTAGGCCGGATCTATCCGAGCACTGGCGATTTCTTAGCGTTGGTAGGCAATGCCGCTGCCATTCCTGCCATGAGTAGACTCAAAAAATCTTTGCAGCGTTCGGGCTCGCCCTGTCAATGGCTGCCGGTGGTGAATCAAGGCAAGCAGATTCCTGCCGTCCGGCGCAGTGACCACGCTCCTTTCTGGGATGCAGGCTATAGCGCTATTTTGGTAACGGACACGGCAGAGCTGAGAAATCCGCACTACCATACAGCGGCTGACACCTTTGAAACGTTGGATATTGAACGAATGGGCGCGATCGCTCAAGGGTTGTTCAATTATTTAAAACGGGCATAACCGCCCGCCTTGCCTGCACGCAGGGTAACCATCACGTACACCCTTAAGAAAACTCAGTATCAATAGACACCTATATTGATCTAAGTAGTAGATTAAATAGTGACAGCTAATATTTAAAACCCCTTTAACTGGCGACTCGCGTAAAGCGTAACTACGGTAAGCGTGCGAAGAAGCCAGTGATTATCAAAAGTCAGTGATTGTCAGAATCCAGTGATTGTCATAGGCTAGCGGCTTCCAGAAGTCAGCGATCTCCAGAAGCAAGTGCTCTCCAGCGGTAGACGCGCTTCAAACCTTACCGCCTCACAATTTATTCAGACCCCTATCAAAAGTCCACGTTCTAGCGCTTCAAGTGTTAGAACCTATAGTCCGCTCTATTAGCTCTTACCCGCTCTACCCGCTCCTCTCTATGCACCTCAACAGACTAACGGGCGTTGCACTCGCCGGACTCGCGCTGGGCTACGCAGTTGTCCTCATCAACGAACAAATCACTCAGTCTGGGACTGCCCTCTCACCTTCCGTTAAATATGTATTAGACAGTGCCGGTTGGGGGCGTGCCGACTGGGATAGTATGCGCACACAGGTGATTTCGCGCGTAGCGGCGGCGGTGGATCCTGCGGCTAAGGCAAAGTTATCGACGCCTGTGGTGCCCATCACGTTGCCCAATGACGTCAGTACCTACTTTGCGGCGGTGGCCGGGGGCGGTGCGCCTAGCTACAACGAAATCGCCCTAGAAAAAAATGTGCGCTATTTTCAGCGATCGCTTACTGAATTAGGCTTTAACCCTAGCTCAGCTAGCTTATTTTTTGCCAATGGCAACGACGGCCAAGCCACTGTGCGCTACATAGACGAGCAAAACGAACAGCGTTTCAAAGTCCCTGACATTGATAACCTTACCGGCGCGGCCAACTACGGCAATACTCAAGCCTGGTTTAAGGCTGTGGCCAAAGCGGACAAAGCCTGCCCCTCATTTTTCTACTTCACAGGCCACGGCGCATACAACCCAGATAACGAAGACAACAACTCATTGATTTTGTGGGAGGAGTCGTTTATTTCCGTTAGAGAATTTACTAGCTGGCTCAATCCGCTGCCGGCAGATCAGCCGTTTGTCACCATGATGGCTCAGTGCTACTCCGGTTCCTTTGCCAACCTGATTTATGAAAATGGCGATCCTGAACAGCCGGTGGCCTTACAAACTCGCTGCGGCTTTTTTGCCACCATTGCGTCTCGCCCGTCTGTAGGCTGCACGCCTGCTGTCAATGAAGCGGATTACAAGGACTACAGCTCTAGCTTTTTTGCGGGTCTGACCGGGCGCGATCGCATTGGCAACCCTGTTGACTCTGCCGACTATAACCAAGACGGGCAAATTTCATACGCTGAAGCCCATGCCTTTGCCAAAGTGGACGAAGAAACGACCGATTGGCCCATCTCCACCTCCGAGTCTTGGCTCCAGCGTCAGCTATCGGGCCCTGAGCTAGACAGCATTTTGTCACAGCCGATTGCAAGTTGGCAGGCAATCGCTAGAGCAGAACAGTACTACGTCATCACCTCACTGGTTGCAAAGCTAGACCTCGATCCGAGTATGTCTTACCTGCAAAATATGGAGAGCACCTCGTTTCCTGGGGCGGAAACGGTTAAGGAGGCGTATCACATGCGCCTACAGATGGAACTTGCCAACGTAGGGGCCGAAACGCGCATTCGAGCCAGCCAAAATGCAGACGCGATCGCGATCCTCGAAAAAATTATCGGCTGCGAAGCAGGCACCTTAGACTCTGCGCCGCTTAGCCCTGTTGCTTCAGTCCAACGCTTCTAAAAAGCTGAGCCTATCTAAAGCTGCGTCTTTTCTAAGGATTAGCTATTTAGTCTCAGGATTCAGCTTTCTCGTTAGAGCGTTTCCAAAAAGCTCAGCAAATCAGCCATGTCTTTTTCATTGGGCTGAAACTGTGGCATGGGCGGCGTTTGACCGCTAATTACCTGTTCAATCAGTGCCTTGCGAGACTTGCGCTCAGAAACGCCGCTCAAATCAGGGCCCACTTCACCACTCGCCTCTAAACCGTGGCAAGTGGCACAGTTCATAATAAAAATCTCACGGCCTCGGCTCACATCTCCCGTGAGCTGAAGCACACTATTGATATACGGATCTTGGGTCGAAACGGCATAATAGCTCCAGCCCACAAGCATAACTACGACTACAACAGCGACGATGCTCAGCCAAATGCGCTGAAGTAAACTGCTTTGCGGAGCGGCATCAGCTACGGACGCGGTATTGGCACTACCTGTCGATGAACCGGGCATCGCTTGATCTTGAGTACTTTTTATTGGCACAATCTGGCAAATATTTGCAAGCGATTTAACTATTTACATCTTAAGTTTTTTGAAGAGAATAAAACAAGCTTTACACCTTGTCGAATATGCTCTTTTGGCTGTTCTTAGGTTTGTTTTTAAGTTTGGTAGGGGGTTTGAAGGGGCGATCGCGCTAAAGCTGGCGTTAGGTTCTGAGTTTACATTAGTTAACTTGCGTATACTTTCTTTGCGGATGGTTCTTGATTCACATTAGGATAAAGCAAGGCAAACTTCACCCCATCGTTAATTACAGAAAACAGGAGATTCACTGTGGTAGAGCCATTACTATCTGGCATTGTTTTAGGTCTTATTCCCGTCACCCTTATTGGCCTATTTGTAGCGGCTTACATGCAATATCGCCGTGGCGATCAGCTCGGCGGCTAAGCCACAGCTACATCCCAGAATTCGGAAACCCCGCTAGGCCATCTGTTCCCAGCGGGGTTTCTTTATGCCCATTCACTTTGCTGACTAGTACTCTGCTGTTCTTATAGCGGTTCCTGATTAAGTGAGGTACGATATGAGGCCCCTATCCCCCTGCTTTTTCATTGAGGTTCGATGAAAGCCTACTCACTCGATTTCCGGCAAAAAATCATGGAGGTTCATCACGAAGGAAAAACCTCACAGCG
>JBGCGG010000010.1:0-12261 GCA_045110585.1 Phormidesmis sp. | reverse complement strand
GAAAATAGTCAACAATTTAGTATTAGCTATGGCATACACGATGAAGCTTGGAAAAGGGCACAAGAAGATAGGAGAAGTAAGAACGTGGATGGGGTAGAATTTCGCATTTTAGCGGTTCCTGTTGATGGGGCTGATGAAAATAGTCAGCATGAAAAAGTGCTGTTCTCACAATGGCTAGATCCGCATCAAAATGAAGCGGATAGAGGTAAAAAACGAATTACCCTTTCTATTAAAGAAAGAGAAGATACAAACATTGTTTTAGAGACATTGTCAGGCCCAGATAACAATAGTGCTTGGGATTTGTCTTATTGGACAGAGCTGGATATTCAATAAAGCTATTTTATCTGACAGAATGTAACGAAGAAGTAACGGCTTTCAGCGTCATTTTTTTAGGGGAAGAAGCCTAAGTACAGTAAATTTCAGGCTTAGTGAAGCCAGGTTGGTGCTTAATTTACTCTCTCCAGTTTTGAGATGTGTCTATTTTCTGTGGATTCAGATTTTAATTCCCAAACTTTGAGATTTTCCGCCTAAATCATCTCGAAGCCCTGTCATTATGACGGCATTCTTTTTTGCTAAATAGTAAATTTCGACTCATAAAAACTAATCGCCGACATATTACCCTAAGAGCATCATGTAGAAATGTTGTGGAAAATGTCCAGTTGGATAATAGCTCTTTGAATAATCATTTAGATCGTTTTGTGAGCGTGGATAAGTATAGACAGTGGGCTCTAGTTGGGCTATTGCTGCCGCTAATGACGATTACTTCTGGCTGTAGCTTGTTACCAAAGACGGCGCCACCAGCACCAGGAAGAGGCCAAGGTCGCCCCGATGCTGGTGGCCCTGTTGCGGTACAAACCGCTACCGCCAAATCTGGCTCGATTACGGGCACCCTCACCTACACCGGCACCACTCGCCCCAGTCAACAGGTTTCTCTCAAGGCCCAAGTTTCGGGCGAAGTACTGGCTTTAACTGTAGATGTAGGAGATGCGATCGCTCAAAATGACCTCCTTGCCCAGCTAGACGGTGCTCTCCAAACCACTGACTTCAATCAAGCTCAAGCTGAACTCTCCGCCCGCCGCGCCCAAACTGCTCAAGCCCAAGTCTCCATCCGAGATGCTGAAGCTGCCGTTATTCAAGCTGAGGCCACGCTTACCCAAGCCCAAATTGATGCCGATAGGCTGCGTCAGCTTGTCGCCAAGGGGGCTGTGACTCAGCAAGAAGCTGAAGCCGCAGGACTGGCTGAAATCAATGCCCTTCAGGCCGTTTCTGCTGCCCAAGCTCAAGTAGATGCGCAGCGGCAGGCTGTAGCGTCTGCTGCCGATCAGGTAAATGCGCAGCAAGCTGTGTTAGCCCAGCGACAAAAGCAGCTTTCTTACACGGATTTGCGATCGCCACTCACCGGCACGGTTCTTTCTCGGCAAGTCGATATCGGTGACTTTGTTGAATCTGGTGACACGGTGCTAGAACTTGGAGACTTGAGCACGATAGATGTGACAGTGCAGGTCTCCGAGTTGGATATTGCTAAGCTGCGGGTTGGGCAGTCTGCGCGGGTGCGGCTAGATGCATTCCCTGGTCAGGGTTTTATTTCTGGAGAGATAAAACAGATTTCTCCGGTGGCCGATGGGGTATCGCGGCTGGTGCCTGTGAAGGTGAGCATTCCTAACTTGGATAGAAATATTGGCAGCGGTTTGCTCGCGAGGGTGCAGTTTTCATCTGGCATTTCTGGCGCTGAGGCGCAGGTGGTGGTGCCAGAAAGTGCGTTAGGGGCAGCAGAGAACGCAGAGGACGAGAATGCAGAGGAGGGGAATGCAGCGGAACGGATTAGAAAAGAAGGCGTGGTATTTGTGGTGGCTGGAGAAGGGGAAGATGCAAAGGCGATCGCTCGAACGGTGAAGATTGGCGATCGCGCCTCTCAGCAGGTTGAAATTATCTCAGGACTTGTGCCGGGAGAAACATTTGTAGTGGAGAGCGATCGCCCTCTCACCTCGGGGCAATCTATTCGACTCAGCATCTTATCCGAGACTTCTGAAAAGGCCCTCACAGTGCCTTTTGTACAGCCTAAACAACAGGCCAAACAAAATCCCAATCAAGAACGGAAGGGCCAGGAATGATACGTCCTCCTGCTTCATCAAATCAGGCACAATCGTCACCAACCGCGCAAGATTTTTCCTCAGAGAAAAATCTGAATTCAAACTTTGATTCAGCCCTCGATTCCCGCCTCAACTCAAACGCCAACCCACGATTAAGCTTAAGTACACTTGCCATTCGGCGGCATATTGCTTCGCTAGTGCTCACCGTCGCCGTTATCGTATTGGGTCTCTTTTTTATCCAACAAATCCCCGTCGATCTGTTGCCCTCAATTACCTATCCGCGCATTGGCGTTAGCGCCGCTGCCCCCGGTGTTTCTCCAGAAGTTGCTGTAGATGAAGTCACTCGCCCCCTAGAAGAAGCTTTTTCTGCCACCGAAGGCGCTGTGCAAGTGGTTTCTCAGACCCGAGAAGGGCGAATCCGGCTAGACCTTTACTTTCAGCCCGGTGGCGACATTGACCAAGCCCTTAACGATGCCACTGCCACCCTTAACCGTTCCAGAAACCGCCTGCCCGACATTGTCGATCAGCCGAGACTGTTCAAGTTTGACCCCTCCCAGCTCCCCGTTTACGAAACGGCCCTCACTTCCCCTTCTCTTCGCGGCGTTGATTTAAGAGTCTTTGCTGATCAAGACCTTGCCCGCGAACTTACGACTGTGTCAGGGGTTGCCAGCGTCGATGTATCTGGCGGCGTGCAAGAAGAGATTCAGGTGAACTTAGATCCGGCTAGGCTTCAAGCTTTGGGACTAGGCGTGACTGATGTGTTAAACGCACTCTCGGAGCGAAACGTAGATACTTCTGGTGGTCGCATTCAAGGGGAAAATAGTGAACCGCTCACCCGCGTGGCAGGGCGATTCCGTGATGCCGATGAAATTCGCAATCTTATTTTTGAGGTGAGTGCGACGGGGGCACAGCAACAATCTTCCGCTCAGCCATCCTTGCCGCAACAAGTCTACTTGCGAGACTTTGCAGATGTCATCGATGGTACAGAAGAACAGCGCATTTTTGTAACGCTCAACGGTGAGCCCGCCGTGAAAGTGAGCATTCAAAAGCAGCCAGACGCGAACACCATCGCGGTGGTAGATGGCGTGAAGCAACGGCTTGCAGAGCTAAGAGAATCGGGCCTTATTCCACCCGACTTGGTGCTTAACGCCACTCTCGATGAATCTATCTTTATTCAAAATTCTATTCGTAATGTTGCTGTTTCCGGCCTGATTGGCGCAACGCTGGCGGGGTTAGCCGTGCTGCTCTTTCTCGGTTCGCTGAGGCAAACTTTTATTATTGTCCTAGCCATTCCGCTGGCAACCTTGGTTTCCATTTTGCTAATGGGATTGTTTGGCCTGTCGCTGAATGTGTTTAGTTTGGGCGGGTTGGCGCTGGGTGTGGGCATTGTGGTGGATAACGCCATTGTGATGCTGGAGAATATTGTAAAAGGCGTGCAGGGAAATGGCGTGCAGAAGAATGGTGCACAGACAAACGGTGTGCGGCAAAGTAACAAACTGGTGATTCGTCAGGCGGAGGAGAGCAGCCGTGAGCTGGAATCGGCACTGTTTGCTTCAACAACCACAAACCTAGTGGCGGTGCTGCCTTTCTTGTTGATTGGTGGATTTATTTCGCTGCTGTTTAATGAGCTGGTGCTGACGGTAAGCTTTGCCGTGGGTGCGTCTTTAATTGTGGCGCTGACTGTGGTGCCTGCCCTCACCTCTCGGCTGCTGGCTGTGCGCGGCTCCAGCGGCATTCATAAGTTTCCACTAATTCGCTGGTTTGATAGGCGGCTGCAAGGACTCACTCAGCAGTACGCTCGGACGCTGGGCTGGGTGCTTAAAAAACGGATTTTAGTGTTGGCGGTGGCTTTTTGTTTATTTGGGGGGAGCAGTGCGCTGATGGTGGGCCACATTCCTCAACAGATTTTGCCGAGCATTTCGACTGGGCAGGCCAATATGTTTGTGTTGTTTCCGCCTGGCACCACGGCTGCTGAGAACCGGCAGGTCATGACAGCGGTAGATGATTTACTGATGCAGCAGCCTGAAGTGGAGTATGTGTTTAGTACATCGGGTGGTTTTTTGTTTGGGGGCAGCACGAGTGAAAATGCGCTGCGCGGTACGAGTAAGCTGACGCTGGTACCGGGGACGGATGTGGCGGCGTTTAGCGATCGCATGAATCGTGAATTCAGTCAGTTTAATCTGGTGAAAACGCGAATGCGTCTAGCTCCGGGCAGAGTGCGTGGCCTTATTTTGAACAACTCTCCGGTGCGTACGGATGTGGATGTGATTTTGCAGGGCAGCGACACCAAAGTGTTGCAAGCGGCAGGTGCGCAGGTGCTGAGTGCCTTAGATGAACAGGCTACGCTAGCAAGATATTCTCCCGATGCAGACCCGCAGCAGCCAGAGATTCAAATTCGCCCTGACTGGGAACGCGCTGCTGACTTGGGCCTTTCTGCGCAGGCCATTGGCCGCACGGTGCAAACGGTGCTTTCGGGTGCGGTGCCGACTCAAATTCAGAGGGGCGATCGCCTCATAGATGTGCGCGTGCAAACCCCTGATACGCTCATCCAAAATCCAGCCGAGCTTGCCCAGCTTCCAGTCTTTCAGACGAGAGGCAACAGCAACAACCAGTCTGTACGCCTTGGCGATATTGCCCGAATCGAAAACGGTGAAGCTCCTGGTGAAATTCAGCGCATTGGTCAGCGGCAGGTGTTTATTATTGAAGGTCGCCTTGGTGAAGGCGCGAACTTAGGCGAAGCGTTAGAAGAGGTTGACCAAATTTTGGCAACGGTGAACCTCCCGGCAGGTATCACTCGTTTGCCCAGTTTCAGCGCCCAAAGCAACGCGGCTATCACCAGCGGAATCGGCCTTTTGGGCGGGTTAGCGACGTTCTTAGTTTTCACGGTGATGGCCGTACAATACAACTCTCTAATCGATCCGCTGGTCATTATGTTGACGGTGCCGTTGGCCTTGGCAGGCGGCATTTTAGGGTTGTTTGTTACGCAAACGGCGATTGGGGCGACGGTGATTGTAGGGGCGGTGCTGCTGGTGGGCATTGTGGTGAACAATGCGATTATTTTAGTGGAGTTGGCGAATCAGATCTATGAGAAGGAGAAGTGCAATCGTTCCACGGCGATTCTTAAGGCTGCACCGCAGCGGCTACGGCCTATTCTGATGACGACCATTACAACGGTGCTTGGCATGTTTCCGTTAGCGCTAGGCATTGGTGAAGGGTCGGAATTTTTGCAGCCGTTAGGGGTTGTTGTTTTTTCAGGTTTGTCGTTAGCTACGCTGCTAACGCTATTTATTATTCCTTGCTTTTATACACTCCTGCACAACAGCACTTTTTCTCGATGAAGACTGATATTTAATTTATCGTTCCTTTCTGTCTAAAATCCAGCATAAGAACTGCTGAGCAAAAAGATAATTGGAGAAGCTAATGCCATCATCCCGAAGGAAAGAGTAGCCGAGACACGTAGCTTAAACATGCGACGTAATCCTCCCAAAAAGTTAACCAAAGCAACTCCAATAACTGCTAACCAAAGCGTAATATTGTTGTTGGCTCGAACGTGCATAGCCGTAAGCTTAAAGAAATCCATATTGTGAAAGTTAGAGACATCTTCAGTCATTGGAAAGATGACTCTAGCCATCATCAGGCGGGTAATTCTTTCAAAATCTATGCCCCAATTGCTGCCTTCCACAAAAGCAGAACGCAGCAATAGCATGGCTCTGATATTGACAGCAAAGGTCACCATTGTGACTATGCCAACAAGGACAAACAATGTGAGAAAAGCTATCGTTCTAGGCGTTAATGGCTTAGGGGAAGGTGAGTTGGCGTGGTTTTGAGATAACTGCAATGGCTTGGCCTTGTTTGGTTGTAGAGCGTGAGTAAGCGATCGCCCAACAGCCCCACGGTTAATTTGCCCAGCTACATCCTAATAAGGCAGCACACGCATGACCGTATCGAGTGCATTAATAAAGGGTTGCTTGAACAGAATACTGAGAATACCTAACGATAAAGGAAGTGCGATCGCACCTACCCACATTCCCAATCCCACATCAGCCAATGCAGTATGGGTCATATCTATCGATATAGAAAACGCGACAAAGGACAATAATGCACCAGTACTAAACCCAATCCCAAAGTTTTGCCAAGGGGCTAAATCATCCATCGGCGCAGATCTTGTTGCCACAGTCTCTGTTTCCATAGTCTCTGTTTCCATAGCCTCTGTCGCCACCGTAGTTGCAAGCTCGTGCTGATTGTCAGTGGAATTAGGAAGGTTCTCAGTCATCACTTTGCTCCTCTGTACATCGCTTTGGGGTAATTGTTTTTGTCTGTGCAGCCCCTCTGCAGTAGCTACAGCGTAATTTTAGTAGATTCATCACTGGCCTTAGCCACTCGGGGACAGTTGCTACAGCGGCTGTTGCTTTTCTATAGCTACTTATATATGGCTACTCATCTGTAAATTTATAGCTACTTATCTGTAAAACGTATCTTTAGAAACTGCATAAATATACGGAGTCCGCGTATGGTTAAGGGTACGTGCAACCTATAAAAATCCTTAGAGAGATCCGTGTTTATGCAGGCTCCAATAACTATTGAGTATAGAATCAAACACTTAAGAGAAAGCGCTACTGTTAGCACTCAAAAAAGACTCACTGGCCTTAAGCGAACGCTTGGCTTGCTGGCAGGCAGCTTAGCCATTGGTCTTTCTATGCCCGTTCTCTTTCCCGCAAGAGCGATCGCACAAACAACCCCATTCACTGATTTAGGCATTGACCAGCTCAATATCTTTGGCGATAGCGTCAGTGATGCCGGTAACATTTTTGCCCTTTCGCAAGGTCTATTTCCGCCCTCGCCGCCGTATGCTGGCAGGCTCTCTAATGGCCCGGTTTGGGTAGAAGCGATCGCGTCAGAACTCGGCCTTACACCTCAACTCTCTGCCACTGCCCTGCCGCCCGTACTCGCTGGGATTACGCCGCCGCCTGCGGATGGCATCAACTATGCCGTCGCTGGTAGCCTCAGCTCTGATATTAATGTAGGTGGCCCGCCGCTGCCCGGACTTCAGCAGCAGATTGCAGCGTTTACAGCCCTGTCTCAGTCCGGTGCTCCACCCAGTGAAAATGCACTACAAGTTTTGCTTGCGGGGGCTAACGACTATAACGAAGCCGTCCTGACTGCTACACCCACTACGGATCTTTCTGCTCTAGTTGAGCAGGTGACAAACAACATTGTTGGTGCAACGTCAGCACTGTTTAATGCGGGCGCTAAAAATGTGCTGGTAAGTAACTTGCCGCTTCTGGGTTTTCAGCCGTTTGCTGATTCTGTTGATGTGTTTAACCCGGAAGGCTCTAATATTCTAACGGCGTTGGCCAATGAACATAACTTACTGTTAGATCAAAAGCTCACGGCATTAGCGAGCACCCTGAATCCATCTAGTGCGACGATTACTCAGTTCGACCTTGAGGGGCTAACCAGCGACATTATTGCGGATCCTGGGGCTTTTGGTTTTGATAATGCTGAAGATAGTTGTTTGATTAACTTTCAGATAGACGGCGTGTTTGATGGCGTCTGTGAGAATCCAGATAAGTTCTTTTTCTGGGATGATGTGCATCCGACGACGGTTGGCCACAGTGTGATTGCTCAGGCAGCGCTTCAGGCATTGGCTGATGCGAATGGTGATACGCCAGCGTTGCCTACCCCTGGCGGTGGGGCAACAGATGTGCCGGAGCCTACCAGTGTATTGGCGTTGTTGGCTGTAGGTGGCGTACTAGTAGGGGGCTTTGGTCGTAAGCGTGCTGCCTAGCGTGCTTTAGGTGTGGTGCTTAGGTATCGGGCTTGGAGCTGATTGAACCTGCCACAATTGGCTCGGGCTCGTAGTTCGTCCATTCGTCTTGGTAGCGTTCTGCGACGAGTGGGCGGAGCAGGAATTGGGGATGGTCTGGGTTGGCTGGATGGTACTGCACGTCTACGCGGAGGGCGGAGTAAGGTCTGCGCTTATGGCTGCCGTGGCCTGATCGGCCTAAAAATAGGTGGCATTTGGCAATGGGGCTACCAAATTCTGCTAGGACGTTGCCTTCTTTGCGTTGTCTGCGCAGGCTGAAGCCGCTGCCGCCGCAAACTATCCAGGGAATGTTGCGATCGCCATGTCCGGTTTCTAGCGTTTCTAAATATTCAAAGCAGTGGGCGTGCCCGCTCATGACCAAATCAACAAGGGGGCGATCGCCTGCGAAGTCACCAATGGCTGCGTGCACTTCATCGAGTACCTGCCGCAAATGGAAGCGGACGGCTAGCGTTTGTGCCTGAAACCACTTTGTTTTTTCGGTTACGTAGGGTGGATGGTGAAAAAAGAGGATGCGACCTTTAGAGGCTTTATTTTGCCAGGAGGCAATCAGGCGATCGCGCAGCCAATTGAGCTGTTCTCTATCTATGGCATTGCCAACTGAAGAGGCATTGAGCTGCTTTTCAATATCTCTAATTTGTTCTTCAAACTGCTCCACTTTGGCATAGATGCTGTTTGCCCGCTCGGCTTGTTCACGCACATCAATATCTAACTGCTCAGATTCAGCCAGCAGCGAATTCACTTTCTCTTCTAACGTTTGCTTGTAGCTTTCTATTTTTTTCCTTTGCTCAAGTCCTGTTTTGGTTTTTGGCAGGGGCTGCGGTGCATTAAATGTATTGCTATCCAAGGCAAAAAAATCAATGCCTTTCTGCCTAAAGGTGTAGTAGCGATTGGGCAGCCGCGTAAACTTGCCCGGTACATAGTGCAAGCACTGTCCTGTCTCAGTTTTAGCCGTGTAGTGCTTTTCTAAGTGTCCAGCCAGCTGGGCGCTGCCGATGAGTTCTAAACAGTCTAAAAAGGCTTTTGCAAAGCCCTCGCCTTGAAAGGAACCATGCCAACCCACGTCTAAATTTATGCGCTTGTGCAGGGCGCGGCGCAGTGGGGTCAGCGCCTTACTCAAAATGCCACCCACTAACGATAAATCGTAGTAATCGTGATTGCCCAGCACGGGCAAAAAGGGTTTGGTGAACGTCATTTTGTCGTAGCGAACTTTGTTAGGCGTATCGCCCCCAACCAAAAACTCACGATACGGCTTAATAAAATTATCAGGGTACTGCTCGCTCGATCCTGTGAGATAAACAACATCGCCGGTATGCAGGACAAAATCACAGCTATCAGAATGCTCTAATAGGCGTTTGGCGACCCGTCGCTGAGGCCGATCTCTTAAATGACGGCTCGTGCCACTGTCACCAATGACTAAAAACGAAAAGTCCCTAGCCGTATTTTCTTGACTATCGGCTAGCACTATCCGAGTTTGATCCACATTGTGCCGAGCGACTAAGGGATGCTGCCAGCGTACTCGCTCCTTCATGCGGGCAATTTTGGTCGTGATCGCCGGGTCAGAAACAAGCTTCATACGTAACTCTAATTAAGTAGCCCTAAGCGCCCATCCTAAGTTATGAAAAAGCGCTGGTTATGCCGTCAGGCCATAGGCTGGGGCTAATACTTTTGCAGGTTAACAGCAAATGTTCCTTGCAGGATCTGCCTGTGGTTCCCTATTACGGCTATCAGCGGCGTTCAGCCAGTTGCTTTGTGGTGTAGAACACAAAATCAAGATTTTGGCTTGACCGTATCGCAACAGGTCAATGGTTACGAATGCCCTGCACATCACTCAGCTTCTGAGTGATGTGCCCCTGGCGGTAGCCGTGTTTGCCTTAGCCGTGGCCTAACCGGATGTGAGTTTGTTTGGCGTTTCTCATCAATTTCTTCAATTGAAGGGAATTATGAAGATAGTCATAGCCAAACAGCTTTCATAAAACACTCTTATTTAATCTCCCTTAGTTAATTTCCCTCAGTCAAGTGCACTGACTCATTCAAGCCCATGAATCCGAGCGTAAGCATCCCATCTAATGGCTCTTCTGTTCTGCCTGACGGTACATTTACTAGCCAGCTCGATTCTAGTCAGCTCGAACAAGTAGATCGACAGGCGTCTGGTGCTCCCAGCGCCTCTGACAGCATAAACGTCAATGCCATTTTCAGCGCTGTGCAAGTTTTTTCTGGCGCTAGCGACTACGATGAGCTGCTGCATGAGGTGGCTCACCTCATGCTACAAAACGTAGGTGGTGACCGTTGCGTGCTGCTTTTGCCCGACGCCTCCGAAGAATGGCAGATAAAAGCGATCGCGCCAACACCGCATCAGCCCTCTGGCCAACTTTCCGATCAGTGCCTCGACCAGCCCTTAGAACTATGTGCAACGGCACCCGAGAATACGCCCAATTCGCCTATTCATAAGTTGCCTGTTCACCAGCTGCCCGTTCAGCTAATTCAGCACGTTGAACGTACGCAAACCCCCGTCATTATTAACGATTTCAAAGCAGACCTACCGGTTATTAACGCGTACCTTACTGAGCTACCCACAGAGAACCCACCTAAAAGCATTCTTTGCCAGCCTCTGATCCATCAAAACAACGTCGTTGGCATCGTTTACCTGACGCATCAATCTACTAGCGGTGCGTTTTCTGGTAGCCAACCGGTCGCGCTCGACTTTCTCTTTAGTCAAGCGGCTTTTGCCTTAGAAAATGCCCATTTTCGCAGCTGGCAAAAAGAACAAGCCGGTCAGTTAGCGTTAGCAGAGGCAAACCTCTGTAGCCTATATGAAAACGCGGATGATCCTATTTTGCTTCTGAGTGAAACAGAATTTGTCGATTGTAATCAGGCCGCAATTGCACTCTTTGAAGCGGATACTAAAGACCAGCTATGCGCCCTTCACCCGTCTGACATTTCACCCGCGTTTCAGGCCGATGGACAATCTTCATTTGATAAGGCCCAGGTCATGATTCAGCAGGGCTTACAAAAGGGTAACTGTCGGTTTGAATGGCAGCACAAAACGCTCACGGGTAGAATTTTTTGGGCAGAGGTCGTATTGAAACCACTGCGCTACCAAGATCAGATGGTTTTGCACAGCATTGTTCGAGACATTAGCCAGCGCAAAGAAGCTGAGGTCAAAATACTCCAGAAATCTCAAGCACTTGAGCAGGCACTGACGCAGCTTAAGTGCAGTCAGGCTCAGGTCATCCAAGCTGAAAAAATGTCTGCGCTAGGTAACCTTGTTGCTGGAGTGGCTCACGAAATTAATAACCCTATTGGCTTTCTCAACGGCAGTATCAATAACGCTAAAACCTACATTCAAGATTTGCAAAGTCAGCTTCAACTTTATCAGGAGCACTATCCTGAGCCAGTTAAGGCTATTGAGGAAAATGCTGAAGATATTGACCTGGATTTTGTGTGTGAGGATCTGCCCAACCTACTTACGGCTATGCAAAGGGCCACCACCCGAATTAAATCCATTAGCACGAGCTTACGCACATTTTCTCGGGCCGATACGGAAGATAAGGTGAGTGCCAATCTTCATGAGGGCCTTGATAGCACCTTGCTCATTTTGAAATACCGACTTAAGGCGGACGAAAACCGACCTGAGATTACGGTGACAAAAGACTATGGCGAACTGCCTGCCATTGACTGTTTTCCGGGGCAGCTTAATCAGGTATTTATGAACCTACTGGCTAATGCGATTGATGTCTTTGACGAGGCCGCTCAGCATTCAACGTTTGCCGAACGAAAAGATATTCCTCAGAACATCTTTATTAAAACGGCTGTGTTTCCTGATGCAAGCGCTGTTGAGATTCGGATTGGAGATGATGGGAAAGGGATGCCCGCAGCGGTCAAAGAAAGAATCTTTGACCACTTATTTACAACTAAGGCGGTGGGTAAAGGAACTGGGCTAGGACTTGGGATTTCCCGCCAAATCATTGTTGAAGCCCATGGTGGCACCATAGACGTGCAGTCTGAACTTGGGCAAGGCACTGAGTTTTGTATTCGATTGCCTTACTAGCGTGTGGGTCAGTAGCGTGTAGGTCAGCATTGCCACGGCAAGACTGGGCATGACAAGACTGGTCACAGCATAATTTAAGTGTGCGGTAGGCCAATATTGCGTGGGTTCAATAGGGACAGGTGGATGCTTTAGACGCTGGGCCATTATTCAGACCTGCGAATAGATAGGGCTGTTAATACTGGCCTGTCAGCATGTATAAAATGCCTCAGCTATAGATGTAAAGGTCGGTTTTTCATCTAATCTATGTCCTAGCTTCAGGGATTTCACGGATTATTCGTGTAACGTTAAATATGGCC
>JBGCGG010000009.1:0-3636 GCA_045110585.1 Phormidesmis sp. | reverse complement strand
GCTAAATAGCCTACTTTGCTCAGTAGACCCGGTATGATAGCTGGCATAGCCATTTTGGTGGGTTTTGTTGTGTTAACTAAACCGTATGCCCGAATGGCTTTTCTGACTATCTTCTCTCCTTTTTCTGTCCGAACTATTGATGAAATGAAATCAACATTTCTAAAAGTCTTACAAAATGAGGCTTCTGGTCTAACGCAAAAGTGGAAGGAATCAACATGCAACCAAGTTTCTGGCATCAGCTCTGGGAAAGCAACAGGCTCGGCTTTCACAAAAGTAAACCTCACCCGTTGCTAGTGAGATACTTTGGAGAGCTTTCCCTACCAAAAGGTAGCCGAATATTTTTGCCCCTATGCGGAAAAACGCTCGACATCGGCTGGCTGCTCTCTCAAGGCTATCGGGTCGCAGGGGCTGAACTCAGCAAAATAGCCATTGAGCAGCTATTCAGTGAACTAGGCATAGAACCAACCATATCCAACCTTGGAGCAGTCAGCCTATACAGCTCAAAAGAAAAAGGTCTCGATATCTTTGTCGGCAACATCTTCGATGTCTCACGCGAAATCCTCGGCACAGTCGATGCCATCTACGATCGCGCAGCCTTAGTCGCCCTGCCACCAGAAGTACGCAATCGATACACCGCTCACCTAATGGAGCTTACCAATCAAGCACCGCAGCTACTCATCACCTTTGAATACGACCAAAGCAAAATGGAAGGCCCCCCATTTTCCATCAGCGAAACAGAAATCACCCAACACTACAACAACAGTTACGAATCATCTCTCCTCATCAGCAAAAATGTCGCTGGCGGACTAAAAAGCGCAGGTGCAGCCAAAGAGAACGTCTGGCTGCTTCAGCAACGCAAGTAGACATCAGCTCGGGTTAAGAAAACGCATTGGATAAAACCAGGATCCCAATCTCCCCTTATTCAAGGGGAGATGCCGTAGGCAGAGGGGTTCCGGCAACCTCTCTAGTTCACTGACAAACCCCTCCTTACGGTTCCCCTTGCTAAGGGGAACCCGGATATCCCTTGAGAGCACTTCGACTCCAACAAAACACTCCCGCTAATCAAACACCCAGCGCCCCACCGTACCGTTCACCAAGTTCACGTAATACAGCAGCCCATCCGGCCCCTCAATCATCTGCACCACAAAGGAAGCACCCGTCGCAAACGTATCCACACTCGCCACATTCCCCTGCGCATCCAGGCTCACATTGCGAACAATGCCCTGACCCAAGTCATTAAAGAACAGATCGCCCTGATACTCACTGCCATACACATTACCCTTGTAAATATCCCCCATCACGATCGCATTAATGCCATCATCAATGTGGTTCAACCCCAGCAAAGAAGCCACAACCGGCGTGCCACTGTTATAAAAATCTTGCGCCTCCGGCAAATCTTCATAGCCGCCCGTGCGTAAGCTCACGCCACTGCCGCCCTCATAGTAAGGCCAGCCAAAGTTCGCACCCGCCCCAGCCGCATTAATCTCTTCCCACAGCGTCCAGCCCACATCACCGATGTAAAGCTGCCCGTCATCCGGGTCAATGGTGAAGCGGAAAGGATTGCGCAAGCCAAGCTGATACACCTTAGACCGGTTGGCATTCGCATCACCATTAAAGAATGGATTATCCGAAAGACCTTGGCCTGTAATCGGATCAATGCGCAACACCTTCCCAGATAGGGAATCAACATCTTGAACCCTGGCCGAGCGCCTATCCACTCTGTTGTAAGAAGTGCCATCGCCATTACTCACATACAGCGCACCATCTGGGCCAAACTCCACCGCACCAATCGTATGAGACTCACTATCTGAGTTCAAAAAGTCTTGTAGGTAGCTCCCGTCTGGCAGGCGCCCCGCCTCTGGCTCATCAAAGTTAAACGTGCTGTTCACAAAGCCGTTGAAGTTATCCCAGGTGCTGTTAGTACCTAATAGAACAACTTCACTGCCAGGGACAGCGGTGCGATAGCCATTAGCCGCGTCAGCCGTCACCCGAATCACACGAGAGGCACGGTTGTTGTCACCATCTGGGCCAGCATCGCCTGTAAAGGAAAATACTTCTGGTGGATCGTAAGTGAAAGAGAGATAAACGTAGGGGTTGTTGATAAAGTTGGGATGGATCGCAAGGTCGATTAAGCCGCGATCGCGCGTGTCATTCACCTGCGCCGAAATATCAATAAAGGGCGTAGAGAGCAGGCTGCCATTTTCAAATATCCGCACCACACCGCTCTTTTCAGCAATGAACATTTGGTCACTGCCCGCTCGCCAGTCAATGGCAATAGGGGAATCTAAAGCCGAAACAACGGTTTCTGCGGTGGGCGCGGTGCTATTAACCGGCTCAGAATAGAGCTGCGATCGCGGCACTATCTCCAACGCCTGACTCGCACTTTCCCAAGAAAGCTGGGCCACCGCGCCGCCCCTATTCTCGTAATAGTCCATGCGAATGTCGTACTGCTCACCGGCAACGAGGGTAATGGTGCCCGTATGCTCAGTCGGCGCTTGATCCACAAACTGATCGATAATGAGCTGATTGTTCACCCATAGGCGAATGCCATCATCGGTGTTGGTTCGGAAAGTGTAAGTCTCTGAATACAGCGGCTCAATCTGACCGCTCCAGCGCACAGAAAATGTCTCACGCCCAATCGACGGATCCGGAGAGCCCGACCCCCAATTGAAATCAATATTGGCATCGGTACGCGTCACCGCCTGACTGGTGAAATTAATATTGTTGAAATACTCTCCTCTGAGGCCATTGCCCTGACTGGTCGGTGGCGGTTCGGGTTCTGTATCGTCGTCATTAATGGTAATTTGCGCGGTGCGCGGAGCCAGCAGCGTCGCGCCGCCCTGCACATTATCAATGGCAAAGCCAAAGTTCTCAGCGCCCTCTACTAAAGTGTCATCCAAAATCGGCACCAAAACAGACTGCTGAGTGACCCCATCTGCAAAGGTGAGCGTGCCAGACCGGCTCTGGTAGTCTTCACCAGCGGTAGCCGCCGATGCCCCAGCACTACTCACCGTGCTGTAATCAACCGTTATTTCACCATCGCTACCGCCTGTTCGCAGTACCGTCACTTGGGCGGTGCCAGCCGCTTCATCCACGCTTACCGTGCTAGATTCCAGCCCAATAAAGCCAAACTCCGGATCGGGCGTATCGGTGATGTTGATGTTAAAGCTCCCCAAATTGGCAGCAGCATTTGCATTCCCCAGCGTATCTTCCACCCGAGCGTTCAATAGGCGCACGGTATACGCACCATTATTGCTCGCTTGCCATACGCTGTTAGGCGCACTAATCCGATACGTTGCTGTTCTAGGCGTGCCATCACTCGCCGCATCTACCCCAACAAACGAGGCCACTTGCGTAAAGCCATTCGGCCCCGTTACGCGGATATCGCCTTGGCCCAAGGTCGAAACATCTACCGCTGTTTCATCTGCATAGGTGACTGTGAAATCGTATGTGCTCTGCCCTTCTGCGCTGAGGTTAGTCGCCGATAGCGTAGCCATGAAATGAACCCCTAAATTTGGACAGCAAAATCAGGCACTAGAGAGTCTGGACTTACCAGTATTACCTTTAGACGACTGCTGTTTTCTTCGCCACTGTGTTTCAAATTCAGTAGGTGTCAAATAGCTCAAAGAAGAGTGA
>JBGCGG010000008.1:0-6678 GCA_045110585.1 Phormidesmis sp. | reverse complement strand
ATCTATGAGCTTGAATGGGTATTCCACAGAAAGTAAGGATGTCGCCTCTGACAAGAGTTTAGCCAAAACCAATTCTTCTGGAACTGCCACCACAGAATTTACCGGTGATACAGGTTATTACAACATTGTGGTTGCTTATTTCGATGAAAATGATGGCATTGGCAGCCTCTCGGCTAGCCTGGATGGTATTGAGTTGGATGCGTGGCAGCTCGACCAAGACTTGGGATCGGATAAAGCCAGTCAGCAAAACTTAGTTACGCGTACTATTGCTACCCAGATACAAGTAACCTCGGGTGATGAGCTCCAGCTAACGGGTATACGTGAGGGCGGCGAATATGTTCTCGTTGACTATGTAGAGTTTGTTGCTGTTTCTGCACCAGAGACATCCACGATGGACACCACTGATAACGATGGTCTTAACGTGGATGGCGGCAACGATACCCTTTATGGAGGTGTCGGTAGCGATACCTTGGAAGGGGGCGCTGGCAATGATGTGCTAGATGGCAGTGATGCGATCTCGGCTGGTTATTTTGAAACAGACATTTTAGGTGGTGGATTAGGGGCTGACACCTTTGTTGTAGGAAATGCAAATCAAGCGTATTACCTCGGTGATGGCGATGGAGACTATGCCTTGATTGAAGACTTCAATGCTGCTGAAGATATTGTTCAGCTCCATGGTTCAGCTAGCAACTATACTCAACAACAACAAGGCAACGATACGTACCTTTCTTATCAAGGTAATACCTCAGATTTAGTGGCTGTTTTCAAGAACCTCAGCAGTGTGAAGCTCAATATCGGTTTTACTTTTGTGGAGAGTGTTTTCTGAGATCTTGCACCAATCTCATTAAGGGTTGCGTAGCAGGCCAAAAACTGGAGAGTGATCTGATTTTTGTGTAAGCGCTTTTGACTTAAGCGGAAAAGCGTTCTGGAAACAGGATAGCAAAATGGGATAGTGCTGCTCGCCAATTTTTAATCGGTCTATTCCATTTCTTCGAGATATTGTTGAGTGCCAAATACATCAATCGAAATTGTCAGAAGTCAGTATCCAAATTACGTTGAATCTCTAGAAACGCGATCACTTTCCGCCGCGATCTTAGCTTAAGCGGCCTTGAATAAGGCTTCCAATTCCCCGACCCCTTTCACAAACTTCTGCCTGCGTGATCGCAGGCACACGAATTCTGCCATACGAGATCGTGGCCTCAAAAAGTTGCCAACCTCATCCACGGCTCGGCAGAACCGTTGGGCAGCCTCGAACTCGCTAAACCCCAGTGTTGGATAATAGCGGTGCTTGATGCGCCGATGGCTTTGCTCCACCGGATTGGCAGTGCAAGGACGCACCTCGTGCTCGGTATCTTGGCCCAGTTCTTCCTCGATTGCCCGTGGGTAGGAGGCTAATCCATCGGTGGCGACCTTATCTGGCGCGTCCTCGTGAAGACCGATGGCCTGGGTAAAGAAGGCTTTAGTCCCAGCCATATCGCGCGTCTTGCTGAGGCGGACATCGACCAAGTTGCCATCCTCGTCAATGCCTCGATACAGATAACACCATGCCCCTTTCACACGAACGTAAGTTTCATCAACCAGCCAGACCTTGCCCACTTTTCCCTTTCGCTTTGTTCTGATCTGGTCAGTAAAATGAGGCAAAAACCGTGCCTCCCAAAAACGGACTGTTTCATGGGTGAATTGGAAGCCCCGCAGCAGGAAAAACTCGGCGATATCTCGATAGCTGAGTTTGTAGCGCACACGGCAGAGCAGCACCTGAAAGATGATATCGGTGGGAACTTCGATAAAGTTAAAAGGGGTGTCCGTCCGCTCATTGTAAGTTCGACGACAGTCCTTACACCGAAACATGTCATAGCCCAGATTAGTTTTCCGCTGGAGCAGCGAGATGTGGGGCAAGTGGCAATGAGGGCAATCCATGAGCGGTTGGTAAGGTAAGCTGATCGCCCCTAGCCTACCAGCCAGGAAGCCGATGCTCTATTTTGGCTACTCAGAGCTGACAGTTAAAGTCTTGTCGCTTCCACTTCTCTAGCTGATACTCCATACTCAACCCTCACCTGCACCCACTCACCCAAACTTCCTTCGTTTGATAAAAGCTACCTCGCTGCTCCAACGGAAACCCACCTAGCAACGCCGCAATCCACACCTCTATCAACGGCATCTTCAACTGCTGCTGAAGATCGACTAACCGTTGTGGTGAGTCCTGTTGTTGAGCGGCTAATGCCTTTACCCACTCGGATACATTCTCAGAATGAGAGACGGCCAACGCCTGACGCTTTAGATCGGCATCCTCTAGCGCGTCAATCATATCTAAAACCGACAATTTCTGAACATCACCTGCAACAGAATCTTCATCTAACTTGTCTTCATTGGAATTCTCACGACTGGATTGATACGAACGATTAACCAACTCAGAAAAGTCTAGCTCTTGCGTCTGACGAGTCACCCCTTGCAGCCAATCACCATCCATCACTGGCCCGTCAGCATTATGGGCATCTTGCCAATCTTCCCAAAGCAAATCGGCCTTGGTCTCACACAGTCCCGCCAACTGGACAAGAATATCGCCTGCAACGCGAAGGTGATCGCGATTTTCTAGCCCTGCCAATTCACCTTCAAATTGAGACCACAGACTTAACACATCAGCGTTCTCTGGAACCTCAGCGGCTTCTTCTAAAGCAACTTCTAAATTTAGCTCTAGCTGACGCACACTACTCATCACGAGCCACCTCTGCTCTTTCTAAGAACCGCTCTTTCGAAGCTGCAAAGCGATTCTCCTGCGGAGACGTAAAACGATCGCCCCAAGGACACCCCTCAATCGGACACTCAATTGGCTCCAGTCGAATCTCATCGGCAAAAAACGTAATGCCAAACCGAGCATTCAAATAACCCATCACATCCTTCTGGACATACTTTTCTATCTGACGCTTGCGGTAGCCTGCGCAATGAATGGGTGCCACTTCCAGCACTTTGGAACCATTTTGAAATACTGTCGCAGCGATCGCATGAATCGGCGCATCCTTCCGCTTCTCTCTCCAGATATACAGATTGGCATAGGGCATTGATGACTCAGCCACCGGCAAAGACACAGTCTCTATCTGCTCACCATCAATCAGCAAACCATCACTATTTTGAGTTTGACGATACTCCATCCGCCTTTGCTCATTTACTCTGCGCCGATTACGGTAGTGAGAGCGCCTTCTCTTACACCGCTTCTCATTCCAGCAGCCATCACCGTCTTTGCCATGTATCTGCTGCGCTTCCTGAGCACTCAACTGAGCGCAGGCTACACACTTTTTATTGACTGGACGAGGCATCTTCCGACTAACACCTGATGACAACTGCACTAAATCCTTAAATCGGTCTACGCCGAGGCGTACTCTGTATACGGCCTCATCTCAGGTGATTGAAAACCCAGCACGATATCATCTTTCGCAATGCCCTTTTCAGTAAGCTCCTGAGCAATCCTTTTCTCCGTCATGTTCTGCTCCACCCAAACCTTGCCGTCTTTAATCGCAAGATGTAGAACACACCCATGCACTCGCCGATGACCATCCCAACCCACATTCATCACTTGGTAATGCTCTCGGCTTTCATCAAAGACGGTATAACAGTCAATCTCTCCATTTGAGATGGGAGTTGCCGCGTAGTCAGAAAGCAGAGTTCGAATGGTGTCTCTATACGTATCTATCAAAGCCACTGCACTATTACCTCTTCGACAGGGTTGTAAACAATCTGCTTGATCTCATAACGCTCTATCGACATCTGCGCAAATTCTCTTTTGAAGAATGCTTCGTAAGCAACGACCGGCACCGCTAGGTAAAGCTCACGCTCAGGCTGACTGACTTCTAGTGCCAGACGGTAGTTTAAGAATTGGCCTAGCGCGGCATGATAGTCCGTCAGCGGCGAATCGCTCAAGAAAGACTTAACTTCAACCGCTATCTTTTGAGTACCCCGTTCAGCAGCTAGTAATTGCTCTGCGCCCAGATCGATCTCAAACTTGGTTCCACCTACATCTAGCCGTAGTGGATCGTCAGTGACCGTCCACTGCTCCTTTTTCAGCGCATTCCTGACTGCGCTATGAAATTTGTCTTTCGCTGCCATCGTCCAACTGATTAGAGCAACCGCCTGCCCCGTCACCTTTAGATAACGGAGCAAAACGCTTACCAGATAAGGAATATAATAACCTACTTCTACTCAATTTATTTATTGTGTAACTTTTTGCGTACCCCAAATAAATACATTTATTTGGGGTATACTATGGTACGTTGATAGTGCCGACGGACTCATATGGCTTTCAGAACGCTTGATTCTTTAGAAATCAGGAGTGATTGCGCAGCGGTTCATCCCTTAGTTTTTGGCTGAAATAATGGCTAAACCTGATCCTGTTCCGACGTTTATTGAGATCGGTGCATTAGCGCAGGCTTCTGTGACCCCTGAAGCAGTGCGGAATGAATCCGTAGAGATGGATTGGGTGGATGAGTTTTTGTGCGCCCGAGAGATTCGACCCAATACAAAAAAGGCTTATCAACGGCAGCTTCGAGGATTTCAGGTCTGGTGCGAGTTTAAACACTGGGGTGAGATTAGCGATGTTGATTTGAGCAAGTACAAGGCGCATCTAAAGAATAAGCCTACGAAATCAGGGAAGATTGGGCTATCTCCAGCGAGTGTGAATCAGGCGATCGCTACGTTACAAAGCTTCTTCAAGTGGCTCGCAACTAAGCGCTATGTCGCTTACAATCCGACGTTAAACGTTGAAAAGGTACCTGCTGCGCCGACGGAGACGAAGGACATGGAGGTTACAGCCGTAATGCGGCTGGCTGACGGGCTGGAGTATCGAGGACAGCGCGAGCAACTTAGTATTAGAGATACGGCGATTTTTGAGCTATTAAAGCATGGGCTTAGGGCTACAGAAGTCAGTAAGTTGAACATCGGGGACTACAACGGTCAATCCGTGCAGGTAAGTGAAGCGAAGTGGCGTAGTGATGGGGCCGTTCCATTATCGCCAAATGCTCGCCAGGCTTTAGACAGCTATCTCGGTTGGTGCGTACGAAAGGGGTTTGATACGGGTTCGGGGGAGCCGTTGTTCAGAAGCCTTTCGAGAAATAGCTATGGCAAGCGGCTAGGTTACTGGGGCATCTATGAAATGGTCAAGGATTTAGGGGTGATTTCGGAGTCAACCGAAAATGTACATCCCCACCGACTACGCCACACCTTCGGCACGCAGCTGGTTATGAATGACATGTCGCCAGATTACGTCCGTAAATTAATGCGAATTAAGTCACCCGTAACTTCTGAACGCTACACGAAACGGGCACTGGAGAAAAAAGCTGAAGATGCGTTCAATGAGTTGATTGAACGTTCCACCTCCGGAGAGGGCCTATTTTGATCCCAGTCGGTCAGATAGTATGACTTACAGTCAGATGTAGTTATGCCATGCTCTTATTGAAAATGACGATTTCTCTGTCGGTGAGCATTCAAGCACTGTCGCCTAATTGGTGGCAATTTACCTGGCCTTTAAAGGATCTCAGGGAGGTAACGTTCGGGGGCAGTTTTGCGCAGTGGAAACGGCATGATGGTTAGAATTCAGAACTTTGGGCGAAACATTCATTTCCAACCGTCGAACCACCACTTGCCGAAGACCGGGAAAGAGGTTCTAGCCATATTACGGGCCAATCAGGGGCGGGGCATTCGTACCATCGGACGACTTCATTCCTGGAGCGAAACCCTCAAAACCAAAGACGTGCTTCTCGATCTGAGACACCTGGATAGTGTTCAGATCTACGAAAAAGATGGCCAAAGCCTCGTCACGATTGGTGCCGGGTGCCAAATCAAGCAAGCGATCAATGCTTTAGACACCGTCGGCCTAGCGCTACCTACACAAGGGCTCATAACCGAGCAGACCATTGCGGGCGCGATTTCAACCGGCACCCACGGCTCGGGAAAACATAGTTTGTCGCACTACGTAATGGCGTTAACTATTGCGACTTACGATCCGCAAACCGGCAAACCTGTTATCAGGAAGATTTGTCATGGAACAGAGTTGCAAGCTGCCCGTTGTTCCCTTGGTTGTATGGGTGTCATTCTTTCAGTCACGTTGCCATGTCAGCCCCAATACCTAGTTGAGGAACATTTCCGTTTCTACGGCAGTGTAGAGCAGGTGCTCGACACGGAGCAAGACTTTCCGATTCAGCAAATCTTCCTGCTTCCACACATTTGGAAGTTCATGGCTCAGCATCGGCGAACCATTGAAACACGCCGTTCACTTCTAGCACCCATATTCCACGTTTATTGGTTCCTCGTAATTGACTTGGGTTTACACTTAATTCTCCTAGGGATGACACGATTAATTCGGAGCCGAAGCCTCATTCGATTCTTCTACCGGCAGATAGTGCCCAAGACAATTCTGCGTGAATGGAAAGTCATCGATAAGTCGCAACACATGTTGACAATGGAGCACGAATTATTCCGGCACATTGAAATTGAAGTATTCGTGAAGCGTTCTCGCTTGGGCAAACTACTGGAGTTTGTCCGTTCGCTACTCATATAGCGGTTCCTGATTAAGTGAGGTACGATATGAGGCCCCTATCCCCCTGCTTTTTCATTGAGGTTCGATGAAAGCCTACTCACTCGATTTCCGGCAAAAAATCATGGAGGTTCATCACGAAGGAAAAACCTCACAGC